>JBPOIT010000043.1:0-7948 GCA_052034235.1 Candidatus Levyibacteriota bacterium
AGATCCTGAATTGACAGGGTTTGAGAGCAACAGAGACGAGTGAGTATGAAACGGGCAATCCTACCTGCTGCAACCTCCGACCGGTACGTTTGAAGGACGCATACCCGAGTACCAAAGTGAGAGGGCACCGCGCCGAATAGGCGGGCTTGATGAGTTTAAAATCATTAAGAGAGAAATTGTAGTCATAAGAAACAGAATCTGGCTTATTCTCTTCCTCGGATTAGTTAACTACTTGCACTCGAATATTTCCCCAAGGCATATCTCCAAAAACGAAGACTGACAAAAAATAAACTGCACCCAACAACAATTGAAACGAGTACCAATTGAATACTTAACAAGCCCATAAATGCTTTGCCTGGAAATGTCATCATGATTCCAATAGGGATAACAAAAGTAATGATTCCTCTTAATGGTTCCTGATAAATTTCAACTGGAAACCTACCCATTTGCGTAAGATCTCTGTACACCATTACAGCATTATCAACTGTCGTTGAAAGGATACCACTAGCAAGAACAAAAATATGAAAAGCTGTTGCAATAAGCAGTCCATTACAAAGGAGCACTATGTAGAGAAAAATTGGACCAAATCCTGTAATCTCTAGCTGCATTCCGGAAAAAATGATGAAAAAAACTGATGAAATGATAATAACAATGTCTAACAAATCACTCCCTCCAAAGAGTGGATGGAAAAGCGCTGGCAAAGGCTTTGTTAAAAGATTATCAAAATAGCCGGTTACTATTTGATTTCGGAAACGGTACACGTTGCGAAAGAAAAATTGCGGCAGACTATCCAAAAAGTTAAATGTCGCTAAGAAAAAGATCACTTGCCACAAGGAATATCCTGCAATTTCTTTTGTCTTGTCGACAAGTACAAAGATGAAAAAAATGAAAAAGAAAAACCTCAGCAGTTTTCCTAACAAAAAGAGTATTGCTCCAAATCTTGATTGAAAAGAAAGTTGCGTTGTCGCGAGTGTTAATATCCACCAAATTTTTATATACCGTTTCAGCATAGTTAATTCCCTTGACTGCTATATACTTTTAATCCGCGATACCAAACGACGTAGGTTAACACATAAAGGAGAATAGCCCACGCGGATGCAATAGCAAATCCAACAATAACCTGTTGTAGAGAAAGCGTATTAAGATAGACTTTCAGCGGAAAATACTGCAAATAGGTGAAGGGAGAAAATTGAAAAAATGTTTGGATACCAGGTGGAAAGATATCTAGAGGAAATGCTCCTCCTGAAAAAAGACCGATTAAAATAAATATCAAAAATCTTGGTCCCCATACATCAGGACTCCAAAATGCAATCATACTCATAAGACAACCGAGGAAAAAATAAATGACAACACCGATAATAATTGCCGCAATCGTAAGTAAGATAACCGTAACATCAGACTGTAATAAAAGTGGTGGACGAAGTATAAAATAAAGTAGGAGTAATTCGACAATTGAAAAAGAAATATTAAATAATTTATCACCAACATCGCGTGCAAACCAATAACCAAAATAATTAATGGGACGAGACAAAAAATTTGAGAGATCTCCTGAATTAATGTTCTCGCCTATTTCGTGTGTCCTTGTTGAAAGGACAATACTTCCGATAAAAGACGCGCCGAGAATGTAGGTTAAAATTAATGTTTGATTATAGCCAAAAAGTTCCCCCGTCTTTGGCGTGACTGATAGCCAAAGAAAATACACCGTCAAAAGTTGCAGAACCATTCTGAGTCGCCACATCATGAAATTAAACCTATACGTTGTGATTTCGTCCCAAGTACTTTTGAGAACTTGTAAATATTTTTTCATTTGTTGCTTTATGATAAACGGCTATCGATTTGTTCCTGAAAAGACGTCGCGGATAATTTCTTCGATTTGCGGCTCCTCGATATTCAAATCTTCAACGACAAATTGTTCAAGTATCCTCGAAACTGCTTGACTTGATTGTTCTCGTGGAATTGTTATAACTGCTTTTCTTGCCTCAAATGAAATCACTTTCCCAAATTTTTCTAACTGTGTTCTTGTAACAGGTTTTTCAAAGACGACACTCAGTGATTTATTTTTGGAGAATTTTGTAACGATACTTGTCAGACTGCCATCATATAAAATTTTTCCGTGGTCTATGACAATGATGCGTTTGCATAACTGCTCAACATCTTTCATGTAGTGACTTGTTAAAAGGATAGTTGCGTTATAACGTGTATTGTATTCTTGTATGAAATCACGGAGTTTCTGCTGCATAATAACATCCAATCCAATAGTTGGTTCATCAAGAAATAATACTTTAGGGGTATGAATTAGCGCTGCAACCAATTCACATTTCATCCGTTGTCCAAGTGAAAGTTTCCGAACAGGTATTTGTAAAATATCTCCAATATCCATTAGGTCTGAAAGTTCCGTAAGCGTTTTTTTATATTTCGAGTCTGAAATTTCATAAATCTCTTTATTCAGAAGAAACGAATCGATTGCAGGCAAATCCCACCACAATTGGTTTTTTTGCCCCATGACAAGAGATATTTGTTTAAGGAACTGATTTTTTCTTTCAAAAGGCGTATACCCAAGCACTCGAACATTACCATCTGTTGGGTAGAGCAAGCCAGAAAGACATTTGAGAGTGGTTGTTTTCCCAGCACCATTTGGACCGATAAATCCTATCAACTCCCCTTCTTCAATTTCAAACGAAATATCATCAACAGCTTTCGCATCATGATAATCCCTTTTAATAAGAGATTTCAAAGAGCCTATGAGTCCCGGAGTTTTCTCATAGATTTGATAGTACTTTGATAAATGTGTAACGGAAATACTTGGCATGAGGTGTAATTAAGTATAACAAAAGAAGTTCCCCGCGGGGCAGGAAACTTCTTTCTCCAATTTCTTTTGTAAATTAGCGAACTGCCTTCTTAAGAGTTTTTCCTGCTGTAAAACCAGGAGCTTTGCGGGCAGCAAGCGTAATTTTGTCACCAGTTTTAGGATTGCGCCCTACACGCTGCTGACGACTTCTGATACTGAACGTGCCAAAACCTGTCAGTACAACTTTTTCTCCGCGTTTGAGAGAATCACGGATTGTATTCAGCGTTGTTTGGACAGAGTCTCGTGCAGCTTTATTTGTAAGGTTGGCTTTCTTTGCGACTACTTCAATGAGATCTTTCTTTGTCAAGATACTCACCTCCCTTCACTTCAAATAGACAGAACAAAAACATGCGATTAGATTAACAATACAAGGAAAATGAAGTGTTGTCAAGTGGTCTCAAGAAGAGGTTTAACCGACAGTAGTTTCAGGATAGACAGAGCGGAATTCACGGATAGCAGTGACTTTGACCTCACCCGGAATGGCAAGGGAACGGCTGACTTCTTCCTGGATCTTTCTTGAGAGAAGTACTGTTTGTGCATCATCAAGTTTCCCTGGATTTATAATAACGCGAAGTTCGCGTCCTGCTTCAAAAGCATATGCATCTTCAACACCTTCATAATTTTTCGCAATCTTTTCCATTTCATGCAAACGCTGACCATATTTTTCTAGATCCTCGTAGCGTGCTCCCGGACGAGAAGCTGAAATAGCATCTGCTATGTGAACAATGACTGATTCAACACTCGAAAACGGTTTATCTTCGTGATGTTCAGCAACTGCATTGACAATAGGATCAGGGAAGTTATATCGCTTTAATAATTCAACACCGAGTTTGACGTGACTTCCATCTCCTTCGAGAATTTTTCCAATATCATGGAATAAGCAACCGATACGAACGATATCTGCGTTAGCACCAATTTCGTGCGCGATATGGATACCAATTTTTGTTTCTTCAAGTGTGTGAACGAGTAAGTTTTGGCCGTATGAAGTGCGGAATTTCATTCTACCAATTAACGGATATAAATCAGCAGGCAAGCTATACACACCGAGATCGTTTGCAGCTTTTTCTCCCTCTTGGAACATAATCTTTTCAAGTTCATCACGTGTTTGATTCACAACTTCTTCGATTCTGAAAGGCTGAACGCGGGTGTCTTTGAGCAGTTTTTCGAGCGATCGTCTGGCAACTTCACGACGCACCTGATCAAATGAGGATAATCTGATAATACCTTCTTCATCGAGATCGACATCAACGCCTGTTGATTGTTCGAATGCTCGAATATTGCGGCCTTCTTTACCAATAATTCGTCCCTTCATCTCTTCATCTTCAACTCTAACGATAGATACGGTATATTCAGGGACAAATTGCAAAGCACCGTGTTTAAGACTATCCAGGACGATTTCTTGTGCTTTTGCTGCCGCCGTTGCTTTGGCTTCATTTTCCTTATCTTTGATGATTTTTGCCATCATTCCGGCAGCATCTCGTTCTGTTTCAGCGAGCAATTCTTTTGTTGCTTCTTCTGCAGTGAGGTTTGATACCTTTTCAAGTTTTTTAGCATATTCTTGCTGTTTCTTAGTGAGGTTTACTTTTTCGTGTTCAATTTCTTCCTGCTTTGCATCAAGTTTCTCTTGACGTTCAAGGAGTTTTTTCTCTAGTTCAATAAGGTCTTGTGGTGTTGTACTCATACTATTTAGATGGATGAAGGAAACCGCTGCGCTCAGCTGTTTATAGTAGTGTTATGAAGTTGAAAGATAGTATTCTCTTCATAGAAACTGCAATTCCTTCTTGCCAGTGCTGACATTATACCTCATTTCCTGAACTATCGTCAAATATTACTTTTTAACGAATCATCAATAGCTTTTTTTATTACTTCCCAACTATAACCACGTCGGGCAAGAAAAGCGCCTACTTTTTGGTAGATTTCTTGACGGGGGCTACCCTGGAATTTTTCTATTCTTTTTTTAATTAATTGTTTTGCCTGCGTCAGTTCATCAGGGAGCTCTTCATCTTCCTCACTAAGGACCTTTTCAATGAGCGCTTTTTCTATACCTTTTTGTTTCAGTTCCATTTCCAAGACACGTTTACCCCTCGGCCTAAAACGAGCTCTAGATCGTACCCAAGAACGAGCAAATGATTCATCGTTAAGAAATTTTTGGGAATATAATAATTTGATGAGCTCATCAATAACTCCGGGCTCTATTGTTTTTTTTGTAAGATAATCGCGGACTTCTTTTTCTGACCTATTGCGGACTCCTAAGTATCGGTATGTCAGTGCGAGATACTTTTTAAAGTGGTCGTCGAGTGAGGGCATTATTCTTTATCTGCAGTTTCATCGTCTTCGTTTTCTTCGCCACCAACAACCAGAGGTGCTCTGCCATCTTTATTTTGAGCCATTATTTTTGCAACAATTTCTTTTTGCATGGCTGGATTTTCTTTCAGTTTTTGCATCGTAGCTACTTTCCCCTGACCAAGCATTTCGTCGTTATAGCGATAAAACGCTCCTGATTTACTGATAATTTCCATTTCAACACCGACATCAACAATGCCTCCTTCGCGAGAAATGCCTGTACTCATAACATCAAATTCAGCGATTCGAAACGGAGACGCAATTTTATTCTTAACCACTTTGACTCTATGCCTTGAACCGACCACTTTGTCGCCATCTTTCAGTGTCTCAATTTTACGAATATCCATACGAATAGAGGCATAAAACTTCAAGGCCATTCCTCCAGTTGTCGTTTCAGGATTACCAAACATCACGCCAATCTTTTGACGAAGTTGGTTGGTGAAAATAACAACTGTTTTTGATTTAGCGATAACTCCGGTGAGTTTACGCAGTGCCTGAGACATAAGTCGTGCTTGAAGACCCATAACTGAATCTCCCATCTCGCCTTCGATTTCAGCTCTCGGCACAAGGGCTGCGACCGAATCAATGACCAAAACATCCACGCCACCTGAACGAACCAAGCTTTCAGTAATTTCGAGTGCCTGCTCTCCTGTGTCAGGTTGTGAAATAAGCAGTTCGTCTAGCTTCACACCCAATTGTTCTGCCCATTGAGGATCAAGTGCATGTTCAGCATCTATAAAAGCAGCTATTCCACCATGTTTTTGCGCTTGAGCAATTGTTGAAAGACAAACAGTGGTTTTACCAGATGCTTCAGGTCCATAAATCTCGATAATACGACCGCGAGGTAGGCCGCCTGCACCTAAGGCAATGTCTAAAGGAAGACAGCCCGTTGAGACAACTGAGATATCCAGTTTCCCTGCTGCTTCACCGAATCGCATGATTGAACCGCGCCCATATTGTTTCTCAATTTGATCCATTGCGATGCGGATTGATTCTAGTTTTTGGGCATTGTCGGACTGAGGAGCGACAGGTGTAGATTTTTGTGAATTTGATGAAGATCGAGCCATTTCTAGCTTCATTCTAGCAGGATTGCAGGAAATTTCAAGAGGCAATTTCGAGTAATTTTTCCAATCAGTTTCGTAATAACTGTAGAGTTAGAGATATAATAAGTAGACAAGCTGAGCGACTGATTATTTACTCTCGTGATGCTATAATAGTGAAATCTGCTCTGCAGATCGGGGTGTAGTTTAATGGTAGAATGAGCGGCTGGGGGCCGTTTGGCTGGAGTTCGATTCTCCGCACCCCGACACCGACAATAGTTTCCGCAAAAGACACTGGAATTCACAAGAAAAGCACCATTGAAGACGGGTGATTATTGATCAGCAGCAGGTTTTGTAGCAGCATTGGCTGGGGCATCGTTGCTCACAATAACCAATGTTCCGGTATTGCCAGTATTGCTCTTAAGAACCGACTGCGCAACACCACGCGCGGTCACGAGTGTCTCAGGAAGAAGGGCTAACTGTGATTGTTTACCAAGTGCACCTCTCAGAGCTGTGAAGGTAACTGTTGCGACTGTTCCCGTACCTTGCACGGTAGCCTGATTTGGTTGAATACCGAATGCATATGTATACCGCCCTGTTTTAGGATCATTTTTGTTGATAAGGACAACAGGCTGAGCAAAAAGCGGACCTGGCAAGACTTTGACATTACTGACAACGTTTGGATCATAAGCAAATTCTAGTTGAACAGCGGTGACAGCATTGTCTGACGTATCGATCGTAACATCAACACTTCCTTGTTGGCCTGGACGAACGGTAACAGGGTTTGGAGATAAAGCAAGAACGGAATGTGCAATAGATGTTGGCTCAGCAACAGCAACTGACGGACCAGGTGTTTGTGTCATAAGCTTTGGACTGTTGGTCCTTAGTGCAATCACAAAAAGGACAACGGTAACCAAAACCAAACCAGAAATGAGGGCAAGCGTCTTTCTAGGCATATTAATACTCTTAGTCCATGATAGAACATCTGTTTTTGATTTTGCAAGAGGGAAAAAAGCGTGATACTCTTAATCTATGCTGTTTGCTAGCCTTTTTTTTGTCGAACTTTTTGTGTTATTTATCCTTTCCAAAAAACTCACCAAAATACTTGGTATGTATTTTTATACCGCTACGGGGAGTAAAAAAAAGACTATCTACTATTTAGCGATACTCTTTTTTCCAGGAACATTTGTCCATGAACTTTCCCATTTTCTCAGTGCAGTTTTTTTGGGTGTACGAGTTGGAGATATGGAGTTTATGCCTCAAATTCAGGAACACGGTGTGAAACTCGGCAGTGTTTCGATAGAGCGCACTGATCCTTTCAGAAGACTCCTCATAGGTATGGCTCCTTTTTTATGTGGAACTGGCATTATACTGGGACTTCTCTATTTCGGTACGAAATATGAACTCTTTTCAACAGTGTGGTTTCTCCTTCTGACAGGTTATGCAATTTTCGAAATAGGCAATACGATGTTTTCAAGCCGTAAAGATATGGAAGGTGCGCTTGAACTGCTTATCGGACTTTTTCTTTTAGTACTGATTCTCTATTTCACAGGGTTGCGCCTTCCTGCAATTGATCCAAATGTGCTATTTGACCAACCACTTATCAAGCAAATTTTTGAAAAAGGTGCATTATTTCTTCTCGTTCCACTTGGCATCGATATTATTATTATTGCACTTCTTAGTTACATTCAACGGAAAAAACGGTTATAATAATCTT
>JBPOIT010000007.1:0-107547 GCA_052034235.1 Candidatus Levyibacteriota bacterium
GGCGGGACAAGTTATAAAATTCTGGAATCAATGTCGTGTGGTACACCTGTTGTGACTATGAAACTCAGTGCTGATGCATTGGAAGCAGAAGATGGAGAAGCACTCCTCGTCGGGCAGACTGCGCAGGAATTAGCCGAAAAAACGCTTAAGGTACTCAATGATAAAAATGTCTATAAAAAAGTAAGCGCGGGTGGGCGGGCATTTGTTCTGGCAAACTATACATGGAGTCACATTGCAAAAAAGCTGGAGGAAGTATATAACACGGCTGTTAGCAAAAAGAAATAAGTTTGCTATGTTATACTTGAGGTATGAGAATTGGAATTGACGCAAGACTTTGGAATGAAACTGGAGTAGGCAGATATATCCGCAATTTAGTTTGGCAGCTTCAGAAAATTGATACAAAAAACGATTACATCCTCTTTGTTAAACCTGGAAATACAAAACAGGAATTAAAAATTGACGGCCCACGGTTTAAAACCATTGAAACTGATATCCACTGGCATACAGCTGAAGAGCAGTTGCTGTTTTATAAAGTTCTTGATAATGAACTTTTAGATGTTGTGCATTTCCCGTACTTTTCGGTACCAATCCTTTATAACCGTCCATTTGTCATAACAGTGCATGATCTGATCATCAATCATTTTCCAACAGGAAAAGCATCAACACTGCCTTTGCCAATGTATTACCTGAAGCGGCTTGGATATAAATTTATTATGAAACAAGCTGCAAAAAGAGCAAAAAAAATAATAACAGTTTCAAATGCAACCAAGTCTGAAATTATTGACCATTTGAAAGTAGCAGGGGAAAAAATAATTGTCACCTATGAAGGTGTTGACGAAAGTGTAAAAAAGACGACGAAAACTCAGAAAGAAACCTCACCAAAAAACAAGCAAAAATATTTTCTTTATGTCGGCAACGCGTATCCTCACAAAAATCTAGAACGACTCATTACAGCTTTTGCAAAGGTCATGAAGACACATCCTGACTGCAAATTATTCTTCGTCGGCAAAAAAGATTATTTTTATAAAAGACTTGAGCAAAAAGTACAAGCACTTCAGCTGACTGAATCGATAAAGTTTTGTAAAAATGTCAGTGATGAAGAATTATCACGGCTCTATGACGGCGCAGCAGGGCTGATTGCGCCTTCTCTTATGGAAGGATTTGGTTTGCCTGGGCTTGAAGCAATGCAACATAACACCCTCGTTTTAGCCTCAGATATCCCTGTGTACAAAGAAATATATAAAGAAGCAGCGGTATACTTTGATCCACTTGATGTAGACAATCTGCATGTTACAATACTGAGAGCCTTAGATGAAAAAGAGTCATTTAAGAAACAACTTGAAAATGGTTTAGCACTTGCAGGGACATATTCCTGGGAAAAAATGGCAAAAGAGACACTACACGTTTATGAAAGTAGCACTGGTATACGACAGAGTAAATAAGTGGGGAGGCGCAGAACGCGTACTTCTCGCTCTGCATAAATTATTTCCTGAAGCACCTCTTTACACATCGGTTCACAATCCCCAGACTGCATCATGGGCAGACGTGTTTGATGTGCGGCCTTCTTTTTTGCAAAATATTCGCTTTACGAGATCAAATCATGAAAAATTAGCGCTTCTTATGCCGAGTGTCTTTGAAAGTTTTCGATTTGATGAATATGATCTTGTGGTGTCTGTCACAAGTGAATCTGCAAAGGGGATTATCACCAAACCTCACACAAAACATATTTGTTATTGTCTCACGCCAACACGGTACCTTTGGAGCGGATATGATTCGTATTTTGCAAATAAAGCTTTGCGTTTTATTTCAAAACCTGCAGTTTCGTATCTGAGGTCGTGGGATAAAAAAGCAGCACATCGCCCTGATGAGATAGTTTCAATTTCGGAAGAAGTAAGAAGGCGGGTTAAGGATTATTATGGAAGAGAGTCGATAGTTATTTATCCACCAGTTGAGTTAAATTCTAATTTCAAAACTCTAAATGCTAAACAATTTCAAAATTCAAAATTCAAAACAGCAAAAACTGGTTATTTTCTTATTGTTTCACGGTTATCTAGATTTACGCAGTATAAAAGAATAGATTTAGCGATTGAGGCGTTTAATGAGTTGAAAATGCCTCTCAAAATCATTGGAGAAGGGAATTGGAAGAAGGATCTTGAAGCAATTGCTGGACCGACAATCAGCTTTGAAGGAGCAGTAAATGATAAAGAGCTCGAAAAATATTACAAAAACGCAAAGGCGCTCATTTTCCCAGGTGTTGAAGATTTCGGGCTTACGGTGGTTGAGGCTCAGGGCTTTGGGATTCCAGTTATCGCATTTCGTGGCGGAGGTGCACTGGAAACGATTAAAGAAGGCAAAACAGGTTATTTTTTTGATAAGCAGACAAAACAATCACTTGTTGCTGCACTCAAAAATTTTGACAAAATGAAGTTTAATCCAGAGGAGTGTGTCAAACACGCAGAGCGGTTTGGTTTTGATACGTTTAAAAGCTCATTTCTAAAACTTGTGCAAAAGACAACTTAATACTATAATAGACTAATGAAAATTGTGTTATTCGCAGGTGGTGTTGGCAGCAGATTATGGCCGCTCTCCCGCAAGAACGCTCCAAAGCAGTTCGGTAAGATCATCGCGGATCGCTCAATGCTCCAAATCGCAGTACACAAACTTTTCCCTGAATTTAAATGGGATGAAGTCTTCATCTCAACTGGTACAAAATACGCTCCACTCATCGCAGAACAACTTCCAAGTCTCCCTAAGGAAAATATTATTGTTGAACCTGAAATGAGAGATGTTGGTCCCGCAGTTGGTCTGGTTGTTGCGCAGATGGTTAAAACTAATCCAAATGAGCCGATTGTGCTTTTGTGGGGAAGTGATCATTTGGTAAAACGTGAAGCACTTTTTAGAAAGATTCTGCGAAAGGCTGAAAAGATTGTCCTTAACAATCCTGAAAAGATTGTCTTTATTGCTCAAAAACCACGTTATGGTAATCAGAATGTTGGGTATATTGAATTCGGTTCTGAGATAGAAACGGCGCGAGATATTTCAGTACATAATTTCAGTGGCTTTCAATATGCACCACCAAAACAAAAGGCTGAGGAATTTGCAGCTGATGGAAAACATGCATGGAATTTGGGTTATTTTGTTACGACACCAGCTCTTCTTTGGAAATTATTTGAGAAATTTTCACCTGATCTTTTCAAACACCTCAAAAAAATTCACGATGCATACGGTACAGATAAATATGAAGAAGTACTCAGTGAAGTATATCCTAAAATTGAAAAAATTTCATTTGATCATGCAATCCTTGAAAAAATGGATCCTGCTACAGGGTGTGTTATTTCAGCAGACATCGGCTGGAGTGATATAGGTGCATGGGAAGCCTTAAAGGAAGCTTTGAGTGATAAAGTTGAAGCAAATGTCACAAAAGGTAAAATAATGCTCACAAATTGTACAGATTCAATTCTTCACAATGAAACGAAGCAGCTCATTGTAGGTATTGATTTACAAGGACTTGTTGTCGTGAGTATGGATGATGTTGTTCTCATTTGCCCCAAAGACTCTGTACCCAAGATTAAACAATTTGTGCAAAGCCTTGGCGGCACCGATTATGAACACTTGGTCTAGTTTCGACCTCATTAAGAGGATCATTGATATAGTTTCTTCAGTATTTTTGCTTCTTATCTTTTCTCCGATTATTCTTATCGTTACGATTGCTATCAAACTTGAAACAACAGGTCCAATCCTTGCTGACACGCCAAAACGAGTTGGAAAGAACAAAAAATATTTTTATCCTTATAAATTCCGCTCAATGATCGTAAATGCCTATTATTTATTAAAGACAGATCCTAAATTTAAAGAAGCATATGAAGAACAGCAAAAAGGTGGAAATTATAAAATTAAAAATGATCCAAGAATTACCAGAGTTGGCAAGTTTATCAGAAAACATTCAATCGATGAAATTCCTCAACTGTTTAATGTACTTAAAGGCGATATGAGTCTTGTCGGTCCTCGTCCTTATTATCCTGAAGAACTTGAACAGCAGCAGCAGCGATATAAGCAAACGAGCAAATTAGTCGATGAAGTGTTGTCAGTAAAACCTGGAATAACAGGTTATTGGCAAGTCTCCGGAAGGAGTGAAGTGAAATTTGATAAGCGAATTCAAATGGATGCTGAATATGCCCGTAGGAGATCAATACTGCTTGATATATTAATTATTTTGAAAACGCCTTGGGCTATGATATCCGGTAGAGGTGCACTTTAATATTGTGCATTATCATATGCTGTCAAGTTGACAATGTTCATTAATTTTCAGTATGATAGATATTCAACATGTCAGGATTTGAGAAAATTGAGTTCAGTGAAGCAAAGCCGGCAGCACCAGTAACACGTCAGCCTCGTGCGTCTTCGTTTGCGAAGCAGGATCAGGCTGGTGCGAGCACGAACAATACGTTTATGCCGAAAAGAAAAAAGAAGGATTTAAAGAAAATTAAAATCTCACTGATTGTTGTGGGAGTTTTTCTGCTTATTGCAGCACTCATTGGTATCCCCGCATATGCAACATATAAATCAGGTATCAAAACGTATAAACAGTCCCAGCTTGCTGTCGATGCAATGAAAAAGCAAAATATTGAACTAGCATCACAGGAAATTAAAAAAACGCAGGTTGCATTAAAAGACACGCAGCGTAATCTTAATTGGCTTATTCCGCTCAAATTCGTACCAGTAGCTACCTGGTATTATTCAGATCTTGAGCATATGCTAAAAGCGGGAGAACACGGGCTTGAAAGTGCAGTCATCGTAACTGATGCAATTAAACCATATGCTGATGTTTTGGGACTTAAAGGGCAAGGTAGTTTTGCAGCAGGTTCTGCCGAAGACCGTATCAAAACAGCAGTTATGACCACAGGCAAGATTACTCCTGAAATAGATAAGATTGCTGAAAAACTTACCCTCGTTCAGAAAGAAATTGATGAAGTCGATCCAAATCATTATCCTGAACTGATTTTTGGTAAGAAAGTAAAAACACAGCTGACAAGTCTGAAAGAATTAACAGACGGGACAGCAACGTTTGTGAATGATGCGAGACCACTTGTTAAAGTATTACCTTCACTACTTGGAGAATCCGAAGAAAAGAAATATCTCGTTCTTTTCCAAAATGATAAAGAACTTCGTGCAACTGGCGGATTTATCACTGGTTATTCTGTTTTCAGAATTGATAAAGGTGTTATTAAAGCTGATGGATCTGATGATATTTATCAAATCGATGAATCAATCCCAAATAAAGCCGCTGCACCAGATCCAATTCTGAAATACTTGCCCAAAGTGTATAAATTCAATCTCAGAGACAGTAATATTTCACCTGACTATATAGAATCGATGAAAACTTTCAGGTCTATGTATGAATCAGCGCCTGGAGCAAAGGAAGTTGATGGTATTATTGCGATCGATACGCATGTGTTGGTAAATACTATTAAAGTATTGGATGATACTATCTCAGCCGGTGGTATGACATTTAATACCCAAAATGATCCGAGATGTGATTGCCCTCAAGTAATTTATGAACTTGAGAATAATATTTCACGCCCAGTTAATTATATTAAAACTGATAGAAAGAGTATCTTGGGTGATTTGCTTGATGCAATTCTCGTTAAAGCACTCTCCTCAAGTCCCAAACAATATTGGGGTCCGTTATTCCAGACATTGATCCGCCAAACTAATGAGAAACACGTTCTATTTTATCTCTATGATGAAGAAGCTCAAAAAGGTCTTGAAGCGCTAAATGCTGCAGGAAGAATTAGAGATTTTGAAGGTGATTATCTCCATATCAATGAGACTAACTTCTCTGGAGCGAAAGTAAACATCTTCATGCAGGAAGAAGTTGAAAATAGTTATGAAGTTGATAAAGACGGTACTATTACCAAAACAGTTACGATCAATTACAAAAATCCCTTCCCCCCATCTGATTGTAATTTGGAAAGTGGCGGACTTTGTTTGAACGCTGAATATCGTGATTGGATAAGAATTTACGTACCAAAGGGTAGTGAACTTATCGACAGCAAAGGTTCACAAGTTAAAATGAGTACGTATGATGAGCTAGGCAAAACAGTTTTTGACGGCTTTGTTACTGTTCGTCCAAAAGGTGTTGGTACCCTGACATTGACATATAAATTGCCATTTAAAGTGACAAAAAATTCACCACTTCCTGTGAGAGTTCAAAAACAACCAGGTACCTACGGTCACACCTACACACATAAAGTGAATGGCAAAACTCTTGAAACTTTTGAGCTTCTCACGGATAAAGACTCCAAGTTAAAGATTAAATAATCATCTGTTATAATAAGTTTTATCTGCCTATGAGAAATTTGCGTACTGAAGGAATTGTCATTAAGAGAAAAAACTACGGAGAAGCAGACAGAATCCTCACTATTTTAACAAAGGACCATGGAAAGATTTCGGTTAAGGCAACCGGTGTCAGAAAAATCACCAGTCGTCGTTCCTCACACATTGAACTACTCAACCACGTTGCTATGGGGCTTTATAAAGCCAATGCATTTCCAGTTCTGACTGAAGCAAAAATGATTGAGGATTTTGCGCCAGTCAAAAATGACTTTAGCAAAGTCGGTTTGGCATATCATTTATGTGAACTTATTGATGGTCTGTGTGCTGAGAATCAGGAAAATAGTAAAGTGTTTTTTCTTTTGCGAAACTTTCTAACACAGCTTGCTGAGGGAGATGAACTTTTGGAAGAACCAACCTCCACTATGGTTCAGGCATCTGAAGTAAAGTACAACTATTTACAGGCTGAAATTGACGAATACACATTGGGCACATTTGGTATAGGTATGAGTGATACCCCAAGAGTTGATACTTACCATACCCAAACATACTTTGCCAAAACGCTTCATCAATTTGAAATTGAACTTCTGACAGAATTAGGTTATTGGGATGAAAAGGACAGTCAGGTCAAAAATTTCGACACCCATAATATGATTGAATCAATCATGGAACGCAAACTAAAAAGCCGCAAAATCTTCGCCAAGCTACAGTGATTGATCTTCATTTAGATAACGACGTTTTAATTCCTGCAAAGCAAAAACATTCTTTATGGCGAGATGCATTCTGAGTGGAACTTCAAGCCCCTTCTTGTCTAGCTCCCCCATAACTTCCTGCATCAAGGCTAAAGGCTCTACGTTTTCTTTTCCGCCTGCTTGCTCAACTTCTCGTGTAATAAAATGTCTTAATTGTAACCCGAGTATAGGTTGTCTTAGTCGACCAATTTTATTGTGGCTAAAGATTGATCGTACAAATCCTTCAAAAAATGCTTCTTCATTTCCGTCCCAGAGATTCTTAATTGCTGAGGCCTCTTGATGTGGCAAATGCAAAAAGAGATTTCTGTCTAAAATTGCAAGAGAGGCTTCAACTGTATCTACCATAAAGTTTCCTGGGTTTGGATCAGATCTGAGAAGGAATTCAGTGCCACTTTTGATAGGATGGGATAATTCGTAATCAAAAAGCCGAATTACGGCTTCTACGGCATGACGTCTTTGCTGAGGTTCCACATCATCATTATTCAATATAGCATTGAGAGTCTCTCCTTCAGCTTTTGTTTCTGATTTGATGAAATAACTATTAAATATACGACGCGGTGCGTATATGTTCATGCCAGGGTTATCTTCATTAAACCCTGCTATCATCTCTGAAAATGTCGAATCGTCTGCTACAAAACTTGGATCATTGATATCAGCAAGACACCATTGTTGAGCAAGTTCGACTAACATGATTGCTTGTTCTGCTTTTCGTATTGCATCAGGATCACCTTCTGCTTTAACTTTCTCCAGTGAGTCGAGTGCAACTTTGTGGAATGATTCAATTATCAATGTTGCGTTTGGATTAAGAATTTTTATAACAGAGCTTACTTCTTGTCCGTCTTCATCTAGTACGATTGCATCATAGGTAGTATATAAACTTCCTCCTCCCAATTTATCTCCAACCGAAACGACATTTTCAGCGATAAATTTTCCTGCTTCTTCATATCGCACATCTCCAATTGCTCGTTTTTGGCGGAAGTTATGGAGATTTTCCCACATGAGTAATTTGTTTAATCCG
Organism: Candidatus Levyibacteriota bacterium; assembly: GCA_052034235.1. Classification (GTDB taxonomy): domain Bacteria; phylum Patescibacteriota; class Microgenomatia; order Levybacterales; family UBA12049; genus JBPOIT01. The sequence continues at coordinate 8,104 of JBPOIT010000007.1, forward strand.
GGATTGGAATCAAACGCTCCTGACAATCGTGATTCAACAGCAGGAGAGAACTTCATTAACTGTCGCGCCAACTGTAATGACCGTACGCCTACTGCACCACTTGCTTGTACACCGTTTATAACTGCATCAATGCCTGGATCGATATCATCATTGAGTGGAGCAATGACTTCTTCAGTTGTTGGTTCAATCATTGCCTCGAAAAGCCCATATGTCTCAAGAAATGTTTTTTGTGCTGTGTCTGCTAATTCTGCGGGGTATGTCCCAGAATGTTTCTTATATTGCGGGCCAAATTGAATTATATCAGAAGTTGTAGATTGTAGAATATCGAGCATTTGAGTACTCCTCATAACATCCCGTACTCGTATTGAATAATCATTTCTAGCTGAAACATCCATGAGCTGAAACATATCTGCAGCTGAAGCATCAAGTCCTTTGAACAGAAGAGGTGCAAAAAGTACCGAAAGCGGATATCCTACCACTTTTGCGTCAGCTTCGCTGCATGCAGATCGAAGTACTTGTTGTAAAAATGGATCATTGATATTGAGTGATTTGACCGTGAGTTCTCCTAATTGTTGTCGGCTATACTTCGTCGTGAGTCCACCATTGACATCAAGCAAAGCCTTCATGACAAGAGAGGCTCTCTGTGATTCTGGTAAGTCATGGAGTGTCGTGAATACATCTTGCAACGATCGGAATGTTGGTCTATCAATACCATACATATCAAAGCGCTTAGTATCTTCATTGTATGATCCTATGTATTTGCTCAGCCATAAACCAGCCATCTCGGTAGACATTTCGGAAGTTGAAGTAGCATCTGAAGATGCTGTTTTGAGAAGTTGCTCAAAGTCTTTTGTCATGTGAGAAGTTGCCCAGTCAAGACCAGCAGCAACATCAGTTGACATCTTAGGCCCTAAATATTCCTCAACTTTATTACCGAGAGCTGCGCGGAGTTGCTCATATTCATCCATAGTGTTAATTTGTTCCGCGAGTGTGACAACCCCTTCATATCCAAGCTGTTCAAAATTATCATGTAGAAAGTCAATCTTTTCAGTTAATGTTGTTTGTTGTGCTAGTATTTCTTTGAGTAATTGTCTTTTTACTCGGTTGGTAGTGGGATTTTTTTCAATATGCATGCTCATAAAATCAAGTAATATTTGTTTTTCGTCATCAGGGACACCCCGTTTAAGATATTCGCAAAATGCTGCTCTCATTTCCGAGAAAACAAAGAGTGTGGATAATGAATCAGAGAATATATCTCCTGAAATTTTTCGATCATTGCCTAAACACAACTTCAATTTATTTATTTCTTTCTTCATTTCTGATAGTGTGGTTGGAGCCGTGTATGTGAGTTTTTTCTCTTGAAGCGCTTGTATAAACGGCAATTCCATGAATCGAGGTATATCGTTGACCCGAAATTGTCCCAAAAGAGAACTATTTATTGCATACAGCTCATACAGAGATAATTGTGCTGGATCTAAACTGGTTGACTCCATAATTGTTTCAAGTGACTGATAATGTTGTTCACTATCTCCGTTGTATAAATAAGCGGCGAATCTGGTTTTTACGATAAATCTTCTCATCTCAGTAAGTTTTGCTGTATCAGCTTCTACGTTTCCAGAAGACTCCATTATGTCATCCTGTAGTATTTTGGCTTCACTACTTGTCGTATCTTGAAATTCATCCATTCTTTGAAGTAAATGCTGAACATACGGCTCTCTTTGAGTATCGTCAAATTGACTTTCACTAAAGAAATGTTGTAGTGCAAGAGTAAAATCGGAAATTTTTCCCTCTAAGGGAAGATGCTGATTAATAATATGCGCATCTACAAAAAAACGGGAAATCATTTTATCGAATTCTTCCATATGGTTTTTCTCAGATTCTTCTTTAGGTAAAATAAACGCAACTATTTCCTGAGCTTGATCAGCATTAATATATGTTCTCAAGCTTCTTTTTAAGGCATTTTTGTCCAATTTTAAATCTGCATCTCTAAATTTAGTGGCAGATTCAACGAACCATGTTGGATCAAGTGCTCCTGATGAATTCTTACTAGCTTCATTATATATAGTACGGAAGAACGGTCCTATACAGAAGCTTAATGCTTCAGATTTATTTGGCATATCATAAACAGGGCTTTGTTCTTGTATAACAAGCAGAGTTTGAAGAAGTGAATCATCTGTTACGGGAACACCTTTTCGGACAGGGTCACCGTCTTCAAGAAACATATTGTTTTGAAGATAACCAAGAAATAGTTTAGTAGGACTGCTTTTCTGATTGCGTTCCTTATCAAAAACTACTCTATAAATTTCAGAGAGTTTTGCATTTGTCTCAAGGTCTTCTAACTTTTCAGCCAGGGTAATTAGATGATTTGGTCCATTTACGATACGTGTGTCTCTTAATCCAGTGCGTTCGAAGTCAATAAAAAAATTTGCAATATCATCAGAAGAGTAACCAGCGCGTACAAGTCGCTCTGTAAGGATATTTTGACACGCATCAATTGCTGTTCGTGTAAAGACTTTTGCATATAGATCAGCAAGATCCTGGATATGAAGTTTTGCAACAAGTTCTGTTAGATCAGCCTCATCGGTTTGAGGATCTTTAGCCAAACGTTCCGCCAAAGCAAGATTTGTAGGGAGTACGGTCTCTGCTTTCCAGTCGGTAGGAATAGGAGTTTGCTCGATATCACTGGTTGCATAATGTTTCATTGCATGAATTCCCATTACCTGAGCCCCCCGCATTTCACCAGTTTGATGTTTTTGGCCCCTGCTATTTGCTGAGATTTTTTCGATTGCACTTGCGAGGCCTGTACTATTTAATCCTGCCTTCTCTGCAAGATCAGGTGAACCAAGGTCTGATGCTGTTTCATGTGTCCAACACAATCCATATGTGTTTTCATCTGTGCCAAGTTTTTGTTTAGAAGTACCATTAAGGATATGATTTATTTCGTGTTCGAGTACACCTCCAATCTCATCAATAGTATCAAGTGCGTTTATGAGTGACTGACTAATACATATAGTGCCATCTGGTAGGACAAATGCTTCTGGTTCTTCTCCACGCTCAAGAATGACAACCCGGGCCGTAGATCCTGATCCTTCTAACATTTTGTCAGTCAGTTCCTGAAGTCTTGCTACTTTTGGCGTATCTACTTCAAACCCATGAGTTGTGCTTAAGTAGTCTAAATTATTTCTCACGAGACTCGTATAATCTCTTCTATTAACTATAACTTCTTGAAGTGGACTTAGTACGATTTTCCCGCGCTTGTTAAACTCATTGGGGGCGTTTTGTGGTGTAAGTTCAGGGTGTTGGGGTTCACTTTTTTCTTCTTTCCCCCAAATATTCATCCCTAAATCTTTTGCTGATAATTCGGCTGTTTCGGTCATATATGTGTACTCCAATAATTATTACATATACTAGCTTCATAACAAAGTAAAATTTGTTATAATACATCCATGGCTGAAAGTACAAAAACGATGGAAAAGATTGTGGCGCTTGCTAAGAGGCGTGGGTTTATTTTCCCGGGGTCTGAAATTTATGGTGGGCTTGCTAATACCTATGATTATGGTCCTGTAGGGGCTGAGCTGCTTCGTAACATTAAAAACCTGTGGTGGGAGACGTTTGTTCAGAAACGTCGAGATATGGTGGGTTTGGACGGAAGTATTATTTCCCATCACAAAATTTGGGAAGCATCAGGCCATGTGGCTGGTTTTGCTGATGCGATGGTTGACTGCAAAAACTGTAAAGCCCGTATGCGCGCTGATCATTTGATTGAAGATGCGTTGGGTAAAAATGTCGAAGGGCTAAGCCCAAAAGAGCTTGATACTGTTATCCAAGAGAACAAACTGCATTGTCCTAAATGTGGAAAAGCTGATTGGACATCGGTTCGAAAATTCAATCTTTTGTTCCCAGTGCAGCTTGGCATTGTTGAAGGGGATGAGGGAATGGGGTATCTTCGTGGTGAAACTGCACAGCTCATTTTTACAAACTTCAAAAATGTTTTAGATTCTACCCGAGTGCGGTTGCCTTTTGGTATCGGACAGATCGGAAAAAGCTTCAGAAATGAAATCACACCAGGCAACTCTGTCTTTAGAACTATTGAATTTGAACAGGGAGAGATTGAGTATTTCTTTGATCCGGAGGAGAGTAATTGGAAAGAATTATTTGAAGACTGGAAAAAAGCGATGGATGATTTTGCGATTAATAAACTCGGTATCAAAAAGGAAAATCTACGTTGGAGAATACACACAGATGAAGAACGGTCATTTTATAGTGAACGGACTGAAGATATGGAATACCAGTTTCCATTTGGTTATAAAGAGCTGTGGGGGCTTGCATACCGTACCAATTATGATTTGACCCAACATATCAATGCATCTAAAAAAGACTTGTCAGTTGTTGATCCACAAACAGGTAAAAAAATCGTACCACACGTCATTGAGCCTGCCGTTGGTATAAACAGACTTATGCTTATGGTTCTCGTCGATGCCTATGAAGAGGAGGAAAATAGAACAGTATTAAAAATCTCCCCTAAACTCGCACCTTACAAAGTTGCAGTTTTTCCACTGCTTGCTAACAAACCTGAACTTGTTGAAAAGGCAAACGCACTTTTTGAAGAGCTCAGTGGCGAGTTTATGACAGCCTTTGACGCTCGAGGTAATATTGGAAAAAGATATCTCGCACAAGACGAAATCGGCACCCCTTTTTGTGTAACTGTAGACTTTGATACGCTTGAAGATGATACGGTAACCGTGCGTGACCGAAACACGACAAAACAGGAAAGAATCGCAATTGCTCAACTGCAGAATTATATAAAAGAGAAACTGAGTTAAAGATAAGCTCAACTTGACATCCCATTATTTGTTAGGTATTCTATACAGTATGGTAGATGCTCAGACACCACAAGAACACGCACAGCCTGCGCCTGTTGCTCCTTCCACTGCTAAAAAGCCTAATTTTTTTAAGAAAAATGCGATTATGATTGGAATTGTGGCATTTTTAATTGTCGCAATTACTGGAGGCGTGTTTGCGTTTGTTTCAAGTAGAACAGCTTCTCTTGCAGAGGAAGAAGAGATGGTGGATACTTCAGTTGTCGAAACGATTAATCCTGACGACTTAGCCTTATCCATTTCTGCTAAACCAGATAAAAAAGCAGTTAAATTTAGAATTGAAAAAGCAGGCGATATAAAGACGATTGAATATCAATTAACGTATGAAGCTGATTCAACAGCTCAAGAAAAAGCTGAAGGTGGAGATGAAAGAGTACAGCGTGGTATTACGGGTGAATCAGAGATTAAAGCAAATGCGCTTACTTTCGAATCTGAATGGCTCGATTTAGGAAGTTGTTCACGAAACGTTTGCAAATATGACACCGGTGTTACAACGCTAGATCTTACACTTAAAATTATTAAAAAGAACGGCAAAACCTACCAAGCTCAGCTCACACACGAACTCTAATAGCTTATAGCCCTCTTACGCATTTCTTACATTTAAAAACACTACATTTTGTATGTACTTTTCACAGCAGACACTACGCAGATCTGTTTCGTATTGACAAGTTTTCACAGAAAGAGGAAAATAGTCTTTAGTCGTCGAAAGTAGGAAAAAGTAGGAAAAGGTTTTATAGTATGTTGATTGGGCAATACGAAGGGAAAATAGCTGATAAATATCAGGCGTCGCTGCCTAAGAGATTTCGGGAAGAGTTAGGCGACAAATTAATCGTAACGAAAGGCTTTGAGAATTGCTTGATCGTTGTTACAGAAGAAAAATGGAAAACATTGCTTGAAGGAACTGAGGGAAAGCCGTTTACGAATAAGAATGCGAGAGAATTGCAACGGTTTTTGTTGGGAAGTGCGAATTACGTTGAGCTTGATTCGAAAGGAAGATTTGTTGTACCTGAGTATTTAAGAACATTTGCAGGAATTGAGACGGAAGTTGTTTTTGTAGGGATACAGAGATTTGTTGAGATTTGGGATAAAAAGAAATGGAATGAACATCAGGAAGAGATTGGAAAGAATATAGAATCGATTGCAGAGAGATTATCTGAAGGAGAGTAGTTATCAGTTCGCTGATAATTGAAATTATGGCAGGCGGGAGTGATTATCATTTAAGTGTTTTATTACACGAAGCGATTGATGCGTTACAGGTTGAGAATGGAAAACGATATATAGATGCCACTTTAGGTGGCGGTGGTCATACTGCGGAAATTTTGAAGCGCGGAGGCATAGTTTTGGGAATAGATCAAGATCAGGAAGCGCTTCGTGAAGTACGAAATAAAAAAGAACAAGAGGTACGTGATAAAAATTTAGTTTTAGCAAAAGGTAATTTTAAGGACATTGACAGTTTGGCACGCGATAATGGGTTTAAGAACCTTTCAGGAATAGTATTTGATCTTGGGGTGTCTAGCCATCAATTTGATCAAGCGGAGCGGGGTTTTAGTTTTCAGAGAAACGGACCGCTTGATATGCGAATGGATACAGATCTTAAGGTCAAAGCATCTGATCTTATACATATTTTAACGAAAGGAGAACTCTATGAGCTTTTTACGAAGTTGGGCGAAGAACGGTTTGCTCGCCCCATTCTTGAAAGTATTGTTCGCGCCCGTCAAATAAAAAGAATTGAAACAACAGCTGAACTGGCTGACATTATAAACAGAGCAGTTCCTTATCGCCAAAAAGGAATTAACCCGGCTACCCGGGTTTTCCAGGCACTTAGGATTGCTGTAAACGATGAACTCAACAGTTTGGCACAGGCTCTGCCGGAAGCGAGAGATTTATTAGGAAATAATGGGCGGCTAGCTGTTATCACTTTTCATTCTCTTGAAGATAGGATTGTGAAGCATCAATTTAGAGATTGGGCAGAGCGTGGACTAGGGACGGTTTTAACTAAAAAACCAATCATCCCGACTGATGAAGAAATTGAAAATAATAAAAGAAGTAGAAGCGCAAAACTGAGAGTTTTTGAAAGAAAGTTATGAAAAGAAAACCATTAGCAATTGTTGGCTCATTTATCTTCGTGATAGTTGTTTTGTCTATCGTGAGAGTTTCGATACTCAATAGTATCTCAACGACAGGTATTGAACTTGTGAATTTGCAAACGGATATTACAAAGTACAAAAAGGAAAATGTACTTCTTAAAGAAGAATACTTAGCTGTTTCCTCGCTAACGACTATTGATAAACAAGCTAAATCTTTAGGTTTTGTTGATACAAAAGCTCACATTTATCTTAATACTCCATTACCTTTGGCACTTCGACAGTAGAAGTCTATTTTGATACACTAATATATATATGAGTTGGCGATATAGGTTTGTTTTATTTTTCTTCGTATTCTTATTCGGACTGATTATTTCCCGTTTGTTTTATTGGCAGGTTGTCAGAGCTCAAGAATTGGCAGCGCTGGGTCAGGCGCAGTACGGTAAACAAATTACACTTACAGCAGAACGAGGGGAGATTAAAACTTCCGATGGATTTCCAATTGCAGCCAATAAGCTCTCCTATCTTGTGTATGCCAACCCCAAAGTTATAAAGGATAAGGAAAACATAGCCAAACAGCTTGCGCCCCATCTGAGCGAAGAAGAAGCAACAATTAGCGCGCTGCTTTCAGCTGATAAATTTTGGATATCGCTTAAGCCTCGAGTTGATAATAAAACAAAAGAAGCAATTGAACGATTAAAGCTGCCAGGCGTAGGTTTTGAAGAGCACGCGATGAGATATTATCCTGAAGCTTCAATGGCTGCCAAACTCCTTGGATTTGTCGGGAAAGATGATGAAGGTCGGGCAAAAGGATATTTTGGTTTAGAGGGTTATTATGACAGACAGCTCAGAGGCAAAGACGGACTTGCAACAGTAATTAACGATGCGACCGGAAAACCTATTCTTGCAAAAATGAATCGTGGGTCAGGTAAAGTTGATGGCAGAAGCATTACGCTCAATATTGATAGGACTGTTCAGTATTTGCTTGATAGGGATTTGAAAGAAGGTATTTATCAATATGGAGCAGCAGGTGGTATGGCGGCGATTATTGATCCCAAAACAGGTGGGGTACTCGCTATGTCATCATTTCCTACCTTTGATCCGAGAAATTATCAGGATTACACAGATAACGAATACAAAAACCCGTTTATCACAGGAACATATGAACCTGGTTCAACATTTAAACCGCTCATCATGTCAGCCGCAATTGATGCAGGGCTTGTGACACCTGAAACAAAATGTACTATTTGCGGTGGGCCGGTTGAGATTGGTGGTTATGAAATAAAAACCTGGAATGATAAATATGATCCTAATTCGACAATGACTGATGTTATTCTCCATTCTGATAATACAGGCATGGTCTTCACCGGACGGCTGCTCGGTCTTGATAGAATGCTTTCATATTTTACTAAATTTGGAATTGGAGAAATGACAAGTATTGATCTTCAAGGCGAAGAAACACCAACAATGAGAGCTCGTGATGAGTGGTATCCGATTGATCTCGCAACGGCTACTTTTGGACAAGGAATTACCGTGACACCTATTGAACTCTTGACGGCGTTTACAGCAATTGCCAATCAAGGCAAACGTATGGAACCACACATCGTCAAGTCGATTGAAACAGCTGAAGGTGATGTGATTGAAATACAGCCAAAAGTACTCAGTAAACCAATTTCTCCCAAAACAGCAACCGTTATGACTGAAATGATGGTAACGGCAGTTGATAAAGGTGAGTCGAAATGGGCAAAACCAAAAGGATATCGGATTGCAGGGAAAACAGGAACAGCACAAATTCCTGTTGCAGGGCACTATGATGCAGATAAAACAATTGCCTCCTTTATAGGATTCGCACCGGCAGATGATCCGAAATTTTTGATGATAGTCATTATTGATAGACCTTCAACATCCATTTACGGTTCAGAAACTGCAGCGCCGCTCTTTTTTAAAGTAGCTAAAAATCTCCTCGCATACTACAATATTCCACCTACTGAATAAAAGAAAATAAGAGGTTAGACCTAAAGGATTTTGGCACCGGGAATTGCTTTTGCTTTGGGTTTGAGTGGAAGAGGTTTTTTCACACCATCTGCTGCGAGTATCATACCTTCTGATTCTTCGCCCATCATTTTTCTTGGGGCTAAATTAAAAACAAAAACAAACTGTTTGCCGATTAAGTCTTTTGGTTTATACCACTTTTTAATTCCGGAAAGAATATTTCGATTTCCTTCTTCACCAAAGTTAACGGTGAGACGAAGTAACTTATCACTACCTTCTTTTTCTTCGCAATTAATTACTTCACCAACACGAATATCAAGCTTGGCAAAATCATCATACGTTATTATTGGTTTCATAGTAGAGATTATACTCAAGGCTAACAAAAGTAGCAAGATGGCAACGTTATGAAAAGCTAAGTTTATTTCCCTGATCTGTTTGGGATACTGCGAGAGAACCTTCAGGCAATTCAATGATCGTTGCATATTTTGGATTCCAAAGAAAGATTTTATTTGGCAGAAGATTTTTTTTGATGCTAACAACTGTGTTTTGTTTATTTAAAATCACTACATCAATCGGATAGTTCATAAAAAAAGTATGGATGCCAAAACGTGTTTGAAAAATCATCGCTGTACCTTTTTTCGCAATAATAAGCCCGAATGACTTATGTTTAAAAGTTGTAGCTTTGATTGCATTGGTGGACAAAACTGTCTTATTTGTTTCGTTTCTAATTATCATTATTCTATTGTATACTAAATGATATGACTGGTCGTACCCATGATCTCGCTGCTTTTGCTGCACTTAGTTTTGTTGTGGTGACACATCCACTTCCTGAAATCACGATGGGCACAGCAATTGCTGCCCTTGGCGCAAATATGATTGGAGGAATTGCCCCTGACATAGATCAACCGACTGCACCTTTCTGGCGAAACTTGCCCATCGGACGTATTTTTGGCAGGTTTTTTGGCAGACTTCTTGGGGGACATAGATTTCTTTCACATTCGATTTTGGGCATGCTACTCTTTGGGCTGCTTTTTCAGATTCTCCTCACAATTCTTCAGCCAAGCTTTCCAAAGATTGATTTAGATATTGTATGGTGGGCGTTTATGATAGGGTTTGTCTCACATCTTGTGATGGACACGTTTACAAAAGAAGGTGTGCCTTGGCTATTACCTTTTCCGTGGAGTATTGGTATTCCTCCTATCAGAGCTTTTCGTGTCACCACAAGTAGTTTTATTGAAATGTATATCATTTTCCCTGGTTTGCTTGTTGTAACAGGATATATTTATTATGTATATTATGATAAAATTCTTGAGTTACTACGCCATTATTTAAAGTAATTTTATGTGGCAATCTGTTAAAAATATCTATCATCTCATACAAGCGGTTGGTGCGAATATCGCTTTTGGATTTCCGTCCCGCGGAATGAAAGTAATTGGAGTTACCGGTACTGACGGTAAAACGACAACTGCAAATCTTATCTACCATGTGCTTTCTCAAGCTGGGTATAAAGTCTCACTTATTTCCTCAGTCGGGGCAATAATCAATAATAAGACAAGCGATATCGGCTTTCATGTGACAACTCCTGGCAGATTTGATTTGCAATCATATATGAAGAAATCAAAAAAAGCTGGAGTGCAATTTGTTGTTCTAGAAATAACGTCTCATGCGCTCGATCAGCATCGTGCATACGGTATTCCTATCAGTATCGGTGTTTTAACAAATGTATCAAATGAGCACTTGGATTACCATAAAACGTACAAAAACTATGTCGCTGCAAAAGCAAAACTTCTCAAAAAAGCAAAAATAGCTGTTATTAACAAAGATGACAAATCGTATCTGGCTATGATGAAGCATTTAAAAAAGAAGCACATTGTCACCTATGGTTTTAAAAATGATTCAAAAATTAATCCACACAATTTTCCATTTACCACTAAACTTATCGGTAAATTTAATCAATATAATTCCCTCGCTGCAATTGCTGCCTTGCAATATACAGGCATTTCAGATGAACTTATCAGAAAAGGCCTTGCGTCGTTTAAGCCACCTGTTGGACGACAAGAGATCGTGTATAACAAGGATTTTATGGTGATTAATGATTTCGCACATACTCCAAATTCATTTGCCGTCATTCTTCCTGAGATGAAAAAACTAACAAAAAACAAGATGATTCATGTTTTTGGATCTGCAGGCAAAAGGGATGCGTATAAAAGGCCAGAAATGGGAAAGATATCATCGGAATATGCGGATATCATTGTCTTAACAGCTGAGGATCCGAGAAACGAAACTGTCGAGGAAATTAATAAAGAAATTCTATCAGGAATCAAAGACACGAAGTTCGAAATCATAGAAGCGAAACAATTTCAGATTGCAGATCTCAAATTGCAAAATAATAAGCGGTATATTATTGCAGTAGAAAATCGAAAGGAAGCAATAGATTTTGCAATTAGTATTGCCCAAAAAGGAGATGTAGTTTTACTGACAGGAAAAGGCCATGAAAAATCAATAAATTATGGAAAAGGTGAAGAAGCTTGGGATGAAAGTGAAAATGCACGTGTTGCATTACGAAACAGAAAACTTCTATGAGTGAATCTGTCTCCAAAAGTATCATTGTTTTTTCTACAAAAGCAGATGGCTCGATGAAGTCTAAAGATGGAACAAATGATCTAGAAAATATAAAAAAATTTCTCAAAGCGAAATCTTTACCTTCAGAAATTGTCACTATGCAGCAAATTCATAGCGGTAGGAGTGTTATTGTTAGTGACAACTCACATGAAATAATCCAAGGCGTTGACGGGCTTTTAACTACAAAGAAGAATCTTTCACTGTGTGTTATCACTGCTGATTGCTTGCCGATACTATTTGTCGATAGAGTAAAAGGTGTCATAGGAGCAGCTCATGCTGGGAGTAAAGGATTACATCAAAATATTCTTCACAATGTTGTTGAAAAATTCAAAAATGAATATTTCAGTGACCCCAAAAATCTACAAGTAACCATAGGTCCGGGGATAGAGAAAAAGTGTTACGAAGTAGGACCAGAAGTCATAGAATCATTTACAAGCGAGTTTTTATGGTTTGACAATGCATTTTACGAAAAGCGAGAAAATGACCATTACCTGCTTGATTTGCGCAAAATCGCAATGCATTGTCTTCTTAAAGAGGGTATACTAAAGGAGAATATAACCGTTGCTGATGAATGCACCAAATGCAGCATAGACACAAGATATTCATACCGGAGAGGTGACAAGACAGAGAGATTTGTCAGTGTAATCTGCAGAGTTGCATAGCAAAGAGAATGAAGAAAATGAAAATACATTTTGTGGGAATAAAAGGCACCAATATGATGCCGCTGGCACTTATTGCAAAAGAAGCAGGATTTATTGTCAGTGGCTCAGATGTTGGTCAGGAGTTTATAACGGACGCCGCGTTAAAAAATGCTGATATTATTCCACTCGTCGGGTTTGCATCGGAGCATATTACTGATCCAGACTTGGTAATAACGACAGGTGCACATGGAGGGTTTGATAACATCGAGGTAACAACAGCCAAACTTAAAAAAATTCCTGTTATGTCAGCTGGAGAAGCAACAGGTGCGTTTATGAAAGGGGATCTGCTTAATCGACAATTTACAGGGATCTCCGTTGCTGGAACACACGGAAAAACAACAACAACTGCAATGATTGCAACAATCTTTAAAGAAAACAGCCTTGATCCGTCATATATTATTGGTACGGGTGATGTTGGGTCATTAGGTGCTCCTGGGTATTTAGGGAAAGGCAGACATTTTATAGTCGAAGCAGATGAATATGCAACTGAGCCTCAGTATGATAAACGTGCACGATTTTTGTGGCACTACCCCTCCTTTGTTGTTATCACCAATATTGAACATGATCATCCTGATATTTATGCAACAATTGATGATGTTAGATCTACCTTTATTAAACTTGTTGAGAAACTCCCTGATAAAGGAGCACTCATTGCCTGTGGTGATGATCCGGAAGTCAGAAGATTATTAAAGGAGACCAATAAGCGTGTTATTACTTACGGTTTCCACCCAGGGAATGATTACAGAATAGAAAAGATTCATATTTCAGGTGATCAGACATTTTTTTGGGTGACGTCACAAGGTGTGCAGTTGGGAGAATTTGCAATACGAGTTATTGGAGAACATAATGCGCTCAATGCTTTAGCAGGTATTATTATGAGTCTTGAAACGGGACTCACGATTGAAAAGATAAAAAAAGGACTACTTGCTTTTCGCGGATCAAGACGAAGACTTGAATTCATGGGCGATTTGCAAACTGGTGCAAAAGTGTATGATGATTATGCACATCATCCAACAGAAATTCAAAAGACGCTTCAGGCATTACGGAAACAGTATCCTGTAAAAAAGATTATCTGTGTTTTTCAACCGCATACCTATTCAAGAACAAAAACGTTGTTTGAAGAATTCATAAAATCTTTTTCAGACATAAATACCGTTATCATTACCGATATCTATGCGTCGCTAAGAGAAAAAGTAGATGAAACAGTTTCTTCACAACGTCTTGCGCAGGAAATGAAAAGACATCACAAAGACGTTTTCTATGCCCCTGCGCTTTCTGATGTGGTACAATATATCAACGAAAATAGGTTCAGAAGTGACACAATAGTCGTCACTATGGGTGCTGGAGATATCTATACCATACATAGCAAATTAACTTTTGCCTAAATCGTTTTCACTTTTACTATGGATAAATTAATCATTACTGGGGGAGCCAAACTGCAAGGAACCACAAAGGTCTCAGGATCAAAAAACGTTGCTTTAAAAGCTGCAGTTGCCGCGTGTTTAACTGGTGAAAAAGTAACAATTCATAATGCACCATTGCTTTCTGATTTTCGCATCATGATGGATATCATAAAAGACTTTGGCGGGACTGTTGAACGTACTGATCATACGGTCGTTATTCATTTAGAAAATTTTAAAGACCCAAAAATTGCACTTGAAGAAGCAGCGGAGACCCGAACTGCAAGTATGTTTATTGCTCCACTTCTTGCACGAAATGGTTATGCGATCATTCCAAATCCAGGGGGATGCCGAATAGGCGCACGTCCTATCGACCGAACCATAGAAGGTCTCAAACAAATGGGTGCAGAGATCGATTATAAAAGTGAAGATGGGTTTTTCCACGCAAAAACAAAAGGGAGATTAAAAGGTGTTAACTACACATTTGAAAAGAACACACATACTGGGACTGAAACACTTATTATTGCAGCATCACTTGCAGAAGGGAAGACAACACTTGAAAACGCAGCTCAGGAGCCTGAAATTGACGAACTTATCGAAATGCTTAATGGCATGGGTGCAAAAATTAAACGCGTTGAACCAAGAAAAATTGAAATTGAAGGTGTACATGTCTTACATGGAACTGAATTTACTATTGGCGCTGATAGAAATGAAATCGTAACATTTGCTATTGGTGCGATAGCGACAAAGGGTGATGTTTTTATTGAAGGAGCTCATAAAGAAGGGCTTGAAGAATTTTTAACTGAACTCGATAATGTTGGTGGTGGGTATGAAATTAAGGAAAACGGCATACGCTTTTACTATAAAGAACCTTTGCGGGCAACAGATATAACAACATCACCATATCCAGGTTTTATGACAGATTGGCAAGCACCTTGGGCAATGCTTATGACACAAGCGACTGGTTCATCAATAGTTCATGAAACTGTTTTTGAAAGTCGTTTCGGTTATGTAAAGGAACTTGAAAAAATGGGAGCAAAATTTAAAATGTTTAATCCCGAAGTTGCAAATCCCGAGACCGTGTATAACTTTAATATTGAAGATAAAAAAGATGGAGTCTTTCATGCGATTTCTATAAAAGGACCTGCCAAGTTACATAGTGCATTTGTGGCAATATCGGATTTGCGAGCAGGTGCGACACTCGCAATTGCAGCTCTTGTTGCTGATGGAACGTCTCATATCACTGGTGTTGAAAAACTCGATCGCGGATATGAAGCTTTTGAAACGCGCCTTACCAAACTTGGTGCGTCCGTAAAACGGGTTTCTGATAAATAACTATGGAGCGATCATTAGGTGCAGTTATTTTAGCTGCTGGCAAAGGTAAAAGAATGCAGGCTAAGCAACTTAATAAAGTTGCAATGCTTTTAAACAATAAACCTATTATTTCCCACGTATTGGATGTTTTAGAAAACATGCACTTAAAAACGGTCGTTGTTGTCGTCGGGTTTGCGAAAGAATCAGTTATACAAATTATAAAAAATCCAAATGTTGTTTTTGCTGAACAGAGTGAACAGTTGGGTACAGGACACGCAGTCCTAACAGCGCTTTCAAAAGTGCCAAATGAAATAACAGACATACTCGTCATCCAAGGCGATGATTCATATTTTTATAACGAAGATTTGTTTACTCAACTCTCGAAAAAGCACTTTACAACCAGCGCAGCAATGACGTTTTTGACAATTCAGGTTGCAAAACCTGACGCACTTGGTAGAATTGTGAGAGACGAATATGGTAATGTTGTTTCAGTAGTTGAAGAAAAAGACGCAACTGATGAAATCAGGATGATTTCTGAAATTAATCCAGCATGTTATATCTTTAATATTACTTTTCTCAAAAAATATTTGTCTAAGATTGAAAAGAGTCCTGTTACAGGGGAATATTATTTAACGAGTCTTATTGATATTGCACTACAAAATAAGGAAAAAGTTGAAACCGTGCAAGCAGGATTTATCCCGTGGAGAGGGATTAATACACCAGAAGAATTATCTGAAGCAGAAAGATTGTTTACACATTAAGTATGGAAAATAGTGAATTTATCATTGAAAAATTAGAAGAAGCTACACCCGAGAATGCCGAAATAATAAGAGGCTTAGTCGCGCAACTAGGAAGTAATTATAAAGAAATTAGTAATAAAGATTTTGAAGCTATGATTAACGCTTCGTGTAATCATCTGTTTGTAGCAAAAAACAAGAATAACATTGTTGGCATGGTTACTGTAATCGTTTATCGTATACCTTATGCTAAAAAAGCTTACATTGAAGATATCGTTGTTGATGAATCATTCCGCCAGATGGGGCTAGGAAAACTTTTATTAGAAAAAGCTGTTGCATTTGCAAAAGAACAAAAAGTTGCATACGTACAATTTACTTCCAAAAAAACCCGGGAAGCTGGTAATGCACTTTATAATAAACTCGGCTTTGAGATTCATGATACGAACGTTTACAGACTGAACTTTTCTTATGAGCAGGAATAAAAAAATAGTTTTATTTGATATTGATTATACTATCCTTGATACAGATGTTTTAAAAAAGAGTAACCTCGCAAAATTTGAACTTTATAAAGAAGTTTTAGAAACTTTTTCTCAGTTGAAAGAAGTTGCAGATTTTGGTATTTTTTCTGAAGGAGATATTGCATTTCAAAAAAAGAAAATGCGTGAGACCAATATTGAAAAATATTTTCTCGAAGAGCATATTCATATTTTTGAGAAGAAGAACGACGAAATAGAAAATTTGTTGAAAAAATATGATCCAAAAGGATCGTTATATTTTGTTGATGACAAATTATCTGTTTTACATCTTGCAAAATCAATAGAACCGAATGTCTTTACGATTTGGGTAAAGCGAGGAATTTACGCCCTTAATCAAAAACCAATCACAGGATTTAATCCGGATGCGACGGTACTATCACTCCATGAGATAGTGCCCCTTATTGCAAAGGAGTAATTATATGACATATGGGATTACTTTTTATTTTAACAAGCAGTTTATTCTTCCTCTGGGCAATTAGAGATATCCTTTTTTGGTTATGGTTGTGGCAACACAATGAATATCGTGCGGATAGATTTCTGGCTGATCTGAGAAAAAGGAAACCCCGAATTACCGGTTTTTCTCCAGTATTGGGAGTCATGACGGTAATGTTATTACTTTCTTATGGAATCTTTATTTTCTACGATTCGTATTTGCTCTATTATCACATTACCGTTGCAGCATTTTTTGCGTTGAAGATGCTGTTTATCGGTAAAGAAATATATAATAACCGTTTAAAGAAACCAAGACTTGATTTTTCTGCGCTACTTATTATTTGCCTCTCAGGGTTAACAATTGTTGTAATTTATATTTTACAACTCATGGATAGCTTCTTTTGGCTTCTTTTCATTGATTCATTGGTGCCCTTTATTATTGGATTCTTTGTCCTCGTTTTGTCAGTACCTTCAGAGGTATTTGGTGATTGGAGAACTGAACAGGCTTTAAAAAAATTACGTAATAATCCTGATCTATTAATCATCGGTGTGACAGGCAGTTATGGTAAAAGTATTGTCAAAGATATTATTGCCCAAGTATTAAGTTTGAAATTCAAAGTGATGAAAACTCATGGTTCAGATAATACGCTTGTTGGTATTTCTTCGACAATACTCAAACATTTAGAAAGTGATACAGAGGTTTTTGTAACAGAAATGAGTGCATACAAAAAAGGAGAAATAGCTGCCCTTTGTCGATATGTTCGACCCACAATTGGGGTACTAACAGGTATAAATAACCAATACAAAAATTTGTTTAAAACGCAGGAGAATATAACCAAAACGAATTTTGAACTCGTTGAATCTCTTCCAAAAAAAGGTTTTTGTGTTTTTAATGGAAATAATAAATATACAGCTCAGCTTTATAAAGCAAGTAAAAAGCAAAAGGTGATCTATTCAACTGAGCTCTCAAAACATTTTGTTCCTAATCCCGATATAAAAGCATTTCAAATTACGCAGAAAGCAAAAAAAGTCACCTTTAACATTCAGTTTCGAGACACGTCTTTTCAAAATATTTCTTTGCGAGCAGGCTTAAATGTTGAATATGTTCTACCAGCGATTTACATTGGCTATCATTTAGGCATGAGTGAAAATGAAATTAAAAAAGCTGTGGGTCAACTAAAATAAAACTCATGTTTTGCACGCATGAAGCAAATGGGGTATAATTCAAGCCATGGAACAATTACTTGGATTATCTATTTCGTCTTTCATCATAACTGCCATTCTGCTCGTCCCCTTTATTGATTTTCTTTACAAAGTAAAACTGCGCCGCTCTAAACAAGTCACAAAGGACATGTTTAACAATAGAACTCCAATGTTTGATAAATTTAATTCTTGGAAAGTTGGAACACCATTTGGTGGAGGTTTGCTTATTATTCTCATTGTCACTATTTGGTCATTCTGGGCATATGGTATTTTAAATGTCAAAGTAAAGCCTTGGGAAATCTTTGTCATATTTTTCTCGTTTATTAGCTACGGCATGCTTGGATTTTACGATGATTTTAAAAAACTCACAGGCAATAAAAGCGGCTTCTGGGGTTTACGTTTCTATCATAAATTCATCATCCAATGGATTCTGGCTATCATAATTGCTACCGTTTTTTATGTTCAGTTGCAATATTCATTTATTTTCATTCACGGTTTAGGGACCCTAAATATAGGTGCTCTTTTCATTCCATTTGCAGCATTCGTTATTGTGTCATTTGTGAATGCATTTAATATAACTGACGGACTAGACGGTTTGGCAACCGGGCTTCTTCTTATTTGTTTGAGTGCCTTTCTCGTTATTAATTCAGCACAACTTGATCAGGCGCTTGGTATTTTTCTTGCAATTCTAATGGGAAGTATCGCTGCATTTTTGTATTTCAATATTTATAAAGCACGTTTGTGGCTTGGGGATGTTGGTTCATTAGCCTTGGGTGCTGCACTTGCAGTTACGGGTTTATTAACAGGTAAAGCATTGGCACTGGTTATCATTGGAGGATTCTTTGTTGTGGAGATTGCTTCGTCACTTATTCAGCTTCTTAGTAAACGTTTCTTAGGTAGAAAATTGCTTCCAGCAGCGCCTTTCCATTTATATTTACAAAAAAAAGGTTGGGAAGAACCAAAAATTGTTATGCGTGCATGGATTATTGGTTTCTTCCTCGCAATTGTTGGAATTTTTATAGCTTTCGTGTAAGTCGCATAAGAGTACTGTCCTATGAAACGATTTGATATCGTCCTTTTTTTTACAATTGTTTTATTAACGCTTTTTGGCCTCTTTATGGTGTATGACGCTTCTTCTGTTCTGGCCTTTAATGTCTACGGTGATAAGTATCAATTTATAAAAGACCAATCTTTGTGGGCAATTCTCGGTTTTACAATGCTCTTTATCACGTACAGGATTGACTACCACAAATGGTATTTACTTGCTTTACCTGCATTAATTATTGCTTTGGTGTTGTTATTGTTGGTGTTTGTGCCAGGTATTGGTGCTGGGGCCAAAGGAGCGAATCGGTGGATTAATTTGGGTTTTGGAACACTTCAGCCAGCTGAATTTGTGAAATTGTCACTCGCAGTTTATTTGGCTGCATGGTTTTCTCATAAAGAAAAAGGAAGAGTAATGGCATTTCTTTTATTGTTAGGAGCCGTAATGTTGTTGGTTATGATGCAACCTGATATGGGAACTGCGTCAATTATTTTATTTGAAGCTGTTACTATTTATTATCTTTCCGGGGGTAATATTTTATATTTCTTTCTAGGTGCACCTGTTGTCGCGCTCATTGGTTATATTTATATCATCCTTGAACCATATAGACTTTCACGTCTGACGAGTTTTCTTAATTTGAATGGTTCTTCTTTTGATGGCGTGTCTTATCATGTCAAACAAATTCTTATTGCGCTTGGTTCTGGAGGAGTCGTTGGTTTGGGTATTGGAAATTCCATACAAAAATATGCATATTTACCAGAAAATGTAACTGATTCAATTTTCCCGATATTTGCTGAAGAATTTGGATTTATAGGTTCTTGTATTTTGATAGGCGTTTATACGCTTCTTATCTGGAGAGGTTTTTTCATTGCTTCCCGTGCCAAAGATGCATTTGGAAAACTTCTAGCAGGAGGGATTGTCTCGTTTATTGGAATTCAGGCGGTTATCAATCTTGCTGCTATGTCAGCACTTGTTCCTCTCACCGGTGTACCTCTTCCATTTGTCTCATACGGAGGATCAGCTCTCGTTGTTGATCTTGCTTCAATGGGTATTCTTCTCAATATTTATAGACAAAGCTCTCATCATGAATTAGCCACGGCAGGTTTTTCCCTGAAAAAGATTATAAAAAAGCATAAAAGGAAGAGATAACCTGCAGTTTTAGTGATATACTAAGTATATGAAACTGCTCATCGTTGTGGGAGGAGGAGGTCATTTTGTTGCTGCATTGGCTGTCATACAACAACTGCCAAAGCATTGGGAAATATTGGTAGTTGGACGCAAATATGCGTTTGAAGGTGAAACTGCTCTCTCTCTTGAATATCAAACATGTCAAAATCTCGGCATTCCGTTTACTAGCATTTCAACAGGAAGGCTGCAGCGTAAACTTTCTACACAGACAATTGCATCACTTTTAAAAATACCCGGAGGGCTTTTAGAATCTGGTCAACTGCTTTCTCAATTCAAGCCTGATATCGTTCTCTCCTTTGGTGGTTACGTTTCGTTTCCTATTATTTCTGCTGCTGCGTTGCAGCGTATACCAATTGTGCTTCATGAACAAACACACCATGCAGGCCTTGCCAATAAATTTGCAGCCAAGTTTGCGGCAAAGATTTGTATATCATGGCCTGATTCTTCAAAATTTTTCCCTCAAGAAAAAACTATTTTGACAGGCAATCCGCTACGAAAAGAATTTCTTGCTGCTCAATCTTTTAAACCACCTCATCCCGCCCACGCGATGATAAAAAAAGTTTTACAGAATCTTCCCAAAGGAACGCTTGCAATTTCAAATAAAAAAACACCAGTGATTTATGTGACTGGTGGAAGCGCAGGTGCCCATGGGATTAACATGCTGCTTGAAGGTTGTATTGAGCGTTTATTACAAAAATATAAAATAATTCATCAAACAGGTGATTCACAGGAGTACAAAGATTTCGATAGATTGAGTCAGCTTCGTGAAACTTTACCTGAAGCTTTGCAAAATCGCTACGTGCTACATAAATTTATTGAGACCGAAAAGGTAGCAGATATTTTAACTGAGGCTGATCTCGTTGTCGCAAGGTCGGGGATTAACACGGTAACTGAGCTTCTTTTTCTTGGAAAGCCAGCCCTGTTTATACCTCTTCCGTATGGTCAGCATAATGAACAACAAACGAATGCGGCATTTGTGAAAGAATTAGGTATGGCAGAAGTTGTTGATCAGCTTACGATCGATGCTATTTTCTTGCAGACACGTATCGAAACAATGATTCAAAATCTCACTATTTATAAACAACATGGATTAGAAGCGAAATCTCTTGTCAAAAAAGACGCTGCGGAACAAATCATTGCCGTTGTTAACCAAGTCTATGACCAAACGATTAACTAACATTAATAAGCTTAAGCGTAATAACAAACGGAGACTTATTGTGTTTTATAGTATGATAGTCGCAACAAGTTTACTTTTTGCATCAGGTATTGCATGTATTCTTGTTCTTCAATCACAGTCTCCAGTTCTTATTAGCCCAGTGCCTGTTTTTAAGGCATTAGCAAATGGTTTGCACGAGGATGAACATGTCCGGGAGATCAAATCGCTTCTTAAAGAAAAATCGATTAGTTATTCTACTGTAGAAAATACCGATTCTCTTTATATAATTGAGTTAGAAAATGGGTCTGAAGTGACTTTATCTGCAAAAAAAGATATAATAATGCAAATCTCCTCTTTACAATTTATCCTTGCACGGCTTACAATGGAAGGTAGGCAATTTCGGAAGCTGGATCTGCAGTTTGATAAGCCAATAATTGTTTTTAAGGAGTGAAATTGCAACATAAAGGCGTGAAGACGCAAAGTTTTTTGCGTGGATACCAAGGGGAAATATGAGTAATGAAGGGAAAATACTAGTCGCAATAGATGTAGGAACTTATAAAGTTGTAACTGTCATTGCGAAAGTAACTGAAAATATAATAAACGTCCTCGGTGTCTCCGAAGTCAAGTCCGCTGGAATTCGTAAAGGACAGGTAGTAGACATTGAAGAATCAGTTGGTGCAATCAATGCATCACTTGAATCCGCCGAACGTATGGCGGGTTTTTCTGCATCTCATGTTATCGTTTCAATTGGCGGCAGCCAAATAGAATGTCAAAACTCACGCGGTGTCGTCGCTGTATCTACACCTCAGGGAGAGATTAGTTCAAGTGACCTTGCTCGGGTTATTGATGCCGCAAAAGCTATTTCATTGCCATCAACACGTGAGATTATTCATGTACTCCCTCGTAATTACATTGTCGACGGTCAGGAAGGTATCAAAGATCCGGTTGGAATGTCTGGAACGCGTCTTGAAGTCGATACTCATATCATTACCGCCAATAGTGTCTCAGTCAGAAATCTTGAGAAAGCGTTTTCTGAAGTTGGAGTTGATGTCGACAGTTTCTCATTTAGCGGCTACGCAAGTTCACTTGCCGTGCTTTCAGATACTGAAAAGGAACTTGGTGTTATTTTGGTCGACATCGGTGCTGGGACAACTGATATTTCTATTTACACCGAAGGGTCAGTTGCTTATTCTTCAGTTCTTGCAATCGGCGCACGTCATGTCACCAATGATTTAGCAATTGGTCTTCGTATTTCCCTTGAAAGTGCCGAAAAGATAAAATTATTCTTCTCACAAGATGCAGGCAAACGGTTGGTTCCTATTGAAGGAGAAGAGAAAAAACCAAGTGATGAAGTAGATTTATCGCCACTTAATCTTCCTGAAGAAATTAAAAAAGTTTCACAAAAGACGCTCGTTGATGGCATCATCAAGCCCCGTCTGAATGAAATCTGCACGATGATCGGTCTGGAAATTAAAAAGAGTGGTTTTGCAGGCCAATGTCCAGCTGGCGTTGTCTTTACAGGTGGAGGATCGCTCACCGTTGGTCTTAAGGATGCTTCTCGCAGAACACTTGCTATGCCTGTCAGAATTGGCATGCCTCATGATGTAAAAGGAATTATTGATGAAGTGCAGCACCCTGCATTTTCAACTGCGATCGGCCTTATTCACTATGGACTTGCAAACGGCATCTCCCGAAGCGCATCATCATCACGATTCAACATGCCCAAAGGCATGGGCGGCGGATCAAAACTCGTCAAAAAAGTCCTCAACCTCATCAAAACATTTATCCCTTAAATATCTCCCTTGCATTCTCTAAGTACTTCTGGTAGGATTTGTCCAAGTACCTAAACTATGTTAATTCGTCCTCAATCTACAAATTTCGCAAAAATCCGAGTCATTGGTATCGGTGGTGGAGGTAGTAATGCGATTGGTTCTATGATTTCTCATGGTTCAATTGGTGGTGTTGATTTTGTCTCCATAAATACCGATGCGCAGGCACTGCTTCTCAATAAAGCTGAAACAAAAGTTCAAATAGGTGAGACTCATACAAAAGGACTTGGAAGCGGTGGCGATCCTGAAATCGGTAAACAAGCAGCCGAGGAATCAGAAGAAAAAATCAAACATATGCTTGAAGGTTCTGACATGGTTTTCTTAACAGCTGGTATGGGCGGCGGAACCGGAACTGGAGCCACTCCAGTTGTCGCTAAAATAGCCAAGGACGTCGGTGCACTCACTGTTGCTGTTGTTACCAAACCTTTCACTTTTGAAGGTACAAGGCGAATGGTCGCAGCTGAAGAAGGAATCGAAAACCTCAAAGATAAAGTAGATACACTTATTGTAATCCCAAATCAGAGAATTCTTGATGTCGTTGACCGCAAATTATCCCTGCTTGATGCATTTAAAGTTGCAGATTCAATCCTCACCCAGGGCGTTCAGGGAATTTCAGAAATCATTACCCAACCAGGTCTTATCAATGTCGATTTCGCCGATGTTCGCGCGATCATGTCAAATGCAGGATCCGCTCTTATGGGTATTGGCTCAGGGGTCGGCGAAAATCGAGCCCAGACAGCTGCCAGATCAGCAGTTTCCAGTCCACTACTTGAAATCAGTATGGACGGTGCAAGAGGAGTGCTTTTTAACATTGTCGGTGGTGCAGACCTTACGATGACAGAAGTTGATGAAGCAGCCAAGATCATTACCAGTGCAGCAGATCCAGATGCCAACATCATCTTTGGTGCGACCATCGATGAAACCATGCACGACCAAATCCGCATCACCATCGTAGCAACAGGTTTTGATCAAGCCAAACAGCGCCTGCAGCAGTTTGTGATCAACAACGAAAAAGAAGAAGAAATACAACAAGCAACATCCCCAACAGACATAAACATCGTCCCGCCATCTGCACCACAAATGCAGCAGCCACAACAAGACGATCAAAAAGACAAAAAAAACACCGAAGACGAATGGGACATCCCCGCATTTCTAAGACAGAGGAATTGAGTACTATTTTTCATCTATGCCAATATTGTATTCAAATAAAAGTTGTTTCAGATAGTAGCTGGAAGCAAAATGGAAAAGGTTCTGTTTTCACCCATATCTTTCATATTCCATCCTACTTGATTATACTTGTTAAATTCGTCCGTTCCACTTCTGTTAAAATCGGGTTCTCTTGCTCCATTTATAAGATCAACTAACTCATAGAATTTTTTTGCAGACAATGAAGTGTCATTATGTGCAGGAAATACTAATTTTAAATGTCCAATAGACGCAGCTAATTTGTGAACTGAAGGTAAAAACTTTTCATAGTCCGACTCTTTCATGTGTAGGTAGAGTGGTCCCACATATAGTGTATCGCCGGTAAATAAATAGCCCGCTTTTTCAAGGTAAAAACTAGAACTGCCCGGCGTGTGGCCAGGAGTGCTTATGACTCTTAATTTATCATTACCTAAGTCAATTACATCTCCATCATGAAAAACCTGGAATTCCAATATTCCTGGAACCTCGAAATTTTCTGCTGTGTAAGAAGTGGGAATATCGATATCAATAAAATACTCCGAGCTTAATCCAGGCATTTCTCCAGGTTTCCATCCTAAAGATAATCTTGATACTTCGGAGGGTTCATCATTTACTCTCACGTTTGGAAGGTCAGATGCACCCCCGATATGGTCCCAGTGAGTATGTGTAATTAAAGTTGTTAATTTCCTATTTTGGTTACGTTTGAGGAGCGGTATTGTGGCGCGTATATCAGCTAGCCCCATTCCTGAATCTACAAGAATGTCCTGAGCGTTTCCATGTATTAAGTAAGATACAACATCTTGGTCATGATGTGGCTCTCTTATTGCCCAGACATTCTCTGCTATTTGAGTTGAATGAAACCATTTTTCGGTTTCAAATGGAAATCGACTTTCTTTTTGACGCAAAATTTCACAAGCCATACTTCATCATAAGTAGATAATACCATTTATACCAACTGACTGTTGATTTTTCAACATACTATTGTTAAATTCATTCCAGGACAAATAGGAATAGCTTTTATTAAAAGGTGCTTATTAGAATAAATTGAAGCTAAACCGGGAGATGACTTAAAAATCCCCGCATTTCTAAGACAGAAAAATTAAAGCTAAATAGCTCATACAGCTAAACAAGAGAAGCGCCCACGAGGCGCTTTTTTCTTGGCTTTCAAAGTACGGTTACATATTAACGGATAAGGTTAATAACCGTCAAGCGTATGAGCAAACAAAAAACTGATCGAAATCAAGAAATCTACAAAAAGCATAAGCAAGGTAAATCTACTTATGCCCTCTCATTTGAGTATCAGATCACTCAACCTGCAATCTTCAAGATTATCAAAAGGGAAGAAAAGAAGGAGGCAAAACTATGACCGACTTTGCTCAACCCCAACCATTTGTAAGTTCCAGAGTCAAAAGACTGAAAAGGAGAGCTTTTATGAGAAAAATCTATCCAATACTCCTATTTTTAGCAATTCTTCTTATTATTGCTTTTCTCTTTAATCACAAAGGAGAGATTGTTAGCTCAGTTTCTAATGTAAAAGTAGAAGCTGTACACGCTCAAGAAACTGCTTCAGCTTCGGCTACTCCTGTAATTATTGTTGAAGAAGATAAAAGAATTGCTCTTCTCGAAGACTTTTTGACTAAAAAAGATTCTCCTCTTGCTTCGTATTCTAAGTACTTTATTGAGACTGCAGATAAATATGGTTTGGATTGGACATTAATGCCTGCAATCTCAGGAATTGAGTCAAATTTCGGAAAAAGAATGCCTGAAGGATCAAATAATCCTTTTGGGCTTGGAGGCGGAAAACTGATGTCATTTCCGGCATTATATGACTCTATAGAGTACGAGGGAAAGCTCCTGTCCCAACATTACAAGTTAGCAGCCAACCACGCCATCGGATCTATTTACTGCCCAACGACTGAATGTAATCAGAATTGGGCTTTTATTGTTACAAATTTCTCGGAGGAGATATTGAACTAACTATGATACGACGCAGATTTTCAAAACCAAGATCAAATATGTCCGGACTCGCTTCTTATATGCCAACACCTGAGAGGGATTGGTGCAGAAATAAGGGCTGTTTAAAAACCGTCAGTATGAAAGTCGCAAAGTTTTCAAAAGAAAAATTAGGAGTAGTACTTTGCTGGGATTGTCAAAGATTAGATCCCGAAGAAAGGAGCGTAGTTAAAGATGACGAGTAATTATTGTGTCTATTGTGGGGAAAAGAAAGCAGTGAAGCTCTGGAAAGAAACAAACGAGTACGTTTGTTTATCATGCAGACTTTCTTTGCTCGCTCAGGAATTTGAAGGAACAGAGAGCAAAGAGGAATGCGGCTTAGTTCAGTATTGGAGCGAATTATTAAATGCCGATGTAAAAGTTACCAAGTTTGATGAGAAAGGAGAAAAATATGCAACCGAGTGAAATAAAACTAGAGGAATTTAACAATTGTCCTGGTGTTGCTGCTCTAAAACAGTATCTCTATAAGCACAATTTAAATCCTTATTTTGAAATTGTCGATATAGATGAGGGAAGGTCTTATGGTTACAAAAATGATCTGGACACATTGGTCATTTCAATTTTACCTGGACCAACTGAAGCGCAAGTCGCACTAGCTATTGGAGCAATGGCAGTTGAGCTTAGTGCCGACGAATTTAACTGGAAAGCCATAGATGGAAAATATTTAGTCCGTTTATGGTGGGATTAAAAATTAAATTTTGAAAGGAGGTGAAAAAAATATATGGAACTCAGAAAAGCACAAAAAAGTAAAAGCAAACTAAGAATAGGGATCGCCGGAACTTCAGGTTCTGGAAAAACTTATTCTGCGCTTCTTTTGGCAAGTGGCATGACGTCTTGGGACAAAATCTGCGTGATTGATACCGAAAACGGATCAGCAGATTTATACGATGGTCTTGGAGAATATAACGTCATTACTCTAAAAGCTCCCTTTGCTCCGGAACGCTATATCGAGGCAATTAAAACAGCCGAAGATGCAGGAATGGAAGTCATTATTGTTGACTCTATTACTCATGAATGGGATGGCGAAGGAGGGTGTTTAGAGATTGTCGATAAGCTTGGTGGTCGCTATCAAGATTGGGGAAAAGTAACCCCACGACACCAAAAGTTCATTCAGTCAATTCTTCAATCAACAGCTCATGTCATAACAACTGTTCGCAAGAAACAGGACTATGCAATGACTCAGGATACAAACGGGCGATTGAAGGTTGAAAAGAAAGGACTCAAGGAAATAACCAGAGAAGGGTTTGAGTACGAGCTGACGCTTTCGTTTGATGTTGGTCAAAATCACTTGGCTAATACTTCCAAAGACAGAACCGGTCTTTTTATGGATAAGCCTGAATTTCTGATTACAACAGAAACAGGAAAAACCGTTAAAAACTGGGCTGAAAAAGGAGTAGAGCCGGAACCAATAGCAAAAACAGAAACAGTCGTAAATCATCCTGCCCCACAAGAGCAGGCTGAAATCTCCCCTGTTTCTGGCAAGTGTCAGTATTGTGGAACAACCAATAAGTATCACAAGAAGGGTTGTCCAAACGCAGTTTGAGTCTTGCAGCTGTCTTCCTACCGACTGAGTGGAAGGCGGCTAGAGGATTTAAATAAAAATTAAAAAGTAAATATCTGTCCTATGCCCAAGAATGCTGTTTTATCAATTTGGTACAACAAGAAACCTTACCGACAAGGTAAGTTCTACGGGGTCGGCAAAAAATATTACTACATTGCAAATATCGATGACGCAAAGCTTTTTAGAAAATTTAATGGTTATGCCATCGCTAAGAGGCTTCTTGATAAGTTTTCAGAATTAAAAATAAGAAACCTCACAATTATCTATAGATATGTAGAGCGAAATACTATTTATCTTACAAAGCCTTCGGTATTTAAAACAAAAGGAATTCTCGTTGCATTTGGCGGACATAGCCAATATGTATTGCCCCTGAAAAATTGGAAAGCACATCAGACAGATTTTAAAGAAGATCCAAAAGATTTACCTGTTATAGATCTTGAGAAATGGGGAAAAGAGGAAGTCGAGTATATCTATAAAGGTAATGTTGCGGTCACTGTCACCAAAGAAGTTATGCGGGAAAGTTTAGTTCCTACTCAACAGAGGTTACTTATATGAAATGGTTTAAACACGATACCAATACATTTTCGAATCCCAAAATAGAAATGCTGAAAGAAAAGCATGGAGTAGCCGGTTATGGTGTCTATTTCCAGTTAGTAGAGCTGATTGCCTCTGCAGTTGATAAAGAGAACGTTGATGACTGGGGTTATCTGCCGGATGTCTACTCAATGGAATATCTCGCGAAAAAGTTTTGTGTTGATGGAAACCTCTTAGAAGAAATATTACAAACCTGCATTTCTTTGAAACTTATTGAAAAAAGAAAGGAGAGATTTTTCTGTCCAAAAGTACTAGATCGCTGCGATGAATTTATTGAAAAAGTAAAAAGGAGTATGTCCGGAGAGAAAAAGGATTCAAACGGGAGTAACTCAGGTTCAAATCCCGAATCAATCGGGACTGACTCGGGAGCAAGAAGTAAGAAAGAAGAAACAGAATTAGACGAAGAAGTAGAAGAAGAAAAAGAAAATAAATTAATTACTGGCAAAAGCCCAGAAATTAAAAAATCTTTAAACTCGATTGGAGCAGTTTTAAAAGACCGATACAGCTTTCCTCCACCTAAGAGCAACGGAATAACAACCCAATGGCAAGATAAAGCTTTTCGCTATGCGGATAAGCTGCAAATAAAACTCAGCGAAGATTTAAAAGGGCGATGGTTAAAAGTGTTCAAACAAGCGAGTTTAGGGCGTAAGAGCAAGAACTTAGATCAAGCATATTCTTACCTTGTGGACTATCCAAACCAGTTATCAAGCGAAGAGAAAATTAAATATTTCTTTTACATCTACGAAAACGGATTAAAAGAGAATTTCGATATAAAACGATTATGAAATTTTTAATTGAGATCATCAGGTTTTTACAAGATAAGTCAACATGCTGCGGAGCCGATATAGAAGTTTATAGCTGGAAAAAAGCTTTTTGTTCTAAATGTGGGAGGAAAAATTAAGCCTATGCGAATGCAAACTATTAAAGTCTATGTTCAGCATGTCTCTATTGACGCTTTAGAAGAATCGGGATGGGAATTAGGAGATGGTGGATTTCAAGCAGAGAATGCAGCAAGTTTTATTCAAAATGATTGGCTTTTTAAATGTTTAACAAAACGACAAAGATCAGTAGCAGAATTATTAACGGAAGGATACACAAGAAGGGAAACGGCGGAAAAACTAGACGTTTCTCTTCAGGCGGTTCATCAGATAGTACTCAGAATGAGAAGCCGGTTGAAGTTAAAAGGCAAATTAAAGATGTAGTAATGAAAGGCGATATGGAATTAATAAAAAATGTTGTTTATCTCTACTTCCTATTTAATCCGGGAGCAAAACCCAGATCTATTTTTATGAAATGGTATAACCATTCGGTTTTAGCTGATTATACTAGACCAGAACTTAGCAGATTAAGGAGGTGGATAACTGAATTTCAGCAAGAAATATATGGAAATTAAATTAATCGATATAAACACATTAAAAGAATATGATCGCAACCCTCGGAATATTACTGAGGAGGGAATGGAGCGATTAAAAAAACAGATCAAAAAACTTGGACAGTACAAGCCTCTTATTGTTACTCCTGAAGGAATTATTTTGGGTGGGAACATGAGATACAAAGCGCTTAAAGAATTAGGAATTGAGAAAGTGTGGGTATCAATTGTTAAACCAACAGATGACAACCAAATGCTTGAGTACTCTTTTTCAGATAACGATAGAGCTGGATTCTATGACGAGGGATTACTAGAAAAACTACTGCCCGACTTTGATCTGGATTGGAACGATTATGCAGTCGATTTACTTGAGCCAACACTTATTGCAGACCTTATGAATAATCCAACAGAAAGCTTTGACCAGAAAAATAAGGAAGTAAATACAGATGGATTAGAAAAAGATTTAAATGCAGAGTGCCCGAAGTGTGGCTTTAAGTTTAAGTATGAACAAGCATAAATTTCCTTACAGATGGAATCTTTCAGCCGGTTATCCGGCGGAAGGTATTGACCATCATAAATCGACGGTTCTTACAACTTTCGCTTGTGGCGGTGGTTCTTCAATGGGCTATAAGTTAGCCGGTTTTGATGTGATTGGCTGTAATGAAATAGATCCGGAGATGATGCGCCTTTATGATGCAAACCATCACCCCAAATATAAGTTTTTAGAAGATATTAGAACATTCAAGAATAGGACCGATTTACCAGAAGAATTTTATAACCTGGATGTATTAGATGGTTCCCCACCCTGCTCTGTTTTTAGTATCGCCGGTCAAAGGGAGGATGCTTGGGGTAAGGAAAAGAAGTTTCGAGAGGGACAAGCAGAACAGACATTAGACGATTTATTTTTCGAATTTATAGATTTAGCAAAGAAGCTTCAGCCAAAAGTAATCATTGCTGAAAATGTCAAAGGGTTACTTCTTGGCAACGCTAAAGGATATACTCTTGAGATTTTTACTAAATTCTCTCAAGCAGGATATGACATGCAATTATTTCTTCTTAACGCTGCAAGTATGGGAGTGCCGCAATCGCGGGAACGAGTATTCTTTATTGGAAGTAGAAAAGATTTAACTTTACCAGGGTTGAAACTAGATTTTAAAGAACCATCGATACCTTTTAAAGAAATTAAAACAGATGGAGTCGGCGCAAAGCGTTTGAGAGGAAAACTTATGGAGCTTTGGAAGAGAAGGCAGCGTGGAGATTTGGCTATGAGTGATCCTTACGAACGAATGTATAAAAAACGATCTTTTTATACTCACCGCTTTATCTATGAACATAAAGTTCTCAGGACCATTATTGCAGCTGACAAGAATATGCTCTTTACCGAGCCACGACTATTAAATAAGGAAGAATACTGTTTAGCTTCTTCTTTCCCACTTGATTATAACTTTCTAGGTATGGATGTTCCCTATATTGTCGGAATGTCTGTACCGCCTCTTATGATGGCTCAGGTAGCCCAAAATGTATATTACCAGTGGCTAAGGAACATATAATTCATATGTATGAAAAATCAACAAAATCAACAGAATCAACAAAACAAAAAATTAGATGATCTTAATCCTTATGACCAACTCGATACATTTGGAAAACAGATTGTTGATTTAAAACTTGAAGGATGGAAATACAAAAGACTAGAAAGTGTAACCAAAAAGGAAGAGCAGACAATCCGGACATGGTTCATGACCGGAGGGCAGTATCATGACGCTTTTGAATGGAGACGAGACCAGCTTATTAAAGAAGCTCTTGAGGAGTTTTCAGAAGCTGAGTTTCATCTTAGACAAGGTGTTGCGGATGCAATTGTGGTCCTTAAAGCAGAAGTTGCTAAGAAAAACTGGAAGGCAGCAGTCGCGCTCCTTAAAATGGTTGGTTTTAACGTTCAAAAGATTATAAGTGATGATGAAAGTGAAGGAACTATATTGCTCAGAGAGTTAATAAAAATGAGAAGAAATGAAAAACACAAGTCTCGAAAAACTGTTCAAAATAGGAAACCAGAAAATGGATCTGTCTCCAAATCAAAGGAAGATATTTGATCTTATTGTAGATATTGAGCATCCTCGTAACCAGATTATCGCCCCCACGCAGTATGGAAAATCACTAACTGTTGGTCTTGGAGTCCTGCCCTGCGCTTCTATTATGGGTGAGAGATTTACGATTTTAGCTCCAACAGAAAAGAAAGCTCAAATCATCATGGGATATATCATAGATCACTCTTTTGATGATCCTATTTTTACTGAAAGGCTTGAGCTTGATAACAATACTACGCTTGACCGATTAAGAAGAGAGCGATCGAGAACCCACTTAACTTATAAAGGCGGTGGAGGCGTGATGGTCCTAACTCTTGATGCCAGAAACCAGAAAAGAAGTATTGAGGCTGCTATGGGATTTGGAGGAAACAGGATTATTTTAGATGAAAGTTCATTAATTGATGATCCTCTGTATGCAACAGTAAAAAGAATGCTTGGAGGCTATAAATACCAGGACACTTTTCTTCTTGAGATCGGAAATCCCTTTTATCGCAACCATTTCTATAGAACTTGGCATGATGACAGGTATAACAAGATCTTTATTGATTACAAGATAGCTTTAGAAGAAGGTCGGTATTCAGAAGAGTTTATAGATGAGATGCGCCAGGAAGCTTTTTTTGACATTTTTTATGAATGTAAGTTCCCTGATGAGGATATGCTTGATGAGAGAGGCTATAGAAATCTTATTACCCACGAGAAGCTAGAAGGCTCCTTTACGACTGATATTACTGAAGGCGATGGTAAGCTAAAGCTAGGCGTAGATATTGGCGGTGGTGGGGATTACAACGTCTATGTGCTCCGAAATCAAGATGCGGCATGGATAGAATCAAAAAACAAGTCAAACGATACAATGAGCAATGTTTCTGAGGTGCAAAGAATATTAAGAGAGCATCCTAATCTTAGAGCTGAAGATGTCTTCATTGATGATATTGGTATTGGTAGAGGTGTTTCTGATCGATTAAGGGAACTCGAAATTTCGGTTAATGGTGTATCTGTTGGAGAGAGGCCACAAGATACAACAAAATACAAAAATATTAAGGCGGAAGCATACTGGTTACTCAAGGTATGGCTTGATGCTGGTGGGAAACTGGCAAAAGAAGAAGGGTTTAAGCAATTAACCTGGATGAAATACAAAGTGAATACCGATAAGGTTTTACAGATCGAGCCAAAAGACGAGTTAAAAAAGAGGACCGGCAAATCACCAGATTATGCGGATGCTTTAATGCTGACATTTACTCCCCAACCACCTGAGCCTTCAGTTTCTTGGATATAACGTTTCCCACAAATGTATAAGTATTCTCCATTTCGTCAATAGAATTGTTGGGTATGGGATTATTGGATAGATTTAGACAAAAGCAAACCGCCATCAACACTTCAATTTTTTCTGTCCTTTTTGGTAGGGAAGCTCCAAACATGAAGGGACCGGAATTCTTAGGAGCATATAAAGGTTGGGTATACTCCTGTGTTAATGCGATAGCTGAAGAAGTTTCGACAATTGAACTTCAGTTACAACGTCTTACCTCTGATGGATGGGTTGAAATTCCTGAGCATTTAGCGCTTTCAACTCTTGCTGATGTAAATCCCTTTATGTCTTCTTCAGATCTGCTTATTGCAACACAATCATTTTTAGAGCTTGAAGGAAACGCTTTTTGGTATTTACCACGAGGATCTGTAACTAGAAAGCCTGCTGAGATATGGCTTCTTGATCCAACAAGAACGTATGTGGTTAAGTCTGCAACCGAGTTTATTGGCGGATACGTATATAAAAACGAAAAAGGTGAGGATGTTCCTTTTAAGCGAGAAGAAATAATCCATTTCAAACGATTCAATCCACAGAATAAATATCGTGGTATGGGTACGGTTCAAGCTGCAGCAATGGCGATTGACATAGATACCTATTCTGCAACTTGGAATAGGAATTTCTTTTTCAACTCCGCCATGCCTTCCGCAACTCTTGAAACAGCCGGAACATTAACAGCAGAACAATATAACAGAGTCAAGGCTGAATGGGATTCCAGATATAAAGGTGTTGATAATGCTCATAAATTGGCAATTTTACAAGGAGGGCTTCATTTCAATCCAATTTCTCTCTCTCAAAAAGATATGGAGTTTTTGGAGCAAAGAAAGATGTCCAGAGATGAAATATTGGGAATCTTTAGAGTACCGAAAACTATTTTAGGTATTAGTGATGATGTAAACAGAGCAAATGCTGAAGCGACAGAGTATGTCTTTTCAAAACGTGTCATTAAGACCCGAATGGAATTTATTGTTGATCGGCTTAATGAGTTTTATATTGAAATGTTTGGTGAAGACCAAAAGAAGCTCAGATTCACCTATACAGATCCGGTTCCGAAAAATAGAGAGTTGGTATTGCAAGCAAATGAAACAGGAATTAGAGCTGGTTATTTAACAATCAATGAAGTTCGAGAACAAGAAGGGAAACAACCGGTAAGCGGTGGAGATGAAATATATTTGCCTCTCAATCTTACTCCTATTGGATCGGTCCAGGAAGATTCACAAAATAGTCAAAAGAAAGTTCAAAAAGTTATATCACTGGTAAAAAGTACAGATGCTGACCGCGTGGAGAAACGAGTGAGATTTATTCAATCAGAAATCAAAAACAGACAAGGTGATTACAGGGAGACACTGCTTCTTATTAAAAACTTCTTAGTCAGACGAGTAAAACAGGGTAAAAAGGCAGTTAAGAAAGATCCAACTGAAGATATTCTCAGGACCGTATTTGATTCATTCGAAGATACTTTTATTCCTCTGACAGGTAAGCTCAATAAAAATGCTTTGGAAGCTGCATTTCTATTTGGAGGTAAACAAGCACTCTCTCAACTTGAGACTGATGTAAGTTTTGATCTACAAAATCCACGAGCTGATGAATGGCTTAAAACTAACGCCCTCGATCATGCTAAATCAATTGTTTCAACTCTAAAAGACGAAGCAAAAACAAGAATACTAGCAGGATTAAAAGAAGGACTTGGATCTGGGGATATAGCTTCAAACCTTTCAGACTTTTTTGATTCTCAATCTTCCTGGAGAGCATTACGAATAGCGCGAACTGAGGTGATTGGTGGCTATGCAGAAGGATCAATCGAAGGATATAGACAGTCAGGAGTAGTCAGCATGAAGCGTTGGATTACTGCAGAAGATGACAAAGTAGATGATTCGTGTTCTCAGAATGAAGCAGATGGTCCTATTTCTTTGGGAGCATCTTTTTCAAGTGGTGATGATGCCCCGCCACTTCATCCCAATTGTCGATGTGTAATAGCACCTGAAATTTAAAAATGTATAAGTTCTTTAAAGTCCGTCAATACAATTGGGTAGGAAATTAAAAACTATGAAGCTTATTCGAAAAACATACCAGGCCGAAACTAAAGCAAGCGGTGAAGATCGCACGCTTATTGTAAAGATTTCTACTGCAAATCCTGATCGCTCTAATGATGTCGTAATGCCTAAAGGAGTTATTTTTGATAACTACCAAAAAAATCCGGTTGTTGCATTTGCTCATAACTACTCCGGACTCTCCATTGGAAAAACTATTGATATTCAAAAAGTTGATGACGGCATAGTTGCTCAAGTCGAGTTTGTGCCAAAAGGTGTCTATCCTCTGGCAGATCAACTTTATGAAATGTACAAAGGTGGATTTATGAACGCTTGGTCCATTGGTTTTATTCCAAAAAAATGGAGTGATAGACCAGATGGAGGCCGCGAGTTCCAGGAATGGGAATTATTAGAGTATTCAGCAGTACTCGTTCCGGATAATCCTGAAGCTTTAACTCTTTTGAGAAGTAAAGGTATCGATCCAGAGCCTCTCGTTGAAGAGTCAGAAAATGTAAAACCTGAAGAAGATGTTAAGGAAGATAAGCCGAAAGAAGAACCTAAAGAAGAGAAAGAGGAAGACAAAAAAACTGTAAAGCTCGAAGAAGTTGATAAAAATGTTGAAAATCCTCAGATAGAGAGTATTGAAGTGGACAGTAAAGAAAAGACTCTTATTCTCCGTTTTGCTGATAAGAAAACGCTTGAGTTTAAAGGACAG
This sequence comes from Candidatus Levyibacteriota bacterium, assembly GCA_052034235.1. Classification (GTDB taxonomy): domain Bacteria; phylum Patescibacteriota; class Microgenomatia; order Levybacterales; family UBA12049; genus JBPOIT01. The sequence continues at coordinate 44,068 of JBPOIT010000007.1, forward strand.
GAAACAGTCTTGGGTTACCTTGATGAGTTACAAACAGCATATCGAGAAGTAAAAGAAGGAAGAGTTTTGTCCGAGAAGAATAGAAAGCTTGTTTCTGACTGCTTAACATCACTGAAAAGTACAGAATCGGCACTTCAGGCTCTTGTAGATGCTTCTGAGAAAGAGCCAAAAGAAGTTTCAGATAGCAACCAAGTAGTGGTTATCGATCTTGCACAGGCACTAAGGGTCATTGATAAAGTGGCCGGTGTCGCGCTACGCGATTTAAAGCGCAAGGTCAATGGAGAACTGGGCATAGTACCCGAAGACTCCCGTGTTCCAATCGAAATAGGAAAGAAAGAGGGGTGAAATAAATATGGATGCAAATCAAAAAGTAATGACAATGGATGAGTTTACTAAGTTCTTCTCTGATCTCATGGATCAAAAAATCCGTGATATGGGGCTTGATAAGGTAGATAGAAAGCATGGTGTCTTTCCTTCAAAAGATGATCCGAATGGTGATGGTTTAGAAAATCTCACCAAGGAAGAGAAAGTTAAGAAGTTTTTGAAAGCCATTATCGACAACGATAGTGTTACTGCAAAAGCTCTCTCTGAGGGTACATCTGCTGATGGTGGATACCTGGTCCCGAATGAATTTAAGGCGGCGATTATAGCAAAGCGAGATGTCGCAGCTGTAATTAGGCCACGAGCTACAGTTTTCCCAATGACAAGAGACAAGATGGATGTTCCATCTGAGGGAAACGCAGTAACCCTTTATTGGGCTGCTGAGAACGCTGCTCTTACCGAATCTAATCCAACATTTGGCAATACAACGCTTAACACTAATAAGCTTACCGGTTTATCAAAAATGAGCCGTGAGTTATTTGGTGACAGTGCAGTAAATCTTATGGATTTCTTAGCTGGGCTGTATGGTCGAAAGTTTGCTTTGGAAGAGGATAAGAAGTTCATGACTGGAACGGGTACTGGCGAACCGAAAGGTATTCGTCAATACACGCTTACTAACGCTGCACAAGCCGCAGCTAACTTAGCTGCAGATGATCTCGTCAAATTGTTCTATACACTTGGCTCTCAATATCGAAGTCAATCAACTTGGATACTGCATAACAGCATTATTCGATTGATAAGGTTGCTCAAAGATTCCAATGGTCGCTATTTGTGGACCGATGGATTCCAAGATGCACCGGCAACGATTCTGGGAAGACCAGTTGTTGAAGAAAACGATATTCCAACCAATTTGGGTGCTGGAACGAATGAATCTGAAATATTCTTCGGTGATCTTTCTTACTATCTCATTGGAGATAGGCAGGAGATGACTATTGAATCAACAACCGAGGGTGCTGGAACGTTTGAGAATCATCAGGTTGCTGTAAAAGTTCTTGAGCGTGTTGATGGACAGCTCGGTCTAACCGATCCATTTGTCAAACTGACAGCAGTGAAATAATAGTTTATTTCTGCTCTGGCTCTTAAAGGTGTTTGGGAGATTCACCAATTTAGGAGTCAGGCAAAAGTAAAGTATTTAAAGAAAAGGAGGTGAATTAATATGACGCGAGTAGTTAAATTTATAAAACCATTTTCAGTCTATGCAGTAGACGATATTGCAGGTCTTACCGAATCGGAAGCGAGAGCAGCAATCGAAGCTGAAGCTGCGGTTCCTTATAAAGCTGAAAAACAGATTGAAAAAGAATCAGAAAAAGTTAAAGAAGATCCTAAAAAGGAAGAGCCTAAAGAAGAAACTGATGAGACAAAATCTGTTGATTCACCTGTTGAAGACAAAATGGCAAAAAATGCACCTGTAAAGAAATAAAAATGTATAAGAGTCTTTAGATCTCTTAATACAATGATGCAGGAGTACACCTATGGAAGATAAACAGAAAAAACAGGAAACCAAAAAGCCTTTAACCAATAAGGATATTCTTGAGTCTCACGGACTTGTTGAGATTTACGATGCTTCAATTGGTGCTTATCGACAAGTACCAAAAGAGGAAGCTGAAAAAATGGTTGAAAAGCTTGAGGAAATTAAAAAGGCAATGGAGGGTAATAAATAATATGAATCCAGTACCTCACGAAACAGGACAAGGTTTTGATTCTCTCGGTGTAAGTCGAGGATATAACATTCATGACAAAGCGTTTTATAAGACGCGTTGGAAGATTGATAAATGGGACTTTGCTCCTGAAGTGAGAAAACAAGCTGAAGCAGATATGCGGTCGGGTATGTCGTTTGCAGCTCTTATTGATAAGTACGGGGCAAAATCTTATGTAGGAAAAGAACTAGTTGAGGGAAATCTACTTTTAAATGAGGGTATCAATGCAATCTGGACTCTAGTTGCTGGTGGATCTGAAACCGCTTTTAATAACGCTAATGCAAGACTTGGCGTTGGAGATTCAAATACTGCTGAATCAGCAGCTCAAACCGACTTACAAGCTTCCACAAATAAACTTTTTAAAGCTATGGATGCTTCTTATCCAACGTACGGGACCAGCCAAAAGATTACTTTCCGTTCAACTTTTGGATCTTCTGAAGCGAATTATGCCTGGCAAGAGTTCTCAGTTGATAATGGTTCAACTCCTCTGAAGAACCTAAACCGCAAAGTTTCTGCTCAAGGAACTAAAACCTCTGGTCAGACATGGCAGCTAACATTAGACATCACACTCTCTTAATATATGTCAAGACAATTTTGGAATGAAACATTAACATGGGCAGTCGCAAATGGTGCAGCAATTGCAAACACCACTACCGAAACGATTTTATTTCCCAATGTAACTATTCCAGCTAACTTTCTTCAGGATGGAAGAGTACTTCGTCTTACTGCTCAAGGGAAACTTTCTAATATTGTTACTTCTCCTGGAAATCTTATTTTTGCTCTGAGATGGGGTGGCGTTGCTGGAACTATTTTGGCTCAAACTTCAGCGTTCAACTTAAACACTACAGCTCAGACAGACGTAATGTTCAGAATAACTATAGAGATTGTAGTAAGAGGGAATGGATCTTCTGGATCTCTTCTGGCAATGGGTTTGGCTGATCTTGCCTTCAAATCTGTCATACAACCGGAGTTTATGGGTTCTGCAGGTGGTAGCTCTGGAAATACACCAGCTGCTGTTACTGTTGATCTTACTGCAGATACAGCACTTGCTCTTACTGCTAAATTCTCAGTTGCCAATTCAGGAAATTCAATTACAGGTATGAATTATTTGCTTGAAGCATTGAATTAAACATATGTATGACACGATTCTATTTTCCATCTTCTGGAAATGCGCCAAACATTTCACCCGCCTTTGATGCAGGTTGGGATCAAACCGGCGAAGCAGACCGGTTAATTTTAATTCCAAAACTTCAACTCGATGTAGCAACTTCAAGAACAGGTAAACAGATAACAGTTCCTATCACGACTACTCAGGATATATTAGCGAGACAATTTGTTTCTGGTCCTATTCCTCCAACAAATTTTAAAACTACTGACACAATCTCAGCAATTGTCCGATGTGTAGAGAGTGCCACAACAATAAACGCTTCACTCGCAATTGTTGTCAAAATCGTATCTCAGGATGGAAGTATTGTTCGAGGAACGCTTTATTCTAATTTTAATATTGATTCGGAATTTCCAGCTTCAGGTTCAGATGCAACCAGAATTATGAATTCAGTTAATATTTCTGCACTTCAAACTTTGCCTGGAGACAGAATTGTTATAGAGGTTGGGGTTCATGCAGCTGCTCCTTCAGCAGGCGGAACAGCAAGTGTAAGGTTTGGCAATAACTCAACAAGTGGAGATTTTGCCATGACTAGCGGTCTCACAACCGATTTAAATCCCTGGTTTGAAATGTCAAAAGATCTATGGGCGACTGTGTTTAATAATCAGCAATTCGTTAAGGTTGGAGACGGAATGTCTACAGGAGAAAAAATAAGATAATATGCCTAAACTACATACATTACAGGAAACATGGGATGGACAATATCAAAATGCCGGTTCATGGGTAGGACAATTTAATACTGCGCAGATTACTTACACAAATGGGCAGTTAAATATTGCTTTACCTTCTGGTAGTGCTTTATATCATGGTTTTGATTCTGCTCCTGACTCAACATTAGTAGATTCTTCTTACACCACGCGGGTTATTGATGCTGGAAATCAGTCTTTAATCTCAGTTGAATGTTATCCGGTCCAACTTGTAAAGGACAGCAGTAATACTATTTACTTTCTTATTTCCGGAGGCACTGTTTACGCAGTTAAAAAAGTAGCGAATGTTTCCACCAATATTGCAACGGCAACTTATAACTCAAGCGTTCATGTCTGGTTTAGGATTCGTGAAGAAAACAATGTTGTCTATTGGGAAACCTCAAGGGATGGAATTACTTGGACTCAGTTTGCAAGTGAAACTGTCGCAAATCTTTTTGCAATCACACTTTTAAGGATGGAAGCTGTAGCCGGAACATGGCAGGCGGAAGCAAGCTCAACGCAGTGTATTTATGACAATTTTAATTATATTCCGACAAACAAACCTGGAAACATGCTTCCAAATGTAAGAGTCGGAAACGGAATGGGGAGGTCTGGATAATATGCCACGAGGAGTTTTAGATCAACATCAAGATAGTGAAGGTGCGAATTTCGGCTTTGGACAAGCTGCTGGTGTCAAATATAGAGGTGGTCTATTTACCCCTGCAATTTCAGGTTTTTTGACCTCTCTTGGGTTTTCAAGAGATGTTGGAACAACTGACATTAAGGTTTACATAGATAGCACTGTTTCAGGTTTGCCGGAACACGCAGTCGGAAGTGAGCTTTATTCTTTTACTATTACAAATGCCCAACTTACCACATATGGAGCCTATGACTTACCTGTTCCTCTTCAGCTTAAAGCTGGAAAACAATATTGTTTTTATTTGGCTCCATTTTCAGGAGGAGTTTATTCTGATGACTATCGTGATGCTCATGGAGTAGCTGGGGGATTTGCTGAAATTACTTATGCAGGTTCATGGTTTAGTGAAAATCTAACCTATCACTATGCAACATACATGGACCCGAATCCTTTTACTTTTCCGAATAGAGGAAGAACTAGACCAAGGCCATTTGCGCCAGGAATTGCGAGGTAAAATATGTCATTTATACAAAGAAGATCACCATTTTTTAGTAACAAACCACTTACACTCACTTTTGTAACAGTGGATTTATCCGATACTGGTTCAGGTGCAGAAACTCTTTCGCTCTTGAACTTAGTTAATTTGGCAGAATCAAGTTTAGGATGGGATGCAATCGCTCCTCTACTCCTACTTGAGCAGTTTGAATCAATTTCAGGTTGGGATCAGGATCAAGGAACATGGCAAGTGGCAGGAAATCAACTTGATCCGGTATCACAAAGCGCGCCTAACTGGGGAGGTATGGTTCTGACCAAAAATGTAAGTTATCAAGACTTTGATGCTTACATGAGAATTAAAAGTCCAACGGATAATAAAGGTATCCAGTTTATTTTCCGGACAGGATCAACGGAAGGCTCAGGATACGGACTTCAACTTCGTTTAAATGATGGCAATTTCAGGATTGAAAACTGGGGCGTAGCGAATTTATCTAATGTTTCGTATTCCTATACGAATGATGTTTACTATCGAGTAAGAGTTCGGGTTCGTGGATCAAATATAAAGGCAAAGATATGGCTTGATGGAAACACAGAGCCTTCAAGTTGGAATATTGATTTTAACGATACTACCTTCCCAAATGCTGGAAAGGTTGGTTTTTCATCTGAAGATTCAATCAGTTGGTTAGTTGATTGGTTAATTATTGAATCATACGATGTAAATATTTTAAGTTTTATTCCAGTTTCTGATTCAGGAGGTGGAAGCGAAGCCATAAGCTTACTTGCTCAAGTTGCTCTCAGTGATTCAGCATTTGGGACCGATGCAATTAATATACTTGCACAAATTGCTCTTTCTGATTCCGGAAGCGCGACAGAAGCACTATCGGCACTGGTTACGATCTCTTTATCTGATAGTGGAACTTCGAATGAGGCATTATCAATTGTAGTAAGTTTGCTCTTAAATGATTCCGGAAGTAGCTCTGAAGCTCTCTCAATAATTATTTCTTTCCTTATATCTGATACAGGTTCACATTCTGATGTAATCGATATATTAGCAATGGTCGCTATCTCAGATAGCGCAGTAGCAAATGATACATTAACAGCTTTGGTTTCTCTGGCGATCTCGGACTCTGGTTCTCACGCAGACGCAGTTTCTATCCTCGCTTCAATAGGAGTCGCAGATACAGGAATAGGAGATGAAATATTATCTATTCTTGCTCAAATAAATCTTTCAGATAGCGCTCAAGGAACTGAAACACTTCAAATTCTTAACTCTTTTATTCTTTCTGACTCAGGACTAGGGGTTGAAAGCTTAAACATCTTAGCTCAAGTGGCAATAGCTGATAGTGGAAGTATTTCATCTGAAGCAATTTCAATTATTGCCGGTGTTGCGGTTTCAGATTCAGTAAGTGCGACAGATGCACTATTTACCCTAACTATTGTGGCTCTTTCAGATTCTGGTATTGCCGAAGAAGCGGTAACTGCTGGGTTGGCTTCTGGATTATTCGCGAGAGGATCATCCCTCTACGATCTAAAAGCCAAATTATATAACAAAACAAGCGTAGGTCTTTACAATAAAAAATAGAATATGTCATACGTTTTACGAGTCGATATTGAAACATTTTTAGATATAACGCTTTCAGCTAATGGTCAAGCATTGGTTGATTCACTTATTCCGGCTATAGAGAAGTACGCTGAAGATTATTGTGGCAGAGTTTGGAATAAAGGAGCAAATGATGATATTACTGAGATTTTTGATGGCGGTACAGACCTCTTTTTCCCTGCAAACCCTCCGATAGCTTCGATCCAGTCAATTACCGTCCAGGGGTCAGTATATGACCTCACGCGTGCCTACAATTACGGATCTCACATTAAACTTTCTTCAAAAGCTGTTGATATTCCCCGCGCTGTAGTTATTGTCTATAGAACTTCGGCTACTGCTATTCCAGCAGACTTAAAACACGCTCTTATCAGATGGATCTCTGAGGTATTTAAATCTTCAGATGATGCCGGAAAGGTTACAGGTAGAGTTTCCAGCGGTCCCGTATCCGTTGATTACCTTACTCAAGATGGAATTCCTAAATTTGTTGAAATGGTACTGAATAAATATCGTTTAGAACCAAAATAATATGGGATTTCAAAAAATAACACATTCAGCTGATGTTTATAGATTGACGAGAACCGGTGATACGGAAAGTTATCATACAACTCCTGTTATAACCGGTTTGGAATGCGGCATTTTTCCAGCTTCAACAGATATTCTAGCCGTTTATCCTGGTGAATCATCATTTCAGCTTTACGAGTGTTACGTTTATGAATTTGTAGTTCTTAAAAATGGAGATAAGTTTAAAGCTTTAGGTGAAGAATGGATTGCAAGAGGAGTCCCGCAGGTTTTCGACACAAATCATTTGTATTACCAGAGATTAGTACTTGAGAAAGTAGTGTAATTATGGCCGGATATAAATTAACCACCGATGTAATAGGAGCAGATGAGTTAAAAGCAGCTTTTTCGAAAGCTCCTGAAGTCGTGGCAAGAAATTTGAAGGATGCAGTGGGTAAAACTGCTTTTTCTGTTGAAGGTAAAGCAAAATCTTACGCTCCGATCCAATATGGAAACTTGCGAGGATCTATCCATACAGAGGGACCAACTGTATTAAGCACAAATGTTGAAGCTGCAGTAGGTACAAACGTAAAGTACGCCGAATGGCAAGAAAAAGGAACAGGTATTTATGCAGGAAAAGGGATGATTACTCCTAAAAGTAAGAAATTTCTCGCTTGGAAACAAAATGGAAGATGGATTTTTGCAAGGCAGGTAAAAGGAGTAAGACCGAAGCTTTTCTTCAAGAAAGCAAGAACAGAAGCTTTGCCTTTATTGGAAGCGAATCTGAAAGCGGCAATGGCAAATATAACAACGTTTTTAGCGAAAGGATAATATGAGTTACACAAGTATCAGAGCCGGTATCGTTTCAATGTTACAAACTGTTTCAGGGATTCAACAGGTCTATAACTATGAAGCAAAAGAGCTAGCAAAATATCCGGCTGCAACAGTTACAAATCTTTCTCACAAAAATCTGTTTGCAGATACCGCAAGGAACAGAAGGCAATATAGCTTTATGATCCGGCTTTACTTTAGGACTGATGTAGCTCAGGATGCTGAAACGATTTTATCAACGATTACTGATGCAGTTATTGTAAAAATCGAATCTGATCCGACACTTGGCGGTGTTTGTGATTTTGCCGAACCCTCTGAAGGGAAATGGTTATTTCAAGAACGCGAAGTTCCTCTACGCCTAGTTGAGATAGTAGTTACCGCAATGAAACAAGTCCTCCGTTAAAAATGTATAAGACTTCGGGTATTCCTCAATAGAATTAGTTCGGATATGAAGAAATATAAATACTCAGGTTCAGTTGAAGTCCATATTGCAGGTGTCGGTATTGTAAAGCCTGGTGCTGAGGTGGAGACAGAAATTGAAATCAATCATCCAGATTTTAAGGAGATCAAAAAGAAAGAGGATAAATAACCTATGTCAGCTGGACAATTAAATCAACTATCATTCAAACGAGAATCCACATGGGGAACTGCTGTAGTTCCCGATAAGTCTATTCCGGTCCATTTCTCCGGAGGAATTCAGACTGACAATGACACACAAATAATCTCAAATGCTCGCGCTGTTCTTCCTAAGAATCAAGACGCGTTCTTAGGTGCAAGAAAACATGAAGGAGAGTATGAGTTTGATCTTTTTGGAGATTATATCGGCTATTTCCTTCTCTCTGCTCTAGGTAGTATTTCTTCAGCTTTAAAAGGTGGAGAATCAGTTGTTTATAACCACACAATTACTGAACAGGAAACAAAACAACCTTTAACACTTGAACAGGTAGTTGGTGAGAATGTCAGACGATATGCCGGAGCGATTGCAACCGGATTTAAGATTTCCTCTAAAGCCGGTGAAGTTGCAGTAATGAGCGCTTCATTTAAGGCAAAATCTCAAGCATCTGCTACAAAAATTACACCTGCCTATACTACAGCTCCAGTTTTTGACTTTACAGATGCGGCACTTAAGATCGGTGGAGTCCAAGTTACTGAAGTATCTAACTTCGAACTTGAATATAAAAATAATATTGAATTTTTGGCTGCTCTTAATAACACCAACGATCCAGCTTTTAACTATGTAAAAGGCTCTGAGATCAAGGGAAAGATTGATATGTATTTGGATAATACAACTCTTGCTGAAATGACAGCCTATCTTGCCAAGACCAATAGAGCTTTGGATGTTGTATTTACCGGAGATGCTATCGGGACTTCTTCAAACTATGCTCTTGCAATTAGTATTCCAAAAGTTGTTTATACAGCAGCTGAGACAAAACTTTCGGACGACTACAACTTATTAAGTATCGAGTTCGAAGGATTGTATGATACTTCAACTTCAAAACTATTATCGGCAGTATTAACAAATTTACTAGCTAACTTAAACTAATATGGAACCAATTGAATTTACTACTCCTGGACAGTACAAAGTGCTTATAAAGCCATATTTGACCTATGGTGAGTATAAGCAGATCAAACAGAGCATAAAAGACCATATTATGGTCGAATTGTCAGCAAGCGGTAAAGCTGAAGATATAAAAGCTGAGGATGTTAAATTCCAGCCTATCAGTTTGGCTAGTATTTTGTCCTCAAATGATATTGCTTTAAAGATTCTAGTCAAAAAAGTAACCGATAAAGATGGAAAAGACTTAGGAGATCCGGCGCAAGCAATTGATAACATGCCAATTGAAGATGCAGATTCAGTTGTTGAGAAGGTAAACGAGATCACAAAGGCTGCTGAACTCTCAAAAAAAAAGGGGATTTAATTTCTGCTAAGGTCTTCCAGGCTTTCTACTCCGAAAACTTTCGTGTTTTTCCTGATGAAGTTAGGACCGTTTGGGTATGCGATATGTTGGGGATTACCTATTCTGAGCTTATTAAACAACCGGCTGAATGGGTGAATATGTATATTGTCTATCTGGAAGGTAAATCAAAAGCAGAGAAACAAAAAATGAAACAGAACCAAAGTAAAAAAAGTTAGTCTTTTTTTGATAGCTTTATTGAGAACTCATATATCTTTCTAATCCCTCTAGTCATAAAAAGAAGACCATCTACAAATGCTGGAAGAAAGATCAGGCGAATACTTTTTCCGATTAACTTTTTTGAATTTTCCAAAGGATTTTGCATTTTATATAAGATCGAGATCATTCCTCAATACAATTTGCTAGTAGTGTGTCGGGTTTAGACATACTCGTCAAGGTATATGGAAGAAAGAATCCTCGAAATCGTTTTAAAAGCAAGAGATGAAGCCTCAAAAGAAATTCAGAATGTGGGGAAGGAAGCTGGTGGATTAGCTAATCTCTTAGCCGGATCATTTAAAAATGCTGCAATTCTATCTGGTGCGGCTCTAGCGGGTATCGCTGTTGAGGCGGTCCGATCAGTAGGAGCATTTGAAGAATCCCAAGCTGCAGTAGCACAACTTGAAACAGTATTAAAATCAACCAGAAATGCAGCTGGATTATATAAAGATGACTTAATAGAGCAAGCTTCGGCTCTTGAAAGAGTAACTTCTTATTCGGATGAAGCAATTATCGGCACTGAAAATTTACTTCTCACATTTACAAATATTAAAGGAGCAATTTTCCAGCAAGCACTTCCAGCAGTTTTAGATATGTCTCAGGCTCTAGGACAAGATTTAAAGTCCTCCTCTATTCAGTTAGGTAAAGCACTAAACGATCCTATTCAGGGTATTACAGCGCTTCGAAGAGTCGGAGTTTCTTTTACTGATTCGCAGCAAGACATGATTAAGTCTTTAGTCGAGAGCGGAAAAACAATTGATGCTCAAAAGATGATTTTGAAGGAGATTCAAACTGAGTTCGGAGGAAGTGCCGAGGCAGCAGGCAAAACTTTTGCTGGATCTGTAACAAGACTTAAGAATCAAATTAATAACCTCGAAGAATCACTTGGTGGAATAATTGTTAATGCACTTCAACCCTTCATTGATAAAGCTTCTAATGTAGCAACTGTTCTTGTGGAGTTTTTTAACGGTGCAAAAAGCCTCGATGATGTTACCAAATCACTAAAAGAAAACTTCGGGGGGTTTGGGGAGGTACTCGGAAACATTATTACTTTCTTTGCTACTCATCGAGAAGCAGTTATAGCATTAGCCGGAGCAATCGGTGGGTTCTTAGCAATAGCTCTCATTGCTGCAGGAGTGGCAATGGCTTCATTTATCGGCCTTTCGCTTCCTGTTATCGGTATCGCAATGTTGATAGGTGCTGCAGTTGCACTTCTAATTGCAAACTGGGGTAATATTTCCGGCTTCTTTATCAATTTATGGAATAGTATTGTTGCCAAATTCAATGAAGCAAAACAATTTGTGATTGATATTTTAACTGCAATCTGGACTGTTGTTGGTCCTATTCTTCAGTCAATTTTTGATACTTTCTCAACGATTTTTAACGCTATTTGGGCAGTCGTTTCATATGTATTTAATTTTATCTGGACTCTTATTCAGTTTTACTTCTATATCTATCTGGCAGAGATACAACTTGTACTTGGTCTAATTCAAGCTGTCTGGAACGCAATTTGGGGAGCAATAGGACCATACGTTACAGCGATTTGGGAAGGAATTAAAAATATTATTTCCGGAGCAATTAATGGAGTAAAAACGATTATCACCAGTGTCCTTACTGCAATCAGTCAAATATGGGAAAACTCCTGGAAAGAAAAATACGAGACTGTTGTTTCCTGGTTTACGAAAATTCATAACTATATCTCAGATGCAGTAAATAAGGTTAAGGGATTTTTTCAGGACTTGGCAAATAGCATTACAAATATCTTGTCAAACATCCATATTCCCACGCTTCATATAGAAACAGAAACAAAAGAAGTAATGGGACAAAAGATTCAAGTTCCTAAGCTCGGTTGGTATGAGCAGGGTGGATTTGTGCCAGAGACAATGCTGGCGGTCTTACACAAAGGAGAATTTGTTTTATCAAAGAATATGCTTGCAGGTAATCAACCGGCTCCAATTCCAGGCAATTCTTACAGTACTCCTATTTCAATTGGTCCTGTATATGTTTCTGATTTAGGAGACGTTGATACATTAGCCCAGAGATTAGCTTTCTTTATGCAAACTAGCGGAAATCTATGATAAGTTCACTAAACATTCGATCAACGACATTTAATACTGGAAGTAATTTCTTTATTACTGAACTTCCTGGTCTTGAAATGCCTCCGATGCGAGTTGTTAATTATAACTTAGCAGGTGAGCATTTTGGATTGTATGTTTCTGCGTTTTACGGGAAAAGAAGATTCTCTATCAAAGGATGGGTTGTCGGTAGTTCTCAGTCTGATTTTCAAACACAAAGAGATCAGTTGCAAAGAGATTTAGATATAACAAGTGGTGAGATTCCAATTAATATAACGCTTGTTAATGGAAGACAACTTACAATCAATGCAATTCTTATTGCGCTTGATTTTTCTCCGAAGCCTGGAGAATTAACAGCAACACAATTTAACGCTTCTTTTGATGCCTCTTTCCCTTTTTTAGTTTCTCAAACTGAAAATTCACAAAATATTAACCTGGCAACCGGTGGAGGAGGAAAAGTACCACCGGATACCATGCCGATGGCACTTGCACCTGATTCAGGTGGAGCTAACTTTATCATCAATAATGGTAATGCTCCTTACTATCCTTTTGCTCGAATAACCGGTCCTGTTTTAAATCCATCACTCCGAAATAATACTTCTGGAAAGGTTGTTAGATTTGCAGTGAATCTAGCTGCAGGTGAATATATAGACATTGATTTCAAAAGAAAGACCATTTTTGATAATCAAGGAAGGAATCAGTATTCCACAAAATCTGGTGATTGGTGGTTTCTGCAGCCTGGTACTTCAGAGATTCGTTTTCTGGCCGACTCCTATGATGCTTCAGCAGTCGCAAATATTAAGTTTAGAGATAGTTTCTTAGGAATATAGTATGGGACTTTACGAATTTCTTATTAAAGATAAAAGTGGAAATGTAATTGCCTCTTTGGATTCAGCAAAAGAGAGATCTTTTGAAGTTTATTTGAACAAGTCAGGTGCTGCAGGCTTTACAATTTCACCAACAGATCCAAAAGTTACTCAAGATTTACTGTTGTTAGGCAATAAAGAGCTTTACATTTATCGTGCAGGAACGCTTGTTTGGGGAGGAGAATTAGGTTATAGAAAAACCGATGTTGCAGATGGTCGCGAAGGAATCATGGTTACTGCAAAAGGTTTTATTGATTTACTAAGCAAAAAAATAATAGGGAGTGCTGCGACTCCTAAGCTCTACACCAATACTGATGCTGGACAAATTGCCTGGGACATTATTAATACAGTTCAAACCGGCACAAATGCTTCTTTTGGAATTACTGCAGGGAGTATTCCAGCCTCTGTTAATAGAGATCGAACATATGAATTTAAAAATGTTAAAGATGCTATTGAAGGTTTGTCTTCACTCAATATTAATAATGGGTTTGATTTTGAGATTGATGCTAACAAGCAGTTTTCAGTTTTCTATCCGCGAAAAGGATTAGATAAATCTGATCTTGTTTTTGAATATGGTAAAAACATTCTTTCTTTTTCGGAAACCCTGGATGCAACAGATATGGCGAATGAGATATTGGTTTTAGGTTCAGGAAATGGTTCTGAGATGATTACCTCTGTTCGCGACTCAAACGCTACTACTCAGTCTCAATACAAAGTAAGACAAAAAGTAATCTCTTTTAAAGACGTTATAGAAACCGCAACGTTAAACGACAATGGAGATAAGGAGCTTTCACTACGACAGGTTCAGCAACAAATTATTTCACTGAAAACAAAAGGAAATCTTGAACCATTTTATGGATCGTATGTTGTGGGAGATTCAGTAAGAGTAAAGATTAAGTACGGAATTATATCGATTGATTCGCTTTTTAGAATCTATGGAATAAAAGTAAAAATTTCCGATGATGACGATGAAGATATAGAGTTAGTATTCAATCCTTAATATGGCATTACAAAAATCAATTATTGAAGAAATAAAAGACTTAAAGGATAGGCTTGATTCACTTGAGAGGGCGAATCAGGTAAAAAACATCAAAATTCCAACTGGAGGAAAGATGGTGGTTAATGCTGAGGCTTCCGATCCGCCGGTTCAGAATGGAAAGATTTATTACAACACTACAACCAATAAGTACAAGGTTTGTGAGAATGGCACCTGGAAAACAATTACTACTTCTTAATTTTGTATAAGATTTCCGCTTTCCATCAATAGAATTATTCAGCATGGACCCAATAGAAGATACTCAGGCTGAAGAAACGCAGCCAAAACCAGTTGAAACAGTAGATAAAGCGCTTGAAGAGCGTGTGGCAGTTCTGGAAGAAAAAGTTGCAGCTCTTGAGCCGAAAGTATCAGATGTCGAGGAGGCAGTTAAGCCAATCCGGCAGACTTTGCAAGTGGTTATTGAAAGAGAAGGTAGTGTTACCAAAGTTCGAAGAAAAGTATTAGTAACTATTGCCGGAAATAGCCAAGAGAAATGGGAAGACGCGACTGAGGAAGTCGATCCACAAGTAAAGGAGGACTTATTAAATGGCACATAAAGTAGCAGTCATTAACGGTAAACAGCCATCAGGAGGAACAGGTGGTGTTTCTGATGCCGATTTATCGAATATCGGAGTCAATTTCCTCAATAAAGGGGTCGTGAAGGCCAATGATTATAAAGTCGCTGCTCAAGGTACTCCAAACATGACAGTTCAGGTTGCAGCTGGTATTGCTTATTGTTTTAAGCCGGATGGATCAAATGTGTATGTTAGCAATCTTGATACAGCCCAAAACGCGACAATCGGAGCAAATGCTTCAGGTAATCCAAGAATAGACTCGGTTGTGATAAAAATCGATCTAGGTGTTACTCCAAACAATCTTGCTGATAATGTAGCCACTATAGTTGTTGTTCAGGGTACTCCGGCCGCTTCACCAACTGCTCCCTCAGATTCGGCAATTCAAACTGCTGTAGGATCTGGAAATCCATTTCTAAGACTGGCGGATATAACAGTTGCCAATGGTGCGACATCTATCACAAACGGAAATATTACCGATCCAAGAGTTGCTGTAGAATTCAAACTCCTTTCCGGAAGAATCAGATATAATCTTTCAACCAGTAAGCTTCAGTTTTCGAATGACGGGACCACCTATAAAGATTTCGGTTCAGCTGGATCTACACCGACTTTTACAGTGGTTGGCACTCTTTCAGTTAATACTTCGGTAACACCTCTCCTGATTGCTCCAATTCCATTAAATATTAAAAAAGCCTTTGCAAGAGTAAAAACTGCTCCAACCGGTCAAGCTCTTATTGTCGATATTAATAAGAATGGTACTTCAATCTGGAATACAAATCAGGCAAACAGACTTCAAATAGCCGCAACTGCAAATTCTGGATCTCAAACCTCTTTTGATACTACCTCCCTTGCTGAAGGTGATTATTTAACTCTCGATATTGACCAGGTTGGTTCAACAATTGCAGGAGCGGATTTAACAGTTGAGATTCTTTGTGAAGGAGCCTAATTATGAACTTTATTGGATTTGGTAACGGAAAAGATGGGGACTTAGTAGTTTCCTCTGCAAATACCATTATAAACAGCTACACAAGCCTTTCTGCCTCATATAGCGCAGGCGATAAGGTTTTTAATGTTGCAGATGCCACAAATTTTGCAGTTGGTGACGCAATTATTATTCATCAGTCGAGAGGTACGGGATTTGGTAATACTCAGAAAAATAGAATTGAAGGGAAATCCGGAAATCAGCTTACTGTTAGCATTCCTTTTGATTATGGCTATGGAGATGACGGAGGAAACAGGCAGGCTCAAATTATTCGCTGCCCGGAATATAGTTCTGTAAAGATTAATAATACTGCTTCTATAGCGCCAACTGCTTGGAATGGGGATATTGGTGGAATTATTGCTTATTCATGTAATGGGAAAACGACTGTTGATGGTTTCTTCAATTTGAAAGGAAAGGGTTATCGAGGTGGTCTTGGTGCAAATGATGATGCCGGAAGAATTCCTGCTTACTATGGCGAATCTGGTACTGGTCCCTCTGCGCAAGGACCAGGTGGAATTGATGGAACAGGTGCAGCAAATGGAGCCGGTGGAGGTGCAGGTGGCTCACGATCTGATAACGGAGCAGGAGGAGGCGGTGGAGGTCATGCAAACGCAGGATCTAATGGCTTTACTGCTGGCTCAAATCCAAATCCTGGACAAGGTGGATCTTCTGTGGGTGATGCTGCATTTTCTAGTGCTCACATGGGAGCTGGTGGCGGTGGCGGTGGAATTGATGATTCTACTTATGGTGGACAGGGAGGAGATGGGGCAGGTCTTTTGTTTGCGGATTCTTATGAGTTTGTAATCAATAACAGCACTGGATATATCGATATGGATGGTACGAATGGTACTGGTCATGGAGATTCAGGAGGCGGTGGTGGTGGCGCTTCTGCAGGTGGAGCGTTTATCAGAGCTGTAAAAGGTGATATTGGCACTGATCGTATTTATGCAAGGGGAGGAACGGGTGGTCCGGCCGGTCATGCCTTTGCAGACGGAGGAGATGGTGGTCCTGGAAGTAAAGGAAGAGCAAGAGTTGAAGCCTGTACTCTTTCTGGATCACTCGGCTCATCATTTGCAGACTATTCATCAGTAGTAGGTGGGAAGGAATGGTGCGGAACCGGCACTGTAATGATGTAAAACTATGCCAACTCAAGACTTAACAGATCATGACATATTAATTACGCTTGTCGAATCGACAAAGAATAACCATACGACTGTTATGGATAAGATTTCTGATGTTAAATCGGATGTTATGGACTTAAAAAGTACGGTTAATCTAAAAATTGCAGACCATGAAATCCGTATTAAAGAATTAGAAAAATTGCGAGATGAACTTCAACCGCATACATTAGTTGAAACTCTCAAGAAGAATGATAAATGGATTAATGATTTTAAACTTACTTGGAAAGTAACACTTGGTATTGCCTCTGGAATTGCTACAGTCATTGGATTTATTTTGGCAACAGTCGCACAAGTCTTCAAACTCTTCGGACACTAAAAATGTATAAGGATTAGACCTCATCTCAATATCATTGGGTAGGATGAGAAACTACCCAAAAATCTATTCACAGCGCGATCCTAAATGGGCTTCTCAAAGACTAGGAACAGTCAATGGGTCAACCATTGGCCAATATGGTTGTTATTTGACTTGTGATGCCATGACTGCAGGTTATTTTCATCAAGAAATAACCCCAAATGCTCTAGATGACATCTTCACCAATAAAAAGTACTACGTAAGCGGAAATTTACTCACTGATGACGCATTAACAAAGGTATTTCCTGAAATTGTCTACCAAAGGACGTATTCCTATAAGGACGTCCCAGCTGATTTAAATTTACTCAGACAGCTTGCTCAAGACGACACACTAGCAATCATTCTATGTATAGACTTCGATCACGATCCAAATGATGGAATTCAGACTCATTTTGTATGTGTTCAATCATATGAAGGAAATACTCTCAAAATTTATGATCCTTGGTATGGAACTGAAGATGACTTTGCACTCCACTATGGTAATAACCCAGGACTCACGATTCAAAAAGTTGTGGTTTATAAAGGTAATCCGGTTAATGGAACCGTTGCTGTAGATGCAGCCGTTTTTCCCCAACTTGTCGATAAAGCCACAAAATATGATGCCTTTCATGCTGCAGGTTATACGACTGTAGATGATGTCATAAAGAAAGTAGGTGACCTAACCAATGCCAATACTCAGTTTCAGCAAGATATTCAAAAGCTTCAAGGTCAAATTTCTGATATGGCGACTGCGATTCAAAAAGTTAAGGATGAAGATTTACAGGCAGTGGACGACTCCTTAAAAGCGCAGCATGAACGAGATAGTGCAGTTTCAGACTTAAATTTTGCAAAGAAACTTCTTGGTTTAGATCCTCAAGCAACTCCGGATGATATGGATAAAGCAGTTAGTACTTTGAAAGACAAGAATAAGGAGTTAGAGAAAGAAATTAAAGAACAAACTAAGCCTCAAGCAGAAATTACAGATCCAGATGTTAAAGCTGCATTTAGTTTAATAACTTTCTTGAAAAAGATATTCGGAAAAGGAGGTGATACTCAGTGAATGACTTAATTGGATTGGTTTTACCACCGGTTATTGATCTTATAAATCATAAAGTATCAAATTCAGCAGCAAAAGTTCTCCTCTCTTTAGCAATTTCACTTATTGTTGGTGCATTATTGAATCTTGATAAGCTTAATGTCAAAGACGCAGGAGATGTTTTACAGGCTGGACTAGTGGTTTTCGGATCAGCTCAGGTAACTTATCAGCTTTATTGGAAAAAGTCTTTAGATAGGCAACAGATGGTCTCAAAATTGCAAGGAAAAATTTCTAGTTGAAGAGTATAATTGCTAGAAGAAGAACTATAAATAAAATTGTTCCTACTACCCATATTGTACTCTTTTTGGAGCCTTTTCTTACATCGACAATTATTGGATAATTGAATGGTTGTTTATCTTCTTTTGTAGTAAATCTCATCATAATTAATTCTATATCATTTTAGGATTGTTTTCTTTTGTGTATTCGTCTGTAATTTGATCCTATATGCGCTATAATAATAGTGTTAATAACCTTATGGGCGAAGTAGGTGATAATTCTATGACTGTAAGAGTTGAAGGAGCTGGTATCAGTGATCATCCTGGGGTAGAGCATTCCGCCCCTGTTTTTCGTGCTCTTAGAAGAGACCAAGATAGACAAGCTGAAATACTTGGTGGTTTTTCTCCGGACCAACAACGAGATATAAGATATAAACAAAAAATACTCACTTCACTCGCTTCTTTTATAGGAAAGGATTTTAGCATCCCCGTTAAACTGAATGAGCCAGGACAAGGCTGGCATTGGAACTTCCAAGACAACGAAATCAAAGTAGACCCACAAGATTTAGTAGAAAAGCCACTGGATTATTTAAGATTTGTTACTTCTCATGAAGGTACTCATAGAAGAATATCCAGAGCAGGCGATATTCCTCAGGAGGTTTGGAGACAACCTGGATTTTCTTTTATGGCAAATGCTATTGAAGATCCAAGAGTAAATAACTTTCTAGCTGATGCATATCCTAAGTCCAGGGAACAAATGAAGCTTGCCTATGAAATGGATGCTCAATTTGAAGCTCAAGCTAAGAAAGATGCAAAAGATCAGTTAGGATTTCAGCCAAGATTTGTAACAGCTGGCTTTGAATATATAAAGCAGTGGTTTAGAAGCACACAAGGTCAACCTGTAGAGCTAACTGACGACTTAGCTCCTGAAGTAAGAGAAGTTGTAAAGAAAACCTTGGAGTCTGCAAGAGATGCATGGCTCAGATACCCGTCAAAGCAAGAAGCAGATCAAGGCGAGGGAATAATAAAAAGATACTCACAGGTGTCTTACGAAATTCAAAGAGATGAAGTATGGCCAGAATTTAAGAAGTTGGTAGATCAAGACATGCAAGACCAAGAAACGCAAGAGTTAATCCAACAAATGATGCAAGGGCAATCCGGTGAGGGTGAAGGCGAAGGACAAAGTGGTCAAGGTATGCCGCAAGACCTAAAAGATAAATTGACACCAGAGCAACAGGGAGAATTAGAGCAAGCAATGCAACAGGCAGCACAAAAAGGGCAACCTCAGCCTGGCGAGGGACAACCTCAAGCTGGAGATGGTCAGCCAGGGCAAGGAAAAAGAACCGCTGTTGACTTAGATTCTTTATCACCTGAATTAAGACAAAAATTAAAAGAGCATATTGATAGCAAACCCCAACCCACGCAACAGCAGTTAGAAGAAATGGCTAGGCAAGCACTTAAAGAATTAGAGGATATGATAAATGAACAATTGCAAGGTAAGTTATCGGATAATCCGGATAAAAAAGCGGAGAGAGAAGCAGCACAAGCTCAAGCAAAACCTGCAGGAGAAGCTGCTCAGGGTGATAAAAAACCAACTGAAGAAGGAGAGCCTAGCGATAAGCCCGCCACTCCATCTGACTATGAAGGATCAGATGATTTCAGAAAATTTAAAGACCAATTAGAGCAGGTCATGCAAAAAGACGAAAGCGTATATGAGCAAAACAGAAGAGAAGTTTTACCTGTTATCGATGCTCTGGAGGGTGATTTAAGAGAGTTGTTCGTGGCACGAAGAGCCAATAAGTGGCACAGTGGTTTCAGAACGGGTAAAAGGATAGATATTAAGAAAAGAATGCAGGAGAAAGCCTTGGGTGTCTCTCCTATTGAAAGTAAAGCTTGGCAAAAAAGAGAGGTTCCTCAGGAAAAAGATTATGCAATTACTCTTTTAGTTGATCTTTCTGGTTCAATGAGAGGACAAAAGATTTCTGAAACCTTTAAAGGTGCGGTTGCTCTAGCCGAAGTATTAAATAGATTATCGATAAACACGGAAATATTAGGATTTAATGACCGACTTTATGAATATCAGGCATATGGACAAGACATGTCGCAAGAAATTAGAGATCGAATGGGAACAATGCCACGGGAGGTTAACACCGAAAGAGCTTCATATAATGACGATGGGTGGGCTTTAGAAGAAGCCT
Source organism: Candidatus Levyibacteriota bacterium (assembly GCA_052034235.1). GTDB lineage: Bacteria > Patescibacteriota > Microgenomatia > Levybacterales > UBA12049 > JBPOIT01. Next base: position 64,781 of record JBPOIT010000007.1, read on the forward strand.
CTGAAAGATTAGCCAGACAAAAAGCAACCGAAAAATTCTTATTTGTGTTATCTGATGGTGTACCAGAGCCATCATCTGCGCACTCTGGTCCCAGGTATGAGTTAGGAGCTGCAGTTAGAAGGATTATGGAAGGATCAGATCAAAAATTAATTGGTTTAGGAATTGGTCAAGGAACTGAGCATGTCAGTAGATTTTACCCCAATAGTATTGCTAATATAAATGTAGGAGAAATGCCAGAAAAGCTGGCAGATGTAATTCGAGAAGCAATTGCTAATTACGATACCTTTTAGTAAGATAAAAATTGATGATTATGAATAGCAAATTTACAGACTTTCTAAAACACTCACTCTCTCAAAAAGAAATTTCTCTGGCTATTGCAAAAGACGATCAGGAGCTAAATAGCTTCCAAGAGACTCTTCATCAAGCTGGATTTAAGAAGGCTTATGATATTCCCGAAATCTTAAATGACATGAAGGAAAACTCAAAGGTCTACTACTTTATTGATGAGAAATTCCCCAAAGCGCTGTATGACTTAATAATTCAATACCCCACTGGTCAAGTAGAGACTTTTGATGTTCGAACAATGAAATCTACAGTGGTTACGCCGTCTTATAGCAAATCAGCTATAATACTGCTTGTCACAAAGGATACTTTAGCTTATTTTCAGACTAAAGGCTATTCAATATTAGAAAAAGTTGGAATAGCATATCAAAGTTAAAATATGGAAGATCCGAATGTAGACTCAGCTATGATAGAAAGACAAGGACCGATTGACCGAAAGACTGCTCCTATTGTGGAAACTCCTGATACAGTTTCCTATTTGGGCGTGCGTTTAGAGAAGTCATCGGCTCCTCCTGGATTGTACGTTCCCAGAAAAGAACAATATGCTGATTATATCAATGATAGATTTTCCCTAGACCTTCAAAAACAACTAGCAGTAAGCTTTCTTCAGGGTGATCCAATTCTTGTGGAAGGTGGTACTAGTATCGGTAAAACAACTACTGTAAGAAAGATGGCAGCAGATCTTGGGTGGGAAGTTCACTACGCCAACCTTAATGGAGCAACGGATGTAGAAGATTTAATGGGTAGATACATCCCTAATCCAGATAAACATGCTCCTGAAGATCCTGAATATGTATTTGCTGATGGAAAAGTCACCAGTGGTCTAAGACAAGAAGATGGGAAAATTAAAGTTATTATTTTGGATGAGTTTAATGCTGCAGCTCCTAATATTTTAATTCGTTTACATGAGGTATTGGATGCTGTAGGCAGAGGGGAAAATGTTGTTTTATCAGAGGATGCTTCAGAAGTTGTTCCTGTTGATAAAGCTAAGACCAAAGTAGTAGCACTCATGAATCCTCCTGGAAAAGGTTATTTTGGAAGAGAGCCGCTAGATCCGGCACAGCTAAGACGTTGGGTATACACAAAAGCCCCTACAGATTTACCAGACGAAACGTTCAGCCATGCTACAGACGCTTTATTTACGCTGGCTCCTCAAATGCAGGATGTGCCGGAGGATGCATATTTATTAAATCGAGACTTGGCCTTGCTACCAGAGCAATTACAAGAAATACCAGGTATCCACGAAGTACTGGCTAAATATAAGGAATTTCACAAAGGAGCAAAATTGTTGGTCAGAGAAAGAAGAGTTGCTGCAGATCAACCGCAACCATTTACTTACGATGACAGAATGGAACCTAGAAGAGTGAGAGATTTCGTTTTGTCTTTTTATAATGGAGATGTTAATGACACCTTCCAAACAGCTCTGCGTTATTACTATGAAAATAAATTAGATTCAGCAGTAGATAAAGCTGCTATGGATGAATTAGTCAGAACAGTCGAATATGTAGAGCCAATACAAAATGTTTCTTCTCAAAGGCGAGGACTAGAAAGGGACGCTGCTGTCAGACCTGGAGAACCATTAGTAGATATTGTTAGGTCTACCGCTACGGAGACATCTGAGCTTGGAAGAAGGGAAACTGAAGCATGGCAAAGAGTTTTGGGTACAAGAGTTGAAGTAAAGCCATTGCCTGAATCTGTTACACCAGAAGTAAGAAGAAATCTTGAACGACTTGGGTTTGATTTACGGTATGTTCCCAAAATTGAGCTTGCTGATCGTGATGCTATTAGGCGTAAAGGTGTTGACCAGTACTTAAAAGATTTACAACGTCAATATCCAAATTGGAAGCCATATGAATCTCTTGGTGATAGAGAGCAATCCGACCATAGAATTCCTCGAAACTTGAGGGAATGGTATTGGGAGTTAGTAAAAGATGGAAAAGTGGATATGCCTGTGCTTCCTGGACAGTGGTTAGCTGTTGAAACAGTCGATAAGCCATCATATGGGAATAAATATGCAAGAACTGCTTTTGCTGAAAAGTTAGGATTTAGAGATGATAGGTTTAATGTCTCTTGGAATGATGCAAATAACGCTATAGAAAGGCAAAAGAGAGCAGTTTTAGGTGAAGTCGGGCTTACTGGAAGGTCTGCAGATATTCGATTACTAGAGACTCCTGAATGGAATTTATTAGGAAATCGTGAGGGTTGGGGTGCAACTGATACTTATGAGTGGACAAATACAGAATATCGTGAGTCCGGTGGTCCGCGCCGTCTCGTGGTTGGTGGCTCCGACTACGGTGGTGCGGCGAACGTCTACTGGGCTCATCCTGACTACTCGTACGACAACGTGGGGTTCCGTGCTGCGGTAGTCGTGGGTTCTTGATAGCTTGATCCTTTGGATCTTTTGGTTTTTTTGGTTTTGATCTCTTGAATTACCCGCTTGCGGGTCGATTCAAAAAAATAATTTCAGCCTCATAATAATTGCATACGATAGATAGCATTTGACCTTGATTTTTGTTAGTACCCTCCGATATACTCCTAAATAGATTTTGTTAATGTAAGCGTGGGCATGCCTGCGTTTCACGAAATCTCTCTTTTTATCAATGTGTGAGTTTTGATGGGTACGCCTATCAGAAGAGAGCAAATAAGAAGATGAAACTACTTGTCCCTTTTTGAAGGTCTCAATAAGTAATTGTTGAGCCAAGTTAAATACAGGAGACAGTCTTTAGTGTCTAAAGACCATCTCGGTACGAATATAAAGGTAAGGGTTTGTAATTTAACATTCAGTGGCAAGAACTCCGATTCAATCGGAGGGAAAGAAAAGGGGCAATGCACACGTGAGTCCGGTGATCCGAACCGTCTCGTGGTTGGTAACTCCGACAACGGTGGTGCGGCGAACGTCAACTGGGATCATCCTGACAACTCGAACGACAACGTGGGGTTCCGTGCTGCGGTAGTATTATCTTTAAGTGAAATACGGCCTGCTCTATCAAGGGTAGGCCTTATTTTTAGGTGGAAGATGACCTTATCCATCCACCTAACATTTTACCAATTTCTTGAAGGGAGGATTCTAATTCAAGATATTTTTTATTATCAAGTATTTTTAGATCTTTACATAACCTTATGAGTACTTTTGTTAAATCGAGCTTTGTACTTGCTCTTTGCAAGACTGGTATTTTTTCTTGTTTAGGTAGGCTCGCAGCGATTGTAACTGATTCTAGAAAATCGAGAAGAGCATTTTCGCATCTCTGGCCAAGTGTATATTTATCTTTTTTAGGAAAGTTAACAAGGTAACCATAAAAGGTTTTGTATGTTTCGTAAGTTTTTTGAAAAATGGGAAAATCTAAAGTTTTATTAATTGATTGAAAATCATGAGAGTCTGGCATAACATTTACTCAAATCTTATCACATTGGAGAGCGTTTTTACAGCGTGGGATGAGTTTATTCAAGGCAAAAAGAAAAAAGATGACGTAATGGCTTTTAGAAGGTTTCTCGAGGATAATTTATTCGAACTTCATCAAAGCTTAAAAGCTAAGACATACCAACATGGTGGGTACAAATCTTTTTATATTAGAGATCCAAAAGTGCGCCATATTTCAAAAGCTTGTGTCAGAGATAGAGTCGTCCATCATCTCGTCAGTAATGTCTTAGAAAGAATTTTTGACCCTACATTTTATGTGCATTCCTATTCCTGCCGTAAAAACAAAGGAACTCATAAAGCAATCGAATCATTTGTTAAGCTTGCCAGAAAAGCTAGCAAAAATAATACGTCACCTCTTTTTGTTCTTAAATGTGACGTAAAGAAGTTTTTTGCCAGCGTCGATCATGAAATATTATATAGACTACTGGATAGGAGAATTTTTGATGAAGATTTTTTGTGGTTATTGAGAGAAATAATTAATAGCTTTAGTATAGATGCTCAGGAAAGGGGTATGCCTATAGGGAATCTCACTTCTCAATTTTTCGCTAATATTTACCTGGATCCTTTTGACCGTTTCATTAAGCATGATCTTAAAATTGAATATTATATTCGCTATGCTGATGACTTCATAATCTTGTCAGACAATAAGGAATATTTAGAGAAGTTAATTGTCAATCTTGAACACTTTTTGGAATTTGAGCTAAAGCTATTCCTTCACCCTCACAAAATATCAATTCGAGATTATTATTTAGGAATAGATTTTTTAGGCTATATCGTTTTTCCTAATTTTGTCTTACCCAGAACCAAAACGAAGAAGCGGCTTTTTAGGAAGATTCATAAAAAGGTGGAACTTTATAAGATGAGTAAAATTACAGCAGAATCCCTTAGCCAGTCAATTCAATCCTACCTTGGTTATCTTACTCATGCCAATGCGTACAAACTCTCTCAACAGCTGAAGAATCAAATTATATTTTGGCTAAACGACTAAAACATAAATAACTCTTTTGGCTCTACCTTCAGAGCCTTGGAGAGCTTATATATGTTGTCCAGGGAGACATTTTGCTCTCCTCTCTCCACCGCTCCAATATAGGTGCGGTGAATACTGGCCTTAAACCCCAATGCTTCCTGAGAAAGCTTTGCGGCTTTTCTAACCTCCCTTAGTCTGTTTCCGAATTTTTTTCGGATATTAGTTTGTCCCATAATGACGCTGCAATCAAGGTTAGTATTTTGTAGTCAATAACTCTACAGACGATAACTAGCATTTCTGCTATAATTAGCTTGAAAATGAAAAGAAATTTAATTATCGAACAATATGAATTCGGGACAATTGAGGGAATAAATGATGAAGCTTTACTCAAAGCGATTAATAAGGCTCAATCAAGGTTTTTTACCAAGCAGGATGGGTTTTTATATGCGGAAGTACTTAAAGAAGGTGACAAGTGGATAAAACTTACTTACTGGAACAGCCGAGATGAAGCTATGGGGGCACAAAAAGCATTTTTAGATCATTCTAGCTGCTTACCTTTTGTTCAGATGATTTCTCCTGGTAATGTGAAGATATTGTACCTAGAACGAATTTTGAGATATAAGAGCAAAGCTTTTGGTGAAAGGAGGTTTAGTTAATCAGTTTATCCAAGAAAATGTTCAGGAAATGTTTTATGTTATTACCTTAAAAATTGAGAATAAAGGCAAAGAAACTAAAAACAGTTCTCGAATCCGCTTAACGAATAACTCCCATAGATATAATCTGGGGGTTATTAATAGTCTATGTAATGCCTTAGTTTTCTGATAAAATGCAGTTATATCTATGAAATTATCAGACAATGAAAAACGAGACATTATTAAGTATCTTGAATCTGGGAAACCCCTTCCAGATAAATACAGATTCCTCCTCTTCGATGATGACCATGAAGTAGAACTGGTTTGGAATGGTAAAACAAACGAAATCTCCAATATTGTACTACCTTTTCAGACGATAGAACATATTGATGAACCAAGAAGCGATGAATCAATCCGGATGCAGAAATCCCTTTTTGATATGTCTGGCCGTCAGATTGAAGGTTGGACAAATAAGCTCATTTGGGGCGATAACAAACTAATTCTGTCCTCACTCAAAAATGGCCCTCTTAGAAAAGAAATAGAAGCTCAAGGCGGTATAAAACTTATTTATATTGATCCTCCTTTTGATGTAGGCGCAGACTTTTCTATTGATGTTCAAATTGGTGAGGAAGAATTTATAAAGAAACCATCAGTAATTGAAGAAGTTGCATTTAGAGATACATGGGGTAAAGGTGTAGATAGTTTTATTGCAATGATTTATGAACGATTGCAATTAATGCACGATCTTTTAGCTGAAGATGGAAGTATTTATATTCACTGCGATGGTCGCGTGAGCGCATATCTTAAGCTTTGTCTTGATGAAATATTTGGAGCAGACAATAAAATGGCAGAGATAATTTGGAAAAGAAGTTCTGCTCATAATGATAGTAATTCTTATGGCACGATACATGACACAATTCATTTTTATACTAAAACAGATTTGAATATTTGGAATCCCACCTACGTTGAATACGACCAAGATTATATTGACCAATATTATAGATATAAAGATCCTGATGGAAGAAAATGGTTGTCTCGCGACTGTAGTGCTCCTGGAGGGCGAGGGCCGAGATATGAATGGAATGGACATATTCGAAACTGGCGATACACCAAAGTTAAGATGCAAGAGCTTCATGATGCTGGGAAATTATTTTATACATCAAATGGTATACCTCGCTTTAAGCAGTATATGGATGAGATGCCAGGTGTGCCCTCACAAAGTTTATGGATAGACAAAAGTGTTCAAGCAATTAATTCGTGGCATCAAGAAAATGAAGCTTACCCCACACAAAAACCAGAAGGACTTTTAGAGCGAATTATAAAAGCGAGTAGTAATGAAAATGATATTGTGGCTGACTTTTTTGTTGGATCGGGAACAACATTGGCTGTCGCAGAAAAATTAGGTAGAAAATGGATAGGTTCTGATTTAGGAAGATTTTCAATGCACACTACCCGCAAAAGAATGATTAAAGTTCAAAGAGAGCTTAAGAAAGCAGGTAAAGATTTCAGAGCTTTTGAGATCCTAAATTTAGGAAAATATGAACGGGAACAGTTTATTGGGAAAAACGACAATCTAAGAGAAGAAGACCGACAATTGCAGCAGCAAAAGAAAGAACAAGAATTTATAAAATTGATTCTATCAGCTTACAAAGCAGAGGCTGTTGATTCATTTTTAACTATGGTTGGTAAAAAAAGAGATCGTCTTGTAGCAATCGGACCAATAAATTTTCCTGTTACTGCAGAATTCTTACATCAAGTCGTTACAGAGTGTATAGAGAAGAATATCACTAAAGTAGATGTGCTTGGGTTTGATTGGGAAATGGGTCTTGAAGTAGATCAATTTAAGAATCAAGGAGTTGATCTTCAGCTTAGAGTAATTCCAAGAGAAGTATTTGATAAGCGAGCAGTTGAAAAAGGACAAGTTAAATTTTATGAGGTAGCTTTTATTGAAGTTAAGCCCATTATAAAAAAGAATACTATCGCGGTTCAGTTAATGGATTTTAGCGTCTTTTATAACCAAGATGATTCAGGTGAAATCGAAGAAAAATTAAAATCAGGTGGTTCTAAAGTTGTTGTCGAGAACGGTCAAGTGATTAAGCTTAGTAAAGATAAAGGATCTGAGATTGTTAATCGAGAAGTATTAACAACTAAATGGACAGATTGGGTTGATTATTGGGCTGTTGATTTTAATTTTGAAAGTAAGAAAGAGTTCATTAGGAAAGCTAAAGATTTCGATATATCTCAACCAAAACTTGATGGTACCGAAGATCCAACACAAACAAAATTCCCTGAGTATGAAGAATTATGGACTGGTAGTTATATTTTTGAAAATGAATGGCAATCATTTAGATCTCAAAAAGATAGAAATTTGGAATTAACTACAGTATTTAAAGAAGTCTCAAGAGGAACTTTAAAGATTGCAGTTAAAGTCGTTGATATTTTTGGTAACGATACAACAAAGGTGATTGAAGTTACAGTTTAAAAATTATGGCATTACATAAAGATTTTCCAATCGATCCATACGCAATTTTAGATCCAAATATAAGATGGTTTCCTGCTGTCGAGGATTTAAGAGAAAAAGGTGGATATGAGCGGCTTTTGCCTCCATTTATTTCGGAACTTCGAAAAAGAGTAAAAGAATGGAGGGACAACGACTATGCTGAAGCTAGTGAAACTTCAAAAGCGCTTTTAAATTGGTGGTTTAAAGAAGAACATACGATTTTTGATAAAAATGGCATGTCCACTCCATTTAAGTATTATTTCTCTCAAAGAGAAGCCGTTGAAACAGTTATCTGGTTATACGATGTTGCAAAGGTTAAAAGTAAATACGATTTAATTAAATTCGATTCATTGGGAAGAGTCAGTCCTAATATGTTTAATGAGGATTGGTTAAGATTCGTTATTAAAATGGCAACAGGAAGCGGGAAAACAAAAGTAATGAGTTTGATTTTGGCATGGGCATACTTCCACAAACTCTATGAGAAGGACTCAAAATTAGCTCGTAATTTCTTACTTATAACTCCAAATATTATCGTACTTGAAAGAATAAAAACAGACTTCTTAGGTTTAAAGATATTTCATGAAGATCCAATACTACCTGATAATGGATATTCCGGACAGAATTGGCAAGACGATTTTCAATTGACCTTACACTTACAAGATGAGATCGGTTCTATATCTCCTACCGGGAATATATTTTTAACAAATATTCATCGAGTTTTTGAAGGCAATATAGAAGAATCTAGTCCCGATGATGAGGATAGTACAACATATTTTCTTGGTCCAAAACCTGTTAACAAGACAAATGATTCAAGAGTAGATTTAAGTTCGATTATTCGTGAAATCGATGAATTAATAGTTATTAATGACGAAGCTCACCACATTCATGACGAGAAGTTAGCTTGGTTTAAATCAATTCAGGACATTCACAATAAACTTAAATTAAAAAATGGAGAACTAGCACTACAGATTGATGTAACTGCCACACCTAAACATAACAATGGCGCAATTTTTGTTCAAGTAGTATCTGACTATCCGCTTGTAGAAGCGATTCACCAACGAGTTGTAAAAAATCCCGTATTGCCAGATCAAGCTAGCAGAGCAAAGCTAAAAGAGAATCAAAGCTCTCTATTTACTGAGAAATACGAAGATTACATAAACTTGGGAGTTATCGAGTGGAAAAAGACCTATGAAGAATTATTAAAAGCTGGTAAAAAGTCGATTTTATTTATAATGACAGATGACACAAAAAACTGTGATGAGGTGGCTGAATATTTGGAGAGAACATATGCTGAATTTAAGGGTGCGGTTTTGACAATTCACACAAATAAAAGCGGTGAAATATCAGAGACTATTCAAGGAAAAGATGAAAAAGAATTGGTAAAGCTTAGGGAACAAGCAAATGCAATAGATAGTAACGAAAGTCCTTTTAAAGCGATTATTTCTGTATTGATGCTTAAAGAGGGTTGGGATGTAAAAAACGTTACAACAATTGTTGGGTTGAGAGCATATTCCTCTACTGCAAATATATTGCCGGAGCAAACATTAGGTCGAGGTTTAAGAAGGATGTTTTTTGGAAGAGATGATCTGGCAGAGTACGTAAGCATTATTGGTACGCCTGCATTTATGGATTTCGTTGAGTCCATTAAAGGAGAAGGTGTTATTTTGGAAAAGCGCGCAATGGATATAGGAGCAAAGCCTATTACTCCGGTTGTTATTGAAGTTGATAAAGAAAATGTTAAGAAAGATATTGAAAAACTCGATATTGAACTGCCTATTCTTACTCCAAGAATTCAGAGAGAGTACAAAAATCTCTCAAAGCTAGATGTTTCAAGCTTTCCTCATAAAAAAATGCCGGTAAAACAATTTAGTGATAAGGAGAAAAAGGAAATAATTTTTAAAGAAGTTATCGCGGACAAGCTTCACCACACAACTGTTTTAGATACAAATATTGAACCTAGTTATCAAAGTGCCGTTGGGTTTTTTGCTCAAACGATAATGAGAGAACTGCGGCTATTTGGCTGCTACGATATTTTATTTGGACAGGTAAAAGAGTTTGTGAGTAATTACTTATTCGAGACTGCAGTAAATTTGGATGATTTAAATATTCTTCGCAATTTATCTGAGCCTGAAGTAACGAAAACCATAACAGAAGTATTCAAAAAGGAAATTAACGATCTCACAATCGAAGATAAAGGGGATGCTGAGATAAAAAATTACATAAAAATCAGTAATTGTAGGCCATTTGTTGTTAACGACAACGCTTATCTCTTACCGAAGAAGAGCATTTTTAATAAAATTGTTGGCGATAGTCATTTTGAGCTTGAATTTGCTGATTTTCTTGAAAGTTGTGAGGACATATTGTCATTTGCTAAAAACTACTTTGAAATACATTTCAAAATTGATTATAAAAACTCCGATGGATCAATCTCTTATTACTATCCTGATTTCTTTGTAAAAAAAGATAATAAAACTGTTTATATTATCGAAACAAAAGGCAGAGAAGATCTTGATGATCCAATTAAGATAGCTCGTTTGGCTCAGTGGTGCAATGATGCAAATGGAAGACAAAGCAAGATACAGTACGAAATGTTATATGTTAAGGAAGATGAATGGAATAAATATAAACCGAAAGATTTTACCGAGTTGGTTAAAATTTACAAATCTGAATAATGATAAAACTATCACGATCAAAAATTGAGTTACTTTTCGACTGCCCTCGTTGCTTTTGGTTTTATGCCGGAAAAAGCATTGCCCGCCCGTTTGGTGCTCCTTACACAATAAATAATGCGGTAGATTTTATCCTTAAAAAGGAATTTGATGTCCATAGAGCCAATGGAACTGCTCACTATCTAATTGTAAGGGATGGAATTGATGCAATTCCATATATGCACGAAGATATTGATAAATGGAGACACAACTTTACAGGTATTCAATTTCACCACCAAGAGACAGATTTCCTTGTTTTTGGAGCAGTTGATGATATATGGGTCGATTCCCAGGGAAATCTCATTGTGGTGGATTACAAAGCCTCTGGGGCTAAAGAAGGAGAGCTTTACGATAGTTATAAAAGACAGATGGAAATTTACCAATGGATACTAAGACAAAATGGATTTAAGGTGCAAAATCGTGGGTATTTCGTATATTGCCGAGTAAATAAAGAGAATGGGTTTCCAGAGGGTAAACTTAGCTTCGATATTAAACTTCAGCCATATGATGGTGATGATAGTTGGGTTACAAATAAGATCTTCGAAGCAAAAAAGATATTGGATGGAAAAATGCCTGATAGCTCCGAGGCGTGCACATATTGCAAGTATGTTAAATCTCTTCAGATCGATTAAAGCTATAAAAAGGAAAGGAAACCCTCATGCCAAGTAGGGTTGATTACTCTATACCTCCTCCGACTAATTGGGAGGCTTTTGAGAGCCTCTGCCGTGATTTATGGGCAGAAATTTGGAATGATACCAATACTCAAAAGAATGGAAGACAAAGCCAACCTCAACATGGAGTCGATGTTTATGGTGAACCGAAAAAAAGTCAGTGGGCAGGCTTACAGGCTAAAGAGAAAGATCAACTTCCAGCAAAAACTCTTACGATCACTGAGCTTCGGGCTGAAGTTAAAAAGGCAAAGAGTTTTACACCCGCACTAAAAGAGTATGTCGTAGCAACCACTGGTCCCAGAGATGTAAATGTTCAAGAGGAAGCAAGAAAAATAACAGAGGAAAATCGTAAGAGCGGGTTATTTGATGTGGTTGTTTATAGCTGGGAAGATATTGAGGCACTTCTTAAGAAATATCAGAATGTTTATAGACTCCACTATCCTCAACATTTCCCTGATTTAGAAGGTGTAGAATCCCTAACTAAGCAAGTATTAGATAAACAAGATGAAAATTTTGAAAAGTCTTCAGAAGAAATTAGTGGTCTGAAATTTGAAGTAGGTAGTGGATTTAAACATTTAGCTGACCAAATGTCTGTAGGTGGCGATGTTACCCAAGAACATCAAGTAGAGATAGACTATGCAAGAGATTTAATTGATAAGCATAAACCTGCTTCAGCTTTAAGTTATTTAGAACCGATAAAAGATCGTATCTGGAATCAGACAACTCCAAGTGTGAAATTCCGACTTCTCACTAATATCGCTGCAGCAAAACTTGAATTGGGCGAGGAGAAAGATGCTGCTCAATTATTCATTGAAGCATTGCAATACAACCCCGATGAGGAAAAAGCATTATGTAATGTTGCACTTGCATATATTCTCCTTGATAAGCCTGATAAAGCTGAAGAATATGTCAAAAAAGTATTACTAAAAAATCAAGCAAGTGGGCGTGGATATTCAATGCTAATTCAGATTCGTTCTGACGCTTCAGTCCCTGTCGAAAAAATTATTAGTGAGATACCTTCTGAATATCACGACCTACCGGTGGTTGCCTACGCATTAGGAACGGTGTGCAGGAGAAGTCAGCACTTCAAAGAAGCACTTGAATGGTTTAAAAAGGCTGGGACTGCAAAAAATAAGGAACCAGAATATTTAGTTTCTCAAGCAACTACTCTCCTTGCATCTATTTCCACAAACATGCACTTGTCTTTCTCTAAAAGATTGACAAAGGATGAGCATGAAAAAGTAATAGAGGCTGTCGGTTTGTTTGAGCAAGCTTGGGAAGAAATAAAATCACACGAAGATAAAAGTCTAAAAATTGAGTGTCTAACCAATAAAGGTATTTCATACATGTTACTTGGTGATACTCAAAAAGCAGCGATAAGTTTTGACGATGCTCTTGTTATGGAGCCGGATAACCCAAGCTACATTTTCAACAGAGCATTTATTGATTATGAATCGGGTAAGAAGGATCTTGCTTTAGAGAGAATAAAAAAAATAGCTGAAAACCCCGAACTTCCAGCCGCCATTTTAATTGGTGATATATATCTGAGTAGCAGCAACAGTAATCCAGAAATATTACGCAAAGAGGCTCTTCCCGTAGTTGAAAAGTACATAAAACTTAATCCACCACCTTTCTTAAGAGGTGCAGCTGAAAGATTATTAATTCAGCTGAATGTAGCATTAAACCAACTAAAGGAAGCTGCTGAAATCGCTGATGAGTTAGTAAAACGAAATCCTAAGGATATAAATTCGCTTGTGAGTCAGTCCAGAATATACAGATTACTTAAGGATGAAAAAAAAGCTGATGAAAGCCTTTCAGCAGCAGAAAAACTTGTAGACAAAGATACGACATATTTTGATCTGCTAGCTTTAGCTGATGAATATAATTTCGTAGGTAAATTTGGTAAAGCATCAACTTTTTATGAGAGGGTTACGGATATTAAAGTCGATAGTGAAATAACTAGGCGATTGATCGATACATATCTTAAATCAGGAAATAATCAAAAAGCGCTTTCTGTTTGTAAATCGATAAGAGAGAATCAAGGCTTAATCAGAGAGGTTATTGAACTTGAAGCCACACTTCATGAAGATATTGGAGATCTCGAAAATGCAACAAAATTGTGCGAAGAATATCTTAAGGAAAACCCAAATGACGAGAGAGTAAAGTTACACCTTGCTGCTATTAACTTCAGGAACCAAAAACTAAATCAGGTTGATGAATTTTTAAAAACACCTTTTGATTATGAAAACTTATCTTTAAGGTATCGCATTCAGTATGCTCAACTGTTAGGAATTAGAGGATTTAATAAAGAAGCAATAAATGTAATGTATGAAACGAGACGAAAATATTTCGATCAAAGTGAAGCACACTTACAATATATCACCACGCTCTTCAGAACCGAAGAGAGAGATGATAAATGGATTCATCCGGATGCAATTTCTGAAGGAACCGCCGCATTGTTAGAAGACAAAAATGGTACGAAAGTTTGGTATCTCATAGAAGATAGAGCCGATGCAGATTTTGCCAAAAATGAACTGAAGCCTCAACATTCCCTTGCCCAGAGAATGATCGGAAAAAAGATCGGTGATGAAGTTGAATTAGTATCCTCTGGTCCTCAAAAAAAGTACGGAAAAGTTGTAGAGATAAAAAGCAAATATATTTACGCTTTGCATAACAGCATGAATTCTTATCAAAAAATGTTTCCGGAAGCTGATGGACTATATGAAATTGATTTAAAAAGTGGAGAAACTGGAGAAATCGAAAAAAAAGATCTGGAAATACTTTTTAAGCAAGTAGATCAACAACACGAACGTTATTCTAAAGTGATGAAACTGTATACAGAAGGGCATCTGACAGTTGGAGCTTTATCTAAGATGTTGAGCAGGAATGAGGTTGAAGCTTGGGGTTTATTAACAAGTCAGGAAGAACCAGGATTAAAATGCTGTATTGGCGATGTTAATTTAAGAAGAAGCGCACAAACAAGCCTAAATACCAATCCAAAACCCAAGATAGTTATTGATGTTCTAGCTCTTCTTACGATTCATGGTTTGGAAGGCGCAGATATTGTAGTGAAACATTATGGAAAATTCCTAATCTCTCAGTCCACGATTGATGTTTTTAATGAGTTAGTGACCAATTGTAAGGGAATGCAGGCAAAAGGATTTATGAGTGTAGGTAAACAAGGCGATCAATATGTAAAAGAAGAAATTACTGCAGATCAACTAAAGAAAAATTCAGAATATCTCAAGGGTATTTTGGCGTGGATTAAAAAGAATTGTGTAATTACTCCTTGCCATGAAGCATTAAAACTAGATGCAGATAAGAGAGAAGAGTTATATAAACTTTTTGGTATTTCATCTATCGACAGTATTTTAATTGCTAAGCAGGAAGATGCACTTCTTTATTCAGATGATGAAAGATTACGATCATTTGCTCTTGGTTCGTATAGTGTCCAGGGAGTATGGACACAAGCTGTTATAGAGAATTTACTTAATTTGGGTATTATCAGTAACGAAAAATATCAAGATTTCGTAATACGCTTGGTCAATTCTAATTATGTTTTTACGAGTATTAACTCTGATACTTTGATTGAAGCTACAAAACAGTCTCAGTGGAAGCCGGATAGAAATTTTATGAAAATGGTAAGTTTGTTGAATGGAAAAAAGTGTGATGACATACCTGCAATAATTGTCGTCTCTGACTATATTCAAAAACTAATTAATCAACCAATATTTATTGATGATCCTAAAAACATATGCTTTGTTGTTTTGGATAATGCTATTAAAGATAGGCTTAATAAGCCTGAATTTCTTCAGAGGTTGGAGATAAGACTTAATAAACTATTTATGCTGTCTCCGACAAAACTTTCTGAGGCTAAACTAATACTAGCTGCGTGGTTAAAAACTCAGATTGTGTAAAAATTAATTTATGAATGACGAACAACAATTTAAACATAGATATTCACTACTAAAAATAGATGTAACTGATACTCTTCCTATTGCTGATTTTTTTGATGACGATCATTATGTTGGATTTCAAAACAGCGACAATCTTGAAGAACTTTTAGATTTAGCGGTAGTTGGCTTTTGGAAGTTAAACCCAACAATGAAAACTTATGAAGATTGGGAAACAAAAGCAGAAGATGGTGGTTTTGATTTTCAAATTACTGCAGGCAAACGGATTATTTTTAGATCAAGCTTATTGTTAGCTGATCCAAGAATTATGGGGGCAATTTATCTTGTTCGAGATTTCCATAGTGGTCAAGTACGCAAAGGCGATGGATTTCCGTACTTAGAACATCCTTTAGAAGTTGGATACCGTTTATGGAGAGATAAATTTCCGGGCGATGTTGTTGCTGCAGGATTTTGCCACGATCTTTTAGAAGATACTAAATGTACTGAGGATGAAATTAAAGAAAAATGCGGTGACGAGGTGTTGCGAATAGTCAAAGCTGTATCTAACGATGAGTCATTATCTGATAAGAAAGACTGGGAAAAGAAAAAAGAGAAATATATTATGTCTGTCAAAAATGGTGGAGAAAAAGCAATAGCAGTAAGTATAGTAGATAAAATCAGTAATCTTTATTCTTTTTTTGATCAGTATGAGAAAGAAGGGCCAGCACTTTGGAAAAAGTTTAATAGGGGAAAAGACAAAAAGGTGTGGTTTGAAAAAGAAGTTATGAGCATGGCACGAAGCAACTGGAAACATCCATTACTTGATGAATTAGAAAAATTGATTTCTAAACTTGAGCAGACTCAGGCGGGCTAATTATAAAATGAATATGATAATTACTCCACGCCGAAGAAAATTAAAACTTATATTAAAGAGGTTATTAAGGTTAAAGATAGTTTTTACAGTTTTTGCTCTCCTGCTTATTTTAGATGTCGTATTCACAAAAGCATTGGGAGATAAATATGAAGATAGGTTTCCGGTCATATTCTGGACATCTCTTCCTTTTATGCTCTATGTTCTTCTCGGATTAAGTTTCCCAATAGTCTTAAGAGTGGAAAGAAGTAGAAAATACTATTTGATCCTCTGGTTATTATTACTGTCCATTATTCTTTTTGGCATATATTGGATCTCAGATGAGAAATTACATTCCTGGTTTTTACTAAGTAATGTTTTAAGCTATTTTGTTGTCAGTTTATGGGTAGCCGTTATTATTCTCTTACTTTTACAGATTCCAAAAATAAAGAAAGTTCACTTCTCTACACTTATTTCAAAAACTTTTTCTGTTGTAGCAAATATTAAAAAAAGATTAACTGTAAATACCTTATTGTTGATCCTTATTCTTTCAGCTGTGGTTTACTACGGGAATGCTCAACTGCAAAAAGTAAATAGTAGGCTCGATACAATTGAGAATAGACTTGGGGGACCGAAAAAGATTGCATGCAATGAAAAAGACACAATTAATAAAGTAAGACGTTCTGTTGTGCGCATTGTAGGTGGTGAATCAGAAGGATCAGGTTTTGCAGTGAAAACAGGCGGATTAATTCTTACCAATTTCCATGTAATTGAATTTGAACCCGCTCCAAAAGTCGTTTTGCCGGACAATACATTTGAAACAGCTGAGGTTATTATGGCTGACAAGAACGCTGATCTGGCAATAATAAAAATCAGCAAAGATCTTCCTGTAATTTCTTGGGGTGAACCTACTGAGCTTGAACCGGCAGAAGAACTTTTAGCAATTGGATTTCCTTTGGGTGGCTCACTTTCAGGGGAATCATCTGTAAATAAAGGATCTCTAGCAGGTAGACGAAAATCAAAAGATGTTGGAGTTGAATATTTACAGACTGATATTACATTAACTCCTGGAGTAAGCGGTGGTCCTATGGTTAATGTATGTGGAGACGTAATGGGAATAAATACTGCAGGGCTGTCAGGGCTAGGATTAGCTATCTCTGCTGATTCCGCAAAGCAGAAATGGCTTGAAATGGCGACATCTGACGATTCACTTAAGGATATTAAAAAAATCTCATTCAATGATACTGAAAGTGCTGAATTTGCTGTTGCAACTTTCTACAATTATTTAAAAGTAAGAAAGCTTGATAAAGCATTTGAACTACTTTCAGACAATTTTAAGAATGGGCACGGTTTCGATTATTGGAAAGGTGGATATACAACACTTCTTGATACAACTGTAATTAAGATTGAGGATGATAAAACTAAAAAGGATCGTGTAACAATTAAGCTCTCTACTAAGGATATGGTTGATGACGAGATTGTATATAAATATTTTGAGGGCTATTGGGATGCAAAAAATATTAACGGAAAATGGAGGCTTTGGGACCCTGAAATTAAAGAAGTGAAAGATCCAGGCTATCTCTGGTTCTATGAATAATACGAAGCTTATTCCTGAGGTTTTATAAGCTCTTCTGAATCATTTTTAGGACTGTTGACTGCAGTAGATACTCTGGTTGCTTTCATTTGATCGCTTGGATAAGGTTTTAAGAGTGGTAATAGTCGTTCCGGTTCTATAACATCAGGATCTAGCCAAAAATCCTCATCTTCTTTACTGAGTATTACCGGCATTCTTTGATGGACAGGAGCAACTACATCATTTGGTTCAGTTGTAATAATTGTGTAGCTGTAAATTTCTTGTCCATCCTTCGGATCTTTCCAGACATCATATAAGCCTGCAAAGGCAAATAATGATTCGTCTTTCAGTTGAAAATAATAAGGAATACTTGGTTTTGTCGATTTATCCCATTCATAAAATCCTGAAGCCGGTATCAAACATCTTTGAAAGCGAAGTGGTTTTTTATACGACGGTTTACTCTCAATTCCTTCAGCGCGAGCATTAATTGTTTTATAACTCATGCTAGAGTCTTTTGCCCAGTGGGGAATTAAGCCCCAGAGCATGAATTGAATTGAGTTTGGACTATGCCGAGTAATTGTAGGCTGCATTGTACCAGGCGCGATATTATAATGAGATTTCAGATTCGGTACTTCATTCTCGATCTCGAAGCGCTTGTATACATCCCTGGCACTGCTTATTGAGAAGCCATATCTGCCACACATAATACTGTTATTATACACTATGTGCCTCTTGAAAAGTAAACAAATGTTTATTATACTTAAGAGCGTGGTTTTATTAAATAATTATTAACTTATGCGTACTCCAAGTATCAAAACTGAAATTGCGATTAAAAAAATTAGACAGTTCCACCAAAAGCAGCGAAGAGTGCCTACTTTAGAAGAGATGTCAAAACTCTTTAAATTTGCTTCCAAGAGATCTGCTTTCCTTCTAGTGGAAAGATTGGTTGAAGCTGGGTTAATTGAGAAAGACATTAAAGGTCGCATAACAATCAAACGGATGTTTCTCCCTTTACCTGTTTTAGGTTCGATTAGAGCAGGATTTCCGCAAGACGAGGAAGAACAACTTATTGATACTCTTTCATTTGACGAGTACTTAGTAGATCGTCCAGAGTCTTCTTATTTACTCAAAGTTATTGGAGATTCAATGGAAGATGCAGGGCTTCGCGAGGGAGATATTGTAATTGTCGATAAGAGAAAAGAACCGAAAGAAAATGATATTGTAGTCGCAAATGTTGATGACCAATTTACTCTTAAATATTTTCGAACGATAGATGGTAAGGTTTGTTTAGTTCCTGGAAACAATAAATATAAGACTATTTACCCAAAAGATAGTTTGAGCATACAAGGTGTTATTATTAGCACAGTGCGTAGGTATCGTTAATATATGTTTATTTATCTTGATGAAAGTGGAACTCTTACAGAAAGTAATGGCAAATATTTTGTCATAGGCACTTATACTGTTGGTGATCCTCGGAAAATTACTAAAGCTTTCAGAAAATGGCAGAAAACTAAGTTCCCCAAGAAATTGAGAAGGCAAGCTGAGTTAAAGTTTAACGATTCTCACATAGATGACAAGCTTAGACTTAAAACACTTCAATATTTCGCTAAACAAGACATCCGGATCTTTTATACTTATCTTCAGAAAAAGAATATTCCAAAGGAATATTACAAAAAAGGTAAGGTAACTGAGACTGGATTACTCTATACCGAAATCGTCAGAGCAACTCTTGAATTATATATGCCAGTTACTGATAGCCAACTTACTATCGTGAGGGATCAAAGGACTTTAAAAGGAGTTAGTGTAAGTAAATTTGACGAGATTCTTCGAGCGAGTTTATTGCCTAAGCTTCCCGCAAAGGTAGTTTTGGAAGTACAAGCTGTTGATTCTACCAGTAATCCGCTTATTCAAGTTTCTGATTGGGTTTGTGGCGCTCTTGCTAGATATTATGAAGG
Organism: Candidatus Levyibacteriota bacterium; assembly: GCA_052034235.1. GTDB lineage: Bacteria > Patescibacteriota > Microgenomatia > Levybacterales > UBA12049 > JBPOIT01. Next base: position 84,290 of record JBPOIT010000007.1, read on the forward strand.
AAAGCCATCAGGAGAAGAGTTTTATACTGTTCTTAAAGGGAATATCGTTCAGGAGAAAGAACTGTTTTCAGAGAAATGGACAAAGACTTGGGAGAAGTAGATACAAAAAAGACCTGCGTATGCAGATCTGTTTTGTTAGAGCGGCGGTGCTATAAATGTTGTTCCTAGACTCGTACTGAATGAACCATTCAGGAGCATCTAGGCATATATAGCGTATTATTACCAGCTCCATGAATAATATACCAAATCAGGGAGAGTTTGTCAAGGGTAAATGGAGAGTTCTAGCCTCAAATCACTTCACAAACATAGTAAAAGCAAGAGAATTACTACCCCTTTCTAGTTTATAGTTAAATCTCTCATCTGTGTCTATTTTAAAGCCGTCAATTAAATCCTGAAGCATTTTAATAATTTCTTTAGGATCAATGTTTCTTCGAATCAAAGGATGTCTATACATAGCCTTCTTGAGGGTTTCATCGGCTAAATGAACATAATTCTCATAAGTGGTTTGAATATCTTTGTGCCCCAAGATTGCAGCAACCATTGTAATATCAACTCCGGACATTAACAGTTGAGTAGCTAGGCTATGACGAAACAAATGGGGATGAACTCTTTTGGTTACACCGGCTGCTACTGCTCGGCGCTTTAGATCCTTTATAAAATCTTGAGGATGAATTCTTCCACCAGTTAGACTATTAAATACCAAATCTTCGGGATTCTTACCTTCAACAAGTTTTTTCAATCGTGAAATAAGAGGTTCAGTAATATGAGCGTGGCGGATCTCTTTATTCTTGGTTAATACGAATGTTGCTTTTCCAGCTGAGAGATCAAGTAGCTTTACCTTAAGTGAGGCCATTTCATCAAACCGGCAACCAGTATAGGCAAGAAACATACATACGGTCCTGTGTCTAAAATCCAAGATTTCTGTTACTTCTGCAGCAGTGCGTTTGTAAAAATGCCCATAAGTTAAAGGCATATTGATAATACTTTCAATTTCATCAGGAGTAAGGATGATAATAGTGGGTTTTACTTTAGTGAATGCAGTGAAGCTTTCGAAGAAATTATTATCTGATCCACGATCCTTAATATAGTCTTGGATATATCTGAGAGTGAAGAAGTAGGTGTTTAGAGTGTTATTATTGAGTCCCTTTTGCTTCAAATAGAAAAAGAACTCTTCTACAGAGTCCTTATTGAGTTCTTTATTGTTTTCCTTGAGCCAATTGTTTATGATATTGAAGCGAACCTTGCAGAGACGAACAGAGTTAGCTGCTAAGCTTTTCTTGATAGTTATGTATCTTATAAAATCTAGTTCATCCATAATAAGGAATTATTCATAAGTAAACATTTGTTTACTATTAATAATAGTTGATGAGATGTTAATTGACAATTGGTTGTTAAGGAATCTAACAATATCAAAGTAAACTTTTGTTTACTTTACCCCTTGACAACCGTTATTAACGCTCGATATAATGTTAATGTACTTTTGAAAACACAAAAAAAGACCCACTTTCGTGAGTCTTCTCCCAAATAACTGTACGCAGTTATTTTAGCTTTAAAATGAGACTTGACTTAGAAATCCCCGCATTCATCAGACAGCGTAATTAAACGAGCATTTCACTTCTTAACCTAGAAAATCTGTTTATACTCCTTACCATGTATACGCATGGCGGCCGCAGGCGTCGAAGTATTGGCCGTGACGAAGGAGTTTATCATTGGACGGGGGAGTCTGGCATTCTTGTGTTCCAACGGTATAGGTTGAACTAGGACTATTTTGGTTGGTGTATTCTGTTTGCACCCATCCTGTCGTTCTCGTAGTGTTTGCGATTCTCAATTCATCCATAACTCCATTAAACAAGTTAATACCGACGAATGGATTGCAGTCAGCGCCAATACAAAGATCATTATTAGCATTACGTGTAGAGCCACTGGTTGTAGGATTACCAGCGGAGCTCACATCTGTTCCATTCATGTAGAATTTAAAAGAGTTACTCGTTTTCATTTGACTAACGTAGCCGAATGTACTTAGTAAAAGTACACGACCAGATCCCATACCGCTATCTTCACCATTAGCAAAGTAATCCGTTGGTGTGGTGTTAGCCCAGTTTAAGCTGAATCTTCCGGGATCATCGGCACTACCTTCGAAATAATGTCTGTATGAATAATCTGGACAACATGGATCATTCATATGTTTAAACCAAAAGTTTAATCCAGAATTAAAAGCATCAACTCTCATCCAAGCCGAAACTGTGTACGTTGCGGTATCGAAGTTTGCATAATCAGCTGTTGTTAAATAATCATTTGAACCATTAAAATCTAATCCTTTTGAAACTTTGGCTGTTACCGATTGTCCTGATCCCCACGTTCCTTTATAGGTTAAGGTCAAACCATTCCCCGTACTATCTGTTGGCTGTGTCGAAGGTGTCTCTTCCATATGCCAAACTCCTGCAAACGATGCATTCGTCCATGTTGTGTTCATATTTTTTGTGCCATCGAGCGTAGTACATGAAGATAATTCCTGATTACATGATCCACTATTCCCGTAATACATATAAACCAGGGTATTGTCATTGTAATCAAGAGTAGGGATATTCACCCATGCGAATAATGCCCCTGTGCCTCCATTAAAGGTCTCGATTTCATGAGGTATCTTTGTTGAGCCATCGCTTGATGTAAACACGATATCAAATGCGCTATCAAGCGCATTGGCAGCAAGTTCAGTATCCGATGCTAAACTAATGGCAAAAGGAAAGTCAGAAAGATTTGCCGTATCAGCATCTGATACATCTGCTGCGTCAATAGTAATCAGTTTTCTATATGCCCAATCTGTACTCAACCATACAGCATCGGCTGCGATTTGCCATTGGCGAGATTCTTCGAATACAACATCATTATTTTTATCGACAAATTGTAACGGACCAAGCAGATAAGCTTCAGGACTTTTTGGTGGTGCGAAATAGCGGTATTCAACTTGTGCGCTTTCACCTTTCTTGAGTTTGAGCGGATACTCTATGCTCGTGACCTGTGTTAAACCGTCTTTGTTTATTGATTGCGTTGCAGTACCTGCAACAGCTTGCGTAATATCGTTATTGATATACATGAGTGGATCAACTTTGCCGAAATACCCATTATGATCATCATAACTAGTAGGTTTGATGCCAAAATGTAAATGAGGTCCTGTAGAAAGTCCTGTATTTCCTGATAAACCTAGCTGTTCACCCTTGTTGACTACTTTTCGTAGTGGAATTTGTATTTCGTCTAAATGACCATAATACGATCTGCCCCATGAATGTTGGATAATGACAGTATTGCCATAATCACCACTTGCTGCATAAATGACTTTCCCTCTATCTGCTGCAAGAATGGGAGTTCTTCGGGGTAGTGCAAAATCAACACCGTCGTGGCCGATAACGCCGTACTTCAGGTATTTCGTGAGAAGTAATGGATCGGTTTCCTGCACACCAAATTGCTGCGTTATAGGATAACTGTCAGTAAAAGGCATTGCTAAGGAAATTTGTGTATGACCCATTAATGGTTTTAGTTCGTCAAGGATTACACTGTCTTCTACGATGTATGCACTTTGCGTCGCTTCTATATCTGCAGAAGGAGATGCACTCTCACTTTCCTCATCTTTATCCTGCTCGTTAGTTAGGGTCTCTTCAATTGGATCTTCCGTTGTTGGGAGTGCTGTTCCTTCTTCATCATATCTTACCTCGTTAATATATACATCACGGCTAACGTCTTGGGTGCTTTGTGTAAACGGAGATGTAAAAAAACTTCCGGGTACAGATTCCTTAATTATGCCGTCGAAATCCTCATTTGCAGTTATTTTGAAAATGACAGGGTAACTATTTGATGGGTAAATACGGGTTGCAGTTATACGCTCAACATCAAATGCGACTGAATCATCAACTGTTAAAATATCTCTAATAGTATAGGTTTTGTTTGCAGTTTGGGCTGTGAGCGTCATGTGATATGTCCCTTCCTGTCGGGTTACGTATGTTGCCTCATAGTCTGGCTTAAGCGTGAAGTTGTGTGAGTAACATTCAGGATTAACTGTGATGTCACCATTTTGAGTAGAGAGCTCATCATTGACTCCTAATTGGTCATTACTGATTTTTAGACTTAGTTTGACATCACAGACCATATTGCCGAATTCATTAAGGACTGCAAATTCCAAGTGAGCTTTTTCTCCAGGTTTGTAATACGATTTATTGGTATTAATTGCCAAAACTCCCCAGGAAAAATCTTGTTCAAGCATTTTGCCGTCAGCGCTTGTAACAACAAGTGTGTATTCACCAGGTTTTATTTCGTTTGAGGGCAGCACTTCAAGCGTTGTGATTCCACCACTGGTTGTTTGATTCAGCGCGATATCGACTACATCATCATTTGCGTTCAACACCTGCATGTTTAAGGTATTATTGTCGGGGTTATTAAAACTCACAGCAATTGATTCATCAGCCCTATAATTTTTTTTCTCCAGCTTTTTTTTGAGTGTGGCTTTGGTGCGCCGTTTGGCTGAGTTCCCATTGTTTAGGGTGCTCGTACCTATGGAATCCTTGAGCGAAAGATCAGAATTAATATCATATTCTTTTTGAATCGTCGCTGCATGTGCAGGCTGCAAAAGGGGAGGAGCCTGCAATAAAACAGCCGTGAATAAAGAGAAGACTACTGCGTAAATAATATTTTTCATTGAGAGTGTGTTAGGAATTGTTTATAAGTAAAAACAGAGCCACAGATTCTGTATATAGATTACCTTTTTACAACAAATTTCGCAAATGAAAAATATGTAAATTTTTTAAAAAGAAATTTACACAACTATATTCAAATAAATTTTTACCAAGAAAAAGCTCCTTCACCACACACCGTAAAGTACTTGCCGTGACGCATTTCTATACTGGTATCAGGAAAAGGCGTACATTCTTGTATGCCAACTGTGTAGGTTGAGCTTGGGTTGTTTTGATTGGTATATTCTGTTGCAACCCAGCCCGCTGTTCTGGTCGTATTAGCAAAAAACAATTCATCGATTACTCCATTAATCCAATTGTCAGAACTAACAGGTGTGCAGTTTGAGGCTATACATAAAATATTGTTGGCATTGAATAGCGATCCACTCGTTGTCGGATTGCCTCCTGATGATATGTCTGCGCCATTGAAATAGAATTTAAATGAGGTTGATAATTTAACTTGTGAAACATATCCAAATGTTCCCGACAAAAGAACGTGCCCTGCTGAAGAACTATCCAGACCATTGGCATAATATTCTGTAGTTCCGTTGTACCAGTTCCAGCTGAATCGTCCGTCGTCGCCAGTTGTGCCTTCATAATAATGGCGGTATGAATAGTCTGGACAGCACGGGTCCTGGTTATGCATAAGCCAGTAATTATCATCTGAGCGGAAGGCGTCAACTCTCAGCCACGCAGAATAAGTATATGTAGAGGCAGGATCAAAACTAGCCGAATCAGCACGCGTCATATAATCATTGGTACCATCGAGATCTATTCCTTTGCTCACTTTAGCTGTTACAGATTGCCCTGATGCAATGCCGCCGTTATATGTCAACGTAAAACCGTTTCCTGTACTATCTGTCTGTTGTGTTGTTGGGACCTCCTCCATGTGCCATACAGCAACATAACTAGCATTAGTCCATGTGGTATTCATATTTTTGGTACTATCATAGTCACTACATGAAGACAGTTCTTGGTTACATGAGGCTGCATTTCCGTAATACATATAGATCAAGGTATCATTGTCCCAATCAAGGGTAGGGATACTTACCCAGGCGACTAGTGCACCACTCGAGCCATCAAATGTTACAATCTCTGCCGGAATTTTGGCTGTACCACCGCTTGAAGTAAACATAATGTCAAAAGCGTTATCCTGTGCCCGAGCTGCAAGGTCAGTATCTGAAGCTATATTTATTAACCATGGAAAATTGGAAAAGTCAGCTGAGTCTGCATTTGAGACATCGGCGTTATCAATGGTAATAAGTTTTCGGTAAAGCCACGGACCAGTTACCCAAGATGCGTCGGAGGCTATTTGCCATTGACGTGCTTCTTCAAAGACAACGCCTTTGTCTTTATGTATTAATTGTAAAGGTCCAAGTAAATAAGCTTCGGGACTTTTCTGTGGAGCAAGATATTTATATTCGACTTGAATAGACTCACCCTTTTTTAATGTAAGCGGGTAATCGATACTGGTAACCTGCACAGGGTTTTCAAGGATATCTGCTTTGATAGTAGCTTCTGAAGCTAGTGTTGTAACAGTCGTATTCAAATATATTTCTGGATCGACTTTACCATAATAGCCATTATGCTCATTGTTATCGTCAGGTTTAATACCGAAATGTAAATGAGGTCCAGTAGAGAGTCCTGTATTGCCTGACAAACCCAATCGGTTTCCCTTGATAACAAGTTCGCCTACACGCACTGCGATATCGTCAAGATGTCCGTAATATGATCTCCCCCACGCATGTTGGACAATAACTGTTTTACCATAATCTCCAGTATCGGCATAAATTATTGTACCTTCATCTGCAGCCAGAACAGGTGTACCACGAGGTAGTGCAAAGTCCATTCCGTCATGTCCTAGGACGCCGTAGCGTATGTACTGTGTCAAGAGAAGGGGATCTGTATTTGCTCCGCCGAAATGCTGTGTTATTGGATATTTCCCTTCAAAAGGCATTTGTAGAGATATAGTTATTTTTTGGCCTTTTGCCATTTTTTCAAGCTCTGTTACTATTTTAACTGCGTGGACTTCGGGATCAGTTGTCCCAGATGATGAAGATGTTAAAGCAGATATTGAGGCATTTTTATCAGCCTGAATCCCTGGAGTATCGGACTCAGATGGTTTGAGGGTTTCTTTTATAGGTTCAGCTATGGTAATTTCGCTTTCATACGTATCGGCAGTGATGTCTTTCGTGCTTACCGAGATTGGGGTAGAAGAAAAATTGCCCGGGAGTGCTTCTCTCATAATTCCCTCAAAATCCTCATTGGCAGTAATCTTAAAAATCACAGGATAATTGTTGGCAGGAAAGATACGGGTAGCCGTAATGCGTTCTACATCAAAAGAAACATTATCATCAACAATAAACGCATCATTTATGGTATAGGATCCTTTACTCGTTTCGGCACTTAGAATCATTTGATAGATTCCTTCACCGCCTACAGTATATTCGGATTCGTAATCGGGCTGGAGAGTAAATTCGTGTGAATAACATGACGGATTTGTGACAATATCTCCTGCCTCAGTTGTGAGAGTATCATTAATGCCTAACTCGTAATTTTTTATTTGGAGGACTAATTTAGCATCACAAACCATATTACCTAAATCATTAAGAACAGCAAACTCCAAATGAGCTTTATCACCACTATGATAATAGGACTTATTTGTGTTAATTGCGAGAACACCCCAGGTAAAATCTTGCTCCAGCATTTTGCCTTCCATGCCTGTAACTATGAGTTTATATTTACCAGGTTTGACTGCGTTGGTAGTATTTACGCTTAGCGTGGTTACACCATTCTCTGTAATATTATCAAGACTTGCTTCGATTGGTTTGTTATCCTTGTCAGTGATCTGTATTTGCAGTGTATCTCCACCTGGATTGTTGAACGAAACAGCAATTGCTTCATCAGCTCTAAAAGTTTTTTTCTGCAGGTTTTTACGAATACTTGCCTTTATACGACGAGTGGCTGATGATCCATTGTTTCTGTAATCATCGTTCACTGAATCGAGTAAGGAAAGCGCGGGGTTGAGTTCTTCGAAGGCAAAGTTTTTTGGATTTTCTGCTGCCTGAGATTCGGGTAAGAGAACTAATGATATGCATATATATATGAACACTACGAAAGTGATATGAGTCACGGTTTTTAATTTGAACATACAAGTATAGTGGGAAATCTATTTTTATACAGGTTATATATGTATACATCACTTAGCCATATTTCGCAAGAATGCATGGAAAAAAATATCATATAATTGCTGAGTTTATTTCTTCTCTTCTTTTTTTACTGTATAATTAATTTTTATACTTATGAAAGTTACTATTGTTGGCAATGGGGTATTTGGTAATGCGATGCTGCATGTTTTGCAAAAAAACACGCAAGAAGTTGCTATTGCTAACCGTGGTGAAAAAATAGAGGAGGCAGAGATTGTTGTTCTTTGTGTTCCTGTTCAGGCAATTCGAGATGTTTTGCCGCTTGTTACTTTTTCGGGAGAAAAACGGATTATTGTAAATACCGCTAAAGGTATTGAGCAGTCTACCAATAAATTCCCTTACCAAATTATTGAAGAATTTTATGGTAACTCGATTGAGTATTTTTCACTGCTTGGACCCAGCTTTGCGCATGAAATCGTGAATGATATGCCGACACTTGTTAACATTGGCTACCGATCTGAATCTCCTTATTGCACGGCACTCAAACAATTATTCCAAACAGACTCGTTTCATATCCGTTTGACAGAAGGTGTTGAGGTGATTGAAATTGCTTCAGCTATGAAAAATATTTATGCCATAGGAGTTGGTTTGTCTGAAGGTTTGGGGTACGGCGAAAATACCAAAGCAAAAATAATCACAATCGCAATCGAGGAAATGCAGCAGCTTTTTAAGGGGCTTCATTTTATCGTTGATATCAATGCAACAGCGGGGACAATTGGAGATCTCATTTTGACGTGTGTGAGTAAAGAAAGTCGCAATTTTCAGTTTGGTCACTATTTTGTATCTTATCCCGCCGAAGAAGCATTACAAAAAGTAAACAGTACCGTTGAAGGTTATAATTCTATTCAATCACTTAAAAATCTACAGATGAAAGCTGGTGTCTCTTTGCCGCTTGCTGAGTTTATCACCAACTTAATTACCCAAAATAATCGTGATATAAAAGATGAGTTTGATACCTTCATGAAAACACACTACTAGCTTTAAGAAATGTGTAAGCTCACTCTTACATGGTTCTTATAAGGAATTGTTATACTGAGTTTTTGTTGTTACTTGTTAGCAACCTATGCAAATTATGAGAGGGAAAATATTAGTTGCGGATGATGATCCGGGCATTGTTGATGCACTGCAAATGGTTTTGGAAGATGCAAATTATGAAGTCTACACAACGACAAACGGCCACACAGTCCGAAAAGTAAGCGACGAGTTGCCTGATGTCATTTTGCTTGATATTTGGATGTCAGGTGAAGATGGTCGTGATATCTGCAGGTATCTTAAAAGTAAACAAACGACAAAAAACATACCTATAATTATGATCTCAGCAACCGGAGATCTCGCACAATCTGCCAAAGCCGCAGGCGCAGATGATTTTCTTCCCAAGCCTTTCCAAATGGAGCACTTACTCCAAAAAGTAGAAAAACACCTCAGAGCTTAGATTTTTCAATCCACCTTACTCAACTTGAATTACACCTGCAGATGAACTAAAATGAGTCCTATGTTTAAACCTGTTACATCACAAGTGTCATTTCCGGATCTTGAAGAAAAAATAACTGAGTATTGGAAGACTCACAGAATCTTTGAAAAATCCATCACGTCACGTCCTGAAAATAAACGCTGGACATTTCTTGACGGTCCGCCTTTTGTCACAGGTATGCCTCATTATGGATCACTCCTTTCAAGCCTTCCCAAAGATTTATTTGGGCGTTACTGGACAATGAAGGGCTATAGAGTTCGTCGCGTGTGGGGTTGGGATGGACACGGACTTCCTATTGAAAATAAAGTTGAAAACGAACTTGAAATTGCACGTAAACGTGATATTGAAGAAATTGTCGGAATCAAGAAATTTATCGATGAATGCAAACATTATGTGAATGTGGTTTCCAGTGATTGGGAATGGTATATCGATCGAATCGGTCGCTGGGTTGATTTCAAAAATGCATATAAAACCTGGGACACAGATTATATGGAATCTGTTATGTGGGTGTTCAAGCAGATGCATGAAAACGGGTATGTCTACAAAGGCCTCAAAGTTTCTCTTTACTGTCCGCATTGTTCAACGCCGATCTCAAATTTTGAAGTTGCGATGGATGCTGAAAATTATAAAGAACTCAAAGATCCTTCTACAACGTATAAATACCCGGTTGAAGGTGAAAAAGATACATACTTCTTAGCCTGGTCGACAACTCCTTGGAATAAAATAAATACACCTGTTCTGGCAATAAATCCAAAACTTACCTACGTCAAAGTAAAACAGGGGAGTGAGTTTTATATTCTCGCTGAAACAACGCTTAAAATGCTTAAAGAAGAAGAAAAATATGAAATTGTTGAGCATTATAAAGGAAAAGATTTAGAAGGGAAAAAGTTTGTTCCTCATTATGACTACTATAAAGAGAGAGTGCAGGGGAAAGCATTTGAAATAATTGGCGGCGATTTTGTCACTGCTGATGAAGGAACAGGTATTGTTACCATTGCTGCATACGGAGAAGAGGATTTGAAAGTGATGCAGGAGCAGGGTGTCTATATCGAAACACATCTTGATGAAGAGGGAACTGTAAAGCCTGACGTGCCGCTATTTGGAGGAATGTATTATCTTAAAGCAAACAAGGCAGTAAATGAGGATTTAGATAACAGAGGTTTAATTTATGACAATAAGGACTATGTTCACCGAGTGCCGCTTTGCTGGAGATGCCACACACGTTTATATTACGCGCCAATTGACGCATGGTATATTAATGTCCAAACATTAAAACCTCTTCTCAAAGAAACGAACGAAAAAGTAAATTGGTTTCCAAAACATTTCAAACACGGCAGATTCCTAAAAAGTCTTGAAAATGCACCTGATTGGAATATCTCCCGCAATAGATATTGGGGCTCTCCCGTACCTGTTTGGGAATGTTCGTGCGGTGAACAATTTGTCCCTGGATCAATTGCTGAACTTGAAAAAGCTTCAGGGAAAAAGATTATGGAACTCCACAAGCCAGAAATCGATGAGGTTACCGTAAAATGTCAAAAGTGCGATAAAACTGTACACCGTGTTCCTGAAGTGCTCGACAGCTGGATTGAAGCTGGTTCGGCGTCTTTTGCAGAACGACATTTCCCATTTGATTCAACAGAGAAAGTCGAAGACTTTTTCCCACCAGATTTCATTTCTGAATATACTGGTCAAATTCGTGCGTGGTTTTATGTTTTGCATGTTATTGGTGGCGCTTTATACAAAGAGCAAGCGTTTAAAAATGTCAATGTCACTGGTGTTATTCTCGGAACGGATGGCCGTAAAATGAGTAAGAATTTCAAAAATTATCCAGATCCCGCTGAAATGCTTGGCAAATATGGCGGTGATGCGTTGAGACTCTATTTGCTTGGAAGTCCAGTTATGCACGGTGAAGATATTCTTATTTCAGAGGAAGCATACAAAATGCAGGTTCGCGGAACGATGCTCATCCTTTGGAATGTCTATAACTTCTTTGTGACCTATGCGAATTTGGATAAATGGGAACCGACAGATGAAAATCTGCAAGTTAAAAGCACAAGTGTTTTGGACGAATGGATTTTGAATTTGCTGGACGAGTTAAAAGCCGATGTGACGAAGAGTTTAGATTCTTATGATACTGTTGCTGCAATTGAGCATATCAAAAGTTTTGTGAATGATTTTTCAACGTGGTATATCAGAAGAAGTAGGGATAGAGTTGGTCCCTCTGCTGAGCATACTGCTGATAAAAAAGCCTGTTACGCAACAACTTTTGAGGTTCTGACAACAGTAACCAAACTGCTTGCCCCAATAGCACCGTTTATCTCAGATGAGATTTATAGAAACTTAACCGGTGAAGAATCTGTTCATTTGAGTGATTGGCCCACCTTTGCTAAAGCTTCGGCGGGCAAACCCGAGTTACTTGAACAAATGAAACATGTTCGAAAGATTGTTGAATTGGGACTTGCACAGCGAAAAGAGAAACAACTCAAAGTAAAGCAACCGCTTGCAAAAATAACTGTTTATCCAGGAGAAAAGGAAACGAAGTTTAAAGAGACGCTTGATTATCTTATCCTAGACGAACTGAATGTAAAAAAAGTTGAATTTGCCAAGAAATCTGCAAATGAGACAAAAGTTGAACTTGAAACGACACTCACAGAGGACTTGATCGCTGAGGGACAAGCGAGGGAGATTTTGAGAAAAATTCAGGAAGAACGAAAGAAGTTGGGAACGAGTTTGGATGAACGGGTAAATGTCACGCTTGAAATGTGGCCTGAGAAATTTGAAGACATTATTAAACGGAACGCACTTGTTCAGTCGTTAAGTAAAGGTTCGTTCGCAGTAACCCGTTTAGCTTAATTTTGTCTTTTTCTCATATGCATAGACGCCTCCAAATTGATTTCTGGCTGCTTTCCCCTGTGGCAGTGCTTTTATTGATCAGTCTTACGACACTTCTTTCAGTCAACCCAATATATTTCGAATATCAATTATTTTCACTTTTTGTTGCAAGTTGCGCCTTTCTTTTCTTCTCACAAGTAGATATTGGCTTTTTACGCCAACTCAAACTCCCCATTTATCTCGTTTCCCTTGTTCTCCTGGGTATTATTTTTATATTAGGTTTTGAAAGTAGGGGTGCGGTTCGATGGATTGAAGTGTTTGGTGTGAGTATTCAATTTTCAGAAATTCTCAAACCGTTTTTAACCTTGGCATTTGCATCTTTTCTTGCAGAAAAACAGGTGTTAAAAAAACGTCTTTTTTTTCAGACAATGCTTTTGTTTTTGCCTATCGTACTGCTGATTAATTTTCAGCCAGATTTGGGTAGTGCGTTGATTTATGCTGGAGCGGGGCTTTTTACTCTCTTGGTAGCAGGATTCCCCCTCTGGTGGTTTGGACTTGCTCTTGTTCCGGTTATAGCTTCTTTACCTTTTATCTGGACGCTTCTTCGAGAATATCAAAGACAGAGAATTTTGACCTTCTTAAATCCGACGTCTGACCCACTTGGTACGTCATACAATGCTATTCAGGCAATTATTGCTGTCGGATCGGGCTCTTTGTTTGGAAAGGGGCTTTCGGAGGGAACACAATCGGGTTTACGCTTTTTACCAGAAAGACATACAGATTTTATTTTTGCAACACTTGCTGAAGGTTTAGGTTTTGTTGGAGCAGGAATTGTCGTTGCAGCATTTCTCTTTTTGGGATATAGAATGTATCTCCTTTACAACACAACTAATGATAAATTTACTAAATTGTTCACAGCATGTACTTTTGGTTTTATTCTTATTCAAGCAGTAGTAAATATAGGAATGAACATCGGCATTGTTCCAATTGTTGGCGTCACCTTACCTTTTGTTTCTTTCGGTGGCAGTTCTCTTGTTGCGAGTTTCATCTTTTTAGGTATACTTTCATCGCTCAGTGTCTCACATAGGGAAAAGAATATTCTTGAAATTCGGTGACCGCCGGACACTGTTTGGGGTGTCAATTTGCTTCATGAATTCACAGTTGCTCAAGCTCGCTGAGTTTGATATAATCAAATGCATGAATTACGTTGTTCTCCAATCAGGTGGCAAACAGTATAAAGTAGCTGAAGGCAGTGTTATCGAAGTCGAAAAACTCGAAGTTGAAGCAGGCGATACAATAAAGCTCGATAAAGTACTTCTCGTCGCAGCAGATGGTGATTATACAATCGGACAGCCAGTTGTTACGAATGCTATCGTTACAGCAAAGGTTGTTGAACAAATGCAGGGACCAAAAATCCGTGTAGCAAAATTCAAGGCAAAGGCTCGTTACCGCAAAGTTATCGGACACAGACAGCAATTGACCAAATTAGAAATTGTTTCTATCAGTTCAGCAAAAGCTGAAAAAAAAGCAGCGAAGGCTGAATAAGTTTTAAGATAGATGACGATTACCCTTGACTTTATTTAGTACTTGACGTAATATTTAAGCAAATTTAACAGAGGAAAAAACTATGGCACATACAAAGGCACAAGGAGCAGTAAAAGGAAATAGAGACTCGAGATCAAAGCGCAGAGGCGTTAAGCTTTATGGTGGCCAAAAGGCTCAACCAGGTAACATAATCGTACGCCAAGCCGGAAGTACATTTAATGCAGGTGATGGCGTAAGTACAGGAAAAGATTTCACTCTTTTTGCCGTACAAGCCGGCACCATCAACTTTACAACTCGCAAAGGTAAAAAAGTTGTTGAGGTAATACATGGATAACCTACCGGTTACAGATAACATATACGAACTGGAAACAAACCAACTACAGTCAAACCCACTTCAACCCCGTGGCGTTATTACACCTGATTCTCTCACTGACCTCGTCGAATCAATCCGCGAACAAGGAATTCTTGAACCAATTGTTGTCGCGAGAACTCCAGCTGGATATCAGATTATTGCTGGAGAACGACGTTGGAGAGCTGCAAAGGTATTAGGATTGCACAAAGTGCCTGTTGTGGTTAAAGACACAACACCTCAGGGAATGCTTGAAATGTCTATCGTTGAAAATGTTCAGCGTGAAGATCTTAATCCAATTGAAAAAGCTCTCGCATATCGCCGACTTATTGACGAGTTTGGTTTGGGAACAACAGAAGTTGCAAAGCGAGTTGGTAAAAGTGTTCCTGCGGTTTCCAATACTATTCGTTTGCTGTCACTTCCCGATGCTATCAAAGACGCGCTGGTTGCAGGTGTTATTACTGAAGGTCACGTGCGCCCGCTGTTGTCACTCGGAGATCAAAAGCTGATGCTTGATGTCTTTAAGACTATTCTTCGCGACAACTACACTGTGCGCCAAACAGAAGAGCTTGCGAGAAAAGTGAAAGGTGATGTACAGAAGAAAGAACCAACAGCAAAGAAAGATCAACTTTGGGTACCTGAACAGGATCAAATGGCAAAAGAGATTCAGGAAAGACATACTGTTGATAAAGTTGATATTTTTCAGTCAAGCAAACTTGCAAGAATAACAATTGTGGTTAAGGGAAACCCTGTAACAACAACAGACAAACTAAAATTAATCCACGATATCCTCACGAAATAAAATCCGAAGTTTGTTCCTTTCATTTTCAACGGAGCCTCAATTTACTTTGCAGCTGGATAGGGGTTTGCGATGACGTGCATTTTATTAAGCGGCCAATACACAAAAAATGATTTTCCAATAACATCTTCTCTTGTTAAAAAGCCCCACTCTCTCGAATCTGAACTGTATGGCCGATTATCTCCCATAACGATAAATTGATCTTTTGGTACGATAACAGGCGTTTTTTCTTTTAAGAAACTCCCACCATACGTACGAACATCACTTGCCAGGTATTTACTTTCATCTACTTTTTCATCGTTTACATATACAAATCCGTCTTTGAGAGAAATTGTGTCACCTTCAGTTGCCATGACTCTTTTAATAAAATCTTTATCGCGATCAGTTGGGGCTCTAAAGACGATAACATCGCCTTTATGTGGTGCGTCAAAACGTAGAGTGATGAGGTTCGTGAGAATATATTCTCTGTTTTTAAATGTTGGGTACATGGATTCACCACTGACTTGAAATGGACGAAAGAGAAAAATGTAAATAACAAGAAAGATTGATGCAGCAAGCAAAATTGTCTGCATTGTATCGAGAAAAAAAGCATATACTTTTTTAGCCAGTTCCATGACCCCCATTATCTCAATAGTGTCACTTATTTGTCAACGAAGGGAGGATTTTGGTATGATTGGGTACAATGGATGCATAGCTCAGTTGGTTAGAGCGTTCGATTCACATTCGAAAGGTCTCAGGTTCGAATCCTGATGCGTCCACAATTGCAATTTTTAAACCTCTGGCATATACTTTAATAAGTGGAACCGTTGCTAAGCATTATTATTCCAGCACTTAATGAAGAAAAATATCTGCCGATGCTACTTCAAGACCTGGCAGAGCAAAAAACTCAGAATTTTGAGGTAATTGTTATTGATGGTAAGTCTGAGGATAAGACTCGTGAAAAAGCGTTAGCGTTTAAAGACAGCTTTCCTCTTACTGTTTTAGAGTCTGACGTACGCCATCCATCATACCAAAGAAATCTTGGTGCAGCTAAAGCTAAGGCAGAATATCT
Organism: Candidatus Levyibacteriota bacterium; assembly: GCA_052034235.1. Classification (GTDB taxonomy): domain Bacteria; phylum Patescibacteriota; class Microgenomatia; order Levybacterales; family UBA12049; genus JBPOIT01. Next base: position 100,264 of record JBPOIT010000007.1, read on the forward strand.
CTTTTTTTTCGATGCTGATTTTAGGATTGGTCCTCAGATGCTTGGAAAAATAGAAGAGCATATACGGAAGGAAAACAGGTCGCTATATTTGTTGGTACCACAGCCTGATAAATCAAAACTTTCTTATAATCTCCAGTTTAATTTAGGTATTAAAACAGTATATCTGCTAGATAAAATAGGTATTCCTTTTGCGTTGGGACCAGCGATTATTATGACTAAAGAACTCTTTAATAATATTCACGGATTTGACGAAAAAGCTTATGTTTCTGAGGATCAAAATGTGGTTATCAAAGCCCGCAAGATAGGTGTAAGACCACGTTTCCTTCCAGATGTCACATACTTTTTTTCAATGCGGCGTTTTGAATCTCAGAACAAATTTATTTTAGGAATGAAATATACTGTTTATACAATCATTACTTTAGCAAAAGGAGCCGTCTATACGAAATCAATAAAGTATTGGGATGATAAACCGAGGCGTTAAGTAAGTGAATTGAAAAGGTCAAGTGCATTTTTAAATGCTTGGTCCATATTAAAATATTTATAATTTGCTAATCTGCCTACAAAGTGAATACCGCTTTTTTCAAGCGCTTCTGCTTCTTTTCTATATTCCTCATAAATCGCTCTGTTACGAGGGTTTGGTACAGGATAATAAGGTTCGCCATCATCTGTTGAATATTCCCTCGCAATTGTCGTTTTTTTGTGTTTCTGTTTGGTCATGTGTTTATATTCAACAATTCTCGTGAACGCTTCACCAGGCTGTGGGTAATTGATAACTGGACCTTTTTGATAAAATTCAACATCATGCGTTTCCTGTTCAAAGCGGATTGAGCGATATTCTAGTTTACCGATGCTTTCATGTTTGTAATCGAAGTATTGGTCAATTGGACCAGTATAGAATAATGTTTCATAGGTTCCAAGCGTATCTTTAACTGTGAAGTAATCAGTGTTAAGTTTGACCGTAATATTTGGATGATCAAGCATTTTCTCAAAAAGCTTTGTATATCCTTTTTTGGGTAATCCCTGATGAATATCTGAAAAGTATCTGTCGTCAAAATTCGTCCGAACAGGAATTCTGTTAAGTACTTCAGCATCAAGTTCTTCAGGATATTTATCCCATTGTTTCTTCGTATAGTATTTAAATATTTTTTCATAAAGCACCTTTCCAACTCTCGCCAGAGCAGCTTCTTTGCCATTGGAGGGTTTTATATTTGGAATTTGATTTTTGGAAAGCCATTGTTGCATCTCTTTTTCGTTCTGAATATTTGTACCAAAAAGCATGTTTACCGTAGTTATATTGACTGGGATTGGTACTAGTTTACCGTCTACTTTTCCAAGTACGCGGTGTTCGTAGGGGTACCATTTGGAGAACTTGTGCACATATTTCCACACATCATCAAAATTGGTGTGAAAAAGATGTGCTCCATACTTTGATACTAAAATTCCATCTTCATTATAATAATCATAACAATTGCCGCCTATATGGTCTCTTTTTTCTAAGATGAGGATTTTCTTATTTAGTTTTGTTGCATAACGTTCCGCAAGTGTAGCACCAGATATCCCTGCACCAACAATAATGATATCGTAGGTCATAACGTTTAACGACGAGGTGTTAAATCTCCTCCGGGGGGTTGTAGTAACCAAACTGTTCGAAAATAGGAATTAAAATATTTATAGTAATCCTCAATAGAACCTTTTTCCCAGCGTCTTGGTGATGAAACAACTGCTAATTCTTTGCACATAATAACCTTACCAACTTTTTTAATGCGTAATCCAAGCTCAACATCACCAAAGATTCGATATCTTGTATCAAGTCCCTTAATTTGGACAAATGCTTTCCTTCTGACCGCTAAATTAAGTCCTGATAAAGATGGTTTTCCAACTGCGAAATGTAATTTAAGATAAATATAGTAGGAGTATTTTACAAGGTTACGTTTAATTTTAGATTTTGAGCTATACCATGCAGGTCCAGTTACTGCTACGACTTCCTGATCTTGAAAGACTTTTTCAATTATTTGCAGCCAGTCTTTTTTTACTCTGGTATCTGCATCCGTTGAAGCAATAATTTCACCCTTTGCGCTAATCATTCCTGCGTTTAATGCGTAGACATGACCTTGTTCGGTTTCAGTAATTACTTTTGCCCCTGCTGCTTTTGCAATTTGAACGGTTTTGTCTTTTGAATTATTATCAACAACGATAATCTCAAACCTATCTTTGGGGTACGTTTGAAGTTTAAGCGCTTCTAAACACTGCGGTAAGTATTTTTCTTCGTTATATGCAGGTATTACTACAGAAATGAAAGGCAAAGAGTCTTTCATAGATTTAAAGTATTATAACACAAAAAGGTATCTAGATATACTGTAGCGGGCTTATGTCTGTGTTGTCAACTTAGCGAATTACTCCTTGCTTTAAATAAAAAGGTTTTCGAAGCCATACTGTATAGATATAGCCTTTCGTATACTCGACAAGTGCCTGTAAGGTATCCTTACCGAAGCGTCTGTTTGAAGTGACGACACAAAGATTTTTTAAGAAAATAACTTTACCAATTTTATGTAAACGTAATCCCAAGTCAACTTCGAAACTCATAAGATAGCGTGTATCCATACCTCCAACTTGTTTGAAGCTCTTTTTTTTGACTGCAAAATTAAATCCGCTAACATGGGGTTTTCCTATGAGAAAATTTGCGCCAATAAAAAGGGTATACAAAAATTTCCAAATTTCATCAAGCATTTTTGAACTGGTTTTAAGCTGCGCCGTGCCAGTAACAGCTACGACATCATGAGGTTTCAGCGCATTGACAATAGTTTCTAACCAATTTGTAGGTGGTTGTGTATCAGCGTCTATATTAACAATAATTTCTCCTTTTGCTTCATTCATGCCTCCATTATATGCGAAAACTGCCCCTTGTTGAGGTACATTGATGATTCTTGCGCCATATTTTCTTGCTATTTCAGTGGTATTATCTGTTGAATTATTGTCTGCAACAATAATTTCAAAATCTTTAAACGTTTGATTGCTGAGTCCTTTGAGAGGTATCTCGATATATTTACTCTCATTATAGGCAGGTATGACAACAGAAACTAACATATCCATAGTTTAGCATATTTTGTCTTTCCTAAGGCTTTGAAGTATAATGATAAGCATGAAAATAGGGTTTTTTACTGATTCTTATTTACCAATGAATGATGGAGTTGCGACTTCAACAGAACAGTGTGCTCAAGCTCTGGAAAGACTAGGTCATGAAGTCTATATTGTTGCACCGCGACATCCTCGCTATAAAGATAAACGAAAAAATGTCTATCGTTTAACATCGGTAAAATTTATCAAATCTCCAGAAATTCGATGGGCATTGCAATTACCTGAAAGATCTTTAATTAATGTCATGCGAATTAACTTTGACATCATTCATGGCCATTCAGGTGGAGGGGTTACGTTTGCGGGATTACAAATTGCACGCTCAAAAAGAATCCCTTATATAGCTACTTACCATACTATGTGGAATCGCTACGCACACTATTTCTTACGAGGCAAAGTGATAACACCACGTGTTCTTGAATTTACAAGTAGAGTTGTAGGAAACCTTTGTGATGCACTTGTTGCTCCTACCGAACGTGTAAAAACTGAATTGCTCACATATGGTATAAAAAGACCTATTTTTGTACTTCCAAGTGGAATAGAATTAAATACATTTAAAAACGTCGAAGAGGGATACTTGAGAAAGAAAAAAAGAATTCCTAGCCATAAAAAAATATTACTATATGTTGGTAGATTAGGTAAAGAAAAATCCGTCGATTTTCTAATAGAAGCATTTAAAGATGTACATATGCAGCTTCCTGATACTGTTTTGATGCTCGTTGGGACTGGCTCAGAAAAGGAAAAACTTAAACAGCTTGCAAAAAAAGAGGGGTTGGGGAGTTCTGTCTATTTCATAGGTAATGTTGCTCACGACACTATTGCGAAAGTATATAGGGATGCAGATTTATTTGTATTCGCATCTCAAACCGAGACACAAGGAATGGTTATTCTTGAAGCTTTAGCTTCAGGATTGCCTGTTGTTACTTTGCGCGATGAAGCATTTAAAGGAGTTATTGAAGAAGGTAAGAATGGTTATTCTTTACAGAAAGATAAACAACTTTTTTCCCAAAAAATTATCAGTTTATTAAACGATACAAAGCGAATGAATCGATTCTCAATTGCTGCAAGAAAAACAGCAGAAAAATTTTCAGTTGATGAAACTGCAAAACAACTTGAGCATATATATCAGGCTATGATTGAAACGCAGGCAAAAAAAAGGAATAGCATGAGTCTTGAGGAATTTAGAAACTTTCTATCAAAAGCCAAAATGCAAATTAAAACACTTAGTGAACAACTCTAAAATACAAACAAAACTTTCAATTGGTATTTTTCGAGCAATCGATGTTCGGGTGCCACATATAGAATTTACCGCAGCTTTTAAACATTTAAATGCTGCGCTTATTACACACATTTCCGCGGAATTGCAAAAAGCTGTACATGAGCATGATGTTAAAGTATATGATATCCCACTAAAGCCTCGTTATTTTTTTGATCCGCTCTATCCACTTCTTAAAAAAACAGATTTTACACCATGGATGCAGTTTGATTCAAAATTGTTAGAGACCGTGTCTGCTCGTTTTGATATCTATGAAATATACGAACCATATTTTTTTTATTCATCACAAATTGCTGATATCGCATCAAAAAATTGGAAGCCCCTTGTCACAGAAATATGGACAAGTTTCTCTCAACATCCAGCAAGATATATTCCTCCATATAAATCGCTTATAAACAATGTTATTCATAAGACAGATCTTTTTGTCCTTCGAACTGAAAGAGCTTTACAGTATCTTGAACCGTATAGGATTCCAGCGAGTAAAAAAGCAGTTGTCTATCATGGAATTGATATTTCAAGATTTTCACCCTCAAAACAACCACATGAAAAAATAAGAATTCTTTTTGTTGGCGCATTGGCTAAACATAAAGGGTTAGATGATTTGCTCGCCGTTTTCCCCAAATTGGTTGAAAAATATCCTGGCAAATTGGAATTGGTCGTTTGTGGCGAAGGACCGATGCAGGAAGTAGTCCAACATGTGTCTGAACGTTTGCCAGTGAGGTATTTAGGTAATGTGCCAAATACAGAGTTACCCAAAATTTATAACAAGAGTGATATTTATTGTCAGCCGAGTAAAGACTATTATTTGTTTGGTATAAAGGGAGGAGAAGAATTTGCGGGTTATACGTTTATGGAGGCTATGGCATGCGGTTTACCTATTATATCAACCTATTGTGGGGGAATACCTGAAATAGTTGGCGAAGATAATTACTTACTTAATCAAGCAGATAAGCAAAGCTTGTTTCAAACACTAGATTTACTTATCAGAAATAAGTCTCTTCGTAATGAAACAGGAATCAAGAATAGAGAACGAGCAGAAGCGTTGTTTGATATTTCAAAACAAACTGAAAAGTTAGAAAGATTGATTTTAGAAAAACTCAGCTAAATTGCAATGAAAGGTAGCGTTTGGTAGAATGAGGCCAACTCTCATGAAAATAGTAATGATTACCGATACATATCCGCCCAATATCAACGGAGCGGCTCTTGCAGCAGAACGTTTAGCATTAGAACTAGCAAAAAGGAACCACAAAATATATGTTATTGCACCCTCTACAAGTTTTAAACATCACATAGCACAACAGGATAATATAACTGTTTATCGCGTGAGATCAATTCCTGTTTTTATTGAAAAAACACAAGAATTTCGTGTATCGCCTCAACCTTTACATGAAAAAGAAGTGATAAAAATAATTAAAGACATAAAACCTGATATCATTCATGTCAACGAGCCTTGGCTTTTAGGTTTATCAGCAATAAAAATTGGAAAGAAAGAAGGAATTCCAGTTATTGCTACGCATCATTTCATGCCTGAGAATCTTGTCCATTACCTTCATTTTCCGCCAAAAATTGAAAAAATTATTACAGTGACAATATGGAAATGGTATGCCAAGCTGTGTAAAAACTTTGCCTATGTTATTTGCCCCACGCAAGTTGCTGCGGATCTTTTAAAGAAGTATGCCACTGATATAAAACTTAAAGTTATCTCCAACGGTATAGATTTGAAATATTTCAATAAGGATAACAACGGGGAGTATTTAAAGAAAAAATATACTATACAAAAAAAACCGACAATTCTTTTTGTTGGAAGACTCGATAAGGAAAAGAATATTGATGTTTTAATTCGAGCATTGGGGCTTCTTAAACATAAGTTAGATTTTCAGTTGGTCATTGTTGGGCAAGGGAAAGAAAAATTACCTTTACGAAAGTTAGCGGTTTCAGAAGGCATGCAAGAAAGTGTTATTTTCACAGGGTTTTTACCTGTCAAAGATCTCCCAAACATTTATGGAATTGCAGATATCTTTGCTATGCCAAGTATTGCTGAATTACAAAGTCTCGTAACGATGGAAGCAATGGCATCAGGATTACCTATCATTGCAGCAAATGCTGTTGCACTTCCTCATCTTGTTCATGATAATGATAACGGTTTCTTATTTACTCCTGGAAACGAAAAAGATATGGCTCAGAAGTTACTAGTACTATTAGAAAATAAGGAATTAAGAAAAAAAATGGGCAGACGAAGTTTGGCAATAATAAAACAGCACGATATTAAAAATATTGTCAAAGAAGTTGAATCTTTGTATGCAAAAGCAATTCATGATTCTTCAATAAACAAATAATTATGACAATTCTTTTCTTTGCTAGAAGATTTTATCCCTTAATAGGAGGTGTTGAAAAACATGTTTTCGAAATAAGTAGCCATTTGATTCAAAAAGGTCATCGGGTTATTGTTGTAACTGAGCAAACCGGAAATGAAGATCAAACTGAATTGTTGCCAGTCAAAGGAAAAAAAACATATATTGAAATTCACAGAATACCAACAGGTACTAATGAGCGTTTGAAGAAGTTTCAGATATGGAGTGCCTTATGGAAATTGAGAAAACTTATTTTTTCAGCAGATATTGTTCATTGTCATGATGTATTTTTTTGGTATCTCCCGTTTCGGTTTATTTATCGTCATAAACCAGTATTTATAACTTTTCATGGATATGAGAGTTTCCCAATCAAAAGAAAAGCAATTTTTGTCAGAAAAATTTCTGAAAAACTGACCAAAGGTAATATTTGCATAGGTGATTTTATAGCAAAATATTATGGAACTATTCCTGATTTCATTTCATACGGTGCTGTTACTGTCTCAGAATTAAAATCTTCCAGAAAAA
>JBPOIT010000027.1:0-51643 GCA_052034235.1 Candidatus Levyibacteriota bacterium
CGAAAATGATTTGAATTTTTTCAATGATTGGCTCCCATCTATTAATTTGAGAATTGTAGTAAGACGAAGAAATTTGGAGGAGAGATTCTAATATAAAACTGATATCTTTGTTCACAGTTTTCATTCGAAAAGATAGGGGGGTTTCATAAATATTGAAACTAATAAATGGAGAAAAGGATGTTCCTAAATCATTAATTATAACAAGTTGAAAATTTGGGAAAGCAAAATCAATATTGACTTCTCCTGGAATATCCTCATCATTCAAGTTCACAATTTTCTATTAATAAATATTTTTAAAGACCGAAAGATTAATTCATAAAATTACTTTCATTTCTGATTTTCGGAGTTTCAGTCCCTTAAACCTAACCTCTTTAGATTTCTTTAATATTTCATTTTGATCGTTCATAGTTCTTAAAAGTTCGATAATATCTTTATATGAGAGTTTGAATATAGGAGGACTGAGATTTAAGACTAAATTAATGCCTTTAGATCTGGTCACATTTTGAAAGAAGCATTCATATTGTTTTGTATTAAATAGGAAAGAAATTGGCTCACAAATTGATCGTTTTCTTGTTTTTTTCATATCATCAAAAATTATGATGTCCTTCCTTTTGCATTTAAATACTTCAAACTCAGGTAAATTAAGATTAATTTTTGAAATAACATTCTTTTCGTCAATTACTTTCATTGGATTTTTGTCCTTTTCCTTTCTATCAATATTTTGTAATATAAATTTAATCTCCCCTAATAATTAATCGAAAAATATAGCAAATAACTTTAAAATAATATTTCTACCTCTTGTTACAAAACATTCATCGCTATTAGTTATCGGGATACAAAGGCAAACATTATTGATGTTCAAAAGTAAATTTAATAGTTTATCAGTATTTTCAATATTTTTTCCTTTCTCTATATGCTTTTTTGGAACACTAACATTCAAAGAATCATCAAATAAAACAAAGTTAGACAAAGTTATGAAAAATCCAGCATTAATGAGAAATTTTATATTGCTTATCTTAACTGTGATATCTTTGCTCTCATCTTCAAATAGTTGTATATGGGCTTGGAATTGCACATTATTTTCATCAAAATTTTCGAATTGGAAAGATTGAACTTTTTTCTCATCTATATCCCCTAAGAATGACTCATTTTGAATTTTGTTGGAAAAATGATTAAATTTTATAGGATAAGTCTCAGCAACATCCAACTTGGATAAAAGACTCAACTCTTCAATCATATTTTAGTTTTTTTGGGATACATAATAATGTGATATGTCCATTTTAGAGCCAAAAATTTTAATATCATTGAAATCAATCTTATTAAAATTCACTCGTAAATGACTAAAAAATATTTTAAAAAGAGGATAGGAAATGGATTCTTTTTCTATTTGATCCGAAACACCATAAAATTCAATTTCCTCAATATCTAGCTGGAAATCAACTAAAATTAATATAAAATTTATAATTGCTTTTGTTATTTTTAATTACTCTTTGATTTCTTTCCTTTATTTGCTTTCGATTTCTGTTCTATTTTATCTAGAGTATCTGCTTCAAAAGATAGGTTAAAAAATGTGAGATAAAGCATGAGATCAAAATCATATTTATCCATAAATAAACACACGTTTCTCAGAAAAGATCTGAGGAAAATAGTTTTATCCAATTCTTTTTAATTTATATATATACATATAATAAAAAATAAAATACCTAAATTTTGGTAGCAATATAAATATTCATTTTCAAAACAAATTCCTTGAAACATTAGATTGAATTCTAAAGGAGAAGTTATTTTTTTAGGTGGTCCTTCTTTTCTTTGGATAGAAATTGTAAAATCTTTCAAATAAACTTGATAAATCTCATTAAATAATTCCTTCAGTTGCTCAGGTTTATCCTCTTTACTCATTATTACTATATTTTTGTTTAGAATCTGTTTTTTCGACTTTGCAAAATTGTTTGTAACCAAAATTTTTGCTATATTAACAAAGAAATACTCATCAGACTCAGGAACTGGCTTTAAGATCACTATAAAGTCTTCAGCAATCACATTAATTTTTAGAAATTTTGGATTTTTTATTTTTGTTATTACTTCACTAACCAATTTTAGTTTAGACGTTTTATCGTCTAATCCTTCAAAAATTTCAGGCTGATTAATAACTTGAAGAATTTTTTCCAATAAATAATCTACTAAATTCATTATTATTTGAACATAGACATGAGATTTTATTGAATGGATTTTAACGTCAACAGTTGATTCAATGTTAGTTTTGATAAGCTCAGGAGAAATAAATTGAATGAATTCAAAGTCAACAATTGGGAACGGTAATAACTGCTTGCGTTACTTTGTCGCCAAGATATGATTCAGCATCTGCTTTAATTTTCTGCAGAATCATTGCACTGATTTCCTGAGGTGTATATGTCTTTCCACCAACTTCAACAACAGCCATATCATCACGGCCTGCTTTAATGGTATATGGAAGCCATTTCATATCCTCTTGAACTGAAGCGTCATTAAACTTCTTACCCATTAATCGCTTAATTGAGAAAAGTGTTTGTTTTGGTTTAAGTACCAATTGTCGTTTTGCAACGTCACCAACGACGTGGGATACAGGATCCACGACAGACGGGATCGTATTTCGCCCTTCTGCAGAATGGATCACTTTCGGAGATCCACCCTCCATAACGGCTACACATGAGTTTGTTGTTCCTAAATCAATTCCAATTATTTTTGCCATAGTATTTCCTTTCTTTTATTTCGCAGCTCCAACTGTTACTTGTGCCGCTCGTAATAATTTCTCGTTGAGCAGAAAACCTGCTCGTACTTCGTTAATTACTTTTCCTTCGTCTCCTTCGACAGTTGAAATTGCTTCCATCAGTAAAGGATCGAACTCTTGACCAACTGCAGTAATCCTTGTGACACCTTCTGACTTTAAGATATCCAAAAAGTGACTAATACTTATTTCAATCGTTTTATCCTGCGAATGCTGTTGGGCTAGCATTAGTGTATCTAAAACCGGCAATAATCTCAAGAGTAAATCTTTATTTGCTCCTCTTATGAGTTCAACTCTTTGTTCAGATACACGCTTTTCCAAATTCTGATAATCAGCAAGCGCTCGTTTATATTTCGTTTCAAATTCTTCGATTTTTTGTACCAATGCTTCCTTTTCAGAATCTTCTGACTGGTCAGTCTCTTCCGGCTCCGGCACTTCTTGCGTTTCGTCTACTAATGTATCGTCGTTTTTATTTTTCATTTCCAATGTTACCACCTACCAGCCTTTTGCACTACTTTGTATTAAATCTCCAAAATAGCGAACGGTTGGGATGATTGACGTATAGTTAAGTCTCGCAGGTCCCAGTACCCCAATACGGCCCTGAAATTGCATTGGTGTTGTATATTCAGTAAATATAAAGCCATATGGTCCTCTCAGCGCATTACCCAATTCATCTTCAATTAAAATATGGATTTCTTCATCTTCTGCTACACCGTTAAAAATACTTTCAAAACTGCCATATTCATCCAATGCTTCCAGTAAGTTCTTTGTGACATCAATATCATAAAACTCAGGCATATTTAAGATATTGGCATAACCTGAACAATAGATATCACCTTCACTTGTTGTCGCAATTGCCAAGGTATTTGTTTTCTTAGCAAGAGATCTTGTTGCTTCTTTTAAGAAGCGCTGCATTCGATCTCTGTAATCCCAGACATTCTCCTTCAGTGCAACTTCCTCAACTGTTGAAAGTTCTTTTTCTTTCATGAGCTCACGCACATAAAATTTCAAACCAGTAGCCGTTGGGATGCGTCCTGCTGATGAATGTGGTTTTTTCAGATAACCGTATTCAGAAAGCTTGACCATCTCGTTACGGATAGTTGCAGGACTCGCACTGAGATTATGCTTTTTTTCAATAGTCTCAGATCCAACTGCTTCCGCAGTTTCAATATATTCTTCAATTACACTTCGAAGGATTTCAATTTGTCGTTGTGTCAAATTATGCATAACCTTACTTTCCAGCGTCTAGCTTACAGACAGAATTAGCAATAATATAGCATGAGTGCCAAGGCCTGTCAAGAGGTTCTTCATTCGTTGCACAAGGAATGTTTATCCTTGCAAATAATGACAATATCTGTAATTCTTATAGTATATAGGGAATAATGAAACCAATCCTAGCAAAAAGTATTACATTCTTAAGTGTTGCAGTGACGCTACTTATAACTGCAGCAGTGACTCTAACACCAACCTATGCAGCGGGAGAGCAATACTCATGGGGTACTAATGGCAGTTTACAAATAACAGGGGGTAATCTCGTCAGTCCTGTAACTATCCCTGCTCCTAAAATTGGTTTGGGCAATCAATCGACCACACAATACTCGAGCACTATTTCCGTACGTAATGGACAGACGCCATGTGAACTCACCCTCACTGTTTCAGTTGGCACCAATTTCAATACAGGAGCGGTCTTCGCGAAGACTCCTCCTCCTGCTGTGAGTAAGCCAGGGACAGCAGTTACCCCTCCCTGTCCACAAAATATTATTGCGCAATATAATAACACCACAGTAACGATCTCTGGAAACCGTAATGGTGCTGCAGAAACCGATGCGCAAAAGACAGTACGTCTCGTTATTAATACACCAAATGGAGCAGCAGCTCCTGCATCACTCACTATCAAAGTAGGCACTCAATCAAAAACAGTTACAAAAACAATTGATGAGAACGGTACAGGAGTGTATGAAACCAGTTTTCTGGTTGAGCCTGGGACATGGCAAGTATGCGCACCGCCAGTCCTTGCTACGTGTGCGAGTTTACTCAAAGAAAAATATATACCAAAAATAGTTTCCTATGGTGAATTCGCAACATCCGTGACTGTGGATCTGACTGTGACAATTGCTGGATATACCAGTCAATCATGTAACATTGGTCCTTATGATATCGTTTTGAAAAAGAATGGGGCTATCGTGCAAACAGTAAAGTCAGATAGTCAAACGACGCAACCTCCAAAAGGGAGTGAAAATACACTTGGTACAGATGCCATGGATATCACGGCCTATTTGCACGCAAAATTAACGAAAGTTGCACCTGACGATTATGAAGTATGTGCACCTGCATTTAACGCATGTCAAAGTATCACGAAAGACGGTTGGGGACTTGGACCACTCGTAAAACTAACCGGTCATGAATCAGATTCTGCATCCAGATGTCTTGCTCCTGGTGAACCGTCAGATCCCCCACTTCCTGCTGTACCTCCTCCTCCCTGTGCTCCCGGTAAAACGAACAATGGTGTCTGCACAGCATTTATGACTGCCTTTGGTGAGATCAATACTGATGCTGGTAGCTTTGTTGTCAGAATCTTTGCTGTGCTCCTTGCTATCTCAGGCGGACTCGCTGTCCTGCTTGTCATGCGTGCGGGCTATATTATCATGACCTCGGCAGGTAATGGGGAACGGGTTAAAAAAGGACGAGAACAGCTTGTTGCTGCCATTGTCGGTTTACTCTTTATCATTTTCTCATTTGTCATTTTGGAAGTTATCGGTATCCAAATCCTTAATATACCTGGGTTTAGTGGCGTCGAAGTTGCGCCAGGAGGAACATGTCAGGTTGGAGGAAACCAATGCTCCAGTGGCTATACTTGCAATTATAACAATGGGACCGGCCAATGTGTTAAAGATACAACACCGTAAGCGCAGCACTTAGAAAACATTTTCACACTGCAATTGTTATGATTAGCTTTCGTTCAAAAAAACCACTCTATAGCCACTCATTGCTTGAAAAAAAACGTTCATGGAAATTATTCGTCTTAAGTATTCTTTCTTTTAGCGCACTTGTGTATCTCGTCATCTTTACAGCACCCACCGCCTCGTTTGACGTGCTAACTATTCCAATCCCTGTGCTTCCTTTCTTTTTTTCATTACTCTTTCTTTTTCTTTTTAGTCTTTGTACGTTTTTATTTAATAGTAGGATGCATGGGGTACTTATCGCCCTTCTTGCCATCATATATTTGTTATTTCGCCAGAATGATCTCACACATCCTTTTTTTGCAGTCCTCCTTCTTGCACTCTTTCTTGTGCTTGAACTTATGTTTACCTACAAAAAATAAATGTGGTACAATTTGAAAATCAAATATGGCAAAATTTTATTTAACCAGTGCAATTCCATACGTTAATGCAAAACCTCATATCGGCTGGGCACTTGAAATCGTGCAAGCTGATACCATAGTCAGATTTCGAAAAATGCTTGGCGATGATACTCGTTACCTCTGCGGATCAGACGAAAATTCCCTCAAGAATGTGCAGGCAGCTGAGAAAGCTGGCAAAAAAGTGCAGGAATTTGTAGACGAATATAGCACCTATTTCGTTGACCTCGCCAAAAAGCTCAATGTAAATTTTGATGTTTTTCAGCGCGGTAGTAATCCAGCGCATCATGCATCTTCACAGGAACTTTGGAAAAAATGTTTTGAAAATGGCGATATTTATAAAAAACAATACACCGGGCTCTACTGTGTGGGGTGTGAGATGTTTTATACCAAGGAAGAGCTTAATGAAAATGGTGAATGCTTTGAGCATCCAGGAAAAAAGCTTGATGAAATTCAGGAAGAAAATTACTTTTTTAAATTGTCCGCTTATAAAGAAAAACTTATTGAACTCATCAAATCAAACACACTTACTATTACTCCAGAATTTCGAAAAAATGAAATCCTCTCGTTTCTTAAAGGCGATTTAGAAGACATTAGTATCTCACGTTCCAATGAACGTGCAAAGAATTGGGGAGTAACCGTTCCGAACGATGAGTCACAAAAAATGTACGTCTGGTTTGACGCGTTAAATATTTATAGAAGCGGATCTGGAGATTGGTGGCCTGCAGATACACACGTCATAGGAAAAGGCATTATTAGATTTCATGCTGTTTACTGGCCTGCATTTCTTATCTCAGCCAATGTGCCACTCCCGAAAAGATTATTTGTCCATGAATATATTACTGTGAACGGTCAAAAAATGTCAAAATCTCTTGGCAACGTTGTTGACCCACAAGACTATGTAAAGACATATGGTGCTGATGCGCTGCGTTATTATTTACTCGCAAAAATTTCCCCATTCCAGGATGGAGATTTCTCCGACGATAAGTTTGCCCAAAGTTATAATGCAGATCTGGCAAATGGTTTGGGAAACGTTACATCGAGAGTTGCCAAATTATGCGAGAATGCGGACTTACGCGTCGAACTACAAAACCATGAGCTAACAACGATCCCACAGAGTGATCTCTATATTGCGGCAATCAATGCCGGAAAATTTAATGACGCACTAAGTTTCATTTGGGAGAAAATCAGTAAGCTAGATAAATATATTAATGAAGAAAAACCATGGGTTGTTGCGAAAACTGATTCTGAAAAACTTGCCGAAATTCTCAAAATATGTGTCACGGATATTGCACAAATTGCGATCCTTCTTGCTCCATTCATGCCAGAAACTGCTGAGAAAATTGCAACACAATTTAAAGGACCAAAAATTGTAAGTAGCGACGCGCTTTTCCCTAGAATTGTCACTTCATAACCGCTTTTTACTGTTGCTGTTTCTTTTGTATCCAATAATTTTCTAAAAATATGTCATCCAGCCCAGATCCCAAAAATGTTTTTATTGCATCCTGAGGTGAATCAACAATTGGCTCTCCCTGAACATTAAATGACGTGTTCAATACGACCGGCACACCGGTTATTTTATAAAAATTGTTAATTAAACTCCAAAATTTCGGATTTGTTTTTTTAATAACAGTCTGAATTCTTCCTGTTCCGTCAACATGTACCACGGCGGGAATTTCTGATCTCTTCTTTTTCTTTACCGGATGAACTTCCGTCATATAAGGTACTGGATTTGTATAATCAAAATAGTCGGATTGAAATTCTTCAAGAACTGCAGGAGCAAATGGTCTAAAAGGTTCTCTGTATTTTATGAGCTTATTTACCCTATCTTTCATTTTTCGATCTCTTGGATCAGCAAGTATACTTCTGTTTCCAAGGGCTCTCTGTCCAATTTCTGAGTGTCCCTGAAACCATCCGATGATATGACCTTCGGCAAGTAATTGAGCGGCTTTTTCTTCTGGATTTTTAAGCTTCGTATATGACAAACCACTTTTCATAAGTATTTTTTTTATTTCTTCATTGGTAAAGGTTTTCCCCCAATAAGCATGCTGAAGCGGTTCGGAATTCGTGTTGCCGAGTATGTGGTGATAAATATAGTAGGCGGCTCCTAAAGCACATCCTGCATCTGCTGAGACTGGGGAAGTATAAATTCTTTTGGCAATCCCCGAACGAACTAACTTTCCGATTGCAACTGAATTCATTGCAACGCCCCCCGAGAGACATAGAGAATCATACGTACCTTTTTTCATCACATATTTAGCAAGATGCTCAATACTTTCTTCTGTTCTTACCTGAATACTTGCTGCGATATTTTTATGTCTGTCTTCAATAGGTGTCCCTTTTTTCCTTGGAGGCCCAAAGGTTTTTATCCATTTGTCAGAATACATTGTTTCTTTACCATGATGATATTCTATATATGACAAATCTATTTCAAATCCCCCTGATGGTTTTAGTTTTGCTACTTTCCTGAATTTATTCAGGTATTTCGGTTTGCCATATGGGGCAAGTCCCATTACTTTATATTCGTCTGAAAAAATGTTAAACCCGAGATATTGCGTAGCGGTTCGGTAAAGTTGTCCTATGGAATGGGGCCAGTTGATTGTTTTATATGGGATTATTTTTCCGTTCTCTCCAAACCCAAGCCAGCAGGAAATTTTTTCGCCAGTTCCATCAATGGAGAGGATTGCAGATTTTTCAAAACCTGATGCATAGAATGCACTTGCAGCATGTGTTATATGATGATTGAGAAAATAGAATTTACCGGTAAATCCTGTTTCTTTTTCAAAAACATATTTCGCTTTGAACTGATCCAGGAGAGCAGACGATCTTTTCGTATCTTTAAAAAAACTGGGGAAGGTTTGGGAGTAATAATATAACCTGTTGAGAATACCTTTCCACGGTTGCCAAAAATAACCTGCATATGACACATCTTTTATGGAAATATTTGCTTTTTTAAGACACCACTTAATTGATTGTTTGGGAAAAGATCTGTCGAATTTGATTCTGCTAAAGCGTTCTTCTTCAGCTGCTGCAATTACTTTACCGTCTTTTAAAAGTACTGCACAGGAGTCATGCATTCCGAAATATGTTAATCCAAGAACATAAACGCTCTTTTTCATATAATTTAGAATTATAACATAATGCTTGAGTTAAAAATGCTTGTGAAAGAGATGTAAACGGCTGAATTATTTACTACATTTAAAAAACGTTTTGAAGGAAAAATACCTACCACAGCATGACCCAAAATTCCTGCATTACTAAAATTTGGATAACTTGAAGGAGTAAGATCCCGGCAAATAATTTGCCTGAAAATTTCAGTTTCGTTGTCATAAAGCTTACTGTTATAAGAACCATGAAGGGAATATATGGCAACCAAATTCTGCCAACTTCTCCCAAAACAAATCCTGAAAAATTGAGCACCATAATCATAATGAAAAAGGCGCTAAACAGCGGATCTATTTTTTTAAACTGTTTTTTTATGAGATGCATAAATGATTGTTTAATCATGAGTAAGAAAATAAATGCGGTTGGAATGCCACAAAAAATTAAAAAGTCTTGTATGTTGAAGTATATCCAAACTGCATATGATCTACCCATATTCCCTGGTGCGTGTGTTGTAATTGTATGCATAATCTGAAGAAAATTGAATTGAAAAAAAAGATAAAGCAGTAGAGCCGGTAGAAAAATGCCAACCATGAAAGAGAATCCACCTTTAAGATATTCTGATAAAACTGCTTTTTTATTTTTCAAATATATGAGAGCGAACACAAATAATAAGAGCACTATTGGTAAAAGTGAAAGATTAAACAAGATACCTGAAAACAATATGACACCAGAAACGAAAAAAGAAAAAAGATTCTTTTTTGAAAGTCCATAAAGTAAAAAGAAAAACGCAGAGAGAGAAAAAATATGAAGGAATGAGTCATTTATTGGAATGAAAAAAACAATTGTCGGGATAAAGAAAAAGAGGAAAATACTTCTCAGGGCAGCGCGCGTGCCATACAGTATTTTTGCGGAATAATATAAAGGGATAAGACTGAATGTTGAAAGAAATGGAATAAAAAATGCTGAAAAAAGAGCGGTCGCTTTATCAACTGGCTGCAACACATTCCAAAATTGTTTTACATCGCTGTGCGTTGGAGTCAGATTGTTGACAAAATCTATAAAAAAGGGAAACGGTGTAATTAGGTGTTTTAGAGCGTAAAAAAATAATATTGCTCCAGGAGGATGTGACTTCGCATGATAGACAAAGTCCAACATAATATCGTTATAGTTTCTTAGAAAATCCGTAACACTTTGTATCGTAAGACTCGCAGTAAAATAACCGTTAAGTTCAGGGTTAAGTATTCTATGAAGGAGGACAAGGACACCTGACCTACTAAAAAAAAGCAGACTTAATTGGAATAAAAAAGAGAGAATCATGATGAGAAAAATAAAAACCAAGGTTTTTTTGGGGGCAATAAATTTTTTATTCTCTCTCAGGATGAAAAGTCCGATAAGTAAAATACTATTCAGTATCACAGGGTATAGATTGTGAAGTGTGTTAACAAAAAAGTATGACCATTGCCAGTCAGGAGGATATGGAGCTGGCCCTCGCAAATATGGACTAATATCAAACGCTATTGCTAAGCAAAAGAGAAGAGTCGAGATTGCAATTATTTTAAACATACTGAAGGTAAGCTGAATTTATTTTAGCATATCAAACTAGGACGAGACATCTCATCTTTTGAAAACATAAGTTTTTGCAACAGTTTTCTTCTCTTTTTTTAGATGCGAACCTTGATATAATCAATATATATGATTGACGCACATTGCCATCTCCAATTCAAAGCATTTGAAGAAGATTATGATCAGGTTATTAAAGATGCGTTTGCTTCAGGAATTACAAAAATAATAAATACAGGCACACAGCTTTCTTCAAGTATTAACGCCGTCAACTTTGCCCAAAAGTATGACCAGCTCTACGCTATCATTGGCGTCCACCCACATCATGCAGATAAAATCCAACGCAACCCTGCTATTGTTGAGTATACCGAAAATGCTACGGAAACAAAAACATTTAAAGACCACGAGGGTGATAAGGATTTTTGGATAAAAGAGTTAGCAAAACTTGCATCACACCCCAAGGTTTTAGGCATAGGAGAAGTAGGGCTTGATTATTATTCGTATAAATCAAATGGTATTGTAGATCCAAAAGTGCAACGAGAAGTCTTTGAAGCCCAAATAGATTTAGCATATAGAATGAAATTGCCTCTGCAAATTCACAACAGACATGCAGGAGAAGACATTATTGAGATTCTAAAACAGCACAAAAATAGCCTGCAAAATCCCCCAGGCATGTTCCATTGCTTCGCGGGATCTATCGATGTACTCCATGCAGCTTTAGATTTAGGTTTTAGTATAGGCTTTGACGGCAACAGTACATACAAGGGTCTTGCACCGGGTGAAAAAGTCGCATTAAGTGAAATTATCAAACTGACACCACTTGATAGAATTATTATTGAAACTGACTCACCATACTTAACTCCCTTGCCTCATAGAGGTACCCGCAACGAGCCCAAATATGCTATACTCACTGGACATTTTGTTGCTGATCTTAAGGGTATCTCCTTTGAAGAACTTGTAGCTGAAACTGATAGAAATGTATATACTATATTTCAGAAGCTAAATTAAAAATTCTCTTTATGACATCCTTTTTTAATAAGATATTTGCTCGCTACCCTGTAAAAACCAGAAGAGCACTTGAACTGCTTCCAGGCGTTTTAGTATGGGCTCTCATTTTTTCTCCAATTTGGGGTTCACTTTTCTTTCCAGTCGCACTATCATACTTTATCCTCTTTTTTGATATTTATTGGCTCTATCGATCATTCTCACTGGTGATAACTGCTTCGATTGCCTCGGGCAAAATAAAAGCCGCTGAAAAAATTAATTGGTATGAAAAGGCTAAAAATCTTCCTAACATTGATAAAGTACAGCATGTTTTGGTTGTGCTCAACTATAAAGAAACACTAGAAAAACTCCGCCCAACACTCGATGTACTTGCAAAACAATCTTTCCCGGCAAAACAACTTCATGTCGTCCTCGCAATGGAAGAACGGGAAGCAGAAGCGAAAGAACGAGGAGACATCTTAATCAAAGAATACAAGCACGTTTTTGGGAGTATTTTTGCAACATACCATCCTGATGTCCCAGGTGAAGTGAAAGGTAAATCTTCAAATGAAGCATATGCTGGTAGAGTTGCTTATGCAAAACTATTTGAGAACGGACCTTTTGATCTTGATTATGCGACCGTCTCTTCAGTTGATGCTGACTCACTTTTTGATAAAGAATATTTCTCATATCTTGCATATCAATTTTTGAAAGATAAAAAACCTTACAATAAATTCTGGCAATCTGCGATTGTTTTCCACAACAATATATGGCAAGTTCCTGCACCAATTAGAGTGAGTGCGTTTTTTAGTAATTTATATAGAATAGCGCTTCTGATACAAGGAGATCGGATGTTAACACATGCGACATATTCATTATCTTTTAGACTACTGAAAGAAATTGATTTCTGGGATGTTGATGTGATTCCAGAGGATTATCGTATCTTTTTTAAGGCTTTTTATCGGAAGAAGGGCCAGATTTGGGTTGAACCGATTTTCTTAAAAACTTCAATGGATGCAACACTTTCGAAAGGATATATCAACACGTTAAAAAATAAGTATCACCAGGAACGTCGCTGGTCTTGGGGTGTTTCCGATAATCCGCTTTTTATTAAATGGTGGCTGAATGTGCCAGGTGTACCGTTCTTTAGAAAAACCATGCTGACATACAATGTCTTTATTGACCACCTTTTGTGGCCTAGCAGCTGGTTTATTATAACTATTGCTGCAAACGTTATGGCAATCATTAACCCAGTGTTTTCAAGAACTGCACTTGGATTTACATTACCGCAATTGGCAGGAGCAATTCTTAACGTTGCGCTCATTGCATTACTCGCACTGCTCTATATTGATTATAAAAACCGTCCCTCAAATCAGCATTTACCATTGAGGCGAAAACTTCTTTTCCCTTTTGAGTTTCTTCTTATGCCAATTGTAGGTTTTTTCCTTTCAGCACTCCCAGCACTTATTTCACATACACAGCTTATGCTCGGAAAGCGGTTAGAATATAAAGTGACAGATAAGGCGTAAGTTTCATCTGCCATCCTGAGCACATGAAGTTCGCTGATGTGATTTTCTTACCCAGCTCAGGAAGAAAGATCCGCAACTGCACTTCGTATTACTTGGAATAACAAATTATGAAAACTCTCAAACACTTAGAAAGAAAAAAATTTGTTTGGTTTCTTATTGGGCTCAGTATCGTTTTTTTTCTTTTGAGACTACCATCTCTTATCGAACCTTATTGGTATGGCGATGAAGGAATTTATCAAGTGATTGGACTCGCCATGAATAATGGTCGTGATCTTTACAGCGAGATTTGGGACAACAAACCACCATTGCTTTATATTTTATATGCCCTTTTCTCAGGAGATCAGTTTTCAATGAGGATGCTTTCCCTCGTTTTCGGTATTGCAACAACAATCATTTTCTTTTTTCTTGCAAGACTACTTTTACGGGATGATAAGATCGCAGGAGGCATTACTGCATTGTTTACGATATTGTTTGCTACACCGTTTTTAGAAGGGAATATCGCGAATGCAGAGAATTTCATGCTGTTACTTGTTGTAGGTGCCGGTTATCTTGTTTATAAAAAAACTGTTACAGACAAACATCTCTCTCAAAACGTGACATTCTCAATTTTTCACTTTCAATTCTCAACTTTCGCAGCAGGATTGCTTTTAGGTACTGCCTTTCTCTTGAAGATTGTAGCCATGTTTGATCTAGCTGCATTGTGTTTGTTTCTTATCATTTCTACTTACTTAGGTAAAAAAGTCACTAATAAATCGACACTTTTAAAAAATCTTACCAACTTTATCATTCAGGCAATTAACAGCATCTTTTCATTAGTATGCGGTTTTCTCATACCGATAACAGCAATGTTTGTATACTTTACACTTAACGGAACACTTGTACCTTTTTTACAATCTGTCTTTTTAGGCAATGTTGGCTATGTTGGTTATGCAAATCATTTTATTTTTCCTCAAGGATTGCTCATTCTTAAAGTGCTTCTTATTGCCTTAGCACTTTTTATCATAATTTTGAAACGCCATAAGCTTAGCCAACCAGCTCTTTTTATTAGTATCTGGTTCGTTTTTACCGTTTTCAGTGCATTTTTCAGCCAACGCGAATATTTACATTATATTCTTGTCATCCTTCCGACATCCTGCCTTGTAGCAGGGTTGCTATTGACCATAAAATCTCTTCGCGTGAAACTTATTGGAGGTATTTTATTTCTCATACTTGTCCAGGCAGCGATGAATCACTTCCACGTTTATGGAGTAATAAAAACTGTACAATACTACGAGAATGCAGTCGTATTTTTATTTGGAGGGAAATCCGTCAGTGAATACCAGACATTTTTTGATCCTGAAACCCCCAGAGATTATGAATTAGTCGCATATATTAATACTCGAATCTCTAAAGATGATGAAATTTTTCTTTGGGGAGACAGTCCACAGATTTATTATCTGGCAAAGAAATTTCCTCTCAATAAATATACTGTTTCATATCATATCCTTCAGGATCCAAAGGGTATCGTTGAAACTCAGGCTGCAATTGACAAGATACAGCCAAAGTTTATAATTACTCTCTCAGAAGCACCTCAATTGCCATTTCAGCTGCCTCAATATGTCGGGAAATATGGTATAAAAGGATCAACTATTTATGAAAGAACTTTTTAAGCACATTAAATCAGATAAAATTGTAAAATGGGGGATTATCGTTGCTTCTTCCCTTTTGATAGTAGAAACATTATATGTACTGATTGTGTACGTATCATTACCACCCTATCTGCCGCTTTTTAATCAAATGCCATGGGGAGAAGAAAGATTAGGTTCGAAGATAGAAATATTTTTGCCAATAATCATAACTGTTTTATACGCGGCAGTAAATACATTCCTTATCGCACAATTGTACACACGAATGCCGCTCGCATCACGTATACTGAGTATAACAACATTACTTGTCACAATATTGTCTTGTATCTTTGTTACACGAACACTCTTGCTAATTTTATAACATGATACTAATCGAAGCTGTTCTATTACCTTCTCTGCTTTCATTTATTGTAACTGTTGTTCTTACCCCTTTTTCAATCAGACTAATGAAGAGACTTGGTATACTTGATGATCCTAAAATTCATAAACATCCAGGTATTATTCATAAAAAACCTATTCCTCGAGGAGGAGGTCTTCCAATTTTTCTTGGAGTATTTACTGCTGCTCTTTTTTTTCTTCCCATCAATTCGACAACTATCGCAATATTTGTGGCATCGCTACTCGCACTTATCATCGGACTTATCGATGACAAATTGAATTCACAAGCAAAAGATGTTTCCCCTTATTTGCGTTTTTGTATCAATATTTTAACTGCAATAATTGTGGTCGGTAGCGGAGTAAGTATTCATTACATCACAAACCCCTTCGGTGCTGGAGTTCTTCAACTTGATGCTTTTGCTTATACGCTTCCGTTTCTAAATATGACTGTGCTTCTATCTGATGTTGTTTCTGTTATTTGGCTAATTTGGGTAATGAATATGTTGAATTGGAGTAAGGGTGTAGATGGACAAATGCCAGGTATTGTCGCTATCTCTGCAATAATCATTGGGATTTTAAGTTTACAATTGAATCCAACAGGATCAGGTGGCTTCATCGATGCCCAATTATCTTTTATTATAAGTGGAGCAGCGCTAGGCTTTCTGCTTTTTAATTTTCATCCAGCAAAAATTTTTCCTGGATATGGAGCAACATTTCTCTACCTCCTTTTGGGCATCGCATCAATTCTTACAAGTGCTAAATTAGCAACTGCAATACTCGTTATGGGTGTGCCCATGGTCGATTTTATATTCATCATTATCCGCAGAATCCTTAACAAACAATCTCCTTTTAAGGGCGACAAAAAGCATTTACATCATATTTTGCTTGCCTTTGGGTGGTCTCAACGGCGCGTTGCATTGTTTTATTGGAGCATCTCTGCTATATTAGGTATAATTTCTTTAACATTAACCAGTAAAAGTAAACTCTTTACATTACTGATGGTCTTGGTGTTAACAGGAGGTGCGCTCTTATTCTTGCATTCAGTACGAAGCAAGAAAAGCCATGATGAAACTACTACGTAATATTTTTCGCCTGCTTAGACCTAGGCAATGGATTAAGAACTTTGCTATTTTTGCAGCTATTCTCTTTAGTGGCCAACTCTTCAATCCTTTTGCGTTCCAACAAGCATTTTTTGGCTTCCTCATCTTTTGTGCTCTTTCAAGCTCAATTTATATCATCAATGATATGTTTGATGTACAGAAAGATAGATTGCACCCATTCAAAAAGTATCGTCCTCTCGCTAGTAAACAAGTACCGATACCACTTGCCCTGATATTAGCCATTGCACTTGCAGTGGGCGCTATAACATTAAGTTATTTTATATCCTCAGGTTTTTTTGTTATCTCTATAGTTTATTTTATTCTTCACCTCTTATATTCAGCAGTTCTTAAACATATTGAGATTGTAGACATTCTTACACTTGCAGCAGGCTATATGTTAAGAGTTTTTGCAGGTGAATTTGTTAGTGACTCACATATCTCTGCTTGGCTAACATTGACTGTTATTTCTTTATCACTTTTCTTAGCTATCGGCAAACGTCGTTCTGAACTTACTTTATTAACCCATAACAGCACACAAGCACTTATCAATACAAGAAAAACTCTCTCTCATTATTCAGAAAAATTACTTGATGTCTATCTCTCAATCTTTGCCACTTCAACATTCATTTCGTATTCCTTGTTTACATTCTATGAGAATCCCGCGGGACTGCAGTTTGCTACGGATTTGATACCTGCGGATATATTGGGGACATATCTTCAACGAAAATGGCTCATGGTAACAATCATACCTGTTGCTTACGGACTGATGAGGTATCTTCAAAGAATTTATGAAAAACATGAGGGAGAAAGTCCAGAACGGGTGTTGTTCTCCGATAGGCCACTCCTTGCTTCAGTCCTTATTTGGGCAACCCTCGTTATATTTCTGACGTATTACATCAGAGCTTATTAAGTTATTGTTTCTGAGCATACTGTGCACTAATCCAACCTTCAGCACCGTCACTGAGTTTTATTAAATACCATCCGTTTGATTCCTGAACGAGCTCCACCGTCTCACCAGGCGTTACTCTGCCAATTTCTGTAGCTCCGACTGAAGCATTCTGACGAACACGAAGGAACCCGGTGGGTGTATCCAAGATGACAACCATTGGGGCTGTAACCGATGGTAAAACCGATGGGACGGCAGATGGACTTGCTATATTTGTTGTGGCAGGTTGTGATGTAACCCCTTGTGCATTGGTACTTAAATAAACCGACACTGTCAATTTATAGCCCGCAGGAGTTCTTATCCTGACAGTTTTTTCATTATAGCCCTCTTTTTTTACCTTAATAGCATGATCCGATTCTGTAGGATCCTTATACGAAAGCGGTGATTGTCCAATAGGATTATTATCGAGCAAAACGCTTGCCGCCTGAGGGAATGATACGACAAGAAGTTCTGTTTTATGCTTATCGACAAGAGGAGTCAAGGAAATGACACTACCTTCGGATAAGGAATTTTTGCCAAATTTTCGGTCAACTACGGTAAGGACAGCTTCTGAAACGGTAACTTTTTCCTGAAATTCAGATAAATTTTTATCAGCGGGGACCAACCTTATTGTATAATCCCCTGTCGCGAGCATATTTGAAGCTTCACATTTACAAAGCGGTGTCTGACCGATATATTGATCATTTAAATATACTTTGCTTTCAGGAGCTGATGTCACTTGAAGTGCGCCTTTTTGGGATTGAGCTTTGACAAAATACTGAAATGACAAAATTGCGAGTAGTGTTAGTAATCCAGCGGGGATAAGTATGAAAAATAATTTTTTCATATTCTCCATATTAGCATACTTTTACTGAATTTTTTTAAGCGTTTCTTTTAATTCATTGACCGCTTTTAATCGGTGATTATATTTTTTTAACTCTTCCGGCGTTAATTCTGTTTCAAAATAAAATTTATTTATTTCCGGCAAAAAGAAAAACGATCGATATGGATATCCTTTCGATTTTTTAACTAAAGGTTTTTCAGCAATGACACCCTCAACTTCTCCCTTTGAACTCCAGACTTGTCCATTTGGCAACGCCACTGAAACGACTGTTTTAAAATAAGCACGTCGATTTTCTTTAGGAAGCGCTTTTGACACTTTTTGTAAATGTGCAATGAGTTCTTCATCTGTCCCAGGATATCCAAGCCAGCGTCTTGAATGAATACCAGGTTCACCATTAAGCGCTGAAATTTCCAACCCACCGTCATCGGCAATTGAAGGTAGACCACTTTCCTTTGCATAAAACAAAGCTTTTTTTTGTGAGTTCTCTTCGTAGGTTTTTCCGTCTTCTTCAACATCTTGTGTAATACCAACATCAGAAAGTGAAACAATTTCTAGAGGCACATCTGCAAGAAACTCTTTCAGTTCATTAAGTTTCCCAGGATTATGTGTCGCAATAAGTAATTTTTTCATTTATACATTTTTGTGGATTATTTCTTGTAATTGTTTATGCAGAATCGGAGATGCCGCACAACAGGTGTAATTTTCTTTTATTTTTGTAAGAGGGTTCTTATACTCAATTTGTTTTCCCCAAAAATCTGTATACACACCACCAGCTTCTTCAACAATAATGTGAGGGGCTACGACATCCCAAATCCTTCCGTATTGATTTACTCGTGCACCATACTTACCAGATACAACATATCCTACATCAACGGGCTCGCTCCCTGAGGAGCGGATATTTCTAATTTTGAGGATTATTTCACCAAGCAGTTTCGATTCCTTTCGGGTATAGTCAGGATTATCTTTTCTACTATCTATGCCATATGCAACTAAACAGTTAATGAGTTGTGTTTCAGTAGTAACTGAAACTTGCACACCGTTACAGTACGTCCCCTTCCCTTTTTCTGCAAGATATATTTCATTGCGGTCAGGGATACTAAATCCACCAGCGATTGACGTTTCATCTTTTAATAAACCGAGCATAATGCCGTATGTAGGAACGCCGGCAGCGAAATTACTAGTACCGTCAATTGGATCGATAACCCAGGTATATTCTGAATGATTATCAATTACTCCTGTTTCTTCATCAATAATATTGTAACCCGGATATTCCTTTTTTATTTTTTCAATTATTACTTTACCAATAAGAAGATCTGCTTCTGTCAAAACTTGATTATTATCTTCAGGTTTGACACTGTGGGTTACGTTGCCGAATTTTTCCAAGGCAATTTTGGAGGATAGTTCTAAACAATCTTTTATAAATTCCTGATAAGTCATGCTGTTTCTATACCAAACGTTTCAAGAGTTCCACCACAATATGCAATTATTCTATCAACAGATTCTCGAAGTACTTTTTCTACTTCCTCAGGAGTTATATCATAGACACCATCAACGTTGAGCAAAATATTTTTCGTATCCATTTGGACAGCAGTCCGTTGAGAATCTCTGTAATTAAAATCAATATTATAGCCTCCCTCTTTGTCAAAATATGCAAGTTCTGTTGAGTTATATTTCGTCGGTTCACTATCTCCCAAGAGAAGGATTTCTTCGTTCTCTTTTGCAAACCTCAGTTCTGTTGGAAAAGCAATTTTTTCTAAATCAAATGCCCCAACAGAGATGCGATGTTTCATGACAACAAGATTATATGCATCAACACATGTGTTGATTGTGTATAAACCTTTCTTTAATGCGACCCGTCGAAGTAGCGCTTCAGGGCTTGGTCTGCGAGAATGCCAATCGACTCCCATGTCTTTATAAAGTTTTCTATAACTAACAATTTCTGGATATGCACCTAATTTTTCAGTCGTTAAATCTTCAAGAGAAAGTAAAAGATTTTCTTTTTCTTTCTCAAGTTGCGGATGTGTCTTTTCAATGTTTACTCCCTTAATAACCGCAATACCAATTGACACTGTGGGATACTTTTTTGTCACTTCTTTAGAAAGTGTAAACAACTCAGATTTTTCAAGTCTCGTAAGTGAAGTTGCTTTCTGACGATCAGTATTTGACTCTCCTTTTTCATTTGATGCAGCAACAAAACGATCTTTCACAAAATTTTTCTCAAGCGAAAGAATTAGCCATGCTGCTTTCGGTCCATGATTTTTGCCTATGAGTGCAGTATAAATTGCAGCAAATGTTTCTTTACCGTTTAGTCCAAGCATTTTTCCTTGTTCATAAATTTCTGTTTGAAATAATTCTGCATCCCACTTTTTATCAAGTTCGTCGGAGAGTATTTGCAAAAGTTCTTTCTGTTTTTCGGAAAGATTTTTTACTTCTTCAGGAAGCTCTTTTTGGACTAAAAATTTTTCAGAATCAGGTGCATATTTTTCAACATACACTCTTGCATAGTTTGCCCATTCCTCCAAACCTTCATCTTTTATTTTCTGCTGCATGTTTGGCATCTGTACCCATTGGGCAAGAACTGAAAAACGAATCGTTGGTGGTTTTTTACTGTCTTTAATTTGTGATAATTCAAAAGTTCGAGCGAGGTCTTCATCTCCTTTATTGAAATATGCATCTGCTGCTTTTTGATATTCATCAAAAAGTGTCGGGAGTGTATTTTTTTCAGAAGGATCAAAATTTGTTTGTTGTCTGATATCCATTCTGACAATTAAAAATCTTGCGAGTTCTGGAGGAAGAATTGTTAAGAGATCTCCTGCGGAAAACCCACGTCCTTTTGACGATGACATTTTCTTACCACCAATCAACATGAATTCATAACTGACAGGATATGGAACAGGGTACTGAAGAACTCGTTCGCAAACAAGTGTTGCTAAATCATGTGATCCACCGCGACTCATATGGTCTTTCCCCGCTCCTTCAACAGTTACCCCAATTGCCTGCCATTTTGCTGGCCATTCAACTTTCCATGGCATTTTGCCTTTCATTTCTTTTTCATTACTAAAGGGTGACGTTTTGCCTTCATAACCACAGCCCTTTGTCCAATCAGTTGCATCAACAGGACATCGATAATGGACATTTTCCCCGTCCCAATGATAAACGCGTGTGGTTGAAACTTTGCCACACTCTTCGCAAAAAACCTGGAAAGGATACCAATCATCAGCTATTGGTTTTTTATACATCTCACGATATATGTCACGAATTTTATCTGCGTTATCTAAAACATTTTTAATGCCAGGATTCATTTTTTCACTGGTATACAAATCTTTTGTCCAACGAATTTCCGGATCAGAACCAATGGCATTAAATGCTTGTTTAAATTCAAGCGCATAATATTCAGCAAAATCTTTATATCCTTCAACAGGGGACGGTATTTTATAAAGCGGCATACCGAGATATTTTTCATACTTCTCACGATCAAGATATGTCGGGATATCATCCATCGGATCATGATTTTCAAACATATAGGTGTATCTGGTATTTACACCAATGTCTTTAAGCGCACGATGCACCAAATCATGAAACACTACTCCAAATAGCGCGCCAACATGCACACGCCCGGAAGGCGTTTTCATATCATCAACCCATTCAATAGGAAGATTTCTTTTCTTTAACTCAATAGCAACTTTGTCAGCCCAAAACATAGCTTCAATTATACACTTTTATTTAAAAAGTGAAACTGGACAGTTAATCGACCATTAAGCCAGGATCCCACATACGATTACCGGGACTATTCACCCGACGAAAATCACCAACTAAGATACCTGAACCTGGTTGCGATTCTACTGGTACACCAGTAAAAACCGTTACAACCTCTCCTGGTCTTGTGTGTAAACCTTCAGGTAATTGTTTTGTTCTAACTGGTGGTCCTTCATGTAAATTACGCATACCATACCTCCTTTCCTACTAAGATCTTCCCCCTTGCGCACCAATATGCACAGTACTTGCTTCAAAAACTAATGTTGCAAATAGATCATCTACCGTTTCTGCTCTTCTAATAAGCCGCGCCTGTCCGTCCTCGAGTAATAACTCTGCGGGGCGCTGCCTGCCATTATAGTTAAATCCCATTGCTCGTCCATGTGCACCTGCGTCATGTACAACGAGAAGATCTCCTGTCTTGACCTCTGGCAATGGTCGTTGAATTGCAAATTTATCATTATTCTCACAAAGCCCACCCACAACATCTACTACTTTCGTAGGTACTTCTGCTTCTTTTCCAAGAACTGTAATATGATGATACGCACCATACATTCCTGGACGCATAAGATCTGCCATACTGGCATCAACACCTACATAACTTCTATATGTGTCTTTAAAATGCTGTGCACGGGTTATGAGATATCCATGCGGACCAGTTACGTATCTCCCGTTTTCTGTCATTATTCGAAGTGGATCTAATCCTCTCCCAACAATCATCTCGTCATATGCATCTTTTATTCCTTCTGAAATCAAATCCACATCCAAAGGCTCATCCTCAGGTTTATATGGGATACCAAAACCGCCTCCTAAATTAACAAACTCAAGAGGTATACCTTTTTCGCTAAGATCTCCAGCCAATGAAAAAACCATTCTTGCTGTATCTACAAAATATTCAGGATGCAACTCGTTTGAAGCAACCATAGTATGTAAACCAAATCGTCGAACACCACGATCATACATCGCGCTATAAGCATCAAACAGCTGATCTCGAGTTAACCCGTATTTCGCTTCTTCAGGATGCCCAATCAACCCGTTGCCTTCTTTCAATGGCCCAGGGTTATATCGAAAACTGACCAAAGGAGGTATCCCTGCATGTTCTTCCAAATATGGAATGTGTGTAATATCATCCAGATTAATAATTGCTCCTAGATCTACTGCTTTTCCATATTCAGCAGCTGGAGTATTGTTTGAAGTAAATATTATATTCTCTCCGGCTATTCCCACACGTTCAGCGAGCAATAATTCAGGCAATGAACTACAATCTGCACCTTGGCCTTCTTGATTGAGAAGTTCTAATATTCCAGGAGTGGGAGTAGCTTTTACAGCGAAGAAATTTTTGTAACCACCATCTCCTTGAACCCATGAAAATGCACGACGCAAAGCTCGCGCACTCCCTCGAATACCGTCTGCATCATAAACATAAAAGGGCGTCGGATGGACTGCCGCAATTGCTTCTATTTGATCCTGAGTAAAAGGTAGTGCAGTACTTTTTGCAATTCCTCGATCAGTCACATTGCCTCTTGGTTGTGATATTTCTCTTTCTTGTCTCATAGCCATTTCTTTCAACCACAAAAAAACCCCTCACTTGAGGGGTATTCTTACTATGTTGCCACAAAGAAAATCCCTCAGCTGAGAGGCTTCTTTGTCTTCTTGGCAATTAGATTAATTTGATTCATATGTCTTGATAAGTATATCAAGAGTTGCTCATTATTTCAACAACTCTTTTGCGATTTTTTCAAATGCTTTGATACCAAAATCTAAATCTTCTTTTGAATGAGATGCAGAAGGGATGACTCGGATTCTGGCTTTTCCTTTGGCGACCATTGGAAAAATAATTGGTGTTGCAAAAACATCTTCTTCAAAAAGTTTTGCACTAAACGCTTTGGCAATTTCTTCATCACCTAACATGACGGGGATGATTGGGGTTTCGGAATTGCCGATATCAAATCCTAATTTTTTAAATGCTTCTCTGAGATAGTTTACATTGTCCCACAATTTCTTAACGACATCGTCTGACTCTTGAAGAATTGTTACCGCTTCGAGTGCTGCTGCTGTGTCTGGAATGGTAAGTGCAATTGAAAACAATCTCTGTCTCGCTTTGAAATTATAAAAATCTATTAAAGGTTTGTTGCCAGCAATAAAACCACCCATAACGGAAAATGCTTTTGAAAGACTTCCTACTTCAATATCAATTTCACCCAATAATCCAAAATGATCAACAATTCCGCGACCTCCTTTACCTAGAACGCCTTCACCATGTGCATCATCCACCATCGTGAGTACGTCATATTTTTTGGCGAGTTTCACAATTTCGGGAAGAGGAGCAAGATCTCCATCCATTGAGAAAACACCATCCGTTACGATAAGAACAATTGGTTCTTCTCCGTTTGTTTTTGGTGTTTTACGAATTTCTTCGATAAGTTGCAGTTTGGATTCTAAATCCTTCATGTCAGCATGTTTATAAATAAATTTATTTTTAACACCAGACACTTTTACTGCATCAATGATTGACGCATGATTTAATTCATCAGAAATAACAATATCTTCTTTACCGATAATAGTTTGAATAGCGGCGGCGTTTGCCATATATGCACTCGAAAAAACAACAGAAGCTTCTGTTCCTTTAAATTTGGCAATTGCCTCTTCAAGTTGGATATGAAGTGTATGCGTTCCCGCGAGTGTTCTATAACCTGTTCCGACGCCGTATTTTTCAACTGCTTTGGTAATGGCTTTTTCAAGGCGCTTATCAACTGCCAGTCCTAAATAATGACTTGAACAGAAGTTAAGTTTTTTCGTGCCTTTAATTGTCAGGTATGCGCCTTCTCCTGATTCAATAACATGAGGTTTTTTTCCGAGTGCAACTGCTGCTTCTACTTTTTTGTAAAAATCTGCTTTCATGGTTTGAGGATTACCTTTCCGCATTCTCCACTTTTCATAACTTCCATTGCATCTTCAAATTCTGATAATTTAAATCGATGAGTAATTATTTTTGTTAAATCAACTTCTTTATTTACTAACAATTTGGTCGTATCTTCCCATGTGTCCCAAATCATGCGACCGAAAACTGAACCAATGGTGATTTCTTTATTAATAAGATATTTACCCCAATCGATATTAATACTTTCTTTTGGTATACCAAAAGCGATAATCCTGCCGCCAATTCTTACGCCGTCAAGTGCAATTTCAATCCCCATTCTATTACCACTCATTTCTAAAACTGCATCAAAGGTGCCATATTCTTCTTCATCAATTTTCTCAACAGCGCGATCAAAACCAACTTTCATTGCAAGCTCGCGTCTATATTCACGTCTGTTTACTCCAACAACTTCTTTTGCGCCGTATGCTTTAGCAACCATCCCCGCACAAAGACCTGTTGGTCCAAGCCCCATAACGAGCACTTTTTTGCCTTTCACTTCAGCTTTTGTAACAACATTAACTGCATTTCCGAGTGGTTCTTGCACACTCATTGCTTCAACGGGGATTGTTGGATCATTTCTCCAGGTGGTACGAATTGGAATTGTTGCATACTCTGCAAATGATCCGTTACGACCAATGCCGAAGAGTTTCATATTCTCACAAATATGATAATTTTTTATACTGCATTGGTAACAATTCTCACAAAAAATATGTGTTTCAGAAGAGACAAGGTCGCCAACTTTCAGATGGGTATTTTCAGTGGCATTAATTTCGACAATCTCTCCAACGATTTCATGCCCCATGACTTGTGGTGGTTTGATATGTCCTGCAGCCCACGGTATCCAGTTATAAATGCCAATATCCGTTCCGCAAATTGAGGCATAAAGCACTTTAACAAGTACCTCATCTTTTTGAGGTTTTGGAACTGGAATTTGCTTAATCACAACTCCCGGTTCAGCTTTTTCTTTTAAAACAGCTAGCATTGTATCACTCATATGTCATTTGGAGCAGAGTTTGAATATAGCATGTTTACCTGACGATCTCAACCTCTACTTCGGGTTCAAATCCAAAAGTTTTTTGAAATTTCGTTTTTACGGTTTTTATAACTTCTAATACATCTTTTGCTTTGGCGTTACCTAAATTAATAATAAATAATGCGTGTTTCTCTGAAACTTGAGCATTCCCTACTCGAAAACCTTTTAAACCCAAACGTTCTATCAAACTTGCAACTGCCACTTTTCCGTACCATTTCGTTTCAACAAATTCTTTGAGATCAGGATACACAGCAAGTACTTTTGCTATTTGATCCGGATCACGCAGGTTCTTAAAAACTGATCCGCAATTTGGATATTCAAGAGGGTGTTTATCGCGTCGATTTTGTCTGTTTTTTTCATAGACAGCTCGTGCTGCTTCAACTTCATCTGTTGTACTTTTCTGAAGAGCAAATGTCGCTGACACTACCAGCATGTGCGTATGTGACTTTATCAGACTCCCACGATATACGAATTGTAACTCTTCATTTGTCAGATTTTTTAAAACTGGTTCTTCTCCTGAATAATCTATCACCTCAGCCGAGACAAGAGCATCTTTTACTTCACCACCGTATGCACCGACGTTTCCTCTTACACCAGCACCAACAGTTCCAGGCAAACCACCAGCCCACTCAAGTCCAGTAAGATCATGATCAAACGCATAGGTGATAACATCGCCAAGAACAGTACCTGCAAAAGCTGTTACCTTCTCTCCCTCGACAGTGATATCAGGTTTTTCTGCCGTAATTCGGAGCACAACACCATCAAAATATTCATCGGAAAAGATAAGATTTGAACCAAGTCCACAGATAAAGATATGCTTTGGTTTTTCTTTTTTTATAAATTCCAATGCTTCCAAAATATCTTTTCGACTGTTACATGTTAGTAAATGTTTTACTCGTCCGCCTATCTTATACCAAAGGACCTCAGAAAGGAGAACGTCGTGTTGAATTGTCATGGCAGTTAATTGTAATTAATTTCTCTGCTATAATCAATGCTACCTCTCTCAATGAAAACCAAGCATTCACGCTTTTTATATTTCACATTTTCTTTTACCATTCTACTGAGTGCCTTTTTGCTTTTCCAAATACAACCACTTATTGGAAAATATATTCTTCCGTGGTTTGGAGGAACTTCTTTTGTTTGGATAACATCACTTCTTTTTTTTCAGATAATTCTTCTTGGAGGATATTTTTATTCTTTCATGATAACCAAACTGTCTATCAGAAAACAATTACTCATCCATAGTATTCTTGTTCTTGGAAGTGCGTCTCTCATGACGTTACTTTTCTCACACTGGACTTCGCCAATTACACCGGATGTCAGTATAAAAATGCCAGAGACACTTTCACCGGTTTTGCAAGTATTAGCTGTTCTCACAATAAGTGTCGGTCTTCCCTATTTTCTCCTTTCAACAACAAGCACGCTTCTTCAGAAATGGTTTAGTCACTTGCCTAACCAGAAATCACCTTATCCTCTTTATGCGTTATCAAACATCGGATCACTGGTAGCAATCTGTACCTATCCGTTTCTTATTGAACCGTTTCTTTCCCTGCAAAACCAGGGACAGATATGGTCATTTCTTTTTCTAACACTGTGTTTCTTTTTATTCTTATCTATTGTACAAATACGTACGTATCATAAGTCGATCCCTAGTACTGTAATGAAAAGCAAACTCAAAGGTGCTGTTCAGACAAAAAAACATTTATTTCTTTGGCTTTTTTTGCCAGCAGTTTCATCAATTACATTGCTCTCCGGAACACATCAATTAACACAAGGTATTGCACCAATTCCTTTTTTATGGCTTGTACCACTTGGACTCTATTTGCTTTCATTTGTTCTTTGTTTTAGTGAGAAAACATATTATAAAAGCAACATGTCTTCCTATATATTTTTACTTAGTTTACCGCTTGTTCTTTCAATGGTTATGCATCCTGCACTCCTCGGGATTATTGCTGAATTAATTTTTTACGCAGTTATGCTTTTTACCTGTTTTATGATTTGTCATGGTGAATTATATAACCTGAGACCGTCTCCTGACGGACTTAATAAATATTATCTTTTTATGGCAGCAGGCAGTGTGATTGGTTCACTCGTTGTTGCACTTATCGCTCCACTTTTTTTTGTAGGACTTTTCTGGGAATTTCTTTTAGGATTATTTCTAGCGACAATCATTGCGGTCCTTATCCCACTGAGAGACAAATATTCAGTTTTTTATAAACGATTAAATAGTCTTTTTCTACAGCCCAAGGAAATTAAGTACTTTGTCATTGCAGTGGTTTGCGGATTTTATTTTATCTTTGGCATAGGAATGCTCATCGCTGAACGTTATAACACTCTTGGGATTTGGCGCAATTTTTACGGCACACTTCGAGTACTCAAGTATGAAAACGGTCAGGTGAATTGTTTACTAAACGGCAAAATTATCCATGGTTGTCAGTCAACAATTTCATCTGAAAAAATGCAGCCAACAACTTACTATGGAGAAAACAGTATTGGTCTCACCATCGAAAGTCTAAGGAGAAAACATCATAAAAACCTCAGAATTGGAGTGTTAGGACTGGGGGTTGGAACAGTTGCCGCCTATGGCAAAAAAGGAGATATCATTACATTTTATGAATTAAACCCGCTTGATGTCACCATTGCAAAAACATATTTCACGTATCTTAAGGACTCACCGGCAAAGGTAGAAACAGTTATTGGAGATGGTCGACTTTCTTTGGAGAAAGAACTTATGCAAAAGAAAAATCAGCATTTTCATCTTTTGATTATTGATGCATTTAATGACGATGCAATTCCTGTACATTTATTAACAAAAGAAGCGTTCACTATTTATAAAAACCATTTGAATGAAAATGGTATTATTGCAGTTCATATTTCAAATTCATATCTTGATTTAACACCTGTTGTTACCAAAGCAGCAGCCAATCATCATTTGTCTGTTATCTTTATCGACGCTCCAGCAACAAATACCAAACAAACAAAATCAAGATGGGCACTCCTTTCAAATGACTCACGCTTGATACACAATTCGGAATTTAAAAAGATGCAAAGTAAGCTTTCACAAAAAGAAATTAGTTTGTGGACAGATAGCTACAGCAATCTTTTCCAGATTGTCAATCTTACTCCTTAATAATCTTCAAGTGTTGAGGTGTCACCAACGGGTAATCCTAATTCTTTTGCTTTGAGAACTCGTCTCATGATTTTGCCAGAACGGGTTTTGGGAAGTTTATCGATAAAATCAATTTCTCTTGGGTATGCATGACCTGCAAGATGTTTTTTCACATGCTGCTTAAGTTTTGTTTTTAATTCTTCAGTTTGCTCAACACCGGGTTTTATAACGACAAACGCTTTTATAATTTCGCCGCGCATCATGTCTGGTTTACCAATAACACCCGCTTCAACAACATCGGGATATTCAACAAGTGCACTTTCAACTTCAAATGGACCGACACGTTCTCCTGAAGTATTGATAACATCATCTGCTCGTCCGATAAACCAATAATATCCGTCACTGTCACGAAATGCTCTGTCTCCTGAAATATACCACTCCTTTATAAAATAGGAATTAAACTTCTCGGGATTCTTCCAAATGGTCTTCATAAGAGACGACACCGTTGACGCTTTTAGTGCCAAATGGCCCTCAGTCCCCTCAGGCAATTCTTTTCCTTCATCATCAATAATTGCAGCTTGTATACCAGGAAGTGGTTTCCCCATTGAGCCAGGTTTAATATCCATAGCAGGATAATTGGTAATGGAGATTCCTCCAAGTTCTGTCTGCCACCACGTATCATGGAATGGCAACCCAAAAACTTCAAGTCCCCACCAAATCGCTTCAGGATTTAAAGGTTCGCCAACACTATAAATTTGGCGCAAACTGGAAAGATCAAAATCTTTCACATTGGCACTGGATCCCATGAGTAAACGTACAGCAGTCGGTGCTGTATACCAAATAGTTACTTTATAATCTTGTAAAAGCGTATACCATGCTTCAGGTGAAAAACGCCCCTCAAAGAGCACCTGCGTAACACCAAGCCCCCATGGACCAAGTGTTGCATAGACAACACCTGTCACCCAACCAATATCTGCAGTACACCAATAAATATCATTTTCCTGTAAATCGAGTACATATTTTGTGGTCGTAATTGCTTGCAATACATCGTTATGTGTATGCATAACACCTTTTGGTTTGCCGGTTGTGCCAGAGGTATAAAGCATGTAGGAAAAATCCGCTGGATCCATATGAACTGTTTTAAATTCTGCGGAAGCTTTTTTCATTGCTTCGTTATATGAAACAATCTTTTTGCCTTTCACATGTTCTACAGAACCGCGATCAACGATGATAACCTTTTCAAGCTTTGGAAGATCTTTCCAGATCTTTTCAATACGAGGATATAACGCAGTATTGGTTACAACAATTTTGGCTTCACTATCCGCGAGTCTATCAAGAAGCGCCATCTCCTGAAATGCAGCAAACATCGTTCCGACAACTGCGCCCATTTTCAATGTGCCGATAAATGCGACATATCGTTCAGGAATTGCTGGCAAGAAAATAAACACACGATCACCCTTTTCAACCTGTTCTGAAGCAAGAACGTTTGCAAATTTGTCTGTTTCTTTTTTGAGATCTGCAAAAGTATATTCTTCCTTTTCACCACGAGCGCCTTCAAAATAAAGTGCTATTTTATTTTTTCTTTTACCAGTTGCGTGGCGATCAATAATGTTGTGAGCTATATTGAGCGTTCCGTCTTTAAAATATTCTATCTCTTCTTTTGCAGCTTTTTCCCACGAAAAGTTTTTGTAGGTTTTTTCATAATCAACGATAGTAGGAACAGGGGTAAACGACGAGGTGTCTTTTTTGATCAGTTTAACTGGATTACTCATACCAAAATAGTATAAAGAATATTATCATCAGAAAGCTCAGTTTGCAAGATAAGAAATGATATAATTTAGAAATTGTTCATGATTAAACTGATAATTTTTGATTTTGATGGAGTTATTATTACTGGCTCAAATGACGGTTACTTTACCTGTTATCACAAGGCTCTTGAAGCGGTCGATGTAAAACTAAACCCACATCTAGAACGCCAACGAATTCTGGACTATTGGGGGAAAGGTCATAAAGAACAACTTAGTTTTCTTCTTAAGGAACATCCTGAAAAGATTGAAAAAGCCATTGAGGCATATGACCGATGCTATTACTCTTCTGACTTTTATGGAAAAATCAGATTAGTTGCGGGAGCTGAGAAGACAATTCAGGAACTCGCAAAAAAATATAAACTTGCGATAGCAACAGGTATGATGCGTAGCACGTTAACGAACTATCTTTTTG
The DNA here is from genome assembly GCA_052034235.1 of Candidatus Levyibacteriota bacterium. GTDB lineage: Bacteria > Patescibacteriota > Microgenomatia > Levybacterales > UBA12049 > JBPOIT01. The sequence goes on from JBPOIT010000027.1 coordinate 31,208, forward strand.
ACTATGAACTACCATACTTTATTGAGACGATGTGCTACGACGATGTTGAAAAAATTGAGTTAAGAAAACCCTCCCCGTATATGCTGCAAATTATTCTAAAGAGACTACAAATCAAACCTGAAGAAGCTATCTACATAGGTGACGCTGAGGGCGATATGTCTATGGCAAAAGCAACAGGAGTCATGCCGATTGCTGTACTTACAGGCCATTTAAAAGAGCATGAAGCCAAAACACTCGGCGCCAAATATGTCCTTCCTGATATTACCTACTTACCAAACATTCTTACCTAATTATTTTTTCATGTCTTTGTAGGCATCGAGGATGCAGTAGTTGGTTACCATGGAGAGACCGTAATCTTCGGCAAAATCTTCAGCTTCATGACTGTTAACCCCGTCGGCAAGCCAGACAGTTCTGATGTTGCCGCGTTCAACAATTTCATACATGTGCGGGATGACATCTTCTGGTTTGCGGAAGATATCAACAATATCAATATGAATATCCTTTGGTACAGCACTCAAACTCTTGTATGAGGTTTCGCCTAAAACTTCTTTCACTCGTGGATTTATAGGGATAATTCGATACCCCTTTTTCTGGAAATACTTTGCGACAATATGACTGTGCCTTTCTGGATTATCTGATAAACCAATAAACGCAATCGTTCTGGCGTTTTTAAGGACATATTCGTGATCAAGTCCTCGTGGCACATCAGTAACCGGCACAATGCCATTCCATTGCCACTGCTCGATTTCAACAGGATCAGCTCCATTTTTGGTGATATAGGTGTAGTGATTCTTCAAAACTGTTTCGTATTGTTCTATCAGTTTTTGTGCTTTTTTCTCATCAAGAACTCCTTCTTTCACCATCTTTCCAAAAACTTCCATTGCTAAATGATATCTATCAGTTTTGTTGCGTACCTGCATATCAAAAGGGGTTGTCGTTCCTCCTTCTTCGACATATCCGTAAACTGAAAATCTTTGAGGGTTTTTAACGCGTGAGAACATTGCCTGCATCACTTCTGGATAACCATGGAAATTGACGATAACCGGTTTATCAACAGTGAAATACTTTTCAGCATCAGGTAGTTGCGGATGGAATGTCTCTTTACAAGAACACGCAGCCTGCAGCCGTGCAATATTCACAAATCTGACGCGAATTTCGGGCGCATCTTTTTTGATAAGTTCAATTGCAGCCATTGCTTCTTTCGTCATATAATCACCAATGCCAACAAGTACCACATGAGGATTTTCATCACTCGCAAAATCCCATGTCAGTAAACCTGTTTGCAGAGCTTTTTTGCCTTGCTCATAGGTAAGCCATCTTGGTTCAGGCGATTTACCAGCGGTAACGATATTCATTTGATTTTTTGAACTGCTGATCTCTTCCATCACCGCGAGCATACTATTATCATCAACTGGATAATACGCTTTTATAAAGTCATTATGTTTTTCAAGCATCCCTGAGACAAAACTTGGATTCTGATGTGAATAACCATTGTGTTCTTGTCTCCATGCTGTTGATGTTAAAAGATAATTAATTGATGGGATATCCTGCCTCCATTTCATTGCGCGCAGCCATTTCAGGAATTTCTGATACATATGCGCCATGCTCGAAAAAATTTGGGCAAAAGCTTCATACGTAGTGAAATATGCATGACGACCAGTTAAGATATATCCCTGTGCCAAGCCGTGCATGTTATGTTCTGAGAGCATCTCCATAACTCTCCCGTCTCGTGCAATATCTTTATCTGTTTTTTCGATTGGCCACACCCAACTTCTAGCTGTTACGTCAAAAACATCGTCCAAACGATTTGAGTATGTTTCATCAGGAGACATAAGCCTCACATTTTTTTGTTTTTCATTGAGTGCAAAAATCTCTTTCAAATACACTCCAGCCATACGCATGGCATTTGATTGAATTTCACCGGGCTTCTCAACCTTTTTAGCAAGCGTTGCTGCTGTAGGAAGTTTGAGTGGCTTGTAGGCCGCACCAAAGGTGTGAGGGTTGTCGCCAATAAGCAGTTTGTCATCTGGAACAATATCCAAAACATCTTTTGTAAAACCTTTTTTCGGATCAAAAAGTTCATCAAATTTGTATGAGGCTAACCATTCCTCAAGTGCTTTCAGTTCCTGCTCATCTCCTCTGACAGTTGGCATGACTACCTGATGAGCAAGGATTGTTCCTTCAATTTTTTGTCCCCGAACCTCTTTGACAGTTGTCCAGCCCTTTGGAGATTTCATAATAATCATTGGGAAACGAGGTGTAAAATTTTCGCCTTTTCGAGCTCTTGTTTGGATATCGCGGATGCGCTGGTAACATGTTTCCATGGTTTCAAACATAGATTTGTGAAGCTCTTTCCCTTCAACAAAGAATGGTTCATAACCATAACCTGTAAACAGTGCTGTGAGTTCTTTATTGCTCATTCTGGCAAAAATCGTTGGTCCTGAAATTTTATAACCATTTACATGAAGGATTGGAAGAACAGCTCCGTTACTTGCAGGGTCAAGTAATTTATTAATATGCCAACCAGCAGCAATTGCACCTGTTTCTGCTTCGCCATCACCAATTAAACACACAGCGAGCATGTCAGGATTATCAAGGACAGCACCATATGAACTCGCAAGCGAATACCCAAGCTCTCCACCTTCAAGGAGTGTCCCCGGTGCTTCAGGTGTTGCATGACTTGAAAAACCGTAAGGCCAGGCAAACATTTTTGAAATATACCCAATCCCTTTTTCGTCGCGTGTGGCCTTGGGATAATATTTCTGAAGCGTTCCCTCAAGAAACAAATTAGCCTGAAGTCCTGGCATGCCATGTCCTGGACCCAGCACAAAAATGCCTGATTGTTTATGTTTTTTTACAAGATAATTAAAATGTCCGTAGACAAGATTGATACCAGGGCACGTTCCCCAATGTCCAAACAATTTGGGTTTGATATCAGCTGTTTTCAGCGGGCGTTTTAAGAGGTAGTTATCTTGGAGATAAATTTGTGTGACAGTGAGATAATTAGCAGCGCGAACATATTTTTCTATTTTTGCAATTTCTTTGTCCATATAAATTACCTCGTATTATAAAGCTTCACACAAAGAGGGTCAAGAATAGGATTAGTTAATGGAGACGATTTTATAGATCATTTTCCCGGCCGGTGCTTCGACTTCTATTTCATCGCCTATGGTTTTGCCGAGTAAGGCTTTGCCGAGTGGTGATTCATGAGAAATCTTTTTTTCTGCCGGATCTGCTTCCCATTCTCCAACTAGCGTAAAAATAACGTTTGCATCGCGATTAGCGATTTTGACTGTCACTTCTGACCCAAGATCAATGGTATTACCTTTGTGGCCTGCACCGTTCTCAATTACCACTGCCTGCTTAACAAGCATTTCAAGTTCTTCAATTCTGCCATCAACAAAAGCCAATTCTTCACGAGCTGCAGTATACTCTGCATTCTCGGATAGATCACCCATTTCACGAGCTGCTGAAAGTCTCGTTACAATTTCAGGACGTTTAATATTGAGAAGGTCGTCGTACTCCTTTTTGAGGTCTTCCAGTCCTTTTGGGGTTAGATAAATTTTTTTAGGATTCATTTTATTTTGGCCTTTTTACAAAAAATCCCTCAGCTCTTTTTCGAGGGATAACGTGTAATTCTGAGCCAGTATAGGAGATATTTATTTGTTTGTCAATAAGCCTAATTGCTGAAGTTTCGTATTCAAATCAACAAGGGTTTTTGACCTATAGTCAACCGGGTGGAATGCTAAAAGCGTTTCTGTGACAGTTTCAGTGGTTTGATGACGCTTCATATAGTGTTTCTGAAAAAACGCTGCAGATTTCTCCAAGAATATCACACTACTTAATTTACTGATTACCAACAGACTATAATACTTTCTCCTCCAGGTAGCGCCAACTATCTGTGGAAGATTATCAAACGCATGCGGCAACATTTCCAGTAGCCATCTATTTCTATCCAAAAATGTTGCATACGCATTATTACGTTCAAAAAGAGGTTTCATATGCACAATCTCGTATGCGGTATATATATCACGTAATTTTTCAGGCCATGACAGTGACCGTTCGTCTACCAAGAGATTTACACAAATTTTATCCTCCGCATCTATTTGCAGTCGTTTACGCCGCAAATTGAGCATTTCTAGAACTGCCTGAATCCACAATCTTGTCAGAAAAAGTGTATTTTTCTTTGTAATGATAAAAAAATCTATATCATCTTTGTTTTCAGCACTGCCGCTGGCGAGACTGCCGCTCAGACCTATCAACTGAATAGTGGGTATATAAGACAAATAATATGCAGCGTGCTTGGCAATACGTAGTTTTTTCTCTAAAGCTGCCACATTTTTTTGCCGTCTTTTAATTGAAGATACATTATCAACCAGTGTATAAAAGCCGTCTTTCATAAGTGCTTTTTTTGGTAAGTTCTTGAGAACTGATGCGTAGTCTTCTTTCGTAATTGGCGTGTCGCTCATGAGGAACTTCCATAATTCATCTTTTGTCAGGGGAAAATGGAAGAGAGCACTATATGTTAGCGTTCGTAATACTGCTCTTTCAGCGGACGTCATATGGCTTATTGTATACCATATTTTTTGTAAACTTGTAAGACCCCCTGATTCATTGTTTTTGAAGTGGAAGCAACTGATTTTTCGCCATTGGCAAGTGTCGTAAGAGCATTTCCTAAATAAGCATTAAGTGCTGAATTTAAACCACCGTCACCATCATGTGTATCACTGGAAAAGTAAGTCGAGCGGGCATAGGGAAGCTGGCTAACAAAAGGATAAACTAGTTCATTATCCTTTAAGCTGTCAGCAAGATCAGTCCTGGCATACGGCTCGCCGAACGCGCGAATTTTTGATTGTTCTGCATAAAGCTTTTGTGCAGTTTCAGGACGTGCTAGATACTTCATAAAAAGTAATGCTTCTTTTTGGTTTTTCCCTTTTGACGATGCTCCTTCCACCCAATAACTAGCTATTGTTGCATTCTTACCGCCTTGCAGACCAGGTACCGGATAGACTTTAAAACGTAACGAATCACTAATCTTTTGTATTCTAAAGATATCCCAGGAATACCCAAAATACAGACCAACATTACCTTGCGCAAATGCGAGCAATGACTCATCAAGTGTCCCATCCCACACGTTTTGTTCACCTTTTGCAAAGGCAGCATAGAAATTAAGTGCCGCTTCTTGCCGTTTGATATTTGCAGTATCAGTGAGCGCCACCATATCAACTCCTTGCTGCACAAAAAGCATAGAAACAATATCTGAGGCGTGTGTGATGTTGGTGTATGTACCGAGTGCAGCGCCTGCTGTTTTTATTTTGTCGGTTTCAGGGTCTTTGACAGTAAGCTTTCTGGAAATTGAGACGAATTCTTCCCATGTATTTGGAACTTGCAACCCGGCTTTTTCAAAAAGTTCAGTATTGGCAAACATCGCCAGTGTATCCGCTCCCAAAGGTATGCCGTAAATCGCTCCTTTTTTCGTTAAGTCATCCTGTATGACTTGAGGATATACTTTTTCAAATTCTTCAGGCGTAATCACGTCTGAGGAAAGTGGCAGCAATACGGTGGACAACATCGGTACCCATGAATTGTGATAGCGAAACACATCAGGTCCGGTGCCATTTTGAATTCTTGTTGTTAATCTTCCTCGATATTGTTTTGGGTCTTGTTTCACATATTCAATGGTTATGTTTGGATTGGCACGTTGAAAGTCATCAATAGCAAGCTGCACACCTCTCGTATCTTCCCACAAACCCCACCATGTTAGTTTTACTTCTTTAGGAGTTTGATTTTTGGGAACAAGAAGCACGATCAGAAAAATAATGGCAATTAAAATACCTACACCAATCAGTATTTTTTTTAACAGTCCTGCTTTTGAGGGTGGTGGTTCAACAGGAACTGTACCATCTGCGGGAGGTGTTTCTGGGGGAACGCCACCATCTGCAGGAGGTTCTGTTGGAACGGCTGATTCAGCTGCAGAGGATTGTTCTACAGGTTGAACGTCTGCAGCAGGATCTACAGGAGGTTGTGCTCCAGGAGTCTGGGTTGGATCAGTGTTGGGCGGGAAAACGACTTTTTCATCCATGGTGTGCTTTTTATAGTATAATACGTATTGGAAAGCTATGGCAATCCTAAAGCACATTTCCCATCGTTTGCAAAAACACTATAAGAAGACCGTTCCGCTACTCAACCGTATAGCAAAAACAACCTTCTGGTTTTCATTTGGCGCCTTTTTAGGCTTTTTCATTTTTACAAGCTTCTTATATTTCTATTATAGAGAGACTCACAAAGATCTTGTTTATACAGGTGTTATGGTAAATGGAACTCATTTTGGCGGCAAAACGAAAGATGAAGTTCGCAGTCACTTCGCTGATAAAAATGCAGTAATTCGACAATCTAAATTTATTTTGAATGCTCCTGAGGCTGTTGCCACAATTTCAGCCCGGCAGATTAACCTAGGCTATGATGAAAAACTTATCGCAGATCAAGCTTACAATATAGGGAGATCTAACAATACGCTTTCTGATATGCGTCTGATGTTACAGGCATATTTTGACAAAGTCGATTTGCGCGCTGCTCATCACTTTGACGAACAGAGACTTAACGCTCTTATTGCACCATTGCAAAAGACATTGGAGGTAAAACCTGTCGACGCTGTCTTTAAAATGGAAAAAGGAAGAGTTAAAGAATTCAAACTCTCCAAAGATGGACAAGCGCTTGATAACACAAAGTTAAAAGAGCAACTCTACGAACAAATGCAAGCTGTGAGCACTGCACTAGACCCACAAACACTGACTATCAAAGTACCCATAAAAACTATCTCGCCTACGATCGCAACTGATAAAAACATGGGTATCATTGAACTAATAGGAACAGGGACATCCTCATTTGTCGGATCAATTGAAAATCGAGCATTTAATATTAATCTCGCAGCAAGTCGGATAAACGGAGCCCTCGTTGCACCTGGGGAAACATTTTCCTTTAATAAAACAGTTGGTGATATCTCAACAGTGACAGGATATAAACAAGCATATGTCATTCAAAATGGAAAAACTGTCCAGGGAGACGGTGGTGGGGTGTGCCAGGTCTCAACCACTCTTTTCAGAGCTGTACTCAACGCAGGACTGCCGATAACAGAACGCAATCCTCACGCATATCGTGTTGGTTATTATGAACAGAATTCCCCCCCCGGGATTGATGCAGCAATCTACACACCGACTGTTGATCTCAAATTTAAAAATGATACTGGGGCTTCGATTTTAATACAAGCATACCCTGATATGGTGAATTATCGACTTGTTTTTGAACTGTTTGGGACAAAAGACGGAAGGCAAGTAGCGCTTACAAGACCAGTAATTCTTAAAGAAACACCTGCACCAGAGCCGCTTTATCAGGATGATCCTACGTTGCCAAAAGGACAGGTCAAACAAGTCGATTTCGCTGCGGCGGGCGCAAATGTGTATTTCACAAGAACAGTAACACGAGATGGCAAAACACTGCTTAATGATAAATTCGTCTCAAATTACAGGCCATGGCAAGCTATATATATGCGAGGAACAAAAGAATAATCTCCAATGAATAAGATAATTACCATAGAAGAAGCAGCAGCGGTAAGTAAAAAACTTCACGATATTGGAAAAACAATTGTTTTGGTCGGCGGTTGTTTTGATATTTTACACATTGGTCACATCAGATTCTTATCACATGCAAAAGAAAAAGGTGACATATTAATGATTATGCTGGAACATGATGACACGATTAAACGTAAGAAAGGGAAACACCGACCATTGAATACGCAGAAGGATCGCGCAGAAATGCTTGCTCATTTATCACTTGTCGACTATGTTATAACGCTCCCGACAGCTGTCTCTGATGATTTTTATAATAAACTGGTAAATCTGCTGAAACCTGCTATAATCGCAACAACGGCTGGCGACCCGTTTCGTGAGCACAAAGAACGTCAGGCCAAACAAATCGGTGCAAGTGTGGTTGATGTTATTAAACCAGTAACAAACCAGTCAACGACAAAAGTGATAACCTTTCTTAACGAATTATGAGTGTCAATAAAATTATATTAGCTATAGGAATTCTGTTTGCAATTTTCATTGCTTTTATTTTTATCCAATTTAATCCTTTCGGAAGAGCCGCATCCACCACTGGAGAAAACCCTTCATCAGTAACAATAAACGACCAAACATTTACTGTCTCCGTTGCAGAAACTGAAGAAGAAAAGCAGAAAGGACTTTCTGGCAGTGCATCACTACCACTTAATGAAGGTAAATTATTTTTGTTTGAGAAACCAGATACTTACAGTTTTTGGATGAAAGAGATGAAATTCTCTATTGATATTATCTTTATTAACGGTGATACCATCGTTTCCATAGCTGAAAACGCGAAACCTGTAACGTCAGGAACACTGCCAACCTACAAACCCACAGGCCCAAGTGATAAAGTACTGGAAATAAGCGCAGGGTTGTCAAAAAAATACAATTTCAAACCGGGAGATAAAGTAGAACTAGAGCTAAACACTAACTAAAACCACCTCTTTACAATAAGGATTGCAACAAACTGAAGCGGATAAAAAAGATAAAACGCATATTTCATTTTCATCCCCTCTTTCTTGTTATAAAACCACAGAAAGAGAAGTGCAAACAAACCAAAATATTGAATTGATCCAGACGCATACTCTGCTTGAAAAAAAATTGTCAAAAGAGTGAGTACCACTTGCGCCGCAAACATATAAGCAAACTTATTAAAAAACACATAAAAACAGACAATCATAAGAACGCCAATCAAACCATAATCCATATGGAGTAACTGAGCAGTCAAACCAAACATGAGTGAAATAACTATCCAGAAAAGCCAGTTTTTTGTTTTTCGAATGAACATAATTGCCGTCAAACCCACTCCCAACGTAAAAAGCACATTTAAATCCCAACTGGATTGATCTAATAATCTTTTTGTCATCATATAGGGAATTTGAGAAATACTTGCCAAAAGAAAAATTCTAAAAATATATTGACGAATATTGCGTGTATGATAAGCACCATTTGCAATAAGCCAAGCAAACAGTGGAAAGGCTATTCGGCCGATGAGACGAAAAACGAACTCTTGTGGGAAAAAGAAGATGCCAATATGGTCAATAACCATTGTCACAACTGCAAGGAGTTTTATATGGAATATATTCATGACGCTCCTTCATTATATCGTGCTGATGATATAATGTCTGAATGAGAATACTTGGCATTGAATCATCATGCGACGAAACAGCAGCAGCAGTTGTTGAAGGAAATGGTCATCTCGTAACTTTAAAATCAAATGTGGTTGCGAGTTCACTCGCAATGCACGCAAAAACTGGCGGGGTTATTCCTGAAAATGCAGCGCGTGAGCAATTGACGTATATTCTGCCGGTTATACACCAAGCACTTAACAAAGCAGAAATTGGAATAGAACAGATTGATGCAATTGGCGTAACGTACGGACCGGGTTTAATTGGCTCGCTGCTTGTTGGTGTTGAGACAGCAAAAACGCTCGCATATGTTTTAGAAAAACCGCTTATTCCTGTGAATCATATGGTTGGTCATATATACGCGAATTTCATCGATAAAAATCTACCTCCATCAACAGTTTTTCCAGCAATCGCTCTTGTTGTTTCCGGTGGACATACTGACTTGCTCCTTATGGAAAAACACGGTGACTTTCAACTGTTGGGCGGCACGCGTGATGATGCAGCAGGTGAGGCATTTGATAAAATTGGAAGACTGCTTGGGCTTGCTTATCCGGCAGGGCCGGTAATTGAAAAACTCGCATCAGGTGGTAATCCCAAACGATTCCGCTTTCCTCGCCCGCTTATCGGTTCTGATGATTTTGAATTTTCTTTTTCAGGACTGAAAACTGCTGTTTTACGAGAAGTGCAGAAACAGTCGTTACTTGATGAACAAACTGTCAAAGATATAGCACGGGCAACGCAGGATGCTATTATCGATGTCTTAACTAAAAAAACCCTGAGGGCAGTCAAACAGTACAATGTACAGTCACTTCTTCTTTCAGGCGGTGTTGCTGCAAATGAAACACTGAAAAAACATTTTGAAACACTTTCGTCAGAGACCTCACTTAACATTTTTGTTCCGACAAAAAATTTATGCACAGACAATGCAGCGATGATTGCTGCTGCCGCGTTTTACAATTATAAGTCTGTCTCTCCTTTTGAAATAACTGCCGATCCTGAACTCTACTTTGAGGCTAATTCTTGAGATGAAAATTCTTACATTTGAACTTGGAAAAGAGTCATTTAGGTTGCAAAATCAAGTTTGACAGATAATGCTTCTTGAGTATAATAAAACCAATTATGCTCAAGTATCTGCTCACACTGTTTGCTATTCTTATAACCCTAACCACCGTCACCTCACCTGTTGCAGCCGCTACCTCAAGTACCCCAACCCCCACTGAAAAACGTTATGAAGGTATCTGGCAAAAGATGACACTTCGTAATCTCCTCAAACAAAAGGTAAGCACTGCGCCGTCAGTAACTCTCACTCCAACACCAAAAATCAAAAAGGTAACACCAACGCCAACAAAAAAACCTGTGACCCCTACTCCAACCAAGAAGCAGCTAACACCGACTCCAACCAAAAAACCTACAACACCTACTCCGACAAAAGGACAAACTCCAACGGTAGCCCAAACCGCAACAAATGATGTGACAGGATACATAATGAATGAAATTAATAGTTACCGAGCATCACAAGGACTTGGATCCGTCCAAACAAGTAGTGAAACCTGCAGTTTTGCACAAACACGCGCCCAAGAAATTACGACAAATTTCAATCACGACGGTTTTGCACAGAGGCGCGATAATAAAACAATGCCGTATGCCAGTTGGAGTGCAATAACTGAAAATATAGCTATGACAAGTAACTATAAAGATGTCGTAACAATGTGGAAAAATTCATCTGGACATGCCGCAAATATGCGTGCAAATACTCCTTATGTCTGCGTGATGCAGAGTGGCAACTACTACGCCTACGAAGGTATGAAACCATAATAAGGCCACTTGTCATCTATGGTACAATAGCCGTATGGAAAGTCTGCCTATCCTTCTCATCATCATGTTCCTCGGCTTCGGAATCCTCTTTTTCTTTATAAATAAAAAGCTCAACTCACTACAAAAACCACAAAATGACCAGGCAATGATTGAATGGTTAAAGACCATGCAACAATCGCTTGAGGTAACCAACAGAACACTTAACGAATCCATGCAGACAAACTCAACGCATATGGTCAGGACGCTACAGGAAAATGCGAAACAGTTAAATGATCGGCTTGATAAAGCCTCTGCTGTCATGAAGGAAGTTGGTGTTGAAGTGGGACAAATGAGCGAAATTGGAAGAAGCATGCGCGAACTGCAGGATTTTTTGAAAAGCCCGAAACTCAGGGGCAACATTGGTGAGCAAGTGTTAAAAGACTTAATAACACAAATCTTTCCCAAGAATAGTTTTCATCTACAATACCAATTTAAAACTGGTGATAAAGTTGATGCGGCTATTCAAACTGATGCGGGTATTTTACCAATCGATTCGAAATTTCCCATGGAAAATTTTCAGAAATATAGTAAAGCTGAAACAGAAAATGAAAAAGAGCAGTATAAAAAAGAATTCGGCAGAGATGTCAAAAAACATATTGATGCCATTGCGAGAAAATATATTCTCCCTGATGAAGGGACAATGGATTTTGCACTTATGTATGTTCCCAGTGAATCGGTCTTTTATGAACTCGTGAATATGGACCAAATCATAGATTATGCACGGTCTCAGCGCATTTATATAGTCTCACCGAGTACACTCTATGCACATCTGCAAACCATCCTGCTCTCGTTTGAAGGCAAGAAAATCGAACAGCAGTCAAAAGAGGTTTTTAGAATACTTAGAGCACTTCAAATTGATTATGAGAAAGTGAATGAATCACTTGATACACTTGGAAAACATATAGGCAACGCGTCAAATCAATACGCCAATGTGAATAAAGGATTCAATACACTTGGTCAAAAACTGTCATCAGTAAAACATATTCAAGCGGAGGTACAAAAAGAAGTCTCCAAATTAGACGGGTAAAAGAAATGTCCCCATCGGTCCAAACAATTGCACCTTTGTTCCAGGTTGTAATCCAAAAAGTGCTTTCTTAAAAGAGCTTTTACCGACACGTGTCGTGATAGTGAGATAGTCTTTTTCAGTCGGTGAGGATGAAATGGTAAAATATCGACTACTTCCCCGCTCATCACTATTTTCATGAGGGAGAGTCATTTGCACATAGTGTCCAGGAAGAAAGGTCAATCCACGCTCTTCTCTATCAAAAGAGAATGAGAACACATCATTTTTCAATTGCTCTTTTTTTATAAATCGCACAAAGAATTGTTTGGCAACAGAAGGCATATCTACTTATAATGCACCAAAGTTCCGTTTGCAACTCTTGCATGCTCATGCTTGTTATGATTTAATACACTCATGGCACCGCTCACGCACACGTGCGCTACATGCAAGAGACAGTTTCTCGTTATTGATAAAGAACAATCGTTCCTCAACGAAAAAGGGCTCCCTTTCCCTACGAATTGTCCAGGATGCCGCCAAGAGCGACGATTAAAACTCCGGGGAAGCAGAATGCTTTTCAAAACACAGTGCCAGAAATGCAATAAAACTATTATTGTTTCGTATGATCCAGCGAAAGTCCGTAATCAGATTTTATGCAAAGAAGATTATGAGAAGTATTTCCTCGAGAACGATCCGATTATTACCGATCCGTTACCTGAAGTATAAACATGACTATTGATACCTTCTATAAAGAGTTACAAAGAATCTTAACGCTCTACCCAAAAACTCCTCCAGAAATACGTGATTGCGAAAATAGCGACTATGGTGATTATCTCGCCTTTTGCAATAACATGTTTGTTTCATTTGACACATCAAATTCCTCAGATTGTATCTATGTTTATGATTCATACATTGCTAAAAATTGTATTGATTGCGATTTTGCTGTAGAATCAGACCTTTGTTATGAAGGTGTTGATCCATTCAAGTGTTTCAATAGTGACTATGTGGAATATAGTACGAGTATGCGTGACTCTCAGTATGTTGCAAACTGCATAAATTGCCACGATATGTTTGGTTGCGTTAATTTGCAAAATAAATCATATTGCATATTTAATAGACAATTGACCGAAAGTGAATACAAGCAAAAAATAGCACTTTACAAAAAATGGCCACCTGAAAAAGTCTTAGCACTCGTTGAGGAATTAAAATTACGTTATCCAATAACACAGACCAATGAAGCACATAATGAGAATTCAGCGTACGGCAATTATAGTCATTATAATAAAAACTGTTATATGATTTTTGATGGAGCCCATAACGAAAATTGTGCATATCTTTATGACAGTCATCATAATGCGACGAGTTATGATATGACGTGTTCGTACCAACAAAACCAAGTCAGCTATGAGATTGTTGATGGGATCAAATTATTTAACTGTAGTTTTGCTGTCAATTCGAGTAATGCTTATGACAGTACCTTTATTTTCAACTGCAACAATGTAAAAAATTGCATAGGCTGCGTCGCTCTTTCGAATAAACAATATTGTATTCTCAATCGACAATTAACGAAAGAGGAGTACGAGAAGATCTCTGCACGGTTATTTGAAGAGCTAAAAGCAAAAAATCTCAATTGGTCTGATATCCAGGTTTAAACAATAGGTTCTGGAAAGTCATCACTCCCTTTACTATCTATGGCATTGACACTATCACTCCACCTGGCTATTTCGTTTTCAACAGCAGCACGACTTTGAGCATACTTCATACGAGAAGCGTTTATTATTTCGGTTGAATAATCATTCTCAGGTTTCGTAACTGTCAGAGTCGTCGCAGAAAACGGCGGCGCTATCTTACCGTCAATTGACATTTTTATATACATCTCGCGCGTGTTAAGTGCAATCATGTCCTCTGGCGAGAAAATAGGTGTGAATTCTTTTGCAAGATATGCTGCGTCATCTCCACCAACTGCAAAAACGATAATACTCCCGACATTCCCAAAAGCCGTGGCTTTGACATCATCAGGCAATTGCGCAATATATTGATGAGCAATTGTGAGATTGAGTCTGTATTTTCGAGCTTCAGAGAGAATACTTGAGAATGCATCAGTTACGAAGTTTTGAAATTCATCAACGTAAAAATAAAAATCACGTCGTTCGTTTTCGGCAAGAGCAGATCTGGCAAGAGCAGCCTGCTGAATTTTTGTTATAAACATCGACCCCAAAAGTGCAGCATTCTCTTCTCCAAGTTTTCCCTTGGATAAATTAATAATGACGATATTCCCATTATTCATAAAGGCATCAAAATCTAAGACATTTTTCTTTTGACCAATGATATTTCTAATTACAGGATTTGAAATAAACTGCCCAACTTTATTCAGAAGTGGAATGATCGCTTCTGACGAGTATTGCGTATCAGATGGTTTAAAATCATTTGTCCAAAACGCTTTAACAACAGGATCCTGAATTTGCTTTATGACCCGTTGCCGATATCCTGTATCTGAAAGAATTCTAGCAATTCCTAACACATTTGAATCAGGTGTTTCTAAAAGGGCAAGGGTAATATAACGAATCAAATGTTCCATTCGTGGATTCCAGTTGCCTGCAAAGAGCTTTTTGAAAATCGCTATAAAAAATACCGAAAGATGCTGACGCATTTCGTAATCTTCAACCGGTTCAAGTGGATTAAATCCGATTGGAAAATTCCTGTCTGTTGGATCAACATAGACAACATCTTTAATACGATCTTTGGGGACAAAATTCAGCACAGCACTTGCTAAATCACCATGGGGATCAATCAAACAACAGCCGTTTCCTGATTGAATGTCTGCCTTTAACAGAAGCTCTAGTAATTTACTTTTTCCACTTCCTGTTTTCCCGACGATATACAAATGTCGTCTGCGATCAAAGCGTTTAAGACCAAATATTTTCTGTTCACTCCGATAATTCGTTTGCCCAATCAAGGAGACTTGTTCAGGAGGGACCATTCCTTTCAGCGGCAAGATATCAGGAGCGGGTGCTCTTTTAGACGTCGTGTGAACAACGTTTGAGACAATAGTTCCCTTGTACGGGAAATGATATATTGTTGCAATCTCGGGAATTGACCATAAATCACCCTTCTCAAAAAGTCGCGTTTTGAAAGGTTTTGCAAGATCTTCTGAAAAAAATGCGCGTTTTTTGACGAGTTCATTATACGGACTTTTGACACTTTTAAATAAATTGACAAGCGTGTGCAGTTTAACACTGGCAGATGCTTTTGTCTTGGCATGATAAGCAAAACGCAGACTGCCGACAAACAAATCGAGTGCAAGTTTTTCCTTTGCCGGAGTTGTTTCTGCATTACTATTTGTGAATTGATAAAACAGTGCCTGTGTTCCTCGACGCCAGGATTTGGAACCCACTCGTTGTAAAACGATTTGCATTGCCACTTCTTCACCACCTTCAGTCTTTGCAAGTATTGCAGAAAGAATTTTAAGTAAATCATCGTCTAAATGTCTATACGTTTTTAAAGGCCGTATGCTTTGCTGTTTAAAACGAAGTTCAACATAAGTAGTGTCTTCCTGCCATCTTGAAAAATAATCATCAACTTCTTTGATATCAGCCTCAGTAAATTGTGCATAAAGCTGTGATTCTATAACCTGTTTATGTACTTTAGGAATAACAAGATAAAAGCGCAGAAATTGTTCCGAAGAAACCATCTCAAGACTTATTGAAGCACCAGTTGGTAACACTCTATGCAACGAGACTAAAAACCTTTCCATTGCTTCTTCTTTTTGTTCAGTACTCGAAGGATTTTTAACCATCAATACCACACTCTCATTTCGACCTGAGATATGTTTTTTCAGTCGCTTCTTGAAAAAATACTTTGACAAAACCTTTTGCAGTATGAATACAACCACAATACTTCCGAGACTAATGACAAAAAACCATAAAAAGAAATTGATTATGCCGGTTACAACATTGAGCATTATTTCCATGCCTTAAGTATACAACTTTCAGTAGTTTTTTTGTTATATTGGTTATGGTATTATAGAAAGCCCTTATGCCTGATGCCCGAAAACTCAATCCTGAACAACTCCAAGCCGTCACGCATGGTGAAGGACCGCTTCTTATTATTGCTGGTGCGGGAACTGGCAAAACGACTGTTATTACGCAGCGCATTCAGCATCTCATCCTTGATAAAAAGGTAAACCCCTCAAATATCCTTGCACTCACTTTTACTGAAAAAGCCGCACAAGAGATGCAAGCCCGGACTGATGAAATTTTGCCATATGGTTACTCACAGATGTGGATTGAAACGTTTCATGCATTTTGCGATAGGATACTCAGACAAGAAGCCATACATATAGGTTTAACTCCGTCTTTTCAACTAATGACTGAAGCCGAAACCATGCTTTTTTTGAGAAAGCATCTGTTTGAGTTTGAACTCGATTATTTCCGCCCCATGGGAAATCCAATGAAATTTCTTCAAGGCATGCTCACCCATTTCAGTAGACTGCGTGATGATGACATTACCCCGAAACAGTATATGACTTTTGCCGAGGAGTTTGAAAACAGAAATCATACAGAACAAGCAGATATTTTAGAAGCGAAAAAAACAATGGAACTCGCAAAATCATACCTGTTATATGAAAGTCTTAAAGCCAAAGAAGGTATGATGGATTTTTCAAATCTTATTACAAACACGTTGCGGCTTTTTCGGGAACGTCCAAATATCTTAAGAAAATATCAGGAACAATTTCAATATATTTTAGTTGATGAATTTCAGGATACCAATTTCGCCCAAAACGAACTTGCAATCCTTCTTGCTGGAGAAAAGAAAAATATAACCGTCGTCGGAGACGATGATCAATGTCTTCCTGCAAATACGTTGGTCTCAACAACTGATGGAAAAAAACTTATAAAGGAGATTAAAACTGGTGAACAAGTCATTACTGCTGTTGGCAAAGGCTCTTTAGGAATAGCAACAGTTACTAACGTTTTTAAGAATAAAAAAACGACCCGATTTATCACTGTCACAACTAAATCTGGAATGACTGTTACGACAACTGATAATCATAAGATGTTTTGTTATGTACCAAAACACGCAACGGATAAAAAATTCTTTTATGTCTATCTAATGCATAGAAAATCTTTGGGTTGGCGCTTAGGTGTTACAAACAATCTTGCAGTACGACTAAAACTCGAAAGATCTGCAGATGCAATAATTGGACTTCGAGCATTCCTAACCGCAGAAGATGCACGATATCATGAGTTACTGTGGTCGCTTACGTATCAACTCCCGACATGTATTTTTAAAGAGCGCGATGGTGTCATGCTGCAGGGGGCACTCATTGAAAAATTGTATAAACAATTCGATTCTGAAGCAAACGCGAAACGGTTGGCAGCTGATTTAGGAATTAATCTAATGAACTACCACTACGTTTTAGATGCAGTTACGAGAGGAAACAGTAAGCGCATAAAAATACACTTTTATCAATGTTATAGAAATTATGTGCAAAAAAGAACCCCACAAAATAACATTATGCAAAAACCTCAAATAGGTCATCTCGTCCAAATGGAGACATCAAATGAGGATATTATCACTAAAATAAAAGCGAGTGGTCTTCCCTATACAAAAGCAAAAAAAGGAATTCGTATTCGTCATTTATTTGGAGATATGATAAAGGCTCAAGAGCTTGCTAATCGTTTAGTAAATCTCACCGATGGATTTATTGAAATGAAGTCAATTATTGGAACACTGACAGAAGTAAATATGCCAGCGCTTATCATGCCTGCGGGTAACCTTCTTGAGGGATTATATCTCCCTATCGTTAAAAATAACAAAGTCTTTTATGATGAAATTGTTTCCCTTGAGAGAGAACAACGGGAAGAAATTGTCTATGACCTGGAAGTAGATAAGACACATAATTTTATTGCTAATGATATAGTCGTTCATAATTCAATTTATCGCTGGCGGGGCGCTGCGATTGCCAACATGATGCAGTTTCGATCTCACTTTCCAAATGCTGAAATCGTCACACTTAATCAAAACTACCGCTCAACCCAAACAATTCTTGATAGTGCATACAAACTTATCCAAAGTAACAATCCCGATCGACTTGAGGTGAAAGAAAATATTAACAAACGACTCGTCAGCGGCCGGGAGATAAAGGGTGAAGAAATTGAATTTATTTTTACCAACAGGGTTGAAGACGAAGCAGAAGAGGTTGCAAAAAAAATTAGAGCTGAAGTAAAAAAAACAAACCGCCCATTTAATGAATTCGCAATTTTAGTACGCGCAAATGATCACGCACAACCATTTCAACGTGCTTTTGATCGAATGAAAATCCCCTTTCAGTTTTTAGGACCAGGACATCTTTTTCAGCAGGAGGAAATTAAAGACTTAATTGCATACCTTAAAGCACTCGCCAATTTTGAGGATACCGCTTCGCTTTACAGAGTCATCACCATGCCAATTTTTGATTTTGAAGCCCGCGATATCGCGGCTCTGCTTAATTATTCCAAGCGCAATAACTGCACACTTTTTGAAACCATGGAACAAGTCGAACAAACAGTGCTCACAAAAAACGGTAATGAAAAAGTTATCCGCTTTTTGAATATGTTCAAAAGACATTTGGAAATTATAGCAAAAGAACCAGCAGGACAAATTCTTTTCTATTTTTTTGAGGATTCAGGCCTTCTGGGACATTACCTTGATCCTCAGACAGTGAAAACAGAAAAGGAAGCGCAAAACATTGCAAAGTTTTTTGAAAAACTCCAATCCTTTACTGCAAATAGAGAAGACGCCTCCGTTTTTGCCGTCGTTGATTGGATCGATCTTGCAATGGAACTAGGTGAAAGTCCAATGAGCGCTGAAGTTGATTGGACACAAAATAACGCCGTTAATATCCTGACAGTTCATTCAAGTAAAGGGCTTGAATTCCCCTTTGTGTTTGTCGTAAATCTTGTTGCGCAGCGTTTCCCTTCCCGTGACAGAAAAGAGCAAATTCCAATTCCTCAGGAAATTATCCGTGAAGACTTGCCAGAAGGTGATGAGAATTTACAGGAAGAAAGACGTTTGTTTTATGTTGCGATAACACGAGCGAAAGAAAAATTATTCCTGACCGGTTCGCGCTTTTATGGTGATGCCAAAAGAGAAAAAAAACTTTCACCCTTTATTGCTGAAACACTCGGTGATAGCTATGTTGATTCAATCGTTAAAAAACAAGTTGTTGAAGATCCAGGCCAGCAATTATCACTTCTGGATATGTTTAATGCAACTGTTGTAAATAATGAAACAAAACCTCTCGTTGCCGAAACACCACCACTTTATACGCCAACGTATATCTCCTATTCGCAGCTCAACACATTTCTTGCATGTCCGCTACATTATAAACTCCGATATATTATGAATATTCCAACTCCCGCATCTCCTGCACTGAGTTACGGTGTCAGTGTGCATAGTACCCTAAGAGATTTTTCAACAGCAATAAAAGCAGGTGAAAAAATTGTTTCAGAAGATATTTCAGTAATGCTTAAAACAAACTGGGTACCACTTGGCTATAGCAGCAAATTGCACGAGCGCCAATCATACCAACAAGCCGAGCGCATGCTATTGGAATTTGCAAATAACTATATTGCCGAAAAAGTTAACCCGATTGCAATTGAACTGCCGTTTAATTTTTGGCTCGACAAGGTAAAAATTGGAGGGAGAATTGATAGAATCGACGAGTTAAATGATGGAAAGATTGAGATTATTGATTATAAAACTGGCAGTAATCTGCCAACAGAAAAAAAAGTCAAAGACGATTTTCAACTTTTATTTTATGCTCTTGCCGCAACAGAAGTTAAAGACGCACTTTTGCAACGCAAACCGTCAGATGTTGTTTTAACACTTTTTTATCTCGAAGCAAACAAGAAATTTTCAGTAACACATACAGATGCAGAACTTATCCTTGCCAAAGAAAAAATTCTCAAACTCATAGGCGAAATCTCAAGGAGCGATTTTCGTTGTTCTGGAGGAATGATGTGCAAAAACTGTGAATATAAAATGATTTGCCAAACACACTCCTAAATTTGCGTTTCCACTTAAAAATAGCTACAATACCCCTAATCCGAGGAAGAAGGACTACTACGGCTTCGCGAAAGAGAGGCTGAGGAAAGTCCAGACAGCAGTATGCAAGGAATGGAGTGAAAGCTCTGACTAGTGATAGCTGGTGTCCAAATGTTTATCTCACTAAACGACATTTGGAACAGATCCTGAATTGACAGGGTTTGAGAGCAACAGAGACGAGTGAGTATGAAACGGGCAATCCTACCTGCTGCAACCTCCGACCGGTACGTTTGAAGGACGCATACCCGAGTACCAAAGTGAGAGGGCA
>JBPOIT010000013.1:0-68704 GCA_052034235.1 Candidatus Levyibacteriota bacterium
TTCTGTGGAATCTTTTTCCTTTGAGGGCATAGTAGTTTCTATATTAATATAACTTATAGAGTGAAACAAGGATGAGCTTTACCAAAAAACTCCATTTTGCGTTTTAGATAAATATTCATGCACCAAACCAAGATTAGGATTTTTATCTTGCAGCAGGATATTGGCCATTATTCTATTTGCTGCAGGATTATTAGGAGCAATCTCCAGTGCTTTTTGATTAAATAATTTCGCTTTTTCAAATGCATACATATTAAAAAGAAATGTACTTAAATTGGTATATGCTGCTACATCTGTATAGTGATAATTTTCAGGAGTAAGCGAGTTGAGAGCTATTGGAGATAATTTCAGTTTTTTGACGGTATCATTTTGTACAAGCACAATCATAAAATGATCCAGGTACACAATTTTCCACTGAGGATCATTGGTAATTGCTCTAAGAAATTTGATTGTGCGTGGATTTTGATCAGTAAGTGAAAAAATAACCGTTTTAAAACCAGTTTTTTTATGGATTTTTTGAAAAATTTCGTAATTCTCCTGCATTGGTAAATACGTTTCTTCAAAAAA
Source organism: Candidatus Levyibacteriota bacterium (assembly GCA_052034235.1). GTDB lineage: Bacteria > Patescibacteriota > Microgenomatia > Levybacterales > UBA12049 > JBPOIT01. The sequence goes on from JBPOIT010000013.1 coordinate 565, forward strand.
ACGAGCAGGATACGCTTCAGGTCTTCCGTCAATGAAAACTTTATACTCTGGATAACTTCGATAGATAATATAACTCCCGATATCGAAATTGTTAAACAACGGCTGGGGCAAATGATGTGCGAGCACAAAGTCCATTGCAGGCTTTGCATCTTCAACAGCTTGGAGAGAAACGGTATGATTTCTGTAGGTGAGTTTGTAATATGCCCCACTGAGATAATAAAATGCTTCAATAAATAGCAAAGCACAAACGAAGATATTTAGTGCTTTTACCCACATATTCATTTTTTTGTAATCAAGATATATAAGAATGATTGGCAAGCAAAGGAAAACTAAATAAGGAAACCCCCTGATACTTTGGATTGAAAGCACGAGTCCCAAACCAAGCAGACTCATATTTTTGAATGTCACTTTATTTCTCATAAGACCCACCATGAATGCAAGAGCGATCATAAGAAAGCAAAAATATGCAAAGAAGAAATCGGGATTTACAAAACCAGTGCTCTGTAGTGTCGCCATTGTCTGGTTCTCAGAAATAGTTACACCATAATTTTTAAAGACGTTAAATGCATACAACGCACCTTGTATGAAGTTTGGATTGACAAACGTAGCAAGCAAAGAAATAACCGTGACAATTGTTAACGTTTTTATTTTTTTAGCGATTTTTTTATTGTCTTGCTTTTTTACATACTTCTCAATGAGATAGTGAGAAAGAAAAATAAGCTGCAAAATGAAACCAACTGGATAATAAATATGTGTATTCACCCACAACAATGAGAGAAATGGCAAAATATAAATAAGTTTGGTGTCGTGTCTTTCAAATTTCTCAAGGATATAATATGTGGCAGCTGTAAAAAGAAAACTAAAAATTTCAGGACGAAGATCGATTCTGGAACGAAGCATGTGTAAAAAGAGAAAGGAAACAGGTATAAAAAAGACAGAACCAGTATTTTTGGCAATAAGAAGCACAAGCCCTACTGCAACGAGCAACAGTAAAATCTTTATCCCCAAAACAAATTGCATACCAATTGCCGTACTCGCAAGATACACAATAACTTCAAACAACCAATGGTGATTTACAAATTCAAAATCCGGAAAAGTATAAGAAAAAAGATTGTTCTTCGGAACACTAAACCCATTCCAAATAACCTCCCCCAACCTCAAATGCCTCCCCAAATCCTGACTAAAAGAATGATCACTACGATAACTAAAAGACAAAACGAAGAACAGAAGAATAAATAGAGGCAAAACCAGCCAAACTTTTTGTAAAATAGAATGCTCTTTCATTGCCTATCTTATTATAGATGATGATTTGGAGTTTATGAAGAATTGTATCCTATGGTTGGTATGTGATAACTAGTTGAGGAACAGAGATACTTTCTTTAGTACCAAAGCTGACTTGACCATTTGATCCTTCTGCAGTTTTCTTAATTACCCAGCCATTATTACTTGTTCCGTTCATAAATGCCTGTACATCAGCTGTGACATCAAATTCTACGACTCCTGTCTGGTTATTTGTAATCGTTTCTGTGTCTGTTGCTGTTAGTATCCACGGCTTAGTCCCATTTCCCATTTCCCATTCTGTTGTTCCACTACAGTTCTTTGATTGATTGGCTATGTTGCTATCAATAGCACATTCCCATGTCGCGCCTGACCCGGTACCTCTATAATTAGTTTCCAAACCGTCTCCTTCTACCCAATCACTAATCAAACGATGTACATCTATAGTTCTCCCTGTTGTCCCCCAATTGTTAGCGTTATCAACGATTGTTACTCGAAGTTTTGCTGATAGTACTTCCGCGTCACCAATTGCTGTTTGCAGTGCGCTTTGATCAAATCTTACCAAACTCCTATTTGGCCCACTCGATTGCAGTCTCATAAATGCTCCACCACCATGATTCCTGTTATCTGAACCACCTCTGACATAGGTGTCAGCTGAAGAATTGAAATTTGTAGTTACACTATAAAAATGAGCAATTCTTGTAATACCTATATCGTAATAGCTTCCATTTGAAACACCTCCTACGCCTAGAATTTTTCCCTGAGAATCAAGTGATCCAAATTGTATCCACTGATCAGATGATGTTCCCATATCGACAGCAATAGTTCCATTATCACCAAAAGTTAGATCTAAGCTACCTGATCCAGTTATGCCTGCAAAAGCAAATTTCCTGCTATTATCTACAATCATTGCACCCTCAAGAACTATTTTGTCGTTTGGTAATAAAAGTACGTGACTACCCATAAATCCGTTCAGAGAAAATTCTTCATAACCATCACCACTAAAACTCACATCACGACTGCCATCAGAGTTATAACGGAACAATATTGTATTACCACCACTGATACCTCCAGTTGTACCAATTGTTATAATCTTTCCATCTTGTTGTACAGCAATATTGTGGTTTCCTTCTCCTCCTGTATCAGTCATAAAACCAATGCCTGCAAAAGATGTATCTAAACTTCCATCAGTATTAAATCTTGCTAGCCATGGTCCGCTATTATATGTACCTGCGGTAACTATTTTATTATCATTCGCTTGAAGTGCTATCCCTGTCCATGTACCACCAGGAGTAGCGACAATGCCATCAGTACCAAACGCTGTATCAAGGGCTCCGTTTGAGTTATATCTCGCGACTATCGCATTACCTGCATCGTTATAACCCGCTGCTACAATTTTTCCATCTGATTGGAGAACAAGACGTGCCGCTACTGATTCATTTGATCCTTCAAAACTCGTCGTGACAAAACCATCAACCCCAAAATTGATATCAGGACTACCATCAGTATTGTATCTGCCCAATGTCCATACAACTGCACTTCCAGGCTGAGCATAACCACCAACTACAATTTTTCCATCTGGTTGGACTATTAAGCTCCATATCATATCATTGGACCCAAAATCTTTTATTACTTTCCCTGAGACTCCAAAACTTGTATCGAGTGTGCCATCGTTATTATGTCTTGTAATTACCCAGTCACCATTTACGGAACCAGCGGTTAATATTTTTCCATCTGCTTGAACAGCAAACCCTCTGGCTATCGAATCACCACCAAGTTCGATTAATACTTTTCCATCAGTCCCAAAACTAGTATCCAAATAAGAAGCATGAGTAGTATGTGGGTTTATGAGAGACAAGGAGAAAACAAATAATGCAGCTAGCAATACGTAAAACTTTTTAGTGAGCATAGTAAGATATTAGTGAATGCATTTTTTTTTGTCAATATCTCGTATATGATTAGACGATAAAATATTAATAAATTCCATTTTTCATTTGGAAGATTTTTTGTATTGAGGGTTCGTAGATATCTGATAAAGATGCTGTTGTACCTTGGCATGACTTCTTTAGTGTGTAAATTCTTATTGAATAATTTTGGTCTGGGTTTGGAAAAGTTTTTTCTAGAGTAAAGAAACGCTCCATACCTAAGAGTTGATCGTGTCTCGTCACAAAATATGCAGGATACTTTGAGGTAAGACATTTAAAAGAATCAATTCCAGTAAACATTTTTGAATCTATATGTAGCGGAGCAAGATTGTGAGTTCTTTGTGAATAGACATTTATTGCGCTTTCCGGGTTTCCGATAGTAAAGCCAAAGAGAACCAATGCCACTTCGTTTTTCGAATCTGTTTTCAAAAATTCCATTGCCTCGTAAATTCCATGTCCTGACGTTTGACCCTGAATGTGTGTAGTATCAGCAAAGTGTGATACTTTTGCGGTTTGTGAAATATATTCTTCCGGATAAAAAATGAGCAGTATTGTAATCACAAACGGAATTATTGCAGAAAATAAGACAATAACTTTTTTCCAATAAGTTCCCACCCACAATAGATAAAGAACATAACCAGCTGGAATCACGAGAAACGGCAGGAGTGAAACAATATAACGCAGGCTTTGTGATTTGCCAGAAATAATTTGCAAAAGCAGCGCTGATAGAAAAAAGATACTGAATGCCAACGAATATTTCAGTTTCTTTTTACTCAGGAGATATAACCCGACTAAACCTGCTAAAAAAGTGAGAGGGGTTAAAAAGACAAATCCTATTTCAAAAAAACCAAAAAGATTTTTTATCCATGCTTCTATAGGAAAAGTGAGTAGTTCTCCAAGTGTATAAGCATAACGATTATTAGTGTGAAATGTTTGCCAAAAAAGTGGATTGATAAATAAGAGGAAATCGACACAAAAAAAAGTAAGCGCAGCAACTGCGTAGGCAGTTACACGATTGATCTTTTTTTCTTTTATAGTGTAACCAAGAATGATCAAGGTAGCTGCAACGACAAAAAGTAAAGCCGAAGATTTGATAAAAAATCCTATCCCTAATATTGACCCCAGAAGGATACTATTTTTAACATTTGGTTTGTGAAGGACGTTAATCAATGCAATACATGACCATACACCAACAAAGGCAATTCCTGCCTCCAATAGAGCTTGCCTGTTATAAAAAACAAAAAGTGGGGTTATTGCAAAAAGCAATGACGCAATAAGTGCAGCTTCTTTATTTACGATCTTTATTCCAAGTTTAAATATACCTAGTAGTGTTAGCAAACCAAAAAGGACTGATGTAAACCTTCCTGCATAAAGTGAATCAGGAAAAATACTTGCGAAAAATCCGAAAATCCAAATCATCAAAGGCGGCTTTGCATCAAGAAGTGAATCATATAAATGCCCCGCCATATGCGTATGAGACCACGCCCAATCAATATAAATAGATTCATCATTAAAAATCGGAAGTAAATTGAGATTTGCCAAATGAAGCAATAAATACAAAAAACTAATTGAGATGAGTTCTTTATGAAGGATAATTATTTTATTCCAAAAACTCATGCTACTTTCTTATAATTTATTTATTCCGTAGATCAAAAATGATGTATTGGTCGGTTTTTTCTAGGATTTTGTAGGTTTTGGCAAAAACCATATCGGCTTCTGTTGGGTTGAGAAGGACGAGGTAGCTGGCTCCTTTTTGGACCAGAATTGGCATGTCTGCTTGGAAACTTGGCCAACCTTTGCGTTTGGTGTGGTACAAAAGAGTCGTATCGCCGGTCATATTGGCAACAACTTTTGCATCTTTAGGAGTTAACCTATCAACTGCAGCACCGGCAGCGATGATTGAACGATTGTTTATATTGAAATAATCTTTGATTTGTTGCCAGCCAAACCAGAACATACCAACAAGTGCCGCAATAAGGATAATTCTGCCAGCAGGGAATTTTTTAAATCGTAATGCATAGAGATAATAACTTCCGATTGCAAAACAGATTGAGACACTTGGCATAACAAGAATTTGATAATAATCATGCTGGACGTTCCCAGTTGCGAAAATGCTGATGTAGAGTAAACTGCTTACGATAAAAGAAAGGAAAAACCACTTTTCTTTCATCTTCCAAAGTTTGAAGACACCAAAAGCTAAAATAAGCATACCCGCGTAGCCTGAGATCAGCTTGGTTAAACGCTCATAAAAAAGCCAGCGGAAAAATGATGGTCTAAACCTGATACCATTACCATTAAGAAGCCACATATTTGCAGGTACTCCTTCAGGATACTGCGTTATCCATATACGCCAGCCAATAAGTGGAGCGACTGCGATTGCCGCAAAAAAATATAATTCCCACACTTTTATAAATCTCCATCCCCACTGTTGAAACACAATAGCAAGCATTGGCAGAACAAAAAACAGAGCATATGGTTTGAGAAGAAAAGCAGATGATGTGAATACGAGTGCCAAAACAAAAGAGAGATAGGTATTTTTGAGAGATGTTTTTGATTTTTGTTTTTTTCTGTTCACCTTTTCCTCGACCCATTTATCAAAAAAATAAATTCCTCCTGTGACAGCAGTCACCATAGTTGTATCTGGCAAAATTGTTCTACCGTAATAAATGTTGTACGGAATAAACATATAAAAAAACGTTGTCAAAAGTCCAATGGGCTTATTACTATGTTTTGAGACAATCAGATATAAAAAGAGCCCAGTAAGTACCGAGGCAAACATGGAAACAAGTCTCCCCCACTGCTCAATACTAAATATCCCAAACAATTGATAAAAGCCAGCTTGGAAAAGGTTATAAAGAGGAAATTCGACAAAGCGATATCCTTCCGGATTATCTACGCCTGTTTGGATGTTTGAGATATCATCATAACGAGGATGGAGTACATCGTATCCCTGATTTACAAAGTTTCTTGAAACTGCTGAAGTATCAACTTGTCTCCAGCTATGCCAATCAGCAATTGGGTTATCAAAACCGTGAAGACGTACAACAAATCCTAAAAGAAGGATACCTGTTAGGATTATCTGGACGGTTTTTTTATTTTTTAAAGTAATCATTACTGTCCTTTCATAATCCTACCCTGATCATCAAACATAAATATGACATTTTGGTCAGTTTTTTGTGCAGAGATTTGAGCTCGTGCATCTTCAATCGTTCCAACATGGTGAACCTGCGGAAGCCGATCACGATAAATAAACCATAGCGCATCATTCAAACCAACTGGGAAGAGCCAGACTGAATCATACATATATGGAGCGCCTACAAAATATAAGTTCGTACTATTTGAAAAGCTTTCGTGTTCCAGACGGAAATAAGCTAGTGTTTCTTTGGTAATTGAGCTTACTTTGGCCCATTTTTTGCCCATATGCTGATTTTCCTGGTAATAAACAAATGACATGATTGTCACAATAATAATGAGTCCAATGGTTATATATTTTTGTTTCATATGCATAAGCACTACTGCTATAAAATTAAGCGCAGCAACAAACATGATGACAAATCCAACAGATGCTAAATAAAGATATCTTGGAGCTATATTTCCCAGTCCAAGGAATGGAAGTAAACTAACTGCCGCAAACACCAATCCAAAACACACGAGAACGATTTCGTTATGTTTAAAGACATGAATAAGTTTTCGTCTAAATGTATAGAGAATAATTCCAACAATTACCATAAGGATCAAAAGTATTGAAGCGGCAAGTAATGAGTCTTCCCTGAGTCCTGAGCGGAGTGAATCATACAGAGGAAATGCTGTATTTCCGCCAAAGAATACCAAGAGATAGCCAATGTAGTTTCCTACAAAATTGAACGGCAGATTGAGAAGATTATAACTATAATCCCCACCACCACTGAACGCATTGGAGATCGCTCTCATAGCAAAATATGCAGGGACTAAAAGTACAAAAGGCAAATAGTGAAGCATCAGATTTTTCTTGAGTTTTGGTCTGGTTATGAATAGATCAACCACAACAAGCAGAAGTGGAATAATTACGGCTATTTCATAGGTTAAGAAGGCAAGTATGCTTAAAATAAATGCTGTTGTGTAGGAAGGCATTGGATGCTTTCCGTTTCTGAATTTAATAAAGGCAAGTACTACATAGACAATAAACATACTTCCCATCGTTACAGATATCGTTGAGAACCAGAAAAGATTTTCATGATGAACCGGATGCAGTGCAAAAAGTACTGCAGTAACGAAACTAAGGAATCTCTTTTTAAAGAGTTTTTGTGAAAGATAATAAACGCCAAGCACGGTTATAAAATGCATAAGAAGCGTGAATAGATGATATCCTTGCGGCTGGAATGAGAAGAGTTGGTAAAGGAAATAAACGACTGTTTTATCAAAAGGTCTATAGAAGAAATTATCAGCATTAATAAAGTAACCTGGAATATCTTTCAGTTCTGTCGTTGCTGCCCATTTGAGCCACGTGAAGTCATCAGCGACAAAAAAGTTACCTATAGATCCTGCGTATGCGGTAAGAATAATGACCAGAAGATAGATGAGTACCATGACTCTGGATGTAAAGAATTGGAATAATTCTTGTTTGTAATTAAAGGTTTCCTTTTTATAAAGATATGCACCTCCAACTCCTATACCCAATAACATCCACATAGGTTCAGCTACTTTAGATGCCTCAAAAACATCGATCAAAATAGCATTTATTAAAAGCCCGACAACCCCTCCAGATAGTCCAAAGAGTAATGCTTTGATAATTGGATCTTTAACCAAAGGCACGCTGTTTTTTAAGAAAATGCCTAATATGACAAAGATAAAGAGGAATGATAATAAGCCAACAAGCCCGGTTTCACCAAGTGCCCGAAGATAGTCATTATCCGTTGCAAGTGTTAACGTCGAATATCCAGTGCCAAAGACCGGACTGAAAAGAAATGCGTTCCAGTTTCTTGGCCATTCAGCCTGGAAACGAGTTGTAAATGAGATATCAAGTGCATATGCTTTTTTGATAAGAAAAGTCCCTGAGATAGATGATATCGCAACTTCATCCATGGTAAGCCTTTTCAATTGTGCATCTGTTAAAACAGTTGAGAAACCGCTACTTGGTGTCGCAATAGTACTTTTGTCACCTACCATAAAATCACTAGCAGGTGGTACTTCTGAAGCTTTAATTTCTTCAGCTTCCTTCGTTTTGGCGATAATTTCTTTTAAGTCAGAAGGCAAAGCTTCTTCTGTTGAAACAACCTGTACTTGCTGAATCGTTTTCCCAAAACGCTTAATTGTCGCGTCGCTTGATATGGACATGGCGCCTATGCTGATAATCAAAACTGGAATAATCCAACGTTTGCGATTCCAGAAAACAAGCATCGATGTAATACCCACAACATATGCTCCAAAAGACGTACGGGAAGAGGTAAAGTTAAGAACATCTAGTGCCAAAATAGCGAGTATAAATAGAAGCGCCTTATACTTAAAACGCTTTACTGCAAAAAATAATGCAACAAGAATTGGAATGACAAAAACCATGTATGCTGAAAGATCATAGTGCCCTCCAAATGTTGAAGAAACACGCGACGTCTCTGTTAAACAAAGCGGAATACCTTTTGCAAATTCTTCATTTCCTGTTAAGAATGCCGGAAAACAAAAAGGGTATTTTTCGAAAAAATTAGGGAACATCGCCCATAAAATCGTGTAGAATCTCTGTCCAAAACCATAAATGACAACACCAAGAACAGTTACACAAAGCGTAATGAGATAAAAATAGACATCCTTAACATGTCTCACTGTCGCAAATGCGATGAAAAACAGAATCATGTATTCAATTCGCCTTGCGTATTGAAGTCCGGCAACAGTTGGGAAGAAATTTACCAGGTTTGGGGCAATAAAAAGCAAACAATAAATAAGAGACGCAAGCCCGGCAATCCAGTAGAGAACAATTGCGTATCCTTCTGGTCGAGGTAGTGAAACTTTGCGACGCAGCAGCTGTACAAACCAAATGATAGCAAGGGTCAGTATGACAAAGTCTTCAAGTCGTATGTAAACCCACGTACGATCGACATGGACACTTGGGAGTTTGGGATAAAGTGCAGTAAAAAGAATTGCAAAAGCAACTCCAAAACGAAGTAAATTATCATCCAAAAACTTCAAGAGTTTTTTCATAGCTAGTTTAACGGAACCATGCAGCGCGACCTAAGTGATAATGTAACTCTTTTTCACTTCTCTCGCCTATTACTTTGGCAGGTACTCCACCTACAATTTCAAAAGCTCCAACATCCTTTGTAACAACTGCACCAGCAGCAACAATTGCACCTTTACCTATAGTTACTCCTGGCAAGATGATTGCTCTCGGACCAACAAAGACGTAGTCTTCTATAATAACAGATTGTGGTACTGCTTTAAATTCCGGATCGTGAATATCATGCTGGCAATTATAGACCATGACTTCGCTCGCAAAATCTACATGATTGCCAATCTGAAGCTTGGCTCGTCCATCCAGAACAACGCCTTCACCAATTATCGTATCTTTGCCAATCGTAATATTTGAAGGATTATAAAATCTGGCACCTGTGTGAATTGTTGATCCTTCACCAATAATCATCCCTCCTGCTCTATAAAAAAATCTCCTAACATGGTGAAATGGAACATGACCTACAATATGCAAAATAAAAATAAAAAATTCTAAAAGCACTGTATTGGTACGGTTTTTACCCTTGTTATAAAATTCTCTTGAATTAAGTGTTCTACCTTCTCTATCTTTCATATCTTAATGTTTCTTTGCAACCTGCTGTAATACTTCAAGTGTTTCCCTTGCAGCTTTATCCCAACTAAATTTTGCTACCTGTTTTTTACCCTTTGCTACTAATTCTTCACGAAGATTTTTATCAGTAATAACTTGTGTTATTTTTTGAGTAATATCCTCAACATCTTCAGGGTCTACATATAACGCAGCATCACCGCCTGCTTCAGGCAAACTTGATACGTTGCTTGTGATAACTGGACATCCTTGTTTCATTGCTTCAAGTACGGGAAGTCCGAAGCCTTCATAAAGGCTTGGCAAAACATAACAAAGCGCATTATTATAAAATATTGTGAGTTCATCATCAGTTACATTTTCTAAAAATTTCACAGAACCTTCCACACCATGTTTTTGCGGAGCAGCCAAAATGTCTTCATAAAGCCATCCTTTTTTCCCGATAATCACCAATTCCAGATCTTTATTATCTTTGGTTTGTTCGTGATTTTTAATACGAGCAAATGCCTCAATAAGCCTGGAGATATTTTTACGCGGCTGAAGTGTTCCTACAAAAAGTATAAAATTGCCACTGAGATGATATTTGTCTTGCAGTTGATTCATACCATAAATCCGCGGCTCAAGCGTGGTAATTTCCTTTATACCAGGATATATCGTCACAACTTTTTCCGCAGATATGTTATATGCTTTGATTATATCATCTTTACTAGAATTACTAATCGTTAACACACGAGCTGCATTTTGGACTGAATATTTTGTCCAACTTTGAAGCTGATAGAGATCAGATTTATTAAATAATTCAGGAAATCGCAAAAAAGACATATCCATAACTGAAACAACTGTCGGAATAGGTGAGAAACGAGGTGCATAATGAGTTGGACTAAAAAAGACATCAGGTCTTGGCCTATGAGTATATAAGTCAAGCGGCAACCGCCATTGCGTCCATAACTTTCCTGGCCCAAAAACTCTATAATTCCATGTTGTCGTTTCCTTGGGCAAGGTTTGTAATGGTTTGCTCTTTAAATAGATTTGATTCGTGATACCTGCACCTTGATTGCGAGAAAACTGCATAAGCAACTGAAATGCATATTCACTTATTCCTACTCGTTTATGTACATTGGCTTCATTGCCGTCAATTCCAATAATCATAATTTAAACACCTGGATAAATAACACTCAAGCGCTTCTCATCTATTCCCAGAATCTCGATAGCATCTTTTTTTGTCGCTTCTGAGATACACAGTATATGGCTCGTTTCTTTTTTTACATGTGCTAATTTTCGCTTTTGGGTTTCAACAATCTTTTGTGCTGTTTCCGCGGGATGCTTATATATAATTAAATCATAAAGAATTGTCATTTTTTTGGCTTTTTTTACAGGTGGTTCAGTCCAGTCCGAAGTAATAAAAATATCGACATCGCCTATCAGATTTTCAATCGGCATTATATGAAGTTTATTCCAAAGCAAATCAAGCACACTAGGTGGAAATCGAAATTTTTTAAACGATACTTTTGCATTCTTCGCTTTAAGTCTTTCTTCCTGATCTGTAATATCTCTTCGCAAACTCGAAAAAAAGAAAACATAGTCGTTTTCTTTATCTTGATCTACCAGTCCCTCTATAAGCTGTCCAAGGTAATTTGAGACACCTGTGTGTGAAAAAGCGAGCTGAGAAACATCAATGCCAATCTTCATAAAACTAATCAACCACGCGGGGCTTGTATCAATTTTAGCATATAGTCGGGCTTATTTATCACTCGTATATTTGAGAGGAAATTGATGGGTATAATCACTTTGAGAACGAGTTGTGTGAGAGATATTGATGATGAGATCCGCAAGAAATCCTGTAAAAAACGATTGTAAGCCACTAATAATAAAGAGTATGCCAATAAAGAGTATCGGTCTCGTACCTACGCGTTCACCATAAGCGTAGTGAATAAATGTAAGATAGCTTAGGATACCTACACCAATAAAAATAAGGAAAATACCAATAAACCCAAAGAAATGAAGCGGCTTTTTTCCAAATTTGAGAAGAAAAATGATAGTAAATAAGTCAGGTATATTTTTAAATACCTTTGAAAATCCATATTTTGAATAACCAAATTTTCTCGTATCATGTTCTACGACGACTTCATCAACGACAAAGCCTTGTTGATGGAGAAGAAGTGGAATAAAGCGATAAAGACCTCCGTATATATGCAAATTCTGTGCTGCATCTTTTGAAATGAGTTTATATCCACAATCAATATCATGAAGTTTCAAACCGAATAATATCCTATTAAGATAGTTAAAAAATTTTGAAATGATAACCATCTTTGATTTGTCTTTTCTGTGCTTACGCCATCCAACGACAACATCGACGCCTTCCTCATGCTTTTTAAGCAATTTATGAAGCTCCGAGGGTTTATCCTGTAAATCTGCATCCATGGTGACAAATACCTCACCCTTTGCAACAGAAAAACCCAGAGCAAGCGCATCAGCCTTGCCGCGATTTTTTTTGAAGGAATAGACGCGAACATGATTGTTCTTGTGTTGAATCGACTTAAGAACGCTTAACGTGTCATCTGTTGACCCATCATCAACAAAAACAAACTCGTAGTCTTTTGACAACTTGGTAACTTCACGTAATGTCTCTTCGTAGAAGGTCTTGATACCATCTTCCTCGTTATATGCCGGTACGATAATACTTATCATGGCTACTATTGTACCATTTCCTGCTTTGATAATATAGCTTTACCTGAAGATTAAGTTTTGGTGGTAGCTTGGATCAGAAGGCTCCTCGCCAGGCTTTATTGAAAGTTTTTCGACAATAATACCTCCGCTAAATTCTTTTTTTAAGGAGACGGCTGCGGTTGTTTTTATTTTATGTTTCTTCCAAAAAGCATGCGCACCAGCGTCGCCTTCAAGTGTCGGATAGAGAATAAGATATGTTGTTGGCAGTTTTTTGCTTTCAGGTTTTGGAAAATTATATTTTTTTGCTTTCCATGACATGAGATAATCCATGCCGTAGGTATATGTTTCGGCAGTATAGACATAGTACCCAAATTCCTTCCCACCACTATCTTTTATTATCCATTCAGCGACATCTTGTTGGTTTTTATATGAACCTGAGGTTGTATTCTGCTTATGTGGTGTTGCGATAGAAATACCTGCCTCAAAAAGCGTCACACTTACGAATAAAACGATCAATAATTTTATAATAGTATGTTTTCTTAAAGTATGGACGAGATATGTTATAGCCATTGCAATTGGCACGGTAAGCCCGAAAACATATTCAGAATAGATAGGATACGCATACAAAAGATAAAGGAAAAACATTAAGATTGGGAATAGTATAAGATACATAAATTCACTAAAGTTTTTACTTTTATAAAGCTGCTTTTTATAGACAATGATACCGGTAGCTATTATTAGACTGACAAATAGTAGTTTAAGCAGCAAGGTGTCCTGTATCAGAACAGATGTATAAACACCTTTAAATGTTTCTATGTGGCTATACAAACGTTCAGGAAAAGCTAGATACCCTTGGCTTTTTTCCCCTGAGAACAAAGTTAGTAAGGCTCTGGTCATAAGGAAATTATGTCTGAGGTCAAAAAGTATGAATGTTGAAACCGAAAGCATAAACGACAAAATACTAAAGATAATAATCTTCGGCTTTTTAAAAGCTTTTTTATTAAGGAAGAAACTGAAAAATATTACTGGAAAAATAAGTAATGGAAGCGCTGTTTCAAAATGCAGCGATAAACCTGCAAAAAAAGCCACAAAAATAAACGCGTTTTTATCTCCCCTGATATATTTCACCAAAAAATAAAACATGAAGAGAAAAACTAAAGGCACGAGATTCGCCCCGATTGTAAAAGGAACAAACAGCCAAATACTTGGGCTTACAGCAAGAAGAAAGGCTAAAAGTAAACCAGCATTTTTGTTGTATAGTCGGGTTCCTACAACATACCCGAAAAAAACAGTAACAACTGCGACGAGGACATACAAATACGTAAAGATCAAAGGATCTCCTCCTCCAATAATATAAAACGGTGTCAGAAGATATAACCATAAAGGACCGTGGAAAAATCCTCCCAGTCCGCTATGTGTACCGATAAGCGTTATATTTCGATTATCGACAATATCCTGCGCCAATAAATAATCTCTGGCTTGATCTGATAAATAGAAGAAATCACCTGTAATAATCATTTTGGTGCTCAAAAGAAACGAAAGCAGCAAAATAGCGGCGAGAAGAATTATATGAAGCAGTTTTGGCATTTTATTTATAAATGATATGTTAAACATGAGTTTCAGATTTATACCATTCAATTGTTTGTTTTAGTCCCTCCTCCAGTGATACCTGTGCTTTAAAACCAATCTTTTCAAACGCCTTTGCATTATCGCTATTTCTACGCATACTGCCGTCTGGTTTAGAAGTGTCAAACTCAATAGTACTTTTTACGCCGCTGAGTTTAACAATTTTATTAACGAGTTCTTTAATCGATACTTCTTCATCAGTACCGAGATTAATTGGATCAGGTTCTGGGTATCGTTCTATCGCAAGAATCATCCCTTCAGCTAAATCCTCAATAAACAGAAATGCCCGAGTTTGTTTTCCACTACCCCATACTTTAACAGGATTCTCTCCATCAATGACACGTTTTATTAAAGCTAAAACAACATGGGACTTTTCAGGGTCAAGATGTCCTCGAGGACCATAACAATTATATGGTCTGACAATTCCCACCTTCATGCCAAATTCTTCAGCGTAATACATTCCGAGTTTTTCAGCCATTCTTTTCGCCCAGCCATATCCTCCCGTTGCTGGTTCTGGTTCACCGATAAAGCCTTCAGCCTCAGGAGTGGGAACAGAACAGCTTTGGGGATAAATACATGCAGAAGATACGACGAGGAATCTTTCAACATCGGCACGCTTTGCAGCATCCATCATGACAGTCGCTATTTCAAGGTTATCACGAAGCATGGTCGCCTGATGTGTTTTATTATATTCGATTCCACCTACCCGTGCGGCCAAATTCATGACGACATCTTGACCCTTACAAGCTATAAAGGCGTCATCTCGATCCGTGCAGCTTCCTTTGATCTTTCGTATATCGTTGATTACAGTTTTCAGATTTTTTTCCTTTCCTTCACCAAATGAGCCCAGTACAGTAACAAGTGCACCCCTTCTTACCAGTTTCTCAACAACGTGACTTCCAATAAATCCTGTCCCTCCAGTAACGAGTACTTTTTTATGTTTCCAAAAATTCTTTTCCATAAGTTATCTTTAAGTATACTACAACAAACTAAATTTAAGTCTTTTTATATTCTCGCAAACGAATCGCCTGCAATAATGCAATAAAATAAAATATAAATGCCCAAGAAGCTGCTCTTTCAGAGATATTTGGCATATTAACTGTTAAATAAAATGGAGATAGTAAAAGAAGTAACGAGGCAAAAATAAATGTTGGTTTCGTATTAATTCTTCCGACTTTTGCAACAGAATACCACATACCTCCTAAGAAAATGTAAAGTAAATCATTAATAATTTGTAAAAAGAAAACATCAACTAATACAACACTGATGATGAAGATGACTCCGTAGTTGTTAATAAAGTGAAGCACTATGCGCTTTGCTTTTGTATCTCCAAATAATCGTTGTGCAATTGGATTTGCAACACGTGAAAGGACAGGCACAATCGTTATGATATATATGATAAACGGCATGAGGTACACAAAAGAAGAAAAAACAACATCAATCGTAGAGAGAGAATTAAGCGTTTTTCTTTCTATAAAATGCAGAAATAACGACTTGTCAGCTAATAATTCTTCCTTTGAAAATTGATATTTGCTGGCGAAAACTGGGCTCCTATCATTTAACTGCATAGCATTGTGGGAATTTCCCTTAAGCGATTCCAATTCAAAATAATATGACTTTCCTTTTGAATCTTTAATAACTGGAAACCCAATAGGTAAAAAAGGTAATTCATAAATAAATCCTGATCGATACACATTTTCATAGTACCAATTGTTTGCACCTTTCTCTTTAAGTCTGAATACAAGTGCATCTTCGTCTTTGTAAGCAACCCTTTTTAGAGATTTAAACCTGATTGAAACAATGCCCATGTTGTTATCTTCCGCTTGAAAGACACCAGTTATTTTATTGCCCTTCAAGATCGGTTTATCGGAGTAATCTCTGAAGATAGATTTGTCGTGATTATTTGAAAAAACGAGAAAACTGCTATCAAAATTTATTATGTACCATGACGTAGCCGCTACCCATAATGCTAATAAGGCAATCGGAACGATAAACCATCTGAAAAGTTTCATTCTAAAATTTAGTTTATTTGGTTTTGGCATATTTCTTTCTCCTTATAGTTGTAACAGACAGTAAAATTATCACACTAACAAAACTTACAGCACTAATCATTGTTCCAATATATGTGTATGTCTGCGGAACAAAATAGAGGGTCATGTTAAGCGTAATCGATCCGTCTTTATTTGTAATTACTTTCCCTCCGTCCAAAGTTTTTGGATCTATAAAATATGAATTGAGTTTTGCATTATTTTTTGTGTGAATATTAGCAGGCATGAAGTACTTTTTATCACCTAATACATCTAGCCAATTAAAATCTCCAACTCGCAATCTCCAATCAGGATGGTAACTGTCAGCAAAATGGAGATAGAATGGTTTTGTTATATTTTCTATTTTTATATGATATTGTGCATTTGTTATTTTTTCAGAAGTAACACCTTTGTATTCTATGTCTTTCGTGATTGATTCAGGAATTTCAGTCGTATAGAGGTGTGGTTTAACAGAAGTGTTTTCGTAAACAATAATAGAACCATTATAGTCATCGACTTTTTTCAAATGAGAAACTTTATCCAGTGTTTTTATATATTCACTTCTGTCTTTACCAAATAATTCAAAAAAATTATCATCATTTGCTTTATCAATTTTTGGAATAATAATATATTTAATAGAGGTTACATTTAATAACTGTGCACTTTCAGGCAAAGCATAAAATGCTATAAACTTTTCTCCAAGACTTGGATAATCACCTGATTTATCGACATCTTTCCAAATACCTGACGCCATATTTGCTGCACCAACTCTTGGATGTAAATCCGTATTACTTCCCCATCGTGAATCAGATGGCAACCAAAGTGTTCTGAAAAACGTGTTTTGACTATCTATGTATGAGTTAAATGATTCATACTCCGTAGGCATCGTACGAGTAACAAAAAGTGTGTCAAAACTGCCAGTTACGAGTGGTTTAAGATTCCAAATGTTTAGCAACACAACGAAGATCACCACTCCATATTTTAATTTTTGATAAATGCCATTATTCCAGTGCGCCCACACCCACGAAATCAATGCCCCCATTAGTACAGAATAACCAAGAGCTATAATGAAGTAAAATTTACTCGCTTCTCGAAAAGCTCCAAATCCAGGGAAGTATAAATAAAGCCACATGTATACATCTGGAAAAGGTACATTATTTTGTTTCGCAAGAAAAATACCCACAAGTGTGAGCAAACCAAAAAAGAGTATTTTTTTATTTTTTCGGTTAAGATAAAGACCTGTGAATGCGAGTAATGGTGTCAGAAAAAAATAAAACGGTATTGGTTGTGTTATGAAAGGAAAATACTTTCCACCAGTCCAAAATGGGTGAAACGCAGTGAAAGCAGTATTAATGTCAAAAAATTCTTTTCCAAATAAAGCTCTGTTAAATACTGCGCCTTCTATGGAAACTGTTGCAAACAAATACGGTAATATCCAATAAATATTAAATACCCCTACGATGATTAGAGGTATCACTGCATACAAAAAAGTTTTTTTTATAGTCATGAAGGCTTTTTCAGTTGAAAGAGAAAAAATAAAGTAAAGATAATAACTGAGCGCAATAAGTGTTACTAAATAAAAGGCCCTAAATTCATAAAAGCTGATTACGAAGGTAACGAGTCCGCACAAAAGTGCATGTTGCAAGCTTTTTTTCTCCAATGACTGCATAAAAAGAACTATGACAAGCGGGGCAAGTGCAAATCCTACCATGAGTGTTAAATGTCCTGTTTGAATAATAAAAAAGTAAGTATTATAAGCATAGACAAGAGCACCCACAAGTGCAGCCAGACGGTTTTGAACTAAATATTTAATGAAAAAATAAGAGATTGGAATTGTCAAAATCGCAATTGGCCAAAAAAAAGTGATCCTTTCTATATAGCCATAACTAAGTCCAAGATTTGAAAGTATTCCCTCAAGTAAAAGGAAAATATAAAATGGTGGAGTGAGATCAATAGAACCAATAGCATAACTTTTCCAAATAATAGGCACACTTAAAAGGCTTTTAGAATAATTTGGAAGACTTAACATCCAATCACCATGTGAAAGTATTCCTGAAGAGAATAGCCACACTCTATACGCGAAAAGATGAATAATCGTAATACCTGCTACGAGACTATAAAAAAAGAGATTGTGTTTTTTCATGAGATATAATCAAGATATGAATCCAAAATATTATTCCAATCATATAATTGCCTCGTCTTGAGAGCATTTGCCGAAAGTTTGGTCAGTAAAGACGGATTATCGGACAATTTAACCAGCACACTTGCTATAGCCTGAGGATCTTGAGGAGGTACAACATAGCCATTGATTCCCGGTTTTACTCGTTCTGCGTTTGAACACACATCAGTAACAATTACAGGCTTACCGCTTGCCATAGCCTCTTTTGTAACGGTAAACGTTTCAGATAATGCAGGAAGACACACAATATCTGTTTTATAATAGGTATGAACGATTTCTTCATTTGATTTTACGCCTCCGAGAAATGTTATATTTTTTTCTACACCAAGTTCTTTGGCTAGACAGGCCAATTCGTCTTTGAGTGGCCCGACCCCAAGGATATCACAGTGCAGTTTAATATCTTTTTTTATTTTTTTGGCTTCGAAAAGTGCTCTTATTAAATACTCACATCCTTTTCTTTTTGTTAATCGTCCAACAAAGAGCACACGGAGTGTATTATCCTTTCGTTTTGTTTCTTCTTTTATTTGCGGTTTAAAAACTGAAGTATCAATCCCAGTATCCAAAACCAAACCTCGTTGCTTTTTTGTTAAATACTTTTTGTGGTAATTATATGCGTGGTTATCGCTAAAAAAAACAATATCAGCATTTCTCAGAGTTCGTAGGCTGAGTTGATATAGCATTTGTCCAAATAAACCAAGCAGCACCGATTTGCTCGTTTTATTCAAAAATTCTTTCAATCGGATTAACAAATTCTTATCTGCAACGAAAACATATTCCTCATCCGCGGTTATTTGGGTATTAATGTGCGGTCCAATTATCGGCCCGATAATATACTTTTTTTTCTTATTCCGAAAAAGGAAAAATAAGTTAAAACTTCTCCCAAAAGCAAATGGGATAATGTGATGTACAACCTGTGCTTTTCGATAATATGAAGAGTTTACAAATTTAAAATAGGAAATAATATAAAAATATAAACTATCATAGTCAGTAAGTGCGGCGTTTTTTTCTTTTTTTAATAACGGAACAATTTTTGTTTTTTGAATTGGTTCAACATCTAAACTCATTATGACTGCTCCAAAGAGTGTGGATACAGTTGTCTTCTTTGCTAGATGTTTGAGGAATTGATATGATATCTGGCCGTGACTTCCTGTTTCGTTATATTGGTTTAAATAATCTGATGCTGGACAAAAAAAGAAGTGTAAATAGGAAGGCTTATTTGATTTAGGCATATATTCTTAGCTTTTTGAGTTAAATGAAAACAAGTCTCATTCTATAAGTAATTGCAAAAGTATGCAAGAGTAAATCATAATTTTTCTATTATTGGGACTTCCGATAATATAATATATCCATCTCCAGAGATGTCAATAAAAATAGATTCATTTTCTTCTACGTTTACTTTTACTTTTTCCCAATAAATACCTGTTTTTTGTGTATAAGGTGAAATTTCTTTGACTTTTTTGTCCTCTACCCGAACGATAATTTTTGCATCCTTCATTAGTTTACCTTCACTTATATATTTCAATAGCGGGATATAAACATTATATGATCCTTTTTCGTGATTATTAGATTGAAATACACTTTTTTGATTTCCGAAAATTTGCATAACCTCTTTGTCGAAAAGTATTTTTTCATTAAGAAGTGCCGTATGGAGAATAGGATCAAGAATACTTTTTGTGTATATGCTATTTTTACGTGTAATCATTTTTGTTCCGATTTTTTGAGGGTTCACTTCTAAATCAAATTCTGTTTGAGTTTTGTTGAGTAGCTTAACATCTGGATCGTATGAAGTACAATAATCGAGGGTTACTGTACCATAGCCTTTTTTACATTCATTGCTGCGATCTTTTAAGCGCAAAATCGTAATATTCCCAAACTTCTTTTCTAATTCAGCATTTTTTTCTAAAACATTTAAATCAAATGTTGGATAGTTTTCTTTCCATTTATAATTGTTATCGACAATAAGATATCTAATCCCTCGAAGCTCAAGTGCCTTAATGATATCTTGAGGCTTCATAGCCAAATCTGTGAAATAGTATAATTCTAAATATTTAGGAGATAATAAGTAAGGAAATCTTTCAAATTGAATAAGATTCCTGATAGGAAGTAAGCTTGTATAAGGATTTTTGTACAAAAGAATAGTCGAATTATAGTTGGGATTCCCCCATGAATAGTCTGTTGCAAAATTATGAAAAAGTGGTGTTCTTGTAGGAAAGTAAATTTTGCTTTCTTCCCTCTTATTCAAATATTCTTGTGCCAGGAAATAGTCATTGGGAAGTGATACTTTTAGAAAATAATTTTTGTGAAGTAACATGTGTTGAAGAGGTAAGTAAACAAATATTATTGAGAAGATTGTAAATAATAAAATATTAAATGATTTTCTGTTTAGAAGCCGCTGTAGCGCAAGAAAAATAAAAGTAAAAAATATTACAAATTCAAAAAACATAAATCTGTACGTTGCGCGCATAGAATCAAGAAGTGGAGCATATTCGAACATCCATCCATAAATATTTACAAGGCTATTTTTACCTGAGATCATTAATGCAATCATTATATAAACAAACAATAATGATAACTTATATTTTCTCTTGAGAGGTGCATATATAAAACTAGAAATAAACAGGATTGCAAAAGAAAAAATAATTATGGGATTAGTCTGCGCCGTAGAAAGTCCGCTTAAAAAGCTATCTATAAAATCAAATGAAATATATCCTTCATAGTGTCGAGAATTTCCTAATTGAAGAAGGGAATTTATCATTGGATAATTTATTGAAAGTGCAATGAGTGATAAAAGTGTAAATAATATAAATACCTTAAATTTGTTACGAAATATACTTTTAAAATGAAGTGTGCAAATTATTAAAATCGTGTAAATAACAATCGGCAAAAACGCAATATTAATATTGAAAAAGGTTGAAAATATGAGGCCTATTATTAATGAAAATCCCAGTGTCTTTCTAAAACTAAATTTATATGCATTACTAAAAAACCAATGCAAAGCAGATATAAAAAGCAGCATGGCACTATAAAGTAACCCATCATGCGTTTCTATGAGGAGAGAAAATTTGTATGGATAAAAAATAAATACAAATGCTGCTACAAAAAATGGTGCCCAACGAAAATTAGAGAAGAAAACACGAGAAAAGATATACAAACTAAGAAGTTGAGTCACAACCATTGATGCTACGAGGAAAAGAAATGGATGGAGAAAGAGTATCTGCGCAAGCGAATGATAGCCAATCTTAAATAAAGAATACCATCTTGAATAATGATAAAAATCAGGACAATCAAAACAATTGGTATTGTCCTGAGCAAGAATACTGCGAGGGTCATTTAGTATGTTCTGCACATGTCCAAAAGCATCAAATGTGAAGATATATTCACCACCGAGGATGATAGTATTTCTTGAAATAAAGAAATTTAGGAAATATGTAGCAATAATAATCGCGAGCAATGCTAAAACTATTGGTTTATGCTTGCCAGTTTTTTTTAACATACCTTATGATTTAATAAGTTCATTGATAACATCCCACTCTTGTTTTGCAATTCTATCCCAGCTAAACATCGCTGCATTCTTCAAAGCATTATTTTGTATTGTTGCTTTTGTTTTTTCGTCCAAATTTGAATACGCTAGGATTAATTCTGCAGCTTTGGACTTGTTTAAATTTGCAACTGGATAGAGACATTCTGTTGAAAAGTTAAATTCTTTTAGTGCTGAATCATAAACAGACATGTCATAAAATACTGTCGGTAATCCATGCGCCCAACCTTCAAGAATTGTAATAACAGGAAAAAGAGGCTCGCGATGCGCTAAATGAATAAACAATTCGCTATCACTTAAGAGTTTACTTTTCAACTCATCGGAAACTGAATCTATAAATGTGATAGATTTTTCAAGGTTTTTTTCAATAATATCTTTCTTAATTGCATTCTTTGCAGCTTCGTCCGCGAATCCACCTAACAGCAATTTAGCATCTTTATTTTGTTTGACTACTTTTTCCCATACTGCGATTAGTTCAAAAATCCCCTTTTCTACGGTCATTCTTCCAATATAGATACCTAAGTAGTGCTTAGGTTTATCAAAATGCTGTTTACCAGGCAAAGATACTCCTGATGGCGTAAAGTTTATTGACTCTTTTTGATAATCTTTTTTTATTCTCTCCATAAACTCTCTGCTAACAGTAAATATATAATCAGCATGTCTTATTGTATATTTCATAAGCATATGACTAAACCAAATAGTTATAGTTATCACGACCGCTCGCACTAAACCGATACCGCTTTTTTGTAAACGTTTAAAATAAGATTGGTAATTTTTATCGAGGATTCCATAATTCAAAATGTCCAGAATTACTTTGACTCCTGGATATCTTAATTTTATTAAATACGAAACGGTATATAATTGGAGGAATTCTCCCGTAGGAAAGTATAGAACTCTGATATTGTTTTTTTTAATAAGTTCAGCAGATTTTGTATAAAGAATGACTGTTGAAGAGATAGTCTCGAGCAAAAACCATAGGATAAATGCTTTCTTTTGTAGATTGCTTATCCATCGAGGACTTTTATATTCAATTATTCTTTCTTTTTTAACAATGTCAGAATAAATAGATTTGTAATTATCGAGTATGACAAAATCTGTTTTGTTGGGAACTCTCTTGAGAAATTCTCTTAATCTAACATACCCACCCGCATAAGAAGAAAGATAGGTTTGGTGCCATGTAACGATTGCCAATTCAATGTGCTGCATAGAATTAATTATATGCAGTAATGAACCGCGTTTGTATACATTGAATATTCATATTATCAGCTAAATATAGAAAGAATTTGCTTGATTTCACTTCGAGTTAATTCCGGATTATTTCCAAAATACAAACCTTGCTCATGTATAAGTCCGGCATTCGAGTTACTGAGGACATATTTCTTTTCGTACTTACTAAAAAAAGGCTGTTTGGTCATGTCTCCACCAACAATCGGTCTGAGTTCGATAATACCATCACATTTATTTACTAATTCATCTCGAACTTTTTTAGATTTACAAATGACAGGAAAAGCAAAATTTGAAATGAGATCTATGTGGTCATAACGTATCGGATAAAAAAGATCTTTTTTTGCATATATCTTTTCTGCCACTTCTAAAAATGTTTCTTTTCTCTTTTTAACTATTTCATCCAGGTATGGAACTTGTGTATTACCGATAAATCCATTAATTTCTGTCGGACGCAAATTGTAACCGAGATCATAGAAGGTATAGCGTGAATAAAAAGTGGAATTTACTTTATGTTTGTTTCTAATTTTTAACTGAGGCTTTTCTGCTAAATTTCTATCCCAACCATGTGCTCTGACAAGACGCAGCATTGTTGCGAGGTTTTCATTATCAGTACATACAGCCCCTCCTTCAATTGTAGACATATGATGACCAACATAAAACGAAAATGTGCTCGCAGCGCCATAATTCCCTAGTTTTTTTCCTTTATAGACAGTACCTAACGATTCACAATTATCTTCAATGAGTATTATTTTCTCCTCATCACAAATTTTTTTAATTTCATCAATATCATCACAAAATCCAAGCAAATTGGTCAGAAACACCATTTTTAGATCATGCTTTCTGAGCGTTTCTCTTAATTTTTTACTGGAAACATTTAGAGTATCGATTTCAACATCAATTGGCACTGCACGTAAGCCAAGCTGAATAAGTGGCATAACGTTTGTTGACCAGGTAAGTGCTGAGAAACCAACTCTGTCACCTTTACTTATTTTTCCTAGATTAAGTAGTGCTTGCACGATAGCAAGATTTGCTGAACTACCGCTATTGAGAAAGATACAATGTTTACGACCCTGCCATTTTGCAAAAGCTGCTTCAAATTTATGGCATTCAGGACCAAAACTCATCATATCAGCATGTTGAATAAAGTTTGTTAACTTTTTCTTTGTATCTGATTCATTGTAGAAAGTTGATTTTATTAATTTAATCATAAGTAACTATAATGTTTTTTGTAATGCCGAGGAAAAAATAGTTTCCCAACTATAATCTTTACTCATTATAACAACATTTTTTTTCATTTGCTTAAGTAAGACGTCATCTGTGAGTAGTTTTATGCTGGCATCAACAAATTCTTTTTTATCATACTTAATCGCAACTCCGCAAACTCTGTCGTTAATTTCGTAAGCAATCTGTGTCATTTTCGTTATGATAATTGGCAAGCCAGCAGCTAAATAAGCTTTTACTTTTCCAGGGTCTGTATACTGAATATAATTATCTTTTGTATTCACATAGGGTGCTAATCCATACGCTCCATATGAAAGCATTTTTTCAACCTCAGAGTGATCTTTCACAAAGCCATGCCAAGTTATATATTTAGTAACATTATATTTCTTAGCCATTGCTTTTAGCTCAGGCTCATAACTTCCGCCACCAATAATTTCTAAGTGAAATTTGGGTACTTTTTTTATAATATCTGGAATTGCTTCTATTATTAACTGTACGCCTTGTTTCGGAATAAGATGTCCCATATGAACTGCTGTGGTTCGTTTTATTTTTGCAAACGGTACAGAAGTAATATTGCCTTCAGTACCCATCGGAACAACAATTTGTTTTTGTCTATACTCCTTACTCACACCTTTTTTTTCTCTTTCAGAAACCATAACTTTTGAAAGATTCCAAACCATGTCACTATTTTTAACACAATAGGTGTCTAGCGCATGATACATATTATTCATAATGCTATTGGGAAAACGATTTGGGATATAATCGATTGTCCAGAAAGCAGTTTTTTTGACTACTCCAATTTTTTTGAGTAAAACTCCAACTGATGCATTAAAGCAATCTGCCCCTACAAAAAGGTCAATAGGCCTATTCTTTATTAACCAAGCAAAGGTCAAAACATTATCTTTTATCAGGCTCAAAAATTGATTTTTCGGAGTAAATCCTGAAAAGGTATTTACAGATTTGGATTTACCTTTTGTATAGACTCTCATATGTGATCTTGTATCCTTTGCAAAAACAAAAGGATGTCCTATGAAAATAAGTTTATCTGTCTTTCCTGTGAGGTATGTTTCGAGAGCATGAGTCGGACCAGTCGCGTAGATATGACTTACAATTGCAATCTTTTTATTTTCGAGTTCATGTTTATTCATTCGTTTCTTCTTTTTTAATCTCCTTTACCATCCATTCATAAAGTTTTTTAAAGCCGTCTTTGGTTGAATATTTATCACGGTATGTATAATGACGATAAAATTTTGAATTATCTATCCCACGTGCTAAAACACCGCTTGGTTTTGAAAGGTCATAGGTATATTTCTTTTCAACTCCTGCAATTTCACACACCCAATCAGCACATTCTTGAACTGAAACGATCTTATCACTTGCTATATTTACTTCACCGAAATATGACTTGGCTGTCATTACTTCATACATTTTTTCTAAAGCGTCCTTAATGTATAGGAATGTTCTTGTCTGTTTACCGTTACCCCAAATTTCAATAGGCTTGCCGCTTTTTTTTGCATGCGCAACTTTATAAACAACTGCTGGTGGGAATTTCGCTCGCTCGCCTTTCCATTCCTGATATTCTCCAAAAATAGTATTGAGGATACCAACTCGAACATCAACCGGAGCTTCTTTTGCTAGGAGTATCATAATAAACTTTTCCCACCCATACATTTGATCTGCATTCGCAGGTATAAGCATTTCCTCCTTCAACATGGGTGTGACCTGCTCCGTTGCCTGGATATGAATAGGATATGCACAAGCGCTAGCCGGATAAAAAAGTCTTTTTACCTTCTTTTCCTCACAAGCTTTAAGGATATTCATATCCATGTACATATTATCCATAAATGGCGTGTAATTATGAGCGTTAAAAAATCCAACCCCTCCCATATTTGCTGCAAAATGGAAAATGCCATCTACACCGTCTACTGCTTTGAGAGCATCTTCATATTTTGTAAGATCAAGAAGTAAGACCTCATCCGCTTGTTCATACTGAGATCTAGTAAGTTCGTAGTGTTTTCGAATAACTGCTCTTACTTTATGCCCCTTTTTCTTGAGAAATGTTACCATTTGGCAACCAATAAAACCGGTCGCGCCGGTGACAGTAATTGTTTTTAGATTCATAGTTGAGGAAATTTACTAATGGTCTCCGCTATATACTCAATTTCTTTTTTTGTAAGTTCTGGATACATTGGCAAAGATAATATTCTCTTTGCGCTTTGATCAGCATTTGGAAAGTCGCCTTGTTTGTAACCAAGATATTTATAGCATTTTTGCAAATAAATAGGAAGTGGATAATGGATGAGTGTGCTTATTCCATGATCTGTAAGATAGGATTGTAGTTTATCTCTCTGTTCATGTTCGGCAACAAAGACATGATAACACGATACACTCTTGTCATACAGTTTTTGTGTTTTTACACCAACGAGTAATTGATTATAATATTCTGCATTTTTTACCCTTGCTTTATTCCATGTATCCAGGTGTCGTAGTTTAACACGTAAGACAGTAGCCTGTATTTCATCAAGACGAGAATTGATGCCGATTGAATCATGATAATATTTTTTTGATTGTCCATAATTTCGAAGTTTTAATAATTTCTCATATAACTCTTTACTGTTTGTGCTAATACCTCCGCCATCACCGTACGCTCCCAAATTTTTTCCCGGATAAAAACTGAACACTCCTAAGTCACCAAAACCCCCTACACGCTTATCTTTGAAGGTTGCCCCGTGTGCTTGAGCAGCATCCTCCACAAGAAAAAGTTTCTCACGCTTTGCAAGTGCTTTTATTGCCTCAATATCACTAGGTGCACCGTAAAGGTGAACAGGCATTATTGCTTTTGTATTTTTCGTTATTTTCTTTTTTATCTCTTCAATATCTATTTGATGTGTCTCTTTATCGATATCGACAAAAACAGGAGTTGCACCAATTTGTGAGATGCCTAACGCTGTCGCTATAAAGCTATTAACCGGCAGAATAACCTCATCACCTTTTCCAATACCAAGTGACCATAAAGCCAAAATTAATCCATCTGTTCCTGAAGCAACTCCAACAAAATATTTTACTCCTAAGTATTTCGCAAATTCCTTTTCAAACTGTGCTAATTCTTCCCCCAAAATAAAATATTGCCGTTTGATAACACCTTCAACGGCATCATCAACTTCATTTTTTATTTGTGCATATTGTTTTTGAAAATCTAAGAATTTAATATTCATTACATTAGTGATACCTTTCCATTATCGATTTTATATTTTTTGTGACAGCTGCATTCAAATTCGGATAAGTCCAATTCGATTTTATTCGCACAGACACATACAAACCCTTTGAGCTCCGCGGGATTACCATATACCAAACCGAAATCAGGAACATCTTTTGTAACGACCGCACCTGCTCCTACAAGTGCGTATTGTCCCACTGTTACACCAGCAAGTATAGTCGCATTGGCACCGATCGATGCTCCCTTTTTAATAATTATAGATTGCTGAACGTAATCTTTATTTTTGCTTCGTGGATGTAAATCATTCGTGAATGCAGCTGCTGGACCAACAAAAACATTGTCTTCTAACCTAACTCCGTCCCATAAATAAACACCGCATTTAACTGTTACGTTATCTCCGAGTACAACATCATTTTCTATAAAACAATGGTCATTAATATTTGCATTTTTCCCAATGACCGCACCTTTAAGAATATGTGTAAATGCCCAAATCGTTGATTCATCACCAATTGCATTTGTTTCAACTATTGCTTTATCGTGTATAAAAAAATTTGCCATAGACTATTTCATGAGAATTGACGGGAAAACATCATCTTGTGACCATTCCTGGTCTGTGTAATTCACAACCGATGCCGATGCTGTAAGGCTTTTAAAAGCGTGTGCGACATGAGGTCCAATTTCAAGTCTAATATATTTTTTATCTTTGGAGTCGAGTATGAGTTTCTTTTTTTGTCCAGTTTTGACATCTTGCAATACAACGCTAACCTTCCCATGAACAACACCAAACCATTCTCGAATTCTTTTGTGATAATGATTTGCTCTTACTGTGCCCTTTTTTTTGAAGGTAACAAAATATATTTGGCCAAAATGTTCATACTTCTTTTCTAAATTTGAAGCGCGCAAAAAAACAATAAGGTCACCCCTCGCATCACTGAATTTATCAAAATACTCTATCTTATAATCCATCTTATTTTTGGCGAGACACTATTGCGCTTGTTGTCGTCTTGTATAAAATTACCTCCACAATACTCGCATATGCTGACAAAAAACACAAGACTGGATGCATTAACCAAACTGGATTCTTGTCACGAAATACACCATAGACACTAACAACAAGCGGAGCAATGATTGTTAATGCGTACAGCGGCCAAAGTTTTATTCGCAATTTCTGCTGTTGAGATAATTGGCTTGCCCTTAATACTATACCATACTTTTTCTTTTCCAGAGCGTTTCTCGTAGCCCATCTTTGCTTTCTAAAAAAATGATCAAAATCTCGTACTGTATCATGATATAAATGAACTGAATGAACATAAGCTATTTTTTTCTTTTGGTCAAGTAAATCCAAAATTGGTCGAATGTCATCCATGGCGTCACTCTTTTTTCTTTTAAAACCTTTTCTAACGGTAAATCCTTGAGCAAATGCCATCATTGGCCGAGTTTCATTTGATGAATAATCATAAAGATCATAAATTTCGTTGTGATCAAGTGTTTTATATATTCGATGGAATGTTCTGGCATTCGCAGCATATCCATAAACAAAATGATTATATGGGTCAGTAAACGTATTGACGTATTTGCTGTATATGGTGTAATTATCTTTACTATCCTGCATTGGAAATGCCGCATATATTGTTTTATCCTCAAAAACTTGAGCCATTCTTTTTAAGCTCTCTTTGTCATGTAAAAAGTTATCTACAGCGAGAACCATCATTAAGTCTCCTGTAGCAACAGACATACCGAGAGTAATTGCAGGTTCTGCTAATCTTTTCTCATTGTGATACACTTTGACCTTATATTTTTTTGCAATACTAAGCGTATTATCTGTAGATCCCCCATCCAATATCAGTAATTCAATTTTATGCTTTGGATAAGTTTGATTAGTAATTGTTTCGAGAAAAGAGTGAATTATTTTGGCATTGTTATATGTTGGGGTGAGTATGGAAATGGTAGGTAATTCTTGCATATTATGTCTTAATTTGAGATTTTATAAATTGTAATGCAACCTCAGCTGTTTTATCCCAGGAATATTTTTTTGAATGATTTTGCCCCGCTACCTGCAATGCTTTATATTTTTTGTCGTCCTGCAATAATCCAATTGTTTCTTTTGCTAAATCATTGGGATTTGAATTCACGAGTATACCGGTCTTATTTTGTATAATAATATCACGAAATCCAGGAATATTATAGACTACTGAAGGTGTGTTTACGAAGCCTGCTTCAGGGACAGTTAAACCCCATCCTTCCTGAGCTGAAGCACTAATGAGAATGTGCGCTCTAGCCATTAATGAAAATTTTTCTCTTTCGCTGACGAACCCCCAGAGTCTAACTTTATTCTTTATTTTCTCTGAAATAAGCATGTTTTCAATTTCTTTTCGAAACTCACTGGTAGCAGATCCTACAAGCCATAAATTTGCATTCGGAAAAGAATCATGGATTTTTGAAAAGGCTTCTAAAATTGAAATTGTCCCTTTTTGAATATTTAATCGGCCGACGGATATAAGAGTAGGATTTTTTTCTTTTTTTTCAAGTTTTAAATTATTTGGAAGTGTCAGACCCATTGGAATGACGATTATTACACGCTCGTTATAACCAGTTTTAATAAGATCAAGACGCGTAGATTCTGAGATAACCATCGTAGGTGTGTTTTTATACAGTGCTAGATAAAGCTTCTCAATTAAAGAAAATGCCAGTGCTATTGGACGAGGAAAAATCTTATAGAAAAGGTTTGTTGCAACTTCACAGGTAAGTGCGATCGTTTTCTCTCGAGCATAAAGCACAGAAAAAAATGGGAACCAATGGACTTCATCTATTACGATATCGAATTTCTTTTTATTTTGAAGATAATAAAAGAATGCAAAGACATGTACGCTCCACCATCTTCCTCTTCTCATAAAATGAATGCCATTTATTACTTCTTCTTTTCGGGCATTTGGAAATAGTGATGAATATTGATAGACTTCATGCCCGTTATCTACCCAGCGTTTAGCCATTTCATGAGTCAATTGTTCAGCACCGCCACCTGAAGGATTTGCAATGTCACGCCAATTTAGAATTAGTATTTTCATGAAGATTTTATCGAAGAATCAGCTTTTTTTCTTGGGAGTCCCTTTGTATAGTAATGAATAATCCTCAATCTATAAAAAACAGCCGCTGTATCCCAAAGCATCAGAAAAATAATCCTCCACATATTTTTAGAGGTGATACTACCCCCTTTAAAATTTATTTCAACTGGCGCTTCATAAATTCTGGTATAACCTAACGCATACGCTACTGCGAGAATTTCAATGTCAAAGGCATAACGTTTTACAAGCAGGCGGGGTAATACATCTTGAACGACTTTTCTTTTGAAAAATTTAATCCCAACCTGGGTGTCTCTCACTTTAAAACCAAAAAGAACTCGAGTTAACAAACGATATCCTCTTGATAAAATTTTTCTATAGAAAGGATAGTTTACTTTTGAAACAGGATGCAATTTTGATCCAACAACGATATCAGCATTGTACCATTCCATATGATTTAAAAGCATCATAAAACCTGCTGGATGAATATCCATTCCGGAATCAATAAACCCTATCACATCACCTTTTGCCTCAAGCATCCCAAACCGAACTGCATAACCTTTGCCTTGGTTCAATTTATACCCAACAACTTTTACTTTTCTGGAGGCACATTTTTTTGCTTTTTCATGCGTTTTATCATCAAATCCGTCAACGACAATAATAACTTCGTAGTTATAACCGATTGAATCAAGAGTTTCAGTGATGTTTTTTATATCTCTTACGATTGTTTTTTCTTGTTTATATGCGGGGATGACTACAGAAAGAAGATCCAGGGAGAAATCACTACGACTTTGCATAGACGTAGTATACCAAAAGGATATTATTATGGTAAAGCAATTTTATGTTTTCTAATGACAAAATAATAATGCGAAAAGAGTCCAACAACGAGAAAACCAGTAATAGTAACAGAGATTGTTATTATTTGTTCAAATGATTGATGAAATACGTAGATAAGTACGCATTGCAATAGTGCTCCTATCAGAATTGGTATATATACTTTTGTTTTTTGAATGGATAAATATAAATTAGCTATTATATAAAGTAATGAATATAAAGAAATAAACACTCCGAAGAAACCAAGAATGGGGCTCACGATAAGATTTTCAGTCTTTTTTGTAAAAAAGAGTATTGCTTGTTCAGGAAAAAGAAAATATCCTGCAGTCAATACAAAAGCAAAAGCAAAGACAATGAGAAAAGACAAATTGAACGTATTCGAAAAACTTTCATTATTGCTCTTTTTTTGAATTATCATTGGAAACATAACTGCTCCTATTGGTGATGAAATATAGAAAATAACTTTCGCGATGAGTGCCATTGCCGCATAGATACCGGCACTTGTAGGGTCAAAGAAATGTTTTACCAACAAAATATCTACAGTTATAAAGGATGTTAAACCCACCCAAGTTAGCATTGAGGGAATTCCATAGCTAAATAATTCCTTTGCTTTTATTTTAGGAACACTTTTATTTTTAGTAAAAACAAATTTTATAGGAACAAAACTAATAAGATATGCAAGTAGCGCAGAAATAAATATCGCTACTACTGCTCCAAAGACTTTATAACCAATTATGATGGCAATAAAGCCAACTATTAACTTTGAGACAGCGCCAACAAAACTAATCATCACTTGTGATTTAAATGCCAATTTTGCCTGAATGAAAGCTATATTTATGACACTTATTGTCCCCAAAAATATAATAAAACCTGTTAAGACAAACAAATTCATATCATAGATATGGAGGAAATCACTCACATATGGAATTAGTAACAGAAAACCTATAAAGAGTATTACGCCGATAACAAAAAAGAACTTCATTATTTGATAATAAAAACCTCTTGCCATATCTAAATTTCCCTTCGCGAAATAAGTACCCGCGAAATTTATAACTAAAGGAATCGTTGCTGCCGTAATCAGTGAAGGAAAGGAGAAAACTGAAATAATACTAGCTAATACACCATAATCAGCATTAGATAAATTTCTCGTCATGAAGACATTGAAGAGAAAATTAAAAAAGTTTACGAGGAGATTGCCAAGTACAACTATCGAACTACCATAGATTAAAGGATGTTTCGCTAATTTTTTGACTTTCTCACGCATAGTTTTTAAAAAACCTCGAAGAGTTTATTTGTTTATGACCTCATTGTATGTCTCAGCTGTCAATTCAGCTGTTTTTCGCCAGGTGAAATTTTTTGCCTGTTCCAAACCCTTTTCACTAAATTCTTTCTGTAGTTTTTCAGAGTGAAATACTTGGTTTAGTGCTTTTTCAATGCTGGAAGCATCATATGCATCAACATATATCGCTGCATTTCCCGCGACTTCTTCAAGTGAACCTTCTTTTGTAGTAATCACAGGACACCCGGCCTGCATTGCTTCGATAACAGGCAATCCAAATCCCTCGTATAAAGAAGGGAAAATAAAGACGGATGCCAAGTTATACAGCTGAACTAAATCTTCTGTTGGAACGAATCCTAATCTTATGATATTTGATGATGTTTCTGCAAGTTTTTGTACTTTTACTAAATCACTATTCCAAGGATTCGTTGTATCAAAATCCTCTGAAAGTAAAGCCTTACCCACCATTACGAGAGGAATATCTGTGGCTATCGCTGATTGCATAAGCCTGGGTAGGTTTTTATTCCAGGTTACATCTCCTACATATAATGCAAATTTTTCTGGAAGTCTATACTTTTTTCGTATGTCTTCTCTTTTCAATTCATGTGTATTAAGTTTTCTAAATGCTTCACCCGCAGCCAAATGAATAACAAATACTTTATTTTCAGGAATACCCGCAATGCTGACAACATCTCGTTTTGATGCATGTGAATCCGTAATTATGGCATCAACTCCACGCAAATGAAATTTTTGAATCTGCCACTTAATAGCTCCTTTCAAACCCGTGGGGAAATGTTTTGGGAAGACAAGAGGAGTCAAATCGTGGACGGTTACAACTGTTTTATACTGCTTTTTGAAAGGTAGTGTTAAAAAAAATGGATCAAAATATGGATAATGAATAAGATCCATATCTTTGGGGAGCTCTTTTGATGTTATGAAAAAATTATATTGATTTTCAGGCAAGTATGTAACAAGCGCTTTTTTTAAATATTCGAGATAAAAACCAACACCGCGAACCTTGTGCCCTGATTGTAAAGGAGATATATCAATCGCAATTTTCATTTTTTATGTTTACCCCTTCGCATATAAATTGTACTTATTTGTACTACACCGTAAACGGACACGAGATACATAACCGGAAGAAGGATTACGATATATCTTGCAGTTATTTGTCCAACACTAAAGAAAAGCAAATATACGATTGACCAAACAAGGAGAATTTCAACTTCAGGCTTTCTAGGAAGCTTTTTCATAAAGTATGCTATAAATGTAATGAGTGTTAGGGTTGTGGTAAGTGGCCACATAAATGTCCATTGGGCCTCTGAAAGAATTGGTTTATCCCCCCACCAAACATACCATTGATTAAGATAGAGAAACGGCCAAATTGAAAATGGAAACATAAGCTGACTTTGATGATAGAGGTAAACATATTTTTGTATTCCTAAAAAACTTCGAATATTTGGATCATCAAAGAGCACCCTGACATAAGAAAGTAGTAATACGAAAACAGAGAGTGGTGTTGTTGCCGTATATAGAAACAGTTTTCGTTTATTGAAATTAAGAAGTAAAACGATACCTGCAGCTGTGATAATTGTGACGCCGCTTACAAAAAATTTGGTAGCAATAAAACATCCTAATAAAATACTTGCTAAAACAAAATTTTTTGCGTAATGCTTTTTCATAACCAGTGCTTTGTTGAAAAAATAAAAAGTTGGTAATAAAAACATAAGCTGCATTAGATCAAGGAGTGGAGTAAAAACAAATTGGTTCCTAAAGAGTGGCTCAAAACTAAGAAGCGCAGGAGGTACTAAGGCTAGAATTCTTGAAGAAAATAACTGCGTGCCAAGTAAATAGAAAAAAATCAAAGCAACGACGCCTACAATGATTGTTAATATATTCTCGTTGTTGAAAAGGTTCCCAAATATACCAATAAGATATCTACCAAGAGGTGGTGTATCAACTGCTATGAGAATTGGACTAATTCCTTTTACATAAGCGACGCCTGCATAGGTATTTACTGCCTCATCAGGAATCCAGAATTTTGCATGTTTATTTGCATACTGTGAATCTTCGTAGGCAAATTTTAATGAAGCATAACGTTTATCAAGATCTCTTGAAATGTACTTTTCTTTTGCTGAAAAAACAGCCGTTCCTATATTTACTACAGTAATCAGGATCAGCACAAAGGCTAAAAACGGTTTTATATATTGGCGGACAGTTTTCATTTTGTAGCCTGTTTTTTATGCCATTCCCATGCAGTTTTTATAATCGTTTCTAAATCTGAATATTTCGGAGTGAATCCAAGTTCCTGGTTTATTTTTGAAGAATCAGCAACTGTTTCCTGTACATCACCTGGTCGTCTCTCTTTGATATTAATTGGGAAATCTACACCTGAGATTTTTTTGACCATATCAAGTACTTCTTTATTGGTTGTACCCTTGCCTGTCCCAACATTATAGATATATTCTCCGTTTTGCTCTTCAAGTTTTTTTAGAGTAAGGATATGTGCTTGG
This sequence comes from Candidatus Levyibacteriota bacterium, assembly GCA_052034235.1. Classification (GTDB taxonomy): domain Bacteria; phylum Patescibacteriota; class Microgenomatia; order Levybacterales; family UBA12049; genus JBPOIT01. The sequence continues at coordinate 35,915 of JBPOIT010000013.1, forward strand.
ATAAGATCCAGAACATGAATGTAATCCCTTATACAAGATCCATCTCTCGTTTCATAGTCTCCACCGTATAAAGTAAATTCAGTATTGCTAAGTGCTGCTTTAATCGCATTTGGAATCAGATGCGTCTCTGGATCGTGATCCTCTCCTGTACTGGCATCCAGTGCTGCTCCCGACGCATTAAAATAGCGAAGCACTGCTGAACCAATACCATGAATTTGATAATACCAATGAAGCACAGTCTCAACCATTAATTTACTTTCGGCATAAGGATTTTCAGGGTCTTTTGTATGGGTTTCAGGTATAGGATTTACTTTTGGTGTTCCGTAGACAGTGCCGGTTGAAGAGAAAATAAACTTCTTTGTTCCATGCTCTTTCATAGCTTCTAGAAGTGAAATCGTTGTAAACACATTATTGGAGAAATATGCTCCTGGTTGTTGCATTGATTCGCCTACTGCAATATATGCAGCGAAATGCATAACACAGTCAAAAGGTTCAGCTGAAAAAAGGTCAGTAATGTATTCTTTATCCAGTAAATTGCCTTTTTTAAAAACTGCTCTTGAATCGACAAATTGTTCATGCCCGCGCTCAAGACTATCTGCAATGGTCACATTGTGTCCTTCGTCTAAAAGACGTTTAACCATGTTGCTTCCAATATATCCGGCACCACCTGTTACAAGAATATTCATAGGTATATTGTACCAGAAAAAGCAAAATATTTATTCTTTTGATATTTGTGCTGAACTGGTAACTTTGATTTGTTTCATTATTTTCGTACCATCCTGAATCATCCATGTTTTATCAGTTTTATATAGCGTAGGAGGCGTTCTGTAATTAATAAAATTTTGACTATTAATGTCACTTTTTTGAGGTGCAATTATATATACGAGATCTCCACTTGCTGGAGAACTACCAGGATCGAAAGGTACATCTTTTCCAGCTATCCAGCTAAAAAGATATGAGTAATCATATACGTAAATTGGTGGATTATAAGCATATACTTCATACGCTTTTTCTCGTGCATCTTTCTTAATAAGTTTTACAATGTATTCTTTATTTGCAAGAGTTGGGCTTGATAATCTGTCATCTGTAAAAGATTGGATGATCGTTGGTAGTTGATGTAATAAACTGATTATTACCCATGCTGTGAGCATGAATTTAAAAAAACTACTTTTGCTTGCAATAAAACCTAGCAAAAACAAAAATAAAATTTCAACACCTATGAAATGATATCCCCACACGGGATTTTTTGACGTAAGATAGAGAATTAGCATGGCTATAGTCACTGTTACGAGCAATAGGAGTAGTTTTTTGTCTGCAGTATTCAGTTGAAGTTTTTCTTGTTTTTTTTGGTTATACAGAAGTCCTAACCCAACCAACAATAGAACTACTGCAAATCCCAATGGTATTTTTAGCAAATTTGCGAGCGTGTTACCGAATTGTTCTAAAATTTGCAAGTCATTTAAACCCCGCACAAGCACAACCGATCCATTAGCTGTGAAGACATTAATGGCAGTTTGTATTTGATGAAACCCATGTCTTATTTCAAACAGGACAAATGGGACAAAGACGATAAATATACCGAAACAGTAAAGTAGCATGAGTAAGATACTATCCGTAAAGATCTGTTTTCTGCTTTTTTTAGTCTTTGAGAAAAAAGCGTTATAAATTATGTAATAAAATCCGACACCTGCAGCGACCGCAAGTCCGAAAGAAATATGAAAATTAATAATTAGACCTGAAAGTAAACCAACAAGAAAGATATCTATATTCTTCAGTTTTATCTTTAACGTATCTTTGGAGAGAGCAATAAGCGTAATAAGTAAACAAAACAGTAATGGTGCAGGAAATGGATTCCAAGGATTTGTCGCATATTGCATACCTGGTCCCAATATAAAAAGCAGCCAAAGAGAGCTGATTGTTACGAATCCAAATTGATTACGCCACTTCCAAAGTAGTACTGGTAGTAGAATAAAATAAGGAATTGTCAAAGCAATAAAAATAACAATACGAGGGTCTTGCGAAAAGAGTAACCCGATACTTAATAACCAGATCCAATATGGGCCGTAAAAAATCCCGGGGATCCCGGTTGTCGGGCCGATAAATGTTAATTTGTGTAGATTTTGTGTAGCAAGTATCAGATCACGTGCTGGATCATACCAAAAAGCAAAACCACCACTGAAGACAATATTTATCGCTATTAATAGTGGAAGGACATATGCTGCTGCAATAAGAAAAAATTTTAGAAAATCTCGAGGAGATGTTGTTTTCATTTTAAACTTTTTATGTAAGAAATAGGAAATCTCAAAGATGAAAAAAATGAAAAAACAAAACCAGGCCAGCCATCTTTATAACCTTTGTGTCTCACATAGGTCAGCCCAAACCACCAACCAGGCAACAATACGAGCTGCTTAACAGGAGTTAAGGGATTTACTTTTTGTTCTTTAAGCTCCGATGCAAGAAGATCTGTATATCGATTATTACGCTCAAGATAACGCTTAAATGTCGGTGAATCAACATGATAGAGATCATGTTCCAACCAACCGACTTTACCATCTACAGTCATTTGCTCATGAACGCTTTTACACGGTAGATAAGCTTTGCCTTTTCTAATCAATCTAATAACACCGTCAGGATAGACCCCACCATATCTCATATAATGTCCCAAAAAGTAATTGAGTCGGGGAAGAAAAAAAGCAGCATAGTTACCATGTATAGTGCCAATATTACCGTCTCTTTTTTCTAACAATTTTTGATGTCTGAGAAATAATTTTCTTTTTGGTAATGATTCCTGATACTTTTCAATTTCGTCATCTTTCATTTTTGTCAATTTGATAATTTCCTGACCTAATTCCGGACTCACCCGTTCATCAGCATCTAATTGAAGAATCCATTCGTATTTTGCTAAATCAATAGCTTTTTGTTTGTTAATATGAAATATGGGGGGATTATCCGTTACGACAACACGCGCACCGAATTTTTTAGCTATGTCGACTGTATTATCAGTTGATGACCCATCAACAATGACAATATCATCAGTAATATCTTTGACTGACGAGAGACATGCTTCAAGATTTTTACTTTCGTTAAATGTAGCGAGAACAACAGAAACAGCCATTATTTTATACCTACAATGTTTATAGCAGGTTTCCCATCCAGATAATAGATAGTTTTCAATGGCTTCAAATCTTCTGGGAAATTGCCTGGTTCTCCAATAAGGAGTGTCTTAGAAAGGTTTTTATCAGTATCCCAATTAAGTCTTCTAAATTCATATTTTGCAAAATTATTTTTGAGTTTATCCTTTCGACTTTGAAAATCTTGTGGTGAAAATCTCAAATGATATAAAAAGAAAATATACGATTGATCCATCGGTGAAACATCAGAAATAATAATTTTATCGTATTCGCCTGAAACTTTATTTACTTCTGAAACCGTTTCAGCATAACCATATTGCCACGATTTGGAGAAAAAATAATTCTGCTGAACAAAGTATTGATTAAGAAAATAAGATACATTAAAAACAATCATCCCGAAAAGGAACATATAAAAAAGCACTCTAACACGATATTTCAGCATAAAGGCAATCGAACCAAGTAATCCGAACGCTGTGATGATTTGAAAAGTCGGCAAAAAATTAAGTGTCCGAACTGCATGCGGAACGTCTTTTGTAATTGAAGCCGGAATGGGCGCTATAAGAAGCCAAGCGAAAATAAAAAGTTTTGTATGTTTAGAAACATTGGCGAAAAGAAGCATATAGAAACCAATTAAAAGAAATGGCAGTTCCCAAAGATATAAAATTCCCATATTTGGCGCATGGTGCCTTTCTAAATCTCCGGTTATAAATAACCAATTAAGATTAAAATGAGATGTATAGTTGAGGACAACTTCTTTCGCGTAGACAACTCGTCTGTTATGAATGAGTGTTCCTAAAAGATCATTATTCTCTTTATCATCCAGAAGCCTTTCTCGCTCCTGTATTATCATCGGTGTTTGTTCAGAGAAAACGCTAACCCCTTTAGCCCTCGCAAAAACTTGATCATCGATAAGTGACAACTGTACAAGCGGCAGCATCACAATAATTCCTACCATCACTGCACCAATAAGATATTTCTTCTGTAGCAAAATGAGCTTCTTCCAATAGATTACAAATAACGCAGTCACAAGAAGCGGCACAAATACACGTTCGCTATGATATGCATACATACTCAGTGCGAAACATATAGCTGAACAAACAAGTAGCCATGGTTTTTTTAAACCTTTTAGAAAAAAGAGTGCACCGAAAATATTTAATGTCAACCCAATATTTGTTTCAAAAGCTACACGTGAGAATTGAATATGCCAAGGCGAAAAAGCAAGAAGTGCTGTCGTAACAAGAGGCATTGCAAAGAATATTGGTAGAGTTTTTTTGTTATTATTTTTAAGACTATAACTGAATAATTCTGAGACAAGGAAATAGGTTCCTAGTAAAGCAAGAATTCCAAAGATTGCTGATGGTAATCGAACTGAGAACGTATCAAGTCCAAAAAGAGCAACTGACGGAATTGCCAAATACATATAAAGCGCAGGTTTATAATCCCCAAATGACTGGAGAATAATTGGCATGAACGCTCCATGTTCATCTCTACCGGTTTGTAAAACAGATAATGCGTTATAGCCTAGTGCTGCTTCATCCCAATCAGGAGATGGCGGCACATTACCTAATTGCCATAATCTTAAAACTGCACCAATAGAAATGATGAGTGTCAATAAAATTAATACGTATTTTCTTTTCATAAGTTACCTTGTATAAATTGTAATGTATTCGTCGCCGTTTACTAAATGAAACTTCTTTAATACTTTCACACCTACTGGTACATCTTTACTGCTTGAGAGATAAAGTGTTTTTTGACCGTTTGTCGGAAGATCTTCAACTTTGTAGGTAAAATAAAATTTATCATAGCTGTCAATATGCATAAATCCAAAATCGTTCCCCCGTATTTTTGCTTGTTCCCTAAATTTACGAGGGTCATACTTCTGATAAAACAGCGTGTATATGTATCCTCGTTCAAGTGTATCTGCGATATGTATTCGCTGATATGAATCTTTATGTGCGTTGAGATACTGGACAGCCTCCTTATACGTATATTGCCATTGCAGCGAATATTCTTTTGAATAATGTGTGTAATACCCGTGCAGGTAATAAATTAAAAATAATGTAATAGTTGCAGCGAGTAAACTATAAGCAAAGACCTTATATCGTTTTAATGATAATAAAAATACCGTTAACCCGTAAGCTGAAAATATTTGCCAGGTAGGAAGTGTTGATTCAATTCTAAGCGCGTGAGGTGTTTCACGAGCAACAGCTGCGGGGATGATGCCAATAAGAAGCCAAAGAGGTATCAGCCACCATTTACCTTTTCTTTGTCTAAAAAGAAACACCATCCCGACAAAAAAGAATGGCAATTCCCATAAGTAGAGCTGCCCAACATCTTTAGTTGAGAATTTAGGATTCCCATCACCTTGAATAAAAAGAAAATTAGGATTGAAATGGTCAAAATAATGTTTAAAAAACTCGTTTGTATAAATAACCCTGCGATTATGAATGATATTAGACCACCAAGCATTATTATCATTTACCTGCTGCTGATTAGAAGTTTCGACAAGTGATACATCAGAAAAGAAATTCACCTCTTCAAATCTGAGTTTTGCCTGCGGGGCTAAGAGATGTGGAACTAAAGGAGCTAAAGCAATGATACCCACAACTGCCGCTGTAACTGTTTGTTTTTTCAAAGCCCACAAGGATTTAAAATGTACACTCGCTAGCAGCAAAAACAAAAGTGGTGCGACTACTCTCGTGCTATTAAATGTGTAAATTGAAGCGACGAAACAAAGAACTGACAGCACAAGAAGATAAGGCTTTTTCCTAATAGAGAAAAGAAAAAGCCAAACGCCGCTTATTATAAAAAAAGAGGAAACATTTGCTTCAAATGCTGCTCTTGAAAGCATCATATGCCAGGGGGAAATTGCAAGCAATAACGTTGTGAGAAGTGCAACATATTCAGAGAAAATTTTTGTCTTTGCATCTTTTTTCTCATCACTTCTAAATATTTCCTTTACGAGAAAATACGAAATAAGCACGGTAATGGTGCCAAAAAAAGCCGAGGGAAATCTGACTGCAAATTCTGTTAGTCCAAAAAGCATTATCGGTAACACTGATAGGTAGACGTATACCGGCGGTTTATAATCTCCAAAGGAAAGGAAATATTCATAGGGTAAAAATTTTCCAAATTCATCTCTCCCATCGATACTTATGGAATAAGCATTGTAACCCAATGCAACTTCATCCCACGTTAATGCAATTGGATTCGCACCGAGTTGATAAAAGCGTAAGATTCCAGCCAAAAGAACAATAATAAATAGAAGGAATTTTTTATTTTTGAGAAGACTTTGTAACATGATTGTTAGTGTAATTATATAAGAGACTATATGTCTATTCAACAAATCTATATTTTATGAGCGTCCAGAGGGCCTTTGGACCATCAGTCAAACCGTTAATTTTTTTTCCTTCATTATAGCCTCGTGGGTTTGTCGAAATTTTCACTTCGGCTATTTTATAGCCTTTTTTTAACAATTTTGCAGTGATTTCTGGTTCAAATTCAAATCCTCTAGCATGCAGCACTGTTCCATGTAGAGCTTTTTTTGGGAAAAGTTTATAACAGCATTCCATATCAGTAATCCAATGAGAATATAAAATACTTGTTACAAGGCTTAAGAATTTATTTCCCATATAATGCGAAAAAAATTGAAAAGTACGCTCATCTCGCGTAAAATCCGGAAGCCTATTCAAACGCGTGCCATAGACAATTTCTGCTTTCTTTTCACGAATTGGATTGAGGAGGTTATCAATGTCTGCTGGATCGTATTCTAAATCAGCATCCTGAATAACAATGTAATCACCTGTTGCATATTTTATGCCTGTACGAACGGCAGCTCCTTTCCCCTGGTTTTTTTTATGAACGTATAGTTTTAGACCAGGAATTTCAGTAGCAGTGATTTTTTTAACAGATTTATCAGTTGAACCATCATCAACGACAATTATCTCTTTTGTTATTCCTTTAAATTTTACATCTGCAACTTTTTTTAGAACTTGTGCAACTGTTTTTTCTTCATTAAAAACAGGCATTACAATTGATAGCTTCATGAAGTATATTTTCTCAGAATGTCAGAGTCCTTTCTAACTGAAATTTTTCTAGCTTTCTCCCTTGACTGCTTTACCTGAGATAGCATTCCCAATGCCTCCCAAAAACCAGCCATAAATATCCAATCTCTTGCTAATAAAGCCTTTAAGAAATGATATGGTAGCCAAAGGATATGAGAAATGAGTAACCCCTGCTGCGTTATATTTTTCCAAATAAAGATAAATTGATTTCGAAAAACTATTTTACGAACCTGAGCTGATTTAAATTTAGTTTTTATTGCACCTTTCTCATGTTCATGCCTCACGACACTTTCAGGTTCAAATACTAATCGGTAGCCAGCTTTCAAAGCTCTATATGACAGATCTATATCCTCCCAATAAAATGGATTATATAATGGATCAAGTCCACCAAGTCGATCCCACATATTCTTTCTAAACGCCCCACTTCCTCCGCTTACCCATAATGTAGTATTTTTATCGTTGTCTCCTTTACTATGCATGAGAAATCCTCGCTGCCATTTACCAATTCCTCTACCTCTGAGAACGGTTTTACCGTCCTCAATGCTTTCGTCCATACAACCTACTGCAAAAACGATACCATCGTCGAAATGTTTCAGAAGCGGTGTGAGAAAATCTTTATGTGGAGCGACATCTGAATTAAGTAAAATCAAAATATCACCGTTAGCAAGTGTAACTCCTCTATTTACATTTTTAGAAAAACCTCCTTCTTTTTTAACCGTATTTGAGATTGTTTTACCAATGACATGTTTTTCTTTGATACCTGCGATGAAAGCTGCTATTACTTGTTTTGAATTATCGGTTGAAGGATCGTCGGGGATAATAATTTCGACTTTACCATTTTTATAATTTTTCACTGATTCCAATACCTTTGGTAAATTCTTTTTAAGAATTTCTGCACCATTGTAATTTGGAATGATGATACTAATGTTCATTATGATTATTATAGCAGGCTGTTATAAAATTCGATACGATTATTTCGATTTTATAATTATTTTCATCAATCGTTTTCTCGTTATAAAAAGACCGGCAACAATAACAACAAATATGAGACTTACGACTTTACCCAATATACGCACCTTGGTATCTTCGAACTGTAATTTGATGTCATGTTTGCCGGCAGGAACGGTATAGGTAATCACACCTCTATAATTTGGATCTTGAAATTGTATCTCTTGTTTTTGACCATCAACATAGAGCGTCCAACCTGGGAAATAAAATGTATAGTCAACTATATGCAATGGTGTTTTAGCTTCAATCGTATACATTCTTGACGAGTTTTTTATAGTTTTAGAAAGAATTTTGCCTTCTCCTCCAACAATTTCTATTTGCTCTTTTTTAACAGGGTATGTTTCTGTCTCCCCTGTCCAAATAGTATTCATGTTATTTGAGTGAAGATTAATCGTGGTAAATGTATATGTACTTTGGGGATATGCTGTAAAATTCTTCCCGTAAAGTTGAGGGAAACGAGTAATACAAACGAGCAAGACGATGGCAATAATTAATATATTTTTATTGAATTTACTTAAGAGTGCGATAATAATAATCGGCGGAATAAAAATAAACGCTGAAAACATGCGCCATGGAAACTGAATATTCCCAAGGAAACTAAAAATTTTATAAAAGCTTTCTGAATACTGTGTCGTGAAGAATATAATGATTAGCCCTGTCACAACTGCAAAGTCTAAAAGCGTAATTTGTTTTTTAAGTGAGCCTTTAATGAGTCTCGTAACAACCACTATCAAACCAATAAGTACTCCAATTGTTTCAATAAGACCAGACTGTATAAAATGTCCCCTTGAAAAGATATCATCCTTATAAAAATAATACCAATTAGGATCAAAGTAATTTATGAGCCCAACAAATTGATTGGCAACCAGATGATTTTTTTCACTTCCGTAATAAAAGTACTTTAATTCTTGTGTCAGTGGGATAATATACCATCCTGTTAAACCAAGCGCAAAAACTATAGAAAAGAAAAATAATCCAAAAAAGAAAATTGTCTTCTTTGTTATACGAAATCCTGTAACTGAAATAACGTTGAATAAAAAATACGGTATAAAAAGAAAAGCATATGTTACAAACATCATAGGGTGTGTGATGATAATACCTGCTAGACAAAGTGTCATAAGAAAAAATGCATTAACACTTTTCTTTTGGATCAGATGATAAATACTAATAAGAGTCAACGGTAATAGAATTGTTGAAAATGTTTCAGGAATTGCGCCACGAATATACAGATCAATAATCCTAAACGGCGCAAAATTAAAAAGGAAAGTTCCTAGAAATGCGTATTTTGGCTCAAAATAAAGACGCAAGAAATAATAGAAGAAAACGTTTGAAAGAAGAATTCCTATGAACGCAACAATGTTATATGCAAGCACAGGATCATTTGTGAACAAATTAAAGAACATGCCCAAATAACTAGTGGCCTGCTGTGAGAACATGCCGATTGGCATTCCATAATTTGCAAAACCATCTAGCCACATCACTGGAAAATCTCCACTTTTGAATGCGTCAGTATATTGAGCAGCTGTTGTTATGTGTACAAGACCATCCATATTTGCAGATCTGCCGACATGGATAAAAAGATCAAGAACTGAAAAAACTGATATAATAGCAATGAGGAGAAGCGGAGCGAGGTTATTTTTTTTGTGGCTCATGCTTATGATTATACCTAAGACAATGAAAAAACTAAAGAACAGTCCTTGGTTGCTCTATGGGATTCTCGGAGCAATAATAGTCGTCACTTTTGTTATATTTCAACCCAAAGTCGCAAGCTCTCTTTTTCAACCGAAGCGAGCTATGCTTCTTGAAACATATAGTACTGCGGTTAAAACCCAATCTCCATTTAATCCACAAAACTATTGGGAATTTAGGGAATTTTATTCTCCAGGACATTTTCTCTATGAAAAGACTGGCCTTCCCAAAGAAATTCTGAGTGAATTCCTATCAGATTCACCAATTCCTCTCCAGCAAAAGCACTTTATAACACCGTTCCTTTCTTTCGAATCACCATATTTAGAAAGTATAGACAGTTTAACTACAGCAAATAGTATTGATGAGATACTTGATTCAAATAGATTAAACTCTCAAGCTATTGTGGCAAAAAATAAGCACGCGATGCTTTATAGGTATGAAAAAGATAAATTATTCCTTATATTTGTTCTCTCCGGAGATGAAATGAAGAAAGCCAATGGATTCTTTGATTATCGAGAAGCTGATAAAGAATTTGTAAAAGGTAAAAATTGGCTTAATGTCACGTATATTCAGGTTAAATAAGAAGATCGTTTACCTTTTTACAAAAAATTTCTTTGCTGTACTCTTTTGCATCTTTTTGAGCAGTTTCTGAAAGATGCTCCCACATTTTTTGATTTTTGGTAAGTTCGATAGTTTTTGTTTGTAATTCTTCTAGAGTATTCCATAGCAGACCATTTGCACCATCTCGCACGATCTCTTTTTGTCCACCTGCATTTATCACAACAGGAACAACTCCTGCGCCCATTGCCTCAACTGTTGAAATGCCGAAATGTTCTGCCAAATGAGGACGCAGCTGCAAATCTTCTCCGAATCCTGATGCATGCCAATAAATTTTTGCTTTATTATAAATCTCCCATAATTCTTTATTTGTTTTATTCACTGCAAATTCAATTGGATAGCGACTTGCACTCTTTAACATTGCTTGAAACTTCCCGTCGTTTTCATCATGAATACTTGTTGCGATAACAAGTTTCCATTCTTTAAAACCTTTATCAACCATCTGTTTAAAGGTCTCTACCATAAATTGTTGTTTTTTAAAATCATTACTCACAACATTTGCTGTCCTGAATCGACCAACATGAAGTATTATATTTTGTTTTGGAGTTTTTTGAGCATATAATGCAACTGGAGGATAAATTATTTCTGTTTTTACCTTTCCAAAAAGTTTCGTATTGCAAGCCTTTGTGAAAATGGAATTATAAAAAATTTTATTAACTCGTTTTAGTTTTATCCCACCTTTCCAGGTAGTCACTTCACTTTTCGCAAGAGGTTGTTGAATATGTAAAAAAAGTTTTTTTGAAAGGACAACAGGTATACTGCCGTCACTGAGCACAATAAGTACGTCGTATTTTTTAGATTCCGCAAGTCGTTTGATCAATGAAGTTTTAGATGAAAATATATTTTGGGTGCGTTTTATTCTATCCAAATTTATGGAAAACCGTTTTTTAAGCGCTTCGATGTCTTCATTATTCTCCCAAAAAAGAGACACATCGTGATTCTGAGATAGGCATTCTGCTATCGTCATCATATATTTCTCACCGCCACCTAGATCATCAAGATATGGATCAAAAATTCCTATTCGCATACCTAGATTCTAACAGCTTTTTATGCGCTTGCATATGTGTTAAGCTCATGTTACGATATTTCCACGATGAATTTTGGCCCTACAATCCCCTTCGGTCAGGCACTAATTATTTACTTTGTTACAACCTGGATTCTGATATGGAAAGGAATTGCATTATGGAGAGCAGCGCAATCACATCAGCGCAACTGGTTTATTGTAATGCTCGTTCTTAATCTTGATACATTGGGAATCCTTGAAATAATTTATTTGTTTAGATTTGCTAAAAAGCGACTGACGCTTAAAGATATACAACACTGGTTTGAAAAAACCTTTACCCGCAGATCTTCAAAGTAACATCTTACAGTTTACCTCTACAATAGCGTATAATAAGCTTAATATTATCTATGGGAAATTTTTTCCTTGAGGCAGTCCTTTTTATAATTGCAGTCATAGTCTGCTTCTATTTCACTGGAAATGTCTTCTTCCACTTTCTCAAAATCAAACTCCAAGGAATTGAAAAATTATTCCTCACGATAGTCGCAGGATTATCAGTTTTTACAATAGTACTTTACTTACTTTCCTGGATTAATGCAGAGCTATTAGCTTGGCCTCTTTTACTCGTAATATCAATAATCGCATTCAAAAAAAATCTCTATATAATTTCTTTTGAAAAAAAAGAATATGCACCACTTATGTTTATTATCTCGTGTTCAGTAATCTTTAGTACGCCGCTTATGTTGTACGGATTATTCGGAAATACGATATCACATCGATTTGATGATTTATGGCATTTAGCACTCATTCAGGAAATGAAAGTACACTTTCCTCCTGACATACCGACCTACGCTGGTGTACCCCTTAAGGGATATCATTTTTTCTCAGATTTTATCGTTGCAAAAATAAGTAATTTATTCTTTATCACTCCGTTTTATTTGTTTTATCAATTTTTTTCAATTTTCCTGAGCTTTCTTTGGGGTATGGGTGCTTATACGTTGCTATATCTTTGGTCCAAAAAAGTCTCTGCTGCGATGTGGGCAGTTTTTCTCACAATGTTTGGGGGTAGTTTTGCCTATATCTTTCACTGGTTTGGTCATCCGGAAATTAATCTTCAGGACGGATTACGGATGCTCCAACCAGCAGTATCACTTTTTAATCCGCCATATACGCTCTCTGTAATAGTATTATTTTTTTGTCTCAGTCTGCTTTACAAATATATCACAACTCGTGAGAAACGCTGGCTGATACCTTTTATCTTTGGTGCAGGCATTTTACCGATGATAAAAGTCTATGCTGGAATAATTTTATTTGGAGGATTAATTGTCACAGCATGTAACGAAATCCTAAAGAAAAAATACTTTCTCATCATCATTTTCTTATGCATAGGATTTCTTTTCTTAATTACCTACGGTCTTTTTGTTCTTGGTCATGGAAGTCTTATTTGGTATCCTCTCTGGCCTACGCATCAACTGCTCGGAGGATTCAGCGGCGCTGGTTATGAAGAGAAAATAGCTACTTATTATAAAGTGGGTGTTCTTTCTAAAATTATTCCGATTGAGCTATGGGGACTCTTTTTGTTTCTCATCGGCAATTTAGGAACGAGGCTTTTTGGCATACTTGCACTTCTATTTTTGTTAAGACAGAAGAAAAGGCCGAGCAATTTTGCACTATCAGTTTTCGTAATGTTACTTATTTCAGTCTTACTTCCACTGTTTTTTATACAAACGGGCAAGGTCTTTGAAATGATTCAGATGACAAATTATTATCTGATGTTTTGCTCTCTATTCGCTTCACTTGGCATCGCTGCTTTTATCAATCTCAAATTTCGTCATAAAAAAAGCATACTATGGTTGACTGCATTTATATTTATTGTTTTGACAATACCCTCAGCAATTGCTATGCAAAATTCAATGATTACAAATGCATCTAGTAGACATGAATTATCAGAACCACGATATAAAGCTTTATTGACGCTTCGTAATCAAGGTACTTATTCAGATACAATACTTGAACTTCCCGAACTTGGAACATCTTCTACTCAGGAGTCATTAAAAAGTTGGCATGACTACACCGAACCACTTGCGGCTGTTTTGTCAAATAAAAGAGCATATCTTATTGATGGAGGTATTTTATTCCCAGGCATGAAACTAGAGGATCGTTTAGATGATCATGCCTCTATCATTAATTACCGCATTGATCCAACACTACAATCCGCTGAAAAAGTAAAAGAAATATTACAAAAAAAGAGTATTCGATATATCATTTCTCCCTACAATTTTCCTGATTTAGAAAAAATATCAGGTATACAAGCTATCTATACTGATCAATATTTTATATATGAATTTATTAACAAAAAGTAGCTGATGAAAACGAGATTATTATTTATTATTATATTTTCTGTTTTTTGTTTACTAGGTGCTTTTTCGCGACTCTATCAAATTCAAGTTGTCCCAGCTTCAATCAGTTATGATGAGCTTGACCATGTGATAAATGGACTCAGTATTTTTTATACAGGAAAAGATATACAAGGTGAACATTTTTTTTGGGAACTATATCCTACGCAAACACATACATTTACTGCCGAATTAAGCGGCTTGTGGCATAGTTTTGTCTCATTTCTACCTCTTCCAAACTATACACTAGCACGGTTACCCAATATCATTGCAGGCTTTGTAGCATCCGGTGCATTTGCTTTTTTTGTCTATCAGGTCTTTCGATCGAGAAAAATTGCTCTCATAGTTCTTGCGCTTATGCTGGTCTCACCATGGCATATTTTACTTTCAAGAACTGCCTATGAAGCACCAGTTGCACTAGCATGGCTCATTAGTAGTATTGTATTCTTCTGGCAAATGCTAGAGAAGAGAAAAAATAAACAAAAAATTATCTATTTGGCACTCACAATTTTTTGTATGCTCGCGTCATTTTATACGTATCACGGTTACAAAATGCTCTTTCCTTTCATCTTTATCCTAGTATTTCTTTGGAATAGAAAAACATCAATCAAAACAAGTTTTACGAAAAAGGGTATAAAGGAAATTTCAAATTATGCAATTCTTCTAATTCTCTTCTCTTGGCTTGTCGCATTCGCATTATTCAGTTATCGATTGAATGAGGGACACTATGGAAATCGAACAAGTGAAATCTCCATCCTCAACACTGAAGGCGCAACAGAAAAAGTGAATGCTGTGAGACAGGGTAGTTTAGAAAATCGATACAATTCAGTATTTGTAAATAAAGGTACGGTCGTTAGTGATCAAATAGAGAATAATTTTTTAGAGTCTTTTGACCCGGCAATGCTCTTTTTTAATGGATATGATAAATCGTATGTGTTAGGTCTTTGGGAACACGGCTTTTTGTATATTATTCAGCTGCCGTTGATTATCATAGGTTTCTTGTGGGCAAGTAAATATAAATCACGGGATACTATCTTTTTACATATTTTTATACTTATATCGGTTATTCCTGTCGTTATTCATACAAACACATCTGTCGCACTCCGTTCAGGGCTCCTTATTCCAATTCTGATACTATTTTCTGCATTTGGAGTATATATACTCATTGCAAAAAAGTATTTTGGCAAACCAATAATGGTAACCCTATTGCTTACTGCTTTGTTGTTTAGTGTTTTTCGATTTCAACACATGTATTTCTTCCGTTTTCCAATCAATAATATAGATACATCATTATTCCAAGAAAGATTAGCGTCTGGCTATGTTGCAAGCACACATGATGAAGGTATTCCTGTAATTGTTTTTGCAAATGAACCATATAATTCAATTCGTGTGACTGCATTTTCAGCTAGGCTTATCAATAGCAGTACAATAAGAGATTGGCAAAAAATTCTTTCAAATCCTCGCCAAGGTACTTATACATATAACAATTTTACATTTACCAACGAGTGTAAACACGCAGGTACCATACAACCAGGACGTGTCATTGTTGCATCACCAGATCTTGCTGCAAACTGTAATTTAGAAAATAACTATGCAGCATATGCTGCAAATCTCAAAGTGAAGAATATGGGACCACAAGTAATAGTACTTCCATCACCACGAGATAATCATGATTATTATAGAGTTTTTAACGATCAGCTGTGCAAAAACCGTTTTGTACCTGGACAAATATGGATAAAAAAAGCTGAAGATTATAAGATTGAGGCATTATCACCTGATGATTTATGTGGGAAGTGGACAAAAATAGAGAGTTTTCGTCTTAAAAAAAGCACTTAGTGCACTTTATTCTGTTTCTCCCACAATTTTGCATAGGTGATGAACATGCTAAATGATTGATAGATACTTTCAACAAGTCCTGCAGTGCCCGCTCGCCATCCTTCTTGTTTTATATACGAACCATAAAAGGCAGTTAGCATGACACGAAAGAATCTCCAGCCTGACATTTTAGGATGATTTGCTTTTAGTCGCAAATCAGCCTCAACATCTGACCATTTGATAGTTTTTTCGACCATAGACGTTAAGTCACGATGCGTGTAATGGAATAGAAATCCGTCTTCAATATCTGCAATTTCTCCATCAACTTTTGCTGTCTCATGCAAATCACCATACCACTCCTGCAGTTTTGTTTTTTTGAATAACCGCTCAAGTTTTTCAATATATGGCCATTCATGATTTCCAAAGTAAAAGTTTTTTCTTTTTATCCGGTAAGCACTAACTGTTGATCGCTCTTTTGCAACGAGATCCTGAATGCTTGTCTTCAACTCAGGAGATATCCGCTCATCTGAATCAACATACAGTATCCATTTTCCCTTTGCTTTTTTCAGTCCGAAATTCCGTTTTTCAGCAAAACTTTTTGCTTCATCTGAGAACACATGGGCCCCCATATGTTTTGCTAGATCAACTGTCCGATCGGTTGAATTATCATCAATAACAATTATCTCATCACAAAAAGAAACAGAATCAAGACAGTCTGCAATCAACTCTTCTGCGTTTTTAGTAAGTATAATAGCTGAAATCTTTATCATGTATTGCTATTGTATCAAACTAAGCATAAACTGGAAATCTCGTGTTTTCTTCTGCTTCAATAAGCATATCTCTGAAATCCGCGATGATACGTTCTTCAAGACTGGAAAGCCCTGGCTGCTCAACCATTCGCACATCGACCGGATCCATAAGAAGTTTAACAATATGCAATTTGTTAGCCGCAACAGCAGCTCCTGTTGCTGTGATATCTAGAATACCATCACATCCAGGAACTGCATACTGAAGCGCCTCTGTAGAACCAGGCATTGCCCAAACCTCAACAGTATCTGCAAATAAATCTCCTGCAATACCTGGAAATTTGGTAACAATGGTACTACCTCTTAAATCATCGGATACAGGTTCTCTGCCTTTTTCGTCAAGAACCCGATTTCTCAAAGAGTTAGTGACTCCAATAAATAATGTCCCGCTATTCGGAATAGTTGGGATAGGCTCGCCTTGCTCTCTCATTCCTGCATTCCAAAGGATATCACCTCCTGTTATCCCCGCTCTTGTCTTTGTTCTTTCACTAGTAACAATTTCAGGTACACTACTCGGACGAATAAGCAACATTTCAATTCCCAAGCGATCAACTGTTACAAGATTCTGCTTTGTCTCAACAGGAATTGCTAAACCCGCACGTCGTAATTGCATATTTACCGGCTTTCCTAATTCACCTGTTGGAACTGCAATTTGCACTCTATTAAATTTTTCAGTCATATTAATCCTCCTTTCTTTAATTTTTTTTCCACAAAAAAACCTTTCGTTCACTACTTATTACGAAACGTAATAAATAAGGAACGAAAGGTACAAAAAAAGGACCTTCCGCGGTCCCATCCTTATTCCTAATCTATTGCTAAACTAGGCTCTTAACGGCGACTCCGCGATAGCGACATCGTCTGTTGTATTTAACGGTTCAACTTCCGTAAGGCATTTTGGCCTTCAGCTCCCGGATCGTGACTCCGGTCAAACGCTTTTATTATTAAATTGTAATTTTATTATAACAGCTCAGGAAATAAAGTCAATAGATACTATAAGCTTTTATCTATAAACCTATTTTTCTGCGGATTTTATAAAATTGTTTTTTTAAATTTGTCGACTCTTCTCCAATCTTTTTATCATAAGACCAAAAATGCAGCTGTTTTGTTGATTCGTTTACCGATTCTTCAAACCCCTTTATGACATCTTCTGATTGCACCTCAGCAAAACCTTTACGTTCCCATACTTTGAGACATGTAATGAATTCGTAAAACGCTTCAAGCAGTGAAAGCACTAAACCATGAAGTCCGTCTTTATAACCTTTTCTGGCAAAATATCTGCTAAGAAATTCATGTACGGGAAGCATAAGAATATCTCGCCAATGGAATTCTTTATTCTCTTCTATGCGTTCCCGTGCAGTTATTGACGTATAATTATCAAGTTTACGAAGAAATTGTGAAATCGAATCATAATTAAAATGAGTAAGAGCATTTTCTTCATGCGGTCCTAAATCGACAACTAATCCATGCACTTCCGCCTGAGCATGAATTTTATTGGGCCATGTTACTTTACCTTTTCTGAAAAAACGAATGTTGTAATCAGGCCACCAACCAGTATGCTGCATCCATTTATTAAAAATAATATTTTTCCTCGGTATTCGAACACATTCAGCTTTAGAAGTGCCTTCTGCAATCTCCTGAAGCTTATAGACTAAACTTTGCGGTACAATTTCATCCGCATCCACAACAAGTATCCAGTCCCCTGTTGCCTTACTAATCGCGAAATTTCGTGAAGGTTCTACAAAACCCATATTTTTATGAGGAAAAATATGTGAAGTATATTTTTTGGCGATTTCGATCGTTTTGTCAGTTGATTCGTCATCGACAATAATTATTTCATCAGCCCATTTTACTGATTCCAAACAATCCTTAATTCGTTTTTCTTCGTTGAAGACAGTCATTACGACCGAAATAGATGGTTTATTCATGTTTTTTAAAGAGTAACCGTTTTATTGCAAAAAGTTCCTTTTTAGCAAAAAAGTAAAAAATTGAAACGTATGTTACAATTCCAAGTAAAATAACGAGCCCCAAACTGAGAAAATCGTGTACCAGTAATTTGGTGCCGGCAAAAACAATTATACCCATTACTACTGTGCAAAACAAAGGCTTATAAATACTTTCAATAAAACTGAATTGTACGGATTGTTTGACCAGTTTTGCAGTGTAGAGAATAGTAAGCGAGATAACAAAGGTCGCAATCGCAACCCCGTTAAATCCATAAAAATAGATTAAAATCGGTGTTAAAATCCACGTACCAATAGTCCAGATAACCATGAGTTTAAGTGTTGTTTTCACTCTTCCTGTCGCGTCAAGTATATTTACCAGTATGCCAGAGAGTGAGGAAACTGCTGCATTGAGACAGAAGAATATCAAACTCATCACTGCTGGTTCCCATTTATGCCATTGAGGAAAATACTGGATAATATATGGCATGGTAAGCATGACACCCGTTAAAACTGGAAACATAAGACTTGCGACAAAAAAGAAAGATTTTTCAATTGCTTTTCTCAAGACTTCGGTATTATCCTGAATGCGTGAGTATGCAGAAAAGGTTACTTTGGTGACGCTATCAACAATATATCTATACGCCATAAATGCAATTCGTTGCGCAAAACCAATATAACCAATCTCTGTGAAAGAAAGAAACTTTGTCAGAATCACAGTCAACATATCATCCTTTATTGTAGCAAGTATATTTTTGGCTTGAAATTGTGCACCAAATTTCAGATGATGTAAAGATTCTCTGTCAATTCCTATGCGTATTTTCCAAGGAGCTATCGCGTAATAAATTGGGACTGTTATAATACTCGAAACCAAGAATGCATAGGTATAACTTTCCAAACGATATCCCTGAAGAATAAGAAAAATTAACAAGACATTAAATACCAATGATTCTACAATTTGAGGAATAATAAGTTTTTCAAATTTAATTTTTCGCTCAAGAATAATCGAAGGAATTGTTTTGAACGAAGAAATAAATATTGTAGCCACTAAAGCCACCAATAATCCTTCACCGGCATTACCCAATTGAAAGTATGATGATAGTTGATCACGAAAGGCAAGAACACCAAGGAAAATGAGCAGCGTAATACCCGACTGAAGTGTGAAACTCGTTTTTATATCATTATCAGTTAAATCCCCCTTTTTTTGTATCAAAGCTGCACCTAAACCAAAATCTGTAAAGAAGCTGATCACCCGCTGAATTGCGATAACTGCAACATAAATACCCACATCAGCAGGAACGAGAACACTGAGAATAATAAGCGAAGCAGTAGTTTGAATAATTTGAAGCACAAACGTCCTTGAAATCAGCGCCAAAACTCCCTGCACCGATTTTTTGCCAAGCCCTAGTAGTTCATGCTCGTCCATAATGTAAATCGTACCACAGAATGAGGCTTTCGAGAACAGCCCGCATGATAACCGGCAGATTTGCTCCAGTTTGATGCCCAAGTTCTCTTGGGTAATGAGTTACTCCAATTTCTTTGATCTTTAGTCCTTTCTTTTTTGCTTTAGCAAGAATTTCAGTTGAAATCAGTGCTCCTTCTGAACGAAGCGGTAAAATTGTATCAACAGCGTGCCGTGTGAACATTTTAAAAGCACAATCGATATCCTTGAAGTAAAATCTGAAAAGAACTAAATCCCATACTTTTAATAAATACATTAACAATAATCGTTTAAAAAGATTTTTATCTCTCCGTTTTTTTCGGTAACCAATGACAACATCAGCTTTATCAATTTCTTCAATAAATTTTGATATCTCTGAAAAATCAAATTGCCCATCACCGTCAGTAAAAACAACAGTATTATATTTCGTGTTTTCAAATCCAGCTTTAAGGGCAGCACCATATCCTCGGTTAGGCTGATGTGAAACAACATGCAGCCTTTTATCTTGCTTAGCAAGTCTTTTGGCAATTTTCAAGGTATCATCATAAGAACCGTCATCAACCATAACGATTTCCCATTTTGAAGCAATTTTTTCAGCAGTTTTAATTGCTGATTTAACTGTTTGTTCAATATTTTCTTCTTCGTTCCAAAAAGGAAAGAAGATTGAGAGTTCGGAGAGTTTTTTAGCCACGTTTATTAACCTTTCTGGAAAGGATTATACCAGCTAGCAGTACAATAACTCCAGTGAGAGATAATGCATTCCCCAGCATTTCAATTGGCGTTTGTGTATAAATAACTTCAAGCGTATGTTTTCCCTGAGGAACATTCACAAGAAGCCCTTTTTTAAAATATTTAAATTCCTGCTGCTTATTGTCTATATAGACATGCCAGCCCGGGAAATAAGCAACGGAAAGTAATACTTCAGTTTGTTTTGCTGCCTCGATTTCTGCTTTGATGATGGTCGTCTTCTCACTATATGAAATTACTTTAATATTTTTATTCTCTGTTAGTTTTTGTTTTGGAACATCCTTAATACTGACTGGTTTTTGAAATCCTTTTGGCATATACTCATCCGAAATGAGAGAAATGTCCCATGTTAATTCTTCTTTACTCGTAAAGTCTTTTGCTGTTTTTTCATAAATTTTATCAGGGGCAAATAATTTTCCGTTAAAAACAATAATCGCTGCTATGATAACGATTCCTGCCGCAATCTGCACTGTTGATTTTTTCTGTAAGAGTACAAAGATCGCCCCTCCCAGGAACGAAAGACAAAAAGTTATAAGGAGTAAGAATCTCCATGGGAATTGAAAAAATGCCATGTGCGGAATGCTATCCCAAATAAATTTAGAAAATTGGCTAGTTAGAAAAATCGAAAAGACTGCAACCAGTATGGATAAGAGAATTGCGAAGCGCACGCGTTTTTGCGCTCGATAGATATATAAAGGGATGAGAGATAATAAAGCTAAGAGAATATGTAATTTGCCAATTTTAAAAGACATCCCGTCTAAACAGCCAGGTGCCGAACCTGCAAATCCCCACTGACTTTCCCATAATTGGCTGAGACAGAGAAAGTGATCTTTATAATCTGAGCCACCGCCAACAACAGATAATACGTTGGTGTATTGCATTTCAAAGAGGACTGGCAGCCAATAAAACCCAGAGAGCAAAATACCAAGAAGAAAACTCAGAAGAATAAAAAATGATTTAATAGTCTGAAATTTAAATCTGGCGATAGAATAGAGCAAGATTGCAAAACCAAACAAAAATGGGGTTACCATCATGGCAGTCAGGTTATGAGAAACAACAATCGCACAGTACCCTAAAGCAGCAGCAGCAATCCAATACCATACATTGCTTTGACTTTTGGTTTTTGATTTTGAGTCAGTTTTTTTTGTTACATTCTCAAAGATTTTATAGAGTGCAAGAAACGCAAGTGGTAGAAATCCATATGCCCATAACTCCCCAATTGCTCCACGTACATAAATATTTAGTGCGTGATACGGAGCATACATATAGAGCATTGCTGCGACAATCCCTCCAATTTTGCCCCAGAATTCTTTAGCTAGAAGATACATAAAGATTCCGGCAAGAAGTGTCCCTAGTCCTATCATAATTTTTGTGGCGATTAAACTATCAAAGCCGAGCAGATTGAAAATTCCGCCGACATAATAAGCAAGCGGGCCGTAAAAATTAAAAATTGGATATCCATAGTTATAACCCAGGTCTGGAACCCAACGTACTGGAAACATACCATCGGCAAGTGCAGTTTTCATTTCATAAACTCTCGCTACTTGTGTATCGTCGTGTACTCGAAAAAATCCTGCAGAAAAAAGTGGTTTGACAGCAAAGAAAGAAAGTACAATAACGAGTATTAGGGCAGCATATTTTTTAAAATAGTTCATTTTTAAATTATACATCTTTACTCTTGTATACGTGGTCTTTTGGGTAACTTTTATATTTTCTCATTCTGAGAGTAACTGATAAACAGTATGATATGTATCCTTTTCTATCTTTTGATATTGATATATCTTTTTAACGGGCCATGCTTTTGGAGCTTCACCTGTAAATCTGCAACTTGAACACGATTGATAAAAAACAACATATGTTGGCATTTTTTTACTCATTTCAATAAGTTCTTGAGGAGGATTATCTTCAACTGGCCATATCCCTTCAATAGTTATATTTGGATTGTCATGCAAATAAATTTCAAGTGCGTATGGAAGGAGACCAAACGTACCGCCAGTCGCTACATATATTCTTTTGTTTTTACTTTCTTTTTCTAAAAGAGCAACTGTCTCAGCAACTCCTCCCCCAGCAGGCCATGCTCTGTAATACTGATTAAGATCAGATCTTGCGATTGAAGCTTTATCAAAGTCTGTCAGAATGAACATATCTGTAATGACATATGGAAGCATAAAAACAAAGAGAATTCCAGCTTTTATCCACCTATTAGGTAATCCATGAAGAATGGTATAAAAAGAAAATGCCCCTAATGCTAAAAGCGGCATTGTCATAAATAAAATATATCGAGGGTATAATAATTTACCAAATGTCGCTAGTGCAATAAATGGAATGATAAACCAAGCAAAGAGTAATAATTTTTCTCTCAGATATTTTTTGCCGATAAAAAAAGAAGCAAAAATAAAAATAAGGACAGGTACCTCCGTGTAATCAACAAGCCATCCCCAAAGCGTAATGATATTCGGAGTAAGAAAAGTGAATGGATGCTGAATCCATTCATTAAATGGATAAACAAAAACTGCGTCTTTTTGAGCTACGATATAAAAGAATGGTGAGAGACGCAATAACGCGTAAATTGCTTGCGCGATAAAAACCGCGATAAAGGCACAGATACCCCATCTTATTAATTTCTTTTTCCAAACCTTATCTTTAAAATTAAAGAGGAAGAGTGAAAATGGAAGGAGAATTACTGCAAAATTTGCACTTGATTTATTGAGGAGTCCTATCCCAATAACGACACCCAACAAAACTGCTAAACGAAAATCTCGTTTTCTTACCAGAAGAATTTCTATATATAACGACCAAATAATAAATGCCGCAACTAACGAATCATAGAGCGCAATCCTGTCATAAACGAGTGCAAATGGGTAGAGTAAATACAGAAATGACGCAACAATAGCAATTTTTTTACTACGGAATAATTCTTTTGTGAGAAAGAATAATCCCACCATAGAAGCCAAACCTGCCATTACAGAAACCAGTCTGCCAGCAAGAAGTGGATCGGAAATGACATACATATTTAGCATGGCTAGCCAAACAAACAGTGGTTGCTTTCCGTCAGTGAGCGAAATAAAAATCCAATCAGGATCATTTCCAGCTATCTGCGCCCAACGAAGGTAAATTGCTTCATCAGTAAAAATTGGAAAAGCTGTAATATTTGCAAGCCTGGTAAAAAGATATACTGCAAGAAATCCAAAACCAAGGATCCAAAGAATTTGTTTTTTATGTAATCGCGTCATAGGTGTTTTTTCTTTGCTTTAAGATGTTTTTTTTCTTTCATAAGGCTCCATATAGCAAGATTATACATAAACGGCAGAACGACTAGCAAATATCTTGGCCATGTTGGAACAACTGATAGGAAAATCAAATAAATAATAATCCAAATTGCACACAACACAATAGGCTCTTTTATCTGTTCACGAATAATCTTATAGAGTGCATAAAGTGAGAGCAGAACAAGAAGAGGCCATCCAAGATGCCATTCTGAGACATTCATATACTCCCCCCACCATGTATGCCATTTACCAGTAAATAATATTTCCCATGGAGCCATGAATGATCCTTGTGCACCACTGCTGTAGAAATTGATAATCCATTTTTGAACACCCAGAAATTCAGTAAAAGAATTGCCGAGAATAAAAAATTGAATATACGTTACGGTAAAGACCACGCCTGCAATAGGTAAACTAATCGTGTACTTTTTAAAAAGTTTATATTGCTTCGTAAGTATGAGATAGAAAACTGATAAAGCTATGACAAGTGGGAAAGTTGATGCAGCAGATTTAGTAGCCGCCGCAAGACCGAGCATAATTGAAGATCTGATTAACTGCTTTTTAATAAGAAAAGTCATTGCAAGAAGTAACAATCCAAGGAAAAGTAAATCGAGAAACGGTGCACGAAGTTGTGTATAGAAGAGCGGTTCAAATGAGAAAAAGAGTACTGGTAGAAAAGAAAGCACGCGATCTTTAAATATTTGCATACTAAAAAGATAAAGTGCACCAAGTGCAAAAAGACCGCTTAAAAGAGCAAATATATTTTGATTTTTAAAGACAACTTCTGATAAACCGATAAGGTATTTCCCAAAAGGTGGAACTTCTGCATTGAGTAATGTCGGATCACGTCCATGGATATATTCCCACCCAGCATAGGTATAGAGACTATCATCACCAATTGATTGCTTTTTAAAATCATTGCCTTTTTTCCCCTCTTCACTTTTTGCATACCAATGATCGTCCCAGACGCAGGTAAATGGATTCACATGCGGGTCTAAATTCTCACATGCGGGCTTGGTACTCCATTGAGAATATTCGTAACGTTCTTTCCAGAAATCCGGATCATATGGGGTAAGATATTCTTGTCTATATTCAAATATCCGAAAACCTAGGTGTATTGAAAAAAGGACGACGAGTAAAAGAAATACTTTTTGTTTCATAGTTTTTTTGTGAGCTTTTGTTTTTTATGCGCTTTTACAAAGGCATATTGTTTGTAAGAGAAGATAACAGCGAAAACAAAAAAAGATACGCTATAACTGAAAAAATTTATATCAGATAAGATTTGAGGGATTGGCTTGTCCCAATTCCCAACAAAAAGATACGGTACATAATTTAATAATGCTGCAAAAGAAATAATTATTGAAGGAATAAGAACGTAATATCTATGCGCGAGAAAAACTGCAAAAGGAAATATTGCCAGGAGATACCATGGTTGAAAATTTGAAATTGTAGATTCCACATATACACCTATGACCATAAGCAGCAATCCAATTGTCATGAGCGGTTCCCAATGCAATTCTTTTTTTCTCCACAAGAACAAATGCATCAGGAGGAAAACCGGTGCGATAAAAGCAGTAACAAATTTCACACCAACAGATAAAGCAAAGAGGATATATGCAAAAATATATTTTTTAGTCAGTAATAAATAAAATGCCCACAGACTCAAAAACATCATAACAATATCTAAATGTCCACTCACCAAACTTTCAATCAGTACCAATGGATTAAGCGCGAAGAAAATTAAACCAAAAACTTCTCTATCTGGTGCAAGTTTTTGAAAGATTTTACCGATAAAATAAGAGCATCCTATGAAACTTGCTACCATAAGGAATTTGAAAAGAAAAAATGTCGGTAGAAAAAACTGCATACCTACAAATGATAAAGGCAGAGAAATACCAAGCCAAACCGGACCATACGGATATACTCGATGAGTCCATCTCATAAAAGAGAGCATCGGATCCCCCGGATAATCAAGTGCTTTATGTTCATATGGATTTTCATGATACTGCGTGACAATCTTTGCATCAAAAATGTAATTAAACATATCATACGAAAATGCATTGTAGGAAAAAACTAAAAGAAGTGCCGAAATAATTATCGATGACCAGACGAACGGTTTGCCAATTTTCTTCTTGTGAGCTAATCGAAGAATTACAGCATAAAATATATAAAGAAGTACAACAATACTTATATAAAGAAGTGTCGATAGCGGCCTGTCAAAATAGCCTATGCGTTGGAATGCAGTCGTGATTGTGCGTAGGACTTCTATTCGGGAGAATGTAAGACTCAAATCTACCTGAGTAAACGAATAAAGAAATAATCCTAGAAGTACAATGCTGTAAAGGAAAAGAAGTATTTTTTCTCTATTCTGTAATTTTATTAAGACTCCAAACATATGCCACTTTCTAACACCCATCCACATCACCTAACTATACTTCCCAGCTAAAATGTTCCTTTTTATACGGAGTAAATCTTTAATCCCTTGAATTGAATCACTGACTGGGTTAACTC
This sequence comes from Candidatus Levyibacteriota bacterium, assembly GCA_052034235.1. GTDB lineage: Bacteria > Patescibacteriota > Microgenomatia > Levybacterales > UBA12049 > JBPOIT01. The sequence continues at coordinate 62,347 of JBPOIT010000013.1, forward strand.
TTCTCGTTTCGACATGCAGCCATTCGATACCTACTTCCTTTACTTTAAAACCTTTTTGTTTGGCTAGGTAGAGAATTTCAATATCTAGTCCAAAAGTAATCGCTGTTCCCTTCACCTGCGTAAATCCCTCTTTTAAATCACGGAATTTTGTAAAAACTGTTTCTGCTGCTTCACTCGTGAAGAGTTTAAAACCACACTGCGTATCAGAAATTTCACGAATTCCGATGATCATTTTACGAAGCAGAATAGCGCTTTTGGAAATAAGTAGTCGTATTGCTGGAGCACCTTTACGCACGTCATTTCGTGAACCTATTGCAATATCATATTCTTTACTCTCAAGAAACGGCAGTAATTTATTTACTTCTTCAATTGGGGTTGCTTGATCCATATCGGTAAACAAACGATACGAACCTGTTGCCTTAAGCATGCCGGTTGTAACAGCTCCAGCTTTACCATAATGTGGATTTTGAATAAGTATAAAATGAGGGTTATCTTTAATAAACTTCTTAAGAAACGCAACACTGCCATCTTTGGAGCCGTCATCGACAACAATCACTTCATAAGCGAATTTTTTCTTTTCGAGGAAGTGTTCAATCTTATCAAGAACACCTTTCTGCAGATTAGCCATCTCATCATAACAAGGTATTATTACTGAGAGATATATTTTCTTCATTACAAAAATTATACTACACCTACGCCCCTTTTGCTAAAGAATATTCTTTAAGGCTAACTTTCTATATACTTACATGAAAATATTAATACATGCTTTTTTAAATTTAAACTATTGACATTAATATTATTCTAATGTATATTTAAGTTAATAATAATATTTTTTAATCTATGGATTCCCAAACAAAAACATTAGCATCATTCCTCGAAATACCATATGACAAGTTGGAAGAAATGAATCTTGATGTCATGGCAAAAGCAGAAACTCTTTCCCCCAAAGAACTCGAAAAAGAATTTACAACGTTTCTCAAAAAAGAAAAGGGCATAAAGGCTGTAACCGTATGTTTCACCGATATTGAAGGCCGCTTCCATATGCTTGATTATGATAAGAAATTTTTACTTGATTCTTTAAGCAATTTAACGTTTGATGGATCTTCAATTCGAGGATTTTCAGCTCAATCAGAGTCCGATTTGCGACTTGATGTTGATTGGTCCAGTGTCAGATATTTACCGGCAGATGTCTTTGGACCTGGGAAAATAATGGTTTTTGCATCGGTTCTCAATAGAGATCGCTCCCCGTATGAATCTGATTTTCGTGGTCAATTAAAACTGTACACCGAGCAGCTTAAGAAAAAAGACGGTTTGACGGCTTTTGCTTCACCTGAAATTGAAGGATTTTTAGTTGACGGTGTTAATGCTGAGCAGGATTACGCAATGAGTCATGGATTCAAACTTATCTCAACGGGCGGATATTTCCATTCGCTCCCAATGGATAAACTTCGTACCTTTATCGATAAAGCAGCAGAAGTACAAAGAGCCCTCGGTTTCCGCAATGAAAAAGATCATCCTGAAGTTGCTCCTTCACAATTTGAAATGAATTTCTCTTATTCAGAGATTGTCAGAGCAGCTGATCAGATCCAGTTATATAAACTCGTCTGCCGTCAGGTAGCACGAACAATGGGCATGACTGCAACCTTTTTACCTAAACCAGTAATCGGTATCAATGGTTCTGGAATGCATTCTAATTTCTCACTCGCTAAAAACGGCAAAAATATTTTCCATGATCCAAAAGGCCAGGAAGGACTTTCTGATGTCGCATGGGATTTAATCATGAAGCTTTTAAACCATGCACAAGAAATTTGTTTGATTATGAATTCATCAGTTAATGCATATAGAAGACTTGATCCGCACTTTGAAGCACCAAACCAAATCAAAGTTTCAGCACTCGACCGCGGATCAATGATCAGAATTCCCGTCGGAAATGAAAAAACATCAAGAATTGAAATCCGCTCAGTTGCACCTGATGCCAATCCATATATGTGGTTTTATACCATCCTGCAAGTACATAAACACGGAACCAAACTGCAAAAGAATGAAGAAAAGCGCGACAGAATGCGTTTCCTTCCAGACAACATTAATGATGCAATTAGGCTTTTCAAATCAAGTGACTTTATAACAACAATTCTCGGCGCACAGAATAAAGAAAAATATGCAGCATTTAAACAAGCAGCTGCCGACAGAAGTCCAAAGGCACTTGGAACACTCGTTAAAGATTCTGAAGTTATTTATCATCACGAAGTAACCAACCAAGTTCTTTGGAATAATTTCTAAGTAGCATCGTCATTCGCACTTACAGCTAAATTACCTAAGTATGAGTGGCGATTCTTTGTTTTTACAATGAAAAACAGACGAACATATTATTCGTATCAGACAAAACTAGCACACGAAAACTTCCCCTTCACCTCGACTCCTGCGCACAAAGACATCCTCATCGCGATGGCCGATATTAAAGAAGCCGCAGCCTTTGCCCATATGAATACCGGCGAAATGGATGAAGACATCGCATTTGCTATCATCAAAGCCGCACGCGAAGTCAGAAAAGGAAATTTTGATGATCAATTTACCCTTCCGGGTCTTCAGGGTGGTGCCGGTACATCAATTCACATGAATCTCAATGAGGTCATCGCCGCAAGAGCAACTGAGATACTTATGAATAAGGGTATCAATAAAACAGTTCACCCAAATGATCATGTCAACAAAAGCCAATCAACAAATGATGTCGGGCCGTCAGCATTAAAAATCGCCAGTGCGCGTCTTGCCAAAACTCTTTTACAAACGTTAAATGAAACGACTAGTGTGTTTGAAGAAAAACAAAACCAATTTCGTCACATTGCCAAACTCGGCAGAACCCATCTGCAGGATGCAGTTCCGACGACATTGGGTGAAGAATTTGGTTCGTATACCGCAACCATTCAACGCGGCAGGACAAGAATTGAAAGTGTTCTCCCCTACCTTTACGAATTAAACATCGGCGGCACTGCAATTGGTAATTGCGTCAATGCATCATTTGCCTACAGACAAGAGGTCTACAAAGCACTTAAACGCATTACCAAACTGCCAGTTAAGCCGGCACCAAATCTTATGTCACAAACAAGTTCACAAACTGATTTTGTCTTTCTTTCACAAGCACTGACATCAGTGATGGCAGATTTATCAAAAATTGCCAACGATTTTCGTTTGATGACAAGTGGACCAAACGGCGGGCTTGGAGAGATACGAATTAAGGAACTACAACCTGGTTCATCAATTATGCCAGGCAAAGCAAATCCTATCCTTCCGGAATCTATCAATCAGGCGTACTTTTTTATATCCGGCAACAACCTCACCATCGAAATGGCTGCACAAGCAGCACAACTTGAGTTGGGTGTTATGATTCCAGTTATTGCTGACAGACTTATTGCCTCCATGCAGCTGGCAGATGAAGTCATAGAAGTCTTCACGAAGAAGTGTGTCAAAATCATTGAAGCAAATGAAGAACGCTGTAAAGAGCTTTTAGAAAATTCAACTGCGTACGCAACAATGCTTACACCCAAACTCGGCTATGAACAGGTGAGCAAAATGGTTAAAGCGTCGAGAGAAAATACTACCGCTCTTTCGGATATTCGGGAACATGCAAACTACGGCAATTTTGTAATAAAACAGAAATAATCTCCCAAAGAGTCTTGCGAAAAACCTCAATTGTGTTATATTTTAAGTACATGACGATCCGTTCATTTATAAAATCACTTCCAGCTGTTCTTGTCGTTTTTCTTCTCGCACCTTCTCCTGCAAGTGCACATGTGATCGGCGGCAACGGTTTTGCAAGCGGGATAACACATCCACTCCTTGGTTTGGATCATCTTCTTGCCATGATTGCTGTCGGCATAATCGCAGTTCAGTCAGGAGGCAGAGCTGTGTGGTCAGTGCCTCTGGCATTTGTATCAGCGATGATTTTGGGAGGCATACTAGGAATGGCCGGCGTGCAGCTTCCCTTTGTTGAAACCGGCATTGCGTTTTCACTGTTAGTATTTGGAAGCCTTATCGCAGTTTCTAAAAAACTCCCAACGAGTTTGGCAATCGTTTGTGTATCGCTCTTTGCCCTTTTCCATGGTCATGCACACGGGACGGAAATGACTGCAGCTTCCAATCCTGTTTTGTTTACAACAGGTTTTATTCTCTCAACAGCTGCTCTTCATAGCGCTGGTATCTTGGCAGGCTTATCTGCGAAACGCGCATCATTTTCTTTACACGTTCTAAAAGCCTCAGGCGTCGCGATGAGTGTCGCCGGAGTTGTTTTCTTCATATAGATTGTAAACTTGACACATACCCCCTATAGGTATATTATAACTTCATGAAATCACATTACGAAGACGTCAAAGTCCATGCACAAAAGCGTATCAATATAATAAAAGGCCAACTAGATGGCCTGCAAAAGATGATTGAGCAGGACGAATACTGCGTCGATCTTCTCACCCAAAGCCTCGCCATCCAAAGCTCTCTCAAAAGCCTTGACGGCGTCCTTCTTGAAAGGCATCTCAGAACGCATGTTGTTGAAATGATAAAAAACGGAGAAGAAGAAAAAGCAGTCGAAGAGTTGCTAAAGTTATTCAAACGCAGTGGAAAATAATATGAAGAAAAATCTTTCTCTTGCCCTCATTATTATCACAATCGCAATAGTCGCGTCGACAGGCATTGCATGGTTTGTCTCAAGTAGTATCGTCAAACAAACACAAAATAGTAATACCCAATCAGGACAAATGCCCAAAATGATGATGGATCATAGCGAGCATGCCGCGATGGTAACTGATGATAAGTCATTTATCCTCAGTATGGTTCCCCACCATGAAGAAGCTGTTACCAGTTCACAAGAACTCCTCAAAGTCGCCACAACCCCGGAAGTCATATCTCTAGCAAAGAATATAATCGCCGCCCAGCAAAAAGAAATTACTGACATGAAAACCTGGTATGCTTCATGGTTTAGCGAGCCATATAAAGACAATGGCAAATACAAACCTATGATGCCATCACTACAGGGCAAAAGTGCGCAGGAGGCAGAGCAAGCATATCTCCACAGTATGATTATGCATCATGAGGCAGCTCTCGTAATGGCCGAAGTTATCCTGAAAAAAACTGACCGAAAAGAACTCACACTCTTAGGTGCCAATATTATCAAATCCCAAAATGAGGAAATTCATACCATGAAAAAACTAATGAACCCCGAAACCATGATGATGCACTCTTCCCACTAACTTGCATGATCTTCATGATCGAGCATTTTCTCAGAAATTTTATGCTCTCGTAAAATTTCATGATCAACAATTGTTCCATTTGGATCAAATTTCAGCATATGAGCTTCTCTATTTCTTACTACCAACGTTTCATGAGTTTCACCTGGTGGTAATTCATGCAAATCTGCCAAACTAACCCTAACAACATTACTATGTGCAACAAATAAAATGTTTTCACCTGCTACAACTCTTGGTATTATTTCGTCACGTAATACTGGCACGACACGATTCGATACATCTTCCATAGACTCCCCACCTTCAATTCTTGCATTCCAGGATCTACGCAGTCTCAAAAATTCTTCTTCTCCAACTTTATCAATAACTTCATCCCGTTTCCACCAGGTATAAATACCAAAATCTCGTTCATTGAGAGCTTCAGTTGAAATAGTTGGTATGTTCGTAATATGCTTTTCTCTATAGAGTGGGGTGGTAAATAATGCTTCTTCAATAATTCTTGCAGTAGTTACAGCACGTCGAAGCCTGGACGTATATATACCGTCAAAAGCAATATTATAATCACTAATGAATTCTGCAACCGCTACCGCATCGTCATACCCCTGTTTAGCAAGAGCCACATCTTTCCAACCTGTCCATCTATTACCAGTATTACCCTCTGATGTACCATGTCTTACCAGCACAAGATTACCCCCCCCTTCGGGGGCATATGAACCATCAAAACGTTTATGAACTAAAATTTCAGGGCCTACACTCATAAGTGAACTTATTATTATAGCAGAAAATCATATTTGTTGCCAAATTTTGACAACTAGATATATATTTTAAGTATAATAATGGATTTTGTTTGCCTAATGAGCCTGTATAAGGTAAAATAGAGTCCTGTGACTGGCCCCATCGTCTAGTGGCCTAGGACGTCAGGTTCTCATCCTGAAGATCATGGGTTCAAATCCCATTGGGGTCACACGAGGCTAAATGGGATAACCCCAAGTTGTTTTGTTGATACCGTTTCAAAACGGGCGCTTTTTAAAATAATTTAGCCTCAGGATTGAGATCATTTCATCAGTTTTCGAAGCTTAACTGCTGTTGAAGGGAACCTCATGGTATGTTCAAGCGCACAGGTTCCG
>JBPOIT010000038.1:0-5989 GCA_052034235.1 Candidatus Levyibacteriota bacterium
AATAATCTAATTGAGCTGAGCTTAGGAATGATATAGAATGAGGTTATGTCAAAAGAACCAGTGGAAAAAGAACTCACTTTTAAAGACTATTTTGTACCCCTAACAACGACAAAGGCTATTCATTTTATAATTCTCATTGGTACTTTGGTGTATGCAAATAACTTGTTTAATGGGTTCGTGGGGGATGATTTACCTCAAATACTTTATAATTCAAATGTTCACAGTTTACAAAATTTTTTCTCGTTTTTTTTCAAAAGCACTTTTTTTAATGGCAGTACTGAACAGCTTGGAGGTGTCTACTATAAACCGTTACTCCTTGTATTTTTCTCTTCAATATATACAGTATTTGGTTCTAGTTCTTTTATTTTTCACTTGTTACAACTATTTTTATATATCACAAATGCATGTTTAGTGTATCTAGTTTTTACACATTATTTTAGAAAATCGCTCTCTTTTGGCCTTGCTCTTGTTTTTCTTGTGCATCCTATTAATAGTGAAGTTGCTCTATACATCTCAGATTTACAAGATACACTGTTTTTCTTTTTTGGGATTACATCACTACTATTGCTTCAAAAGATTAAGACTCGCAAAAGATTACTAGTCATTGCTTTATTAGTACTGTGTAGTCTCTTTTCTAAAGAAACAGGCATATTATTTGTCTTTCTTTTACTTATGTATGCAATACTTTATAATCGTAAATTCTTATCGCATTTAAGCTTATCTCTATTAAGTGTAGTAACAGTTTATGCTTTATTAAGAATTATTGCAGTTGGTTTTAATGCACACTCAATTGATAATACTCCGATAGTTGGGCTTGATTTTATTAGTAGACTTCAGAATATACCTTACATTTTTTCCTATTACCTTAGCACTTTTCTATACCCAAATACCTTAAGTGTTTCACATCATTACATAGTAAAAGAAATTACATTTAATAATTTTTATTTGCCAATGTTATTTGATGTATTTATACTTTTTTTCTTTGCTCTATTTGGTTTATTCCTTTATACAAAAAACCTAATAAAATATCTAAATATATACATTTTATTTGCCTTTTGGTTTTTTATCGGCATTTCTTTGCATATTCAACTTATACCTTTAGATCAAACTGTTGCTGAAAGATGGTTTTATTTCCCCATTGTTGGGTTATTGGGCATGATAGGTGTAGCCTTAAGTGTGTTTCGCATCTCATTCACGAATAAGCTGAGTATCATTATATTAATTGTTATTATAATCTTATTGTCAACTCGGAGTTTTATCCGTACCTTTGATTTCCGTGATAATTTAATACTTGCTTCACATGATGTAAAAGTATCTCCAGAAGCTCATGATCTGGAAAACGTGCTGAGTGCAACATACTTTTCTATGGGCGACTATGAAAAAGCAATTCATCATGCAAAAAGATCTATTGAGATTTATCCTACTGTGACAAATTATACAAACCTTGGTGCTGCTTATATTAAAATCAAAGAGTTTAAAAAAGGAAAAGAAGCTATCTATAAGGGTTTAACGTATAGAGATTATTATGCAGCATATGAAAATTTAGCTGCATTATCCTTGGTGTATGGTAATCCTAAGGAAAATATTGCTTTTATTAATGAAGCAGTAAAAAAGTATCCTAACAGCTATCAACTATGGTTATATTTAGCTGGACTTGAATATAATTATGGAAATAAGGTGAATGCAAAAGAAGCTATTCAGGAAGCATATAGGTTGCAACCAACAAAATCTATCCACCAGCTTTATCAAACAATAATGAAAGATAAAGAATTAAAACTTAAAATCTAATCTAAAATGAGTTTGGTATATTGACAGATTGTTGCTTAATTAAGTAATGTTAATTCTGTGAGCTTAATAAAAATTGCAAATTTCCTCTCATTCGTTATTCTCTTTTTCATTTTATCTGCAAACTACGCGTTTGCTTCTTCCTATTCTCTTACCGGAAACGTTAAGGATTCAACTGGTAATAATATATCAGGAGCAATAATTGAAGTATTTGACTCATCAACATTGACGAGCGTAGGCATAGTTACATCTGGTGATTCGGGTAATTACTCCTTGACTCTAAATAGTGGAGTATATAATATCCGAGTTTCTCCAATAAACAATGGGGTTTATTCCAATGCTTCTGCTTATAATATAAATTTATCACTTGATAAAGTAGTCAACTTTACGCTAACACCTTTTGGCACTATTCAACTGAGTGGATATGTTTACGATAGGGATGGTAACGCACTTCCAAATCAAACAGTAAGACTTTCGGGTAATGGTATTAATCCTGAATCAATCACAGATAATTCGGGAAGATATTCCATCACAACTACACAAGGGAATTACAATTTAACTGTGGGTGTGCCAAATTACACACTTACTGCAGGATTGAATGCTCCAGCGTCATATCAAATTATTAAAGAGAATTTTTTAATAGATGAAAGTATACTATTAGACGTAACTTTACCTGTTAAAAGAGTTGATGTCCATGTTGAAAATGCGACAGGAAGCCCAATAGAAAATATTTTAATTGCTACAGAAGGAAATAATATATATCAACCTAACCTTTCAATTGGAGGCAATATATCTGATGCTACAGGATATTCGTCATATAATTCTCCGTTATCAAAAACTGATGAGCATGGGAATGCGATACTCTGGCTATTTCCAAGTACTTCAGGCACACCTTATAGTTTAATAGCTATTCCTCCTAATAATAGTGGCTATCCATCGACAATTCAATCCAATATATATGTATTGAATGATATGCCTGTAACAATTACTCTTCCTAATTCAGTAAATTTGAGTGGTCATGTGTATGATAGGGATGGTAATGCTGTCCCTAATCAAACTGTAAGACTATCTGGAAATGGTATTAGTACAGATAGTATTACTAATAGTTCTGGAGAGTACTTAATTAGTACTATCCCTGGTGTGTATGATTTAACTATCGGTGTCCCCAATTATACTAAAACTGCAGGTTTAAACCTTCCAGCTACGTATGAAACTAAAAAATCAAGCTATTCATTATCTGAAGACACTGTCTTAGAGATTACCGTTCCAGCAAAGAAAGTAACTGTCAAAGTACAAGATTCATCTGGAAATCCTAAGCAGAATGTAATAGTAGCAACGTCTGGAAATAATATTTATCAACCAAATTTAGTGATAAATGAAGCAATTAATGATGCTACTGGATTTTCATCATATAATTCTCCGTTATCAAAAACTGATGAGCATGGGAATGCGATACTCTGGCTATTTCCAAGCACCTCTGGTATACCATATAAATTAATTGCGATACCACCTTCAAACAGCAACTTACCTGATACTGAATTAGCTAACGTGTATATTTCTGATGATTCAACGCAGATAATACAACTTCCTACTCCAGTTACTTTAAGTGGATATTTATATGATGCTGATGGAAATGTTATGAAAAATCAGATTGTGAGGCTTTTAAGACCCGGATTTGATACGGATACAACAAGTGATGATAATGGATATTACTCTTTATCAGTACTTCCAGGAAATTATTCACTCACAATTTTTAGTCCTGATTATTCTCGTACAATAGGTTTAAGTGCGCCAAGTTCTTATAATATAGAAATTAACGACTTTCTTATTAGCGAAAATAGAACGCTAAACATAACTAATCCAGCTAAAAAAATTGATGTTTTTGTCTATGATCCATTTGGAAACCCTATAAAGGATGTTTTAATAGCATCGAATGGAAATGCAATAGAGCAAGAGAATTTATTATTGACAGAAAACCTAATCGCTTCAGGTGCATCACGAATTAACTCTCCGTTTATGAAAACAAATATAGATGGAAAAATAACTATATGGTTATTCCCTTCAACATCAAGTGTCCCATATTCTCTTATAGCAATCCCACCTAGTAAATATAGTGAATTTATAGTTGATAATATCGTTGTTCATGGTGATCAAACTGAAATAATTCAATTACAGTATAATCATTCCGCCCCAGTCTCAAATGCTACATTAGAAACTGCATATACTGATGGTACATATGGCAATCCAACAACGGTTACACTTACTGCGTCAGCCGCAACGGGATATACAATCGCTAACACCTATTACAAAATAGATGGTGGGGCACAGCAAACATATACAGCACCATTTACTGTCTCAGGAGCTCAAGAACATACTATTGAATATTGGTCAATTGACAACAGTGACGTCATTGAACAAATAAAAAGTAAGACATTTACTATTACCAACAGATACTCACTTACTGGTGTTGTCTATATGGATGCCAATCAGAATGGATTTCAGGATGTTGAAGAACAAGGTTATACTGGAGCTACCATTGGTCTTGATTCAGGACAAACAGTAACAACAGATACGAATGGAAACTATACATTTGCAAATCTAGCAAGCGGAACATATGATGAAACACTCACTGTTCCTGCTGGATTCATTGCTACAACTACAAATCCTGTTTCAATAGCTCTTAGTGCCTATACAACGCAAAACTTTGGTATAGCTCCTGCACCCACGAATACTCCGATTCCAACAGAGACACCTACTCCAACACCAACATTAGAACCAACAGCATCGCCGACACCCACTGATACGCCCACCCCTTCGCCAACTGAAACACCGACACCAACGCCGTCTGATACACCAACACCAACTCTTATTCCAACCTATACGGTTTCAGGAAGTGTGTATGTTGATACCAATGAAAATGGTTTCCAAGATAATGGTGAAGAAGGATACTCTGCTGCAGTAGTCTCTCTATCAGAAACGCAGCAAGAAACGACAGACAGTAATGGCTCTTATTCAGTAGCAAATGTCCTGAGTGGTGTGTATACTGCAACACTTGCAGTTCCTCAAGGATATACAGCAACCACACCCAATCCAGTGATTGATACATCAATTGCTGCTGACACGACCATCAACTTTGGCATAGTACCAATTCCAACTCCCACCAATACGCCAGTCCCAACTGCGACACCTACTCCGGTAACACCTGTCACTGTAACATTTGACGACACTCCAACGGCAATTCCATTTACCAGTACAACCTATGGTGGTATTGACTGGAGCGGTGGTATTTGGGAATTAGATCCTGCAATCCCAACAAACAGTACCCAAAATATCTCATTTGACTCACCGTCAATAACTTCAACAACTTTTACATTCAATAACCCTCAAGTGCTCATCTCAATGGGTCTCTATAGTAATCAAAATCAGACAGCACTCATCACCCTTTCCTGCAGTGGTAATCCAATCGTCAGTAAATCTGTAGCATCAAATACGAGTACGACACTTACAACCGGCTGGACTACGCCTTGCACCACAGTCACTGTCACTAGTTCCAATAGCTGGAACACCAGCTTTGATAATATCGTTTATGCTTCGTCATCATCAGGCGGTGGTGGTGAGCCTACCCCAACTCCACCAAGTGGAAACATCTTAGGCAATACACAAAATGGTACACAAATTGATACCGGCGATACAGGCTACATGAACGGTTCCAAATTCACCACTGGTGCAAATGGTGGAACAGTAACTGCAATGAGTGTGTTTGTTGGAAGTATTGATAATGCAACACACAGACAATATCAAATGGCAATTTATTCAGATTTAGATGGTAAACCACGAACAAAGATTGCTACAACGACAACAGGCACACTCACGCCACTCTCTTGGAATAGCTTGCCAATTACGGCAACCATCCAGCCAAACACGACTTATTGGCTGATGTATAACACAAATAGCAGGGTGGCACAGGACTTGAATAATATGTATTATCTTCCTGGAGAATATGGTGTGGCAGCTTGGAAATCGCAATCTTATGGTAATTGGCCAGCAACAATCAACGCATCAACAGTAACATTAGATACAACAATCTTCTCAATCTACGCAAGTTACTAAATTATTTCTCTACAATAACTTTCCCTTTTTGTTCTGGTTTTAATTGGTTGTGGTAGCCGTATTCACCTGGATTGGTAAAGGTATAGACAACTGA
>JBPOIT010000023.1:0-9425 GCA_052034235.1 Candidatus Levyibacteriota bacterium
TTCTTAACGCCGCCACAAAACTTAAGAGAAGATAGATAAGTAAAATTTGCCACAAAACAATTGATAAAAGAACACTGCTTAAGAAAAAGGCGATAAGTTCTCTTTTTAGCCCGTAGACATCGACCAATACAGAACCAAGTCTTCCAGCAGCAAAAAGAACCAGTAAACCCATTGCAGGTGTAAAAAGTGCAGGAAGGAGAAGTGGCCGTCTGACGACTTTACGAACAGACGTGAATGGATGAAAGGTAAGCCCCAGAAGTGTTTTTGTCCACAGATATCCCGCAAAAATGACCCAAGTACGTTTTGTCATGATATCCTCCCAAAAATATCCAAAATCCAGTTGTCATAGCTTTGGCCAAATATGAGGCGAAAAAGAATGGTCAGAAGCAGTGCCAGAGGAATAAGATACCTCCATGGATGATTGCCGAGCCACTCGCTTACCCACGTAAAAAATTTCGGGAAAGGCATATCGTTCATTACTTTATGTTGTTCGCGGGCTCTGGATTGTAATTCAAGGAGAAATTCACGCTCGTTCATAGGCTAGCATAAAACTTTGACGCGCACGGAACAGGAGAGATTCCGCAGCTTTGACGCTCATGTGCAGTTCAAGTGCAATTTTCTTAATTGAGAATCTTTTTATATATTTCAACGTTAATATTTCGCGGTAGCGTTCATTGAGTGAGCGCATTGCCTTGTCAACCCGTTCGCTGATTTTTTTCTTCTCAAATTCAAATTCAGGCTGGTCAATTTCCTCAGCGACAATTTCAAGAAACGGAACTTGAGAAAGAAGAATTAATCGGAGTTTACGTTTGCGGTAAAAGTCAGCAATTTTGTTATGAGCAATTCTGAAAAGCCAGGTTTTGACCGTCGATTTTTTTTGGAAAAAAGAAAGCGTATCAAGCGCTTCAAAAAAAATATCATTTAAAATTTCCTCTGCATCTTCCTGACGGGGGAGTTTTTTTGACAGATATTTCATAAGACTTGGGGAGTATTCCTTATAAAACTGCAGCACCGCATCCGAGTCACCTGTAATAATCCGGTCAATAAGGGAGGCCATACCAGTATTATAGCAAAATCGAATGATTTTTAGAAAGTTTACGACTATATATATAAGGGTGAGGACTTGCGCTACTTGACATGCGTAGGTCCTTATTGTGTTTTAAGAATGAATATACGAGATTTTACAACTGCTGAAAAAAGAAGAAAAGCACTCGAAAATGAGTTGCATGTTGAGCTTTCGACTATTGGTTCGTTTGGTTTGGATGAATCACAGGCGAGCACAAAAAACTGCGAAAACATGATTGGAGCTGCGCAAATTCCGATGGGTGTTGCAGGTCCTTTGAAACTCTCAACAAGAGTGCAAGAAGTGTTCTTGCCGCTGGCAACAACAGAAGGAGCGCTTATTGCGTCAGTTTCACGTGGCTGCAAGGCAGTGAACCTGTCAGGCGGGGTTACGTCCTCTACCTGTCGGAAAGGACAAACACGAGGACCGGTCTTTGAAGTTTCATCGCTTGAGGAACGCAAAAATCTGTATAAATGGATAAAAAAGAATACAGAGAAACTGAAAGAAGTCACAGAAGCAACCTCAGGGCATATTACCTTTTTGAGCGCTGAGATGCAGGGCGTTGCACGGTATTTATTTGTTCGTTTTAGCTATGACACGAAGGACGCGATGGGAATGAATATGGTCACCATCGCGACTGAGGCCGCCGCAAAACTTATCGAGCGCGAAACAGGTGCGAAATGTCTGGCAGTTGCCGGTAACTTTGATATTGATAAAAAACCAGCCTGGATTAATTTTCTCAATAACCGAGGGTTTCCTACCTGGGCTGAAGCTGTTATTTCAAAAGAAGTTGTGACGGACGTTTTGAAAACAACACCAAAAGCCATTTTTGATGTGTGGCTTGCAAAGTGCATGATAGGTTCGGCAATGAGCGGTTCAATGGGGTATAATAGTCACTACGCAAATATAATTGCGGCTCTCTTTATCGCGACAGGACAAGATCCTGCACACGTTGTTGAAGGAAGCATGGGCATAACCACGACCAACGTGCTCGACAACGGCGATTTATACATCTCAATTTACCTCCCGGCACTCATTATCGGAACGCTTGGCGGTGGCACAACGCTCGCAACACAAAAAGAAGCACTGAGCCTTCTGGGTGTTTTTGGAGAAGGTAAGGTCGAACACTTTGCAGAAATCATTGGTGGAGCAGTACTCGCTGGTGAACTCTCACTCCTTGCCAGTTTGGCACAAGGGAGTTTGGGAAAGGCGCACAAAGCATTGGGGAGAGGAAAATAACATATGGCTGGTATTATTTCATACGGGGTACATGTTCCCCGCTACAGAATAAAATTAACAGAGATTGCCGAGACGTGGCAAAAAGACGGGCTTGAGATTTCCTCTGCACTGAAAGTGACAGAAAAATCAGTACCCAACATTGATGAAGACGCGGTAACGCTGGGCGTTGAAGCTGCTTTTCGTGCACTGCAAACTGGAGATTTGGATGCAACGCAACTGCAAAGTGTGTTTGTGGGTTCTGAAAGCCATCCGTATGCTGTTAACCCAACCAGCTCAATCATTGCAGAAATGCTTGGCGTTGGGAATGATTATTTTGCGGCAGATTTGGAATTTGCCTGCAAAGCGGCAACCGCTGGGTTTGGCGTGACGTGTGGTCTTGTCGACGGGGGAAAGGTTGATTATGGTTTGGTGGTGGGGAGTGATACCGCACAGGGCAAACCCTCTGATGCACTTGAGTTTACCGCAGCAAGTGCTGCCGCTGCATATATTGTCGGGAATAAAAACCCAATTGCCGAAGTCCTCGCTATGTCGTCATTTACCTCAGATACGCCTGATTTTTGGAGACGTGACGGCAGCAAATATCCATCCCACGCGGGACGGTTTACCGGAGAGCCTGCATATTTCCACCACGTGATGAGTGAGGCCAAGAAATTACTTGCGCAAACTAAACTGCAGCCAACCGATTTTGCATATTGTGTCTTCCATATGCCAAACGGCAAATTTCCTCAAGCAGTTGCCAAAAAATTAGGGTTTACACCTGAACAACTCAAACCGTCACTCACGGTTGCAAAAATCGGCAATCCTTATTCAGCCGCAGCACTTTTTGGTTTGTCAGCAGTCTTAGATAATGCAAAACCTCACGAAAAAATCCTTTTTGTCTCGTACGGTTCAGGAGCGGGGTCTGACGGATTTGTGTTTGAAACCACAAAGGAACTGACGAAATTTCAAAAGAGAAACGAACCAATCGCAAAACGCATTGAAAACAAAGCATATGTGACCTATGTTGACTATCTGAGAAAGCTGAGAACAATTTAATTTTATGAATATTACCATCAGTGGGGGAGCAACCACAAAATTTGGAGAACATTGGAATAAAACCCTTCTTGATCTTGCAGAAGATGCTTCAAGGGAGGCACTAAGTGATGCAGGCGTTGCACCCAAATCTGTTGACGCGGTTTTTGTCGGCAATATGCTTTCAGGAAGACTTCAAGGCCAGGAACACTTAGGTGCCGCTGTTTGTTCGAGTTTGGGTATCCGTTCAGCTGGTTTTAAAGTCGAGGCAGCGTGTGCCTCAGGGGGTCTTGCAGTTCATTTAGCAATCCAATCACTCATTGCTGGAACGTATGAAACCGTTCTCGTTGTCGGTGCTGAAAAAATGACAGATTTTCCGGCAGGTGATATCGGCACGGCGCTTATGGGCGCAGGATCAGAAGAAGAACGTTTAGCAGGACTCACCTTTCCAGGACTTTATGCGCTTATTGCCAAAGCACACATGTGGCAGTTTGGCACAACGCGTGAGCATATGGCACATGTTGCCGTGAAGAATCATTATCATGCAAGTTTAAATGATAAAGCACAGTTTCCGTTTGAAATATCACTTGAAAAGGTGCTAAACAGTTCCAAAATTACCGATCCGTTTACTCTCCTTGATGCGTCCCCCATAACTGATGGAGCGAGTGCTGTTGTGTTGACGACAAAAAAAAGTATAAAAAACGGTGTTTCAATTACGGCAAGTACTGTTGCAACGGACGCGCTGAGTTTGTCGGAACGTGAAAGTTTAACTGAACTCGCAGCCACCAAAGTCGCCGCAGATAAAGCATTTATACAAGCTGGTCTTGAGCGAAAAGATATTGATGTGATGGAGGTGCATGATTGTTTTACGATTGCCGAAATTCTGGCGCTTGAGGATATGGGCTTTTGCGTCAAAGGCGAGGGTGGTGCATATGTTGAAAGCGGTATTACGAGGCTTGGAGGCAAAAAACCGGTTAATACCTCTGGGGGGTTGAAGGCCTGCGGTCATCCAGTGGGGGCAACCGGCATTAAACAAATTGTTGAAATTCGTGACCAATTGATTGGCAGAGGAGGAAAAAAACAAGTTGCTGGTGCAAAGGTTGGTTTGACTCAAAATGTCGGTGGAACAGGAGCAACAGTCGTGATACATATTTTACAAAAATGAACAGTCCAGTACAGGTGTGGAGAACAGCAAAAGAATTACACAAGTTCCTTGGAAAAAAAGGAAAAATTGTCGTGTGGACAAGAATTTTCGTTGCACCCAGCGGGTATGAACCAGAACTGCCGTATATTGTAGCTATTGTTGAGTTTGACGATAAAACCCGTAAATCTCTGCAGGTTGTTGATTACACGGAACAGCAGCTTAAACCTGGCCAGAAAGTCATAACGACAATCAGAAGAATCGGCAAGGCGGGTCCCGATGAAGTGATAACCTACGGGTTAAAAGTAAAGCCATTATGATCAGGAAAATCATCAAAGCCTCCGTACCTGGTAAAATCCATTTTCTCGGAGAGCACACTGCAGTATACGGCAAGCCTGCCATTCTTGCGGCAATTAATAAACGTTGCTCCGTTACACTCACGCCAACAGAGACAAAACTCGTTCGTATCACTGCAAAAAATGTTGACCGCACACTCACACTATCGTTTGAAGATATTATGAAAGTGACCAAACAAGCACAAGAAAAGTGGGAAACGTACCGCTTGTTAAACGATATAGAGATTCTTAAAAAAATCGTTTCAGATGACGCAGTGTATCCGATTATTGCAATTGGAGAAACGCTACAGTTTTTTACCATGATTCCCACGCAAGGTTTTGAGCTGCATATCGATTCTGAAATTCCTATTGGTTCAGGCCATGGCTCATCAGCTGCTGTTGCTGTCAGTATCGCCGGTGCTGTCAGTGCATTTTTAGGAAAAAATGTGGATAAAGAGACCATAAGTAAAATTGCCATCAGGATAGAACAAAAAAAACACGGTAATCCTTCATACGGTGATGTCGGTGCAGTGGTCAATGGCGGTTTGATTTGGTTTCAGAAAAAAACACCAGAAGAGATTGTTATTGAACCTTTAAAGTTTTCAGTACCTGAAAGTATTTCGAAAAATCTGCTTGTTATCCAAAGTGGGGTCCCTGAAGAATCCACAGGCGAGATGGTTCATTCGGTTTCGGAGTTTAAAAAACAAAATGCACACGCATTTGACCGTATTTTAGAAGAACAAGCGCAACTCACTCACGATTTACTTGAAGTGATTAAACAAGCTGACGAGCATCGTTTACTCGATATCATAAGAGCTGGAGAAAAAAACCTCGAGACGATAGGTGTTGTTTCTGAGAAAACGAAAAAGGTAATTCGCGAGATTGAGCAGGTAGGTGGGGCTGCTAAAATTTGCGGAGCAGGAGGACGAAAAAATGGTTCTGGAATTATCCTTTCATATCATCAGAATCCAAATGCAGTTGCAGATATTGCAAAGAGCCAGAAATTACTTTATTATCCGATTGTCTTAGGAGAGAAAGGACTAACGGTAGAAGCATAAATCTATGAGAGAACGAGGAATACATCCACCTATTTCAAGATGGGAGGCATATAAGGACTTGGGGCGGAGTGTTAAGGAACACCCTATTCCTCTCTATATTGCCGGTTTAACAACGACTGCACCTGAATTACCTGTCGTTATGAAAACAGTATTTTTTGCACTGTGTCTATCTGCTATGAGAAGAAATTTTAATCGATATATAGACAATCATTAGTATGCATATAATTACCGTTTCAGCACCTGGAAAATTAATGCTTTTTGGAGAGCACGCTGTTGTCTATAGCAGGCCTTGTCTTGTCACAGCAGTTGATCAGCGCATGCGTGCAACCGTGGAATTTATCACTGAGCTGGAGTTGCATATTGAAGCGCCTGATGTGAAGGTCTCAGGGTACAAGAAATCTTTGAAAGAACTTGGAAGTGGTGAGATACCGAAGGGTGCGAAATTTGTTGAGATTGCTGTTAAGAATTTTACTTCCACGTATCCATTGAAAAGTGGCATAAAGGTTACCACAAAGTCCGAATTTTCTTCACTTTTTGGGTTTGGTTCCTCATCTGCTTCAACAGTTTGTGTCATAAAGGCACTTTCAGAACTGACAGGTAAAAAACTCTCAAATAATGCAATTTTTGAACTCTCGTATAAAACGGTTCTTGATATTCAGGGAAAAGGATCAGGTTTTGATGTGGCGGCGGCTGTGTATGGTGGCATTTTGTATTACGTGATAGGCGGAAAAGTACTCAAACCAGTGAGGATTGATTCATTACCGCTTATCGTGGGTTACAGCGGCGTCAAAGCCGATACAGTGACACTGATGAATGTCGTAAAAGAGACCTCAAAGAAATACCCCAAAGTGATTGATGGCATTTATACAGAAATTGAAACATTAGTTGAACTCGGCAAAAAGGCTTTGGTGAAGAAAGATTGGCAATCTGTTGGTGAACTGATGAATATTAATCAAGGATACCTCTCTGCGATGGGCGTGAGTACGCAAAAACTAGCAGATATGATTTACGCAGCTCGAGGCTCAGGAGCGTATGGGGCAAAATTATCAGGAGCTGGAGGGGGAGATTGCATCATTGCTTTATCTCCTGAAGGAAAGAAAAAAGCGGTTGAACAAGCTATAATAGAAGCTGGTGGAGAAATCCTCAAAGTAAAAACCAATGCAGAGGGAGTAAGAGTTGAAGTATGAAAGCAACAGCAGTCGCACCATCAAATATCGCATTTATTAAATATTGGGGAAGGAAAGATGAAGTATTACGGCTTCCAACAAATGGTAGCATTTCGATGAATCTTTCCAATCTTCTCACAAGAACAACTGTTGCGTTTGATCCCTCTTTAAAAAAAGACACAATTATTTTAAACGGAAAAAAAGAAGATGCAGCGACAAGTCGCGGGATAAAACATCTGGACCGAATCAGAAAACTTGCCGGTATCAAAACCAAGGCAAAAGTCGTCACTGAAAATAATTTTCCGACAGGAACGGGATTATCCTCAAGTGCTTCGGGGTTTGCTGCATTAAGTGTTGCAGCATCATATGCAGCAGGACTCAAATTATCAGAAAAAGAACTCTCAATGCTTGCTCGGCAGGGTTCAGGTTCTGCTTGTCGGTCAATTCCTGACGGATTTGTGCAATGGCTTGACGGGAATACAAGCGAGAGTTCGTATGCCGTTTCTTTGCATGAGCCAAGCTATTGGGATATTGCGGATATTGTAGCGGTTGTTAATATCGGCCCTAAAGATGTCCCAACGAGTACGGGTATGAAATCAGCAGGCAGCAGTCCTTTTTTTGAACTTCGCGTGTCCCGGATGAATGAAAAAATTCAGCAAACCAAAAAACTGTTACTGGAGAAAGATTTTCAGGCTTTTGGAGAACTCGTTGAAGCAGAAGCGTTAGAATTACATGCTATTATGCTGACGTCAAACCCATCACTTATTTACTGGCTGCCTGGAACTGTGAGAATGATGCGGCAGGTAAAACAGTGGAGGAGTGAGGGAATTGACGTTTATTTCACCGTTAATACGGGACAGGATATTCATTTGCTCTGTCAGAAAAAAGATGTAAAAAAAATTGCAAAATTAGCAGCAGAAGTTACCGGTGTCAAAGAAATTATTGTGAACGAACCCGCAAAGGGTGCACACATCATAAGCACACATTTATTCTAAAAATATGGACAATGAATACGTCGTATTAGTCTCAGAAAAAAACGAACCACTTGGCACAATGCCCAAACTTGCGGCGCACAATAATGACACGCCGCTGCACCGTGCATTTTCGTTATTTCTCTTTAATACAAAGGGTGAGCTTCTTTTGCAGCAGCGAAGTGATAAGAAAAAAACCTGGCCAGGTGTGTGGTCAAATTCATGCTGTGGGCATTTGCTGCTAGATGAAACACCACTCGAGGCAGCTAAGAGAAGAGTTGCGTACGAGTTGGGTTTTAAAGACATTACAATGAAAATGATTCTTCCAGAATATCGTTACCGTTTTGAAAAAGACGGCATCGTTGAAAATGAAATTTGCCCTGTTATTGTGGGCATAACACAGGAACAGGCAAAGCCACGTGCTGAAGAAGTTAAAGCTATAGAATGGATTTCCTGGCAAGAGTGGTTGTCAGAAATTACCTCAAACCCAACGGGCTATTCACCGTGGTGCGTTGAAGAAACGCAGCTTATTAATAAAAGCAAAGCATTTCACCAATTTATTAGGTTATAACGCACGATTTTTTCTGCCATTTTTCGCTTTAAGCCTGACATCAGCTATAGATTCATTTACTTTACCCTTAAGCTTTTGTATGCCTCCCTTGACAGTATTTCCGCTCTGTTGGTTTATTTCGCCTTGTAGTTGTTGAGCTTTCCCTTTTATTTTTTGCCTTACGGCGTCTAAATCATTCATTCATATATCACCTCCCGCCAAATCCCCGCAAAACGAGAAACGCCTTACGGGGATGGTCGTTTCAGTTTTTACACAACACTTCGGTTGTGGCCAAACATTCTTGAAACACCAATGACGATAGCCGCTCCGAGTACAGAAACGACAAAGCTATAGAAATTAAATCCTGTAACGCCGGTTTGTCCGAACATATTCATGATTAAGCTTCCAACAAATGCACCGACAACACCAAGGAGAATGTCCATAAAAAGACTATGTCCTGTTCCCATCAGTCTTGACGCGATAATACCGGTAAGAGCTCCAAAAACGAGTGTTAAGAGTAAATCCATATATATTCACCTCCTTTCTTAGTTACAATACTTACTGCCTGAAAAGTATCTTTATTATCCATGGTAGAGGTAAAAATTACTTATGTTACATGTAAGAATGGCGTTAGAGTAATACATAAACCTCTTGACAACATATGTCTGAGTTTGCTCTACTAGTAGTAGGTATGAAGAAAAAAATCTCCACAGCCAAAAAATCCACAGCAAGTGTCAAAAAGACACTACCTAAAAAAAGTCGATCTTCACAAGATGCAGTGGTCACGTATCAGCGTATCGTTATTTTTAGTGCATGCATTGTCCTTGCGGTGGTTGCGACAGTGCTTTTTAATAAGCCAGCTGTAACGCAGTCAGTCGCTGGGATGAGTGT
>JBPOIT010000028.1:0-4556 GCA_052034235.1 Candidatus Levyibacteriota bacterium
AATCAAACGTCCAGGGACTGCTTGGTACAAAGGCAACTGTTTTATATGTTTGTCTTGAAAAGGCTTTCAGACCTGATTGGATATCAGTTGAAAGTCCAAAGAGCATTTTGCCAAAAACATGTTTGAAACCAGTACTTAAAAATTTACGAACATAATTATCTTTATAATTTCTCCGTTTGGCAACAACGATATCTGCATTTTTATTTGCAATATCAGTAATCATAAAAGGAATCGCTTTCGGAGGATATTGCAAATCGCCATCAATCATAACAAAGATAGATCCCTTTGCTACAGCAAATCCTTCAATAAGAGAATATGCCTTACCACGTTTCCCCTGTTTTTGAAGAACGTGTACAGCCTTTAAAGACTTGAGTGGATTACTCGTGTGGACGATTGCATTTTTCGGTGCATGTTTTTGTCGACGCTTTAACCATTCAAACGTACCATCGGTTGAACGATCGTCGACATAGATAATTTCGTACGGTTTAGTCGTTGAGTCGAGCGATGCCACAAGCTCTTTATGAAATGTGGGTAAATTCCCAATTTCATTGAAGACCGGCACGACGACACTGATTGTTGTGTATTGTTTCGACATAAAGCTTATAGTAAGGAATTATATACTATAAAAGACTTATAGTAAAGAGGCAGAATCAAGCAAAATAGCCTCTACTTACGGAGTGTTTTTTATTGTTTGTTGCCATTAATACAACCCATAGGTAATAAATCTCTTAAACGCTCGTCACTCTTTCTTACGAGTCTGGAAGGTAATTCTTACGGAGTTCTCAAGCTTGTATTGTAGTGTATAAACAGAAAAGAAATTATCTCCTTTTAATAACTATAAGTTGAATTACTTAAGTGAGTTTGGTATACTCCATAACCTGCCGAATGTTCACTTATAAGCTAATTGCGTGATTTAGGAAAATAACTCTAGGTCTGCTCCAATGATTATTCGCGTCGCACGTTAGTGAATATATTTTCAACTATGAATAGTATTTCAGTTATCATATCTACCAAAAATCATTTTGATTATGT
The DNA here is from genome assembly GCA_052034235.1 of Candidatus Levyibacteriota bacterium. Classification (GTDB taxonomy): domain Bacteria; phylum Patescibacteriota; class Microgenomatia; order Levybacterales; family UBA12049; genus JBPOIT01. Next base: position 1,033 of record JBPOIT010000028.1, read on the forward strand.
GGGCACATTGGCTGCGCGCCTTCATGACGTATTTCAAACAAACAAGCTCAAGTATGAAGTGGTGGTTGTCGATGACCATTCAACTGACAATACGTTTGCGTATCTCGCACAACTTGAACGCCATTATCCAATAAGACTGTTTAGTAAGGAAGGCAAACCTGGGAAAGGACAAGCTATAAAAGAAGGTTTGCAGTATGCAAGATACGATACCATTGTGCTGCTTGATGCAGATTTGCGATACGATCCTGAGGCAATTCCAGACATGCTAACAGAGCTTACAACAGGAGCAGATATTGTCGTTGCAGATAACCCTCAGGAAAATCGTAGCAGACTCAAACGGGGGAGAGGAATATATGATTTCATCGTTGGCAAATTTCTTAAATCATTTGATTTTGACGTCCATTCAGGTTTAAAAGTATTTCGAAGAGCTGACATAGAAAAACTTCGGATAAGTTCCTCTGACCGTGCATACGACCTTGAGTACATGGTTAAGGCAAAAAAGGCAGGACAGCGGATAGTTAGGCACGAATTATCTATTCCCGAAGAGAAATTCGGGAATAATTACGGGCTTATTGAAGGTATCGGTGACTTTTTCGAAAGTGCATTTGGAGCACCTTTGAAACATTCTGGAGTACTCGCCAGACCACAACGGCTGATTCATGAATTAGGAGGTAAACAAATATTACACAGGGAACAATATAGTACTGAAAGCTATGAAACCCCACCGAAGAAAATTCCATATAATCACATTGCGTTTAAAATAAGTCATACACTTTATACCATGTTTGCGCTTTTAAGTGTCGGGCTTTTTGCTTTTTGGTGGTTTCAGCCAATGCATATCCCAGAAAATTTTACTGGAGACAGCAGGTTTTTTGATATTCTTCTTTTCCTTTTTGTGAGTTATATTATTTGGCATCCAATTATGATGGATGTGTTAACCTGGGCAATCTCATCTCATATAAAAGCAATTCGCAAACAAAAACCAATCTCTGGTATGTCAGTTGCTTTTATAACAACGATTGTTCCGTCAAGTGAATCACTTGATCTTTTACATAAATGTTTGCCGGCAATGGTTCATGCTGATTATAAACATGATACCTGGCTTTTGGATGAAGGCAATAGTTCCAAAGTGAGGGCCATTTGCGATTTGTACGGTGTCCATTATTTCAGTCGTAAAGGCGTTGATGAATACAATACAACTTCAGGAAAATATACTCGAACCAAAGGCGGCAATCATAATTCGTGGTATGACATGTATGGACACGCCTATGACATTGTCGCGCAGATTGATACTGATTTTGTTCCAAAGAAAAATTTTCTTACCGCAACATTAGGCTATTTCCGTGATCCAAAAGTTGCTTTTGTCGGGACACCTCAGATATACGGAAATATTGATGAATCAATTGTTGCACGGGGCGCAGCAGAACAGCTCTATACGTTTTATGGCACTGTTTTGCAAGGTCTGAGTAGCATGGGAATGACACTGCTTATCGGCGCAAATCACGTTATTAGAACATCAGCACTCAAAGGTGTTGATTTATATAGTGCACATATCACCGAGGATTTGATAACGGGGATGAAGCTCCATTCACAAGGGTGGAGAAGTGTGTATTTATCTTATCCGCTTGCAATAGGAGAAGGTCCTTTTAGTTGGGAAGCGTACTTCAGTCAACAAATGCGCTGGGCTTATGGATGTATTGATATTTTCCTCAGACACACACCACGCTTGCTTTGGAAAATGGGTCTGAGACGTTCTATCTATTATTTCTTTCTTCAGCAACATTATTTTTCAGGCATTGCTATGGCGCTGAGTATGATACTTTTAACAGTTTATTTTATAACTGGCATTCGGGCAGCTGATATCGATTTGTTTCGATTTTTCCTTTATTATTCACTAATTGTTACTATTTGCTGGATTATGTCGATTTGGCTGCAGCGATTTAATGTCGATCGAAAAGATGATGGAGAATTACATCTTGCGGGAAAGATTATTAGCATTGCTGCCTGGCCTGTTTGGTTTTTGGCTTCGCTAAGTGTTATAACGGGTAAGAAAATCTCCTACACGGTGACACCCAAAGGGGACAATGAATCAGTTGTACGAACATCTCTAAACGTTTTTATTCCCCATATTGCATTTGGGATACTGGCGTTAAGTGGCATTATTATTTCGTTTATTACGGGACATCAAAGTCCGGGGATGATTTTCTGGGCAGCTAGTTCAGCAGTCCTCATGCTTACTGTGCCATTTGCACAGGAGATATTTGACGTTGCAATTTCAATGAAAGATCGTCTTGTTGAAAAAATACATGTCTCTTATGAACGTTATAAAAAGTGGGACAGTAAGGTAAATAGACCAATTTTCTTTCCGAGACAATTTGTCCATAATCGTCGAAGTATGAGAAACAAACCTCATACACCAGCTGTCACGACAACTCATGTTTCAGCTTTTGGGAAAATATTTGATAGTATTTTCCTGAGTGCTATCGTTCTTTTCTCTGTATCTTTGTATATAAACCACATTGGGTTTTATTCGGATGACTGGTCATTTTTGGGCAATTTTGTCCTTTCTCAAGATCAATCACTTTGGGGACTTTTCCAAACTGCCAGTACACCAAACACAGCAATGAGACCGATGCAGAACTTTTTAGATGCATTTTTATATTGGGTGTTTGGGACAAATCCACTTGGATATCAGGTCTTTAACGCATTTGTTTTATCTTCAATCACTGTGTTTTTTTACCTTATTCTTCGTCAACTAAAAGTGCCAAGAATTATTGCACTTTGTATTCCACTCATTTATGCACTGCTTCCTAATTATTCAACTGATAGATTTTGGTTCGCAGTATTCCAGGCCAATATGAGTATACTTTTTTACTTCCTGTCTCTGTATGCTGCGTTAAAAGCTGTCTCATACCAAACTGTTTGGGCGTCTCATTGGAAAATTGTGAGCATCCTGAGTCTTATTCTGGGAATATTAAGTTACGAGGTAGCAATTCCTTTATATCTTATTACTATCATCATTCTGCTTAATCCTACGGCGCTTTATAAAAAGCTCACCACGACCAAACCATTACCAATACGTAATAACACGATCTTTATCATACTCATACTGATCGCACTAGGCTATATGTTCCTCTTTAAAATGAAAACGACAACGCGACTCAGTAGTATGGATATTACTTATTACATTGATCTTATCGCTTCAGCATTTCGTGTTAACTATGGTACATGGATACTCTCTATACCACACATATGGGGTCAAACAATTTCTCTTTACGCGACACCTACGATGCTCATGATGGCTGGAGCGCTTTATCTCATCGTCTTCTGGTATCTATACTATGTCAGTACTCGTCGGCACATTATCATGCCTTCTATTGCATGGCTGAGAAATCTAACCTTTCTTAGTTTTCCTCTTTTCTTTTTAGGTTATGCAATTTTCTTAACCAATAGTCAAGTTGGTTTTTCTCCAACTGGGATCGATAACAGAGTCGCGATAGCTGCTTCAATTGGTGTCGCTGTTA
>JBPOIT010000034.1:0-2786 GCA_052034235.1 Candidatus Levyibacteriota bacterium
TACAGACTATACGACAGCTCTTGATCCTCCCTTCAAAAGATTACGGTATCTTCCTTGAGCCAGTAGGCTTGCTGGATATCTTTTCGTTGAGCCTTCTTTGGATTACTGACTGAATTATTTTATTTGATAAATAGCTTGACAAATCTCAAACAATCTGCTGGTTGACTGACTTCTCAAAAACAGCTATATTTTTGGACATACCAAAGTACAATCAGCCCTGAGCCGCCCAAGTGAACGTAGTGAATGCTTTTGATCTTGGGGGGGGTCGTAGCTTTAGCGTAGACTTGCTGGGGGACTGCTCCCCAGCATCATCAACTATTGAAATGAATATACAAATCCTTCAAATCCCTACCCTGTAGACTGTAGCTATTCCACAATCAACTATTGTAGCGATCTGTTTCCCTGTGATTCCCAACCAGCAGATTCAATCAGCATGTCCATAACTTGTTGTCCGAAAACCTACCGTTCTTTTCGTACAGTGTCCAATTCTGTTTTGACATACTTTTGAACATCTCAAACAAGCATGTCCGAAAACGGACGTTTTCAGCCAGCTCTTGCAGGCCGTGCGTAACAGGAATGTAACCACAACAGTGATGCTGAAAGCAGCAGCTCATATAGGTGAGCGATAATTGACAAAAACAGAGTTTATTTATTTGAATAAAATAAATCAAATCATCTGTAGCAATTGACTCACTACTCAACAGTGTTTGTATTGCAAGCACCCTTCCTGATATTTCAGATATTTACAGCTGTTGCCTAGGCTATGGGCACATCTGTTCAGTGGTGTTCCCGACATTTTGAGTAATACCCGTCTTTCTTCTTTTCCCTTTCTATAGGACTCCCATGATCAAAATCCAACCAGGCAACCTATCGTCGCTTGCAGCACAAGCACGTCTGTTGTTTGAGCAAGATATTCAGCCAACCTTGCAGGCAAAGCTAAACCAAACAGCTGTCATCATCAAGCCACGAACCTGTTATGCTGTAAGGGACTCCTATCACAACACTCATAAAGCCTTCGTCAACGGCTTGAACAAAATCCCGTTCGAGAGTCTTCAGACCGTGAAGGATAAACTAGCAGGCGGTATCCCTTTCATTGTTGACGAACACGGTAAAGAAGATAGGTTTCAATTCGAGAGCGACGTTGTTTATGGTGACTATAACAAAAGCGTTCTAGTGCCACGTATTCTAAACTTATTGATTCGCAATACTGTTGTTAAAAGCGGTATCCTCACGTTACATTCTGTTAAAATTGATGTAAAGGCATTGAGTGAAAATGAAAGACAATGCTTTTCTTGGTGTTTGAAGTTGCATAGTCTTGATGCAATCTTCGCCTACTATGGGCAATACATGCATAAGGACAGCTATTATCTATATGGGACTTTCATTGTTGACAAAATCAAATCGTTTGCAATCGAGTCTGTTGCAGCCTAATCTCTGAAAAGTAAAAACCCGACCAGATTGGCGTCTGATCGGGCTGAATTCAGCACTAGAAGTCTTGGCGGACAAGTGCAAATGCGACCAACAGGAAAGGAGGTGCAAAGTGATTGTATCAACCAGCACGTTCCGATGCAATCGGGCAGCGTGCAATGCAATCCATTAGAGAGTCCATCCTAAAAAGCGTTCCAGCGTCTAAGGTCTGGTGTACGGATAGTTTTGAGTTTGGCGTGGTTGAACAGCCAAAACGTATAGCTCTTGCAAAGAAGTACATACAAATAAACCCTCACCATGCAAAAGCGTGGATGTCTTTCGACGTTGATAGAGCTGGTGCGGCCTTTGCCTTTGACGATTTGCACATTGAGCCTACGCTCACAGTGATCAATCCAATCAACAAGCACGCTCACCACCATATCAAGCTTGAGAAACCCGTGTTTATGGCGGATGCCAAAGCAATGGCCTACTACAACGATGTACGAAAGGCTTTAGCATTCGTTTTAAGCGCTGATTTGAGCTATAGCGGCTTTGTCACGAAGAATCCCCTATCTCACCACCACCACGCTCTAAACAGCCTAGAATCGCACGCTATAGCTTATGAGCTGCATGATTTGGTTGAAGCAATACCTTACAGCGTCAATGAGCTGGTGAAGGAAGCGGATAGACTCAAACAAAAACAGCTTGAGAGCGGCACAGGCCGCAATTGCTACTTGTTCGATGAATTGAGAGCTTGGGCATACAACAATGTCCGTCACTACAGGGAAAAACCATCCTCATGGCTGCACGGCATACAAGCACAAGCATTGTTGGTGAACAACGCGCTAGGCCTGCCTTTAAGTGACAGTGAGCTTCAAGGAATTGTTAAATCTGTTGGAAGATATGTATGCCCGAACAGTCATAAGGACAACCAACATGCTAAGGCGTTTAGTGACACGCAGAAGCGTAGGGCAATCATTGGTGTTGAACATGGCAACTTAGACAAAGCAAACGCTGCAAGGCTTGCATTCAACGAAGATAAGCAAGTGACAGCACGCCTGTTGTCAGCTCAAGGCAAGTCTGCAAGAGCTATTGCTGGTGAGCTTGGTATCCACTATTCAACCGTCAGCCGATGGCTGAAAAACGGTGTTTAAGGGGTGTTGCATTTGAGCCAAAATCAGGAAGAACTGTATCGGGATTTGCTTAGGCTCTGTTGGTGCTTACTGGGGACGTATTGATGGAAGAATTGAACTACAGACTATACGACAGCTCTTGATCCTCCCTTCAAAAGATTACGGTATCTTCCTTGAGCCAGTAGGCTTGCTGGATATCTTTTCGTTGAGCCTTCTTTGGATTACTGACTGAATTATTTTATTTGA
>JBPOIT010000040.1:0-2894 GCA_052034235.1 Candidatus Levyibacteriota bacterium
ATCCGTATGCTTGATATGCCATATGACGGTGCAACTGCAGAAACACTCGCAAATGAATTTGATAACCTAACAGAACACATAAAAATCGCCACGCCAAAACGCATGTTTGCACTCGCAGAAGCACTACGAAACAAACTTCCTCTCAAACAAATCCATAAACTTTCCGGCATCGATCCGTGGTTTTTAAGTAGGATTGCCAACATTGTCGAACACGAAGAACAACTCAAAAAAAACAAAAACCTCAACAAAGAAAACTTACTAAAACTCAAACAGTTAGGTTTTTCTGATAAGCGAATAGGGGAGTTGGTTGGAAAAAAAGGACTATACATAAGAAAACTTCGCCAGAAACTCGATATAAAACCGGCTGTATTACAAATCGATACACTTGCTGCTGAATTTCCGGCAAATACAAATTATCTCTATATGACCTACAATGCCTCGCATTATGATGTCAAACCCTCAGGTAAAAAAGCTGTACTCGTTTTGGGCTCTGGCCCTTATCATATTGGATCGTCAGTAGAATTTGATTGGTGCTCAGTAAATACCGTAACCAAGCTTAAAGACTACAACAAACAATCAATCATCATCAATTGTAATCCGGAAACCGTTTCAACGGATTATGATATTTCGGATAGACTTTATTTTGAAGAATTAACATTTGAACGTATAACTGACATTTACGAATATGAAAATCCGCTCGGCACAATTGTATCAGTAGGAGGCCAAACACCAAACAATAGAGCAAAAGCACTTCATGACTACGGACTAAAAATTCTCGGTACCAATCCCGATGACATCGACCGCGCAGAAAATCGAACAGTCTTTTCAGCACTTCTTGACAAACTAGACATCAAACAACCTGCATGGAAAGCATTTACAACACTCAAAGATGCGGAGGAATTTGCAGAACAAGTTGGTTATCCAGTCCTTATACGACCTTCATACGTATTGTCAGGAAGCGCCATGAATGTGTGTTTCAGCAAATATGATCTCGAAGGCTACCTCAAGCAGGCTGCAACGGTTTCGAACGAATACCCGGTCACAGTTTCAAAATTCTTCAGCAAAGCCAAAGAAGTAGAACTTGATGCAGTTGCGCAAAAGGGGAGTATTAAAGCCGCGGTTATTTCAGAACACATCGAATATGCAGGTGTCCATTCAGGGGACGCAACAATCGTCCTGCCTGCAAGAGATATTAATAAGGAAACCCAAACAAAAATGTTAAAAGCAGGTAAAAAACTTGCCAAAGCACTCAATATCACCGGACCATTTAATATTCAGTTTTTGGCCAAAGACAATGAAATATTCATAATCGAGATCAACCTCCGCGCATCTCGGACATTTCCGTTTATCGCCAAGGTTACAGGGATTAATATGATTGAACTTTTTGTAAACGCGCTCTTTCGGGCCAATATCCCAGTACAAAGATATAAACCAGGGAACTTTGTCGCAGTAAAGGTTGCGCAGTTTTCATTTACCAGACTCATCGGCGCAGATCCTGTACTCGGAGTCGAAATGGCATCAACTGGCGAGGTTGCATGTTTTGGAAAAGATAAGGAAGAAGCGTATCTCAAAGGCATGCTCGCAACGGGCGGAAAAATTCCTGAGAAAGGTATCTTTATCAGTCTCGGCGGGCAGCAGAAAAAACAGGATTTGCTTGCAAGCTGCAGAATGTTAACGAAACTAAACCTGCCGCTTTATGCTAGTGAAAAAACCGCTACGTTTCTCTCTGAAAATGGAATTAAAACAACAATGCTTTACAAAATACATGAAAAAAAGTCACCAAACATTCTTGATCATTTCCAGTCACATAAAATTGATTTAGTCATCAATATCGTCGATAAACACATCAAAAAAGACTTTAACGATGATTTTGAAATCAGACGAGCAGCCTCAGACAATAACATTTCGCTCGTTACGAAAGCAAAAACTGCAGAAGTGCTTATTAACGCGCTTGTTGAAAAAGGACTTATTGGACTTGAGGTTGTTCCGTGGAGTAAATATAGGGAATAATTGTTGTTGACAAATATTACAATTTGCTCTAGAATACAATAAATTCATAAAAAATTATAACTTTCTTATCTAAAAAGTCATAATTTTTAGCAAATTAGCCGGGAGAAGTAAAAAATGCAAAAAACACAACCATATACAAAAGTTGCTTCCTACGAAGGAAAGAAGGGCGAAGTTAAGAAAGTTGTACTCCTGTACTCCGGCGGCCTCGATACCTCAGTAATGCTCAAATGGATCCAAGATGAATATAAAGCAGAAGTTATCGCACTTACCATCGACATCGGACAAGTTGTTGATGATTTAGATGAAATCAAAGCCAAAGCAGTCAAACTCGGCGCGAAAAAAGCTTTTGTTATTGATGCGAAAGACGAATTCGCAAACGAATATATTTCAAAAGGTATTAAAGCAAACGCAAATTATCAACATCGCTATCGTCTCGCAACCCCAATTGGCAGACCACTTCTTGCAAAATGGGCAGTCAAAATCGCTGCACAAGAAGGTGCAGACGCAATTGCACACGGCTGCACAGGACGCGGCAATGATCAGGTACGTCTTGAAGGTACTGCACTTGCACTGAATCCAGATATCAAAATTATCGCGCCTGTGAGGGAGTGGAGTATGGGTCGTCTGGAAGAATTAGCATACGCAAAAAAGAATAATATCCCGGTTCCTCATACTGTTGATAAACCATATTCTTACGACGAAAACATGTGGGGAGTTTCCGGTGAAGGCGGAGAGATTGAAAATCCTGCAGAGGTTCCACCACTTGAAAAGATTTTAATTCTTAATAACCTTCCTGAAAAGGCTCCTGACAAACCTGAAATGGTTCACCTCGAGTTTGTAAAAGGGATTCCTGTCTCATTGAACGGCAAACAATTGAAACTCTC
>JBPOIT010000008.1:0-188206 GCA_052034235.1 Candidatus Levyibacteriota bacterium
TCAACGGGTGTTACTTCGTCAACATCAATAACGTCATCTTTATCGTTCATAATTACATACTATACAGAAATAACTAAGACAAATGCAAGAGGGAAAAAACTTTTATTATCTCCTTTTGTTTCTAAGCCTCCTTCGTTTCGCTCTTCTTGCTACTTTATCTAAAACATCTCTTATTTCATTTTCTGTTGTATCTGTTCTTGAGGCATGAGCAGTAAAACCAACTCGCTTCCTTGTTTCTTCTAATCCTTGCTGTTCTTCCCGCAACAGACCCGTAAAAACATCAACTATATCAGGAGATAAAGAAAATACCACTTTCTCACCACTTTTCTCAAACGACCCAATTTGAGGCAAGAGTTTATTCGAATTGGAAATTGGTGCAAGACAATGCGTTTGTAACTTACCATCTTTATCAATCACCAACACACCTTCTCGAATCGGTTCATCATGTTTAGCAATCGCTCTTTCTTCTTTTCTCAGTTCACGTGCATGCATTCTTTTCAAGTTGTTCCAATGCTCATGTGCTTTTATTCCGTTATCAATCGAATTACCTGTTCCTCTATACGCACGCTCCTCATATTCCTCAAAGATTCGCATAGAAAGTGTCTCTTCACCTTGCGGTAAATGCTGCTTATAAGGAGACCTACAAAAAACAAGCAGTTCTCGAACAGTAGCCGCTGTTGCATAACCATATTCTCCCTCCGCTTGAATATGTTCATCTTGTATGTCAAGAACACCTACGATTCCTTCTCCTTTGTAAAAACTAATTTTTGATACAGGAACAGTACTAAATTGAATTATGTCAGGGTCTGCTACCAGCTCGGGGAAATTCCATTCTTGTCGTGGGGCAGTAACAAATGTTACACCTTCTCCCTGAAATGATCCGTCTATTCTTAAACGCTCGGCGATTGGTTGGTAATACGCTAACTCAGGTGCTTTATGATAAACGGGAATTAAGGGAGTTAGACGCAGGAATTCACTCATATGAAATTATGAGCTATTATACCTGAAGCGATTATAGTATACTAGCGATATGACACCTGAAGAAAAAGTTATTGAAATTAATAAGCGGTTGACCAAAGTGTATCCCAAACCGAAAATCGCACTTGATTTTACGACACCGATAGAGCTCCTTGTTGCAACAATTATGTCAGCTCAAACCACTGACAAATTGGTTAATACACTTACACCCGCGCTTTTTAAAAAATATCCAACAGCCAAAGACTATGCAGAAGCTGATGTTGAGGATATAAGACAATTAATTAGCAAAGTAAATTTTGCAGGCAACAAAGCCAAAAATATTAAAGCTGCCGCACAAATTATTGTTGAAAAACACAACGGAAACGTCCCTGATACTATGGAAGAACTTGACGCACTTCCAGGTGTTGCGAGAAAAACGGCAAATGTTGTTTTGGGTCAGGCATTTCACAAAGCGGAAGGCATTGTTATTGACACACACATGATCCGCATGTCAAACAAACTTGGTTTAACAACACAAAAAGACCCAGTGAAAATTGAACAGGACTTAATGAAAATTATCCCAAAAGAAGAATGGATCGTTTTCGCCGCACGTCTTATTCTTTACGGTCGACATATATGTACTGCTAGACCACACGAAGAAACTGAATGCTTCCTGAAGGATTTATACGTGTAACTTTTTAGAGTAAACCTTGGGCTTTCATGCGACGGGCGAGGACTTCGTCTAAGATTTTCTTTCTGATTCTGATATTGAGTGGTGTTACTTCAACAAGTTCGTCGTCATTTACAAATTCGAGTGAATCTTCAAGATCCATAATTTTTGGAACATTAAAATGTTCCATGCCACCATCACCTTTTGAACGCATGTTTGAGAGAGCTTTTGCTTTGGTGACATTCACTGTCATATCTTCACTTCTCGCATTTTCACCAACAACTTGTCCTTTATACACTTGTACACCAGGTCCAATAAAAAGCAAACCTCGCTCTTGAATGTTGGTTAACCCGTAGAGATTTGATTGTCCATTTTCACTTGCGATAAGTGATCCACGCTCACGTTTGATTGGTGCACCAGTATCTATATCAAATTTTTCAAAGTTGGTGTTAATAATACCTAAACCTCGAGTATCAGTAATAAATTCACTTCTGTATCCAAATAACGCACTGGTTGGCATGATAAATTCGAAATAGACAATATTATTGTCATCTGTGGTCATATTCTCTAGAACAGCTTTTCTCACACCCATCTTTTGCATAACAATTCCTGAATAATCTTGTGGTGCTTCTAAAAAGACTCGTTCAAATGGTGCCATCATTTTTCCATCAATTTTTTTCATAATAACCTGCGGGCGACTCACCTGAAATTCATAACCTTCGCGTCGCATGCGTTCAATCAAAATTGCTAAATGGAGTTCACCACGTCCTGAGACAAGCCATTTTCCGTCTTCAGTATCTTCAACCCGAAGTGCAGTATCTGTTTCAAGTTCTTTAAACAGTCGCTCTCTAATTTGACGTGATGTTTTAAATTCACCTTCTTGTCCGGCAAATGGAGAATCGTTGACACTGAAAGTCATTTTCACTGTCGGCTCTTCAATTGCAAGAAGTGGCAATGCCACAGGATTAGTAACATCGGCAATTGTTTCACCGATTGTGATATCTGGAATACCTGAAATTGCCACAATATCTCCGGCAGGTACTTCTGTAGCGTCGACACGTCCCAATCCTTCAAACGTCATAAGTGAAGTAAGACGATGTTTTTTCATGTTTCCATCTCGCTGAATGTGCATGATTTCTTGACCGGCAGTTACTGTACCGTTATAAACACGACCGATTGCGATTCTTCCCTTATAATCATCACGACCAAGCGTTGTCATTAGCAGTTGGAGTGGAGCCGTAGGATCACCAGATGGTGCTGGGACATATTTAAGAATTGCTTCAAAAATAGGGGAGATATCTGTCATTGTTGTAAGATCCGGTTCAAGACCAGCTTTTCCTACTTTAGCTGACGCGTAAACGATAGGAAAATCAGCTGTCTCATCATCAGCACCAAGTTCTAAAAAGAGATCAAGCGTTTTATCATGAACATGGTGAATTCGCGCATCTGATTTATCGATTTTATTAACAACAACAATAATCTTTAATTTCTTTTCCAAAGCCTTCTTCAAAACAAATCGTGTTTGTGGCATAGGACCTTCTTTCGCATCAACCAGCAGCAAACAGCCATCTGCCATACTTAAAACTCTTTCAACTTCACCGCCAAAATCAGCATGCCCTGGGGTATCGATGATATTAATTTTGGTACCCTCCCAGTCAACCGATGCATTTTTTGAAAAAATGGTAATACCACGTTCGCGCTCTAGGTCATTACTATCCATGATCAGATCAGAGGATTCATTGTCTTTTCCAAGCTTTGTCTTTGACTGTCTCAAAAGCGCGTCAACGAGCGTTGTTTTGCCGTGATCAACGTGAGCGATTATGCCTATATTTCGTATATTATTCATAATTAAAAAAACCCCGCGCTGCGAGGCCATATAATGATACCATTTTACCCTATAAATAGCAATTTTTTACTTTTTTGACTTTTTAAAGCCCCACGAAATTTTATTCCAATATTCTTCGTGAAGATAGTAAAGTACCATAGCAACAGCGTTTCTAATGATTGTAACCGTTAATGCCAACTGTAATTCTCTTGTTATTGCATAGACAATGATGCCATCTGCTGTAAGAATAAGAATACGAAACGTTAACGACTTTAAAGCGATACGTTTATTGGATTCAATTAGTCGGGCAAGCATGTTTTTTATTCTTCCTCTTCACGTTTGTGAACGTCAACTTGCCAATCATTGATAAGATATGCTGCAAGTCCAAGAGTTGCGATAATCGGGAGCGCTACTGCAGCAGCAATCCCTAATGTCATTGGAAAAGAAACAAATGGTCGTTGCTGTCTGTCTTTAATCGTCACATGGCGTTTATGACTTTCACGAGCGAGATGATTTACTTTATCTAAAACTCTTTGCGTATGAGCTTTGAGTTTTTCTTTATCTATTTTTTCTTTAATTGGTAGTTTCATAGTTAAACAAACAGTTAAACTTAATCACTCTTTTTTATTTTGCGTGCACCATCGACAATGCCATCCAGATCAGTATGTATTTCCATAGTCACCAAACCTTTATATTCCTCTCTATGTAGTAAATCAATAAATTCTTTCATTGGCAACATCCCTTTCCCAAGCGGCATATGTTTAAACCTCATAGGGCGCAGAGAATTATTAAACATGTGATGTTTGTAATCACTCAAGTGAATATTGACAATGTTTTCTTTGTTCTTTTTGAAGAATTTAATAATATCTCCGCCTGATTGTGCTAAATGACACGTATCAAGTGTCATAGAAAATCCAGCATTTTTGACAAATTCAGGAAATGATTCTTCATGCCAACCGTATTTACTGTTAAGATTCCAAAATTGTTTTTCACGATTCTCAAATCCAACGGTAATGCCATATTTTTCCTGAAGTTCGTGCAGTTTTGCAATGTATTTTTTATCGAACAATTGCTTCCCAACAGTACTCATGTGCAGTACTATTACTTTAGCACCAAGGAGTTCTGCCTGATGAAAAAGCTCTGAGACCTCATCAATTTTTGTTTTCGTAAAGAAACGTAATTTTTGATGTAAGCTTAGTACAGGCATATGATAGGTTTCGAGTATTTCCTTTAAATTAATAAGTTCTTTATCTGAAATAACACTAAATTGAGGAAGGAGGATTTCTACGCCATCAATCCCTGCTTTTTTTAACGTTTTAAAAACATGTTCGCGGGTTTGTCCGTTAAAGACCTTATTCTTAATAATTGCCCCATAAAGCCTGCGTTTTTCAGGCATAATTTCAGTTAAAAACAGCAGAGCTGAAGTTTTCATATGGTAAAAATATTATACATAATAAATAAGGCTTTGCCAAAGTGTTCGTTTGACATTTTTTGGTAGTTGGAGTACTGTGTAAATACTTATGCCTAGGAAATCATATTCACCATTTGGAAAATATTTTAATAAACTTGACGAAATTGACAAGGATCTTAAAAACACCGAAGAATTTGGCTCATTTCTCATTCTGAGTCTCGTTGAAGAAGTAGGGGAGATGGCAAGAGCTTATCTTGCCAAACACGGCCGAAAACCCACGAATAAAGCTGCGCAACAGGATGAAACTTATAAACAGGAACTGGGAGATATTTTAGTTGCAATTATTCGTTTTGCCAGAATTAAAAATATAAATCTTGATTCACGAATTATGTATACGTTAAAGAAAATTGAGAAGAGAAAAACAAATCCAAAGGTTTGAAATCAGGATTTGTGTGTGTGTTTTCTCCCACCAATTTTTGTATATTTGATAACAAACCACATAATCGCTCCCAGTACAAAAATAACACCAAACGCGACTCCTACAAATTGAGGCATTGATAATTTACTCTCGGTTTTTCCAGCACGTTCAGCTGCTTGTTCATACGTGCCAACTGTTACTAAAAGGTTCTTTTCGCTGTTAAACGGAGAAAACTGAAGTTTATCATTTTTATTTTCAGCGATAAATCCGATGTCTGCGATAAAACCATTGGCATCAATCACTCGATGAAAAATCTGTTCAACACCTAATGTTTCAGCTTTTTCAAATCGTCGTTGGACTGAAATCCCTTCCAAAAGTTTGCCATCACCAAAATCCCAAAGATACTTTTCTATTTTTGTCGATGCATCTGACCCGCCATCTGATAAAAGAAATACATTTTTTTTCAAATCATCATATTGTGTTCCCAGAAAAACTGACGCGTAAGGGAGTTGATATGACTGCTCAGGAACAATATTTATTTGCACTGTATCGATGAGAATAAAATCTGAATCTTTCGGTAATTTGGCCTCAATTATGACAAGGTATGAACCTGGTTTCTTAAATGTTTTTGACAAAGAATTTACCGTTGATGATTCATTTTGTTTGTTTTCAAAGTTATCACCCGTTGCGATAGACCAGCGGAAACGAATGTCCTTTGCTAATTCAGCGGGTACCGTTGTCGCTTTCATAAGTTCCGCAACATCAACAATAAAATTTACAGGAATGTTCACAAGATACGTTTCGGGCGGTAAATCCCAGGGGATCGTAAAGGTTGATGCACCTTGGTTTAGCGGATTTGTGTCTGCATCTTTCCCATTTACTTTAAGAAAAGGCGGACCTCCCCCGAGATGGGCAAAAACTGTAACATGAGAATTTGCAAAGAAAAATACGATTATAAAAGCAATGAGTACTCTTTTCATATTTTAACGAAATAACTCGTAACCGACAAAACCTATATATGCACAAAGCATAAAAATACCATTGGTTCTGGAAATATAATTTTTGGTTAAAAATAAAGCATAAAAAACAAATATCGCTGATGCAATAAGGAGATATGTTACAAGGAAATTATTAACAGTGAGTACTTCGCCGTTACTAAGAATAGTAAATAAACCAAACAGAAATGTATTTGCCGCCGCAGATCCCATATAATCTCCCATGGCTATATCTTTTTTACCTGTAACAACTGCTCGTGCAGCAAGTGAAAGTTCTGGCAAATTCGTTCCAACTGAGATTGCAATTAAGCTGATATAAAAGGCTGAAACATGAAAAAATTCCGCAAAGTAAAGCGTTTTGTCGACAATAAGATTACTTGAAACAAAAACGAGTCCAACACCAACAAGAATTTTAATGAGATCATTAAAAGAAAAAGCCCGTGAATTGAGCAGATCTAAATTTGATTTATCAAAAAATCCATGTTTGCGCTCGACAAGGATTAACAAAACAAAATACAATATCAACATCACAACCCCTTCTGCTGTCGTGACTTGCTTATCCAAGATTAGAAGTGAAGGAGTAATTATAACCCCAAAAGTTGCAAGAAGCGTTCCGTGATCCATCTCATGTTTTAGGCTGATTCCATTACCAAAAATAGCAAGTAGGGGAATAACAAAAAGCATAATGACGGGGATACCGCCCAAAAGATTTCCAACAAAAATCTCAGGATCATGCTGCGCAATTGACTGCACACCAACAGCAAATTCAGGAGTTGAGGTTAATAACCCGAGGAGCACAAATGACACAGCAAATGAGGAGAGTTTGAAACGCTTTGAAAATCTACTGACAGAACTGATAATTAGTCCGGCACCAAACCAAATCACAACAAAAGAGAGGATAAAAATACATATGTTTACAGCAAGCATAATTTAAAGTATATTATTATACTACTCCCATGAAACCTTTTTATAAACTACTTGCAACAGCACTTCTCGTAACTACCACAAATAATATTGTTTGGTTTGCCTTAACGTTCTGGGTTTATTTAGAGACTAAAAATGTGATCTCAACATCTATTGTAGCAGGTGTTTATTTAGTTGCCGCTGCATTATCTAGTTTTTGGTTTGGCTCACTTGTTGATCATCACCGAAAAAAATATGTCATGCTTGCATCTAGTGCTGCAACGCTCATATGCTTTGCTTTAGGTTTACTTTTATATACAGTTACTCCAGAAAACGCATTTCTTTCCGTTGCAAGTCCTTCGCTTTGGTTATTTATTATAATGCTACTTTCCGGCACAGTTGCGGGAAATATTTATGGCATAGCAATCCCCACACTCGTAACAGTACTCGTTCCTGAGAAAAACCATGACAAAGCCAACGGTCTCTTTGGAAGTATGATGGGCGTAGGGTTTGCGCTTACCTCTGTTGCCAGTGGATTTATTTTGGCTTTTGGCGGGATGAAGGCAGTATTGATCATTGCATGTAGTCTTACGCTCATTGCACTTATTGTTTTGTCACTTTTTACAATTCCAGAGAAAAAAATAATTCATACTGCTGATAAACCTAAAAAAATTGATATCAAAGGTACCATAAAAGCGATACGCGATATTCCTGGACTCTTGGCACTTATTCTTTTTAACACCTTTAATAACTTTCTCGGCGGCGTTTTCATGGCGCTTATGGATGCGTATGGATTATCACTTGTATCAGTTCAAACCTGGGGAACTATGTGGGGTGTTTTAAGTTTGGGTTTTATTATTGGAGGACTACTTGTTGCTCGTTTTGGACTTGGCAAAAATCCTATTAAAACGCTTTTTCGAATAAATATTCTCTTGTGGATCGTTTGTGCGATTTTTACTATTCAAGCATCCATTGTTTTGCTTTTTGTTGGCATGATGGTCTATATGATTCTTGTACCATTTGTTGAAGCAACTGAACAAACAATTATTCAAAAAGTTGTACCTCATGAACGCCAAGGTCGTGTATTTGGATTTGCTCAAAGTACTGAACAAGCAGCATCACCACTGACTGCCTTTATGATTGGGCCGATTGCCCAACTTATTTTTATACCTTTTATGACAACCGGCACTGGTGTACAGTTAATAGGTGATTGGTTTGGAGTAGGAATTGGCAGAGGACTCGCACTTGTGTTTATTGTTACTGGTATAATAGGTCTTATCGTAACGCTCATTGCAATGCGCTCCGAATCATATAAATTGCTCGCCGCAAAATATAGAGAATAATAGGTATGAATGAAATCAAAATTGATCCGACTTGGAAAAAAGCTCTTAAACCACAATTTAGTGAAGAATACTGGATAAAACTAACCACCTTCGTTCGCGAAGAATACCAAACAAAAACTGTCTATCCGCCTGGAAAAAATATCTTTCGTGCATTTGATCTTTGTCCATTTGATAAGGTGAAAGTTGTCATCGTTGGTCAGGATCCTTATCACGGTTTAAAACAAGCAAACGGATTGTCCTTTTCAGTAAACGACGGCATGCGCCTTCCTCCATCTCTTCAAAATATTTATCAGGAGATTAGAAATGATTTAGGTGTTACTCCTTCAACTTCGGGAGATTTGACTCGTTGGGCTGAACAAGGAGTTTTGATGCTTAATAGCGTACTTACAGTGTTAGCGGGAAGTCCTGCCTCACATGCAGGGAAGGGTTGGGAAACGTTTACTGATGCCACCATTCAAGCTTTAAACGCTCAGAAAAAGCATGTCGTCTATATGTTGTGGGGGAAATATGCGCAAAATAAAGGGCTTGTGATTGACAGAGAAAACAATCTCGTTCTTACATCAGCACACCCGTCGCCATATTCTGTTTCACTTTTTTATAATCAACACCACTTTAGTAAATGTAATGACTATTTAAAGAAACACGATATAACTCCTATTGATTGGACTTAACGTGAAGTTGTGAAGCTTGTTTCAATAATTGGATTTCTTTTCTTGTGAGTTCACGGAATTTACCTACACCAATACCTTCTTTGCCAATTGGTCCGAATTTCACTCGATCAAGTTCCAACAGTTTGACCCCCACAGTTTCACACATTCTTCTAATCTGTCTATTTTTCCCTTCATGCAGCGTTATTTCAAGAAGTGTCACTCCTAATTTTTCTTTTAATATCGTTACTTTTGCAGGGGAGGTAATACCATCATCAAGCAACACACCATTACGAAGCGCATTCAGTTGTGATTTTTCAATTCGTCCTGCAATGACTAATCGGTAAACTTTATAGACATGATACCTCGGGTGCGCAAGTAAATTCGTCAGTGTACCGTCGTTTGTTAAAATAATAAGTCCAGTCGTCTCTTTATCCAGTCGTCCAACAGGATAGATACGTTCTTTTGTCGGAATAAGTGCTGTGACATTCTTACGACCAAACTCGTCAGCTGTTGTTGAAACAACACCTTTCGGTTTATTCAAAAGAAAATACAACGGTTTGGGAGCACGAATCGGTTTGCCATTAAGTCGTATGTCATCGGCATGGGGGATAATCCGTGTTCCTGATTCTTTCACACGTATTCCATTTACGGTAACATTTTGATGTTTCAACACATTTGCCACTTCGCGCCTTGAACAAATGCCCAAATTAGCGAGATATTTATTTAATCTAATTGTATTTTCTTCCATATCGCTTCTTATTATACCAGTTCAGCCTTTTTTCTCTTAATTATCCCACTCTTAAACCCAAAATTGCATATGAATTTTTCTGAATGTTGACATTCTCAGCCATATATTATTAACTTAATGTAGGCTACAAAATGAAAAAGAAAGCTACTAAAAAAGTGAAAAGAATTAATAAAAAGAAAAATAACCGCTTTTTACCCATACTCTTTTTTGCACTAGGCATAGTTGCAATAATTTCCACAGTTTACATCGTCACAACACAATGGACTGAACTCCGTTCTCGAGCTCAAACCTCGAAAGGTTGGCTTTCTGGATCAAGTGACATTGCCGGAGAAATTGATGGCAAGCCTGAACCTGAAATGCACTGGCAAAAATTCGAAGCTTGGAGAGGTTCGCCTGTAACCATCGCAGGAACATGGAGTGATGCAACAGCGGGCGATCAAGAAAACATGTGGGCTTACAATAATTATAAAGATTTTCCGCACAGTTTAGATCTTTCAGTTGGTGCATATTATGACGGTGAATCCTTCGCAGCTATTGCAAATGGCAGTTTAGATACAAGACTTAAAAAAGCCCTCGCAAATGTTGATGCTAATTGGAATAGTAAGCCAATAATTTTCCTGCGGTTTGCACATGAATTCAATGGCAGTTGGTATCGATGGTCAGTAAAAAGTTCCAATGTCGAAGATTATAAGAAGGCTTTTCAACATTTTCACGCTTTGGTCCAGTCTGAACTTATCGCTAAAGGCAGGAATGCAAAAGTTGTATGGAGCCCAAATGATGGCAATCACAGTGATATAGCAATCCAGCAAATGTGGCCAGGAGATCAATATGTCGATGTCATCGGAGTTGATTCGTATGATTGGGATCCACAAAGAAACGAATCAAACTGGGAAACTGCAGCAAATGCTATGGAAGGTGATGGCAGTCCAAGGGGTATTGAATCATGGAGAAAATTTGCCGAGTCAAAAGGGAAACCAATTTCTTTTCCTGAATGGGGATGTAATCCTGATAAAACAACTCCTCCAGTTGATTGTCCTTTTTATATCCAAAAAATGAATGACTATTTCAGAACTCACGCTGGAACTACAGCAGGGAAAGTATGGTATGAAATATATTTCAATAGTTATGTTGAGAAGACAAGAATCTTTCCAACAACGAAAGTTCCGCAGGCTGCTGCCATGTATCAAAGTCTGAAATGGGGAGATGGCGGCGTTGTCACAAATCCTTCAACGACACTTCCGAGCACAAACACACCTTCGCAAGCTTTCATAAGCGTATCTCCGCCATTTGTTTGCGGCGGTTCTCAGTACTGCGTACCTTCAACAACGGTACCTCCAGAAAATCCAGGAACAAATCCTCCTGTAGATATTTCACAAACGGTCAATCCAAGTGGTGTCGTTGAAAACCCGCAGGAGAATCCTGATGGTAATGATGACGAAGATAACAATGACAATGACGGAGATAATAACGGTAATGACAATGGTAACAATCACGGCGACGGCAAAGGCCTCTTCGATCTTTTACTTGAACTCTTCAGACTTATCATCGAATTCTTCATGAAACTCTTCGGAAAATAACCACAGCCGATAAACCTACAATTTATTACTTTCACTATTCTTACACCCTTCATATAGAAACTATTTTTACCTCAGCTATACTGATAAAAGGTAAAGGAGGTGAATATTATGATAAATAAAATTAAAAAAGGTAAAGCCACACATGTCCGACCAGTCGTTGCTGCTATAACTGGAGCAGTTATTGGCGCAGGGGTGGCTATTGCAGGTGCTGCTGTTATGAAAGACGAAAAGAATCGCGAAAAGGCTAAAAAAGCATTTAACAATGTTAAAGGCCAAGCCGCTGAATATATTGAGGATCTACAAAAACAAACGCAAGATCAAAAAGCTAAAGCGGAAGATAAACTCGCTGACAGTAAGAAACAGTTGGAAAATGCTGTAAATAATGGTAATAAGTAGCGATTATGCTTAGGATTTATCTTTCGAGCCTTTTTTTTAGTTCATCTATGACAGCTTTTTGCCAGTATTTCATAGAAAACCACCCAATCAGTGGTCGTGCAATTACACGAAGCCAGCGTTTATGAATGGTAACTTGATAAGTGTAATCGATCATGGTTCCTTCTGGGCATTCAGAAAGCAATAATTCTTCATGTCCAGAAGTTCCAAATTTAGGGCTATCATTATCCGAAATGAAACCCTTTCCTGGGAGTATCTGCGTCTTCATTTTTACCGGAAATTTTTGTCCGAACGATTTAACTATCGCATCCATTTCCAAATTATCTCCTTCTTGCGTTACAACTCGAAGAGATGCTGCTACCTTTGGAAAATACTCTGGCCATTTTTTAAAATCAGTCATTATGGTAAATACCTTCGCTTGCGGAGCCCTGATAAGCCACTTGGCATGGAGAGTAATATTTTCTTTCATGATAAATTTTTTCTTATATCATGTTAATTGTAGCAGATGAGATTTTAAGGCTACACTATGGCTAAAAGAGGTAAAGGTGACCGCTTGATACAATATGACGATAAGATAACTACCGAGTCTTGATGAAATTGGAAACTTTTTAAGCTTATGCTAACCAATCTTCTTTCGTCAATTTATAAGTGTCATACCATGTTGACTCTCCAAGGTCAGGACCGTCATAATCTTCACGACCATATTGTTTAAAACTTGCATTCACAAGTACTGCAATTGAGCCTTTATTTTTGAGGCACGACTCTCGATTTAATAATCTCATAACCATTTTTTGAAAACGCCCATAGTAATACAACTTTTACAAGTGCGCTGGTTATGCCTTTACCCCACATATTTTTCTCTCCAATAATATAATTCAAGCACCCTGCTTTAACCCCAAATTCATTGGAGGTATCTTTTATATCGCTAATATTTATATTTCCAATAACTGTCCCATCACATTCAATAATCCAATTATATCCATCTATATTTCCCAAAATTTCTTTTAATCTATCCTTTTCACCTTCTAAAGAAACATCTGAAAAATCTGCACCTACATATTTGCCAACTTCATTGTCACTAACCCAATCAAGACTTTCCTTTGCGTATGCAATATCGGGTGTGAGTAATCGGAGTTTATGAAGTGAGTATTCAGGAACTGATAATTCTACATAACCTGGATGCGTATCGATATATTTTTGCTTATCCATACAAGAAGTATAGCAAATGAAGGTTTGGAAAACTAAAAGTTCTACTGCTAGAGAGCCTTGACGATATTGGAACTTTTTTCTCTCAGAAAAAATTGCATTTGTATACTTTTGATCAAATTCTTTAATCTGCTTTAGGAATAAGATAGTCAGATACAGGTTCATCACCAGGTGGAAAAACTGTATTAAGTAATTCAATTAATTCATACTCATATTCTTTACCTTTAACGTGAATATAAATTGGAGATATCCGCATTTTCTCTTTATTCAAAATATAAAAGTAAACTAATACTGCACCTATAGAACTGCGTGAAAGTTCTCTATAGACTACCTCAATTAACTCATCTTCTGTAGGTAGAGAATTCATTAAACCGAGATTATGCATAATATTTGTAATATTTATAACTACCGCCGTTTTTTTATCGTAATGTGGATTAGAAAGTTTAGAGTTTAGAACCTCTGAAAGCTTATCTAAACTAATTACTTTTTTATTATATGTATATACATGGGCACTAGTGCATTCTATTTGAAGTTCTTTACCTTTAAATCTAATTAAATAATCCGGTGTTTCTCTTTTTTCAAATTCTATACTATATTTTATTAGTTGTGAGGCTACATGAACTTCGCAACGAAAGCCATAGTATTTAGTCTCTGTAATTTGATTATGTTGTAATAGGTCTACGTTCTTTGATCTCTTAACATTAGCGTATGCTTTATGCAACAGAGCGAGTTTTTTGACAATAGAGGGATCTTTATCATAAATAAGTTTTAATTCATCATTCAATGCAGAAATTAATGTAAACGACCATTCAAGTTCTTGAAATTTGTGTTTATTATTTAATTCTATTAATTCGTGCAGATGCCTACCTACCATACTCCCTTGTCTATAGTGAGGAATAAAATTCTCTCCTAAATATTTACTTAAACTAGAAGAAACTTTCGCTAAAGTACTGATAAAAGCCATCGAGTCAAAATAAGTCATTTTAATTATTAATATTTTTCTTATTAGCTACTTTTTATACTCTTCAAATTAAGTAAATCAAGAATAAACGTCAAACCCTAATAAAAGTGAAATTGCCGCTTGAATTTTCTTATGCCATTAAGTTGAATTTAAAATTGAAATAAAATATTGACAAAGATAATTAGGAATATCATCATATTTAATTTTCTTACTAACATCAATTGCATTTTTAACTTTATTTACTCTGCTTGAATTTAAATTAGGAAATATATTCTCTAAAACACCTTCTTCGAGTATAAGTATTTTTTCTTCTTTACTAATTTCTTTAAATATATTCAATAATTCATCACTAATAGTAATCGGTGTATTTAACTGCGTTGCTCTTTCTGTGATTATATATTCAGCTATATCATTCATCTCTTTATTAAATTTTCGTGAGGTCATATTATTTTTATTCTTAATCAAATCAACTACGGAGAGTGCATCTCTTCCATTAGTTTTACATAATATTTTTTTTAATTTATTTTCGGAAAATGTAAGTAGTTGGGAAATTTCAGAACTACCAGTTTCAATTTTGAGTCTTATCGCTTCATTATTTATTAAACGAGCTCTATCTTTACGAATTTCTCTAATATAATCTAAATCAGCAATTATAAAATTCGTTATCTTCCATTGATCTAATAATTCACGAAAACGATATAGGTTGTATTTGCTTCCTGCCTCAACTATTTCTACTTCTGCATCTGAACTAATTTCTTTTTTAATAATTTCTAAAATTTTGCTATACATTATTAAGTCTGATAGTCCTTCAACTAGTAATACTTTTTGTGTAAAGAATATTTTTTCATTATTTGTAGTATTAATATATTGAATTAGATCTTTTAGGTCTGTACTTTCAATTGATGCGTCTGGTTTTATTATATTGCTAATATTATCTTGCATATAAACCCTATAAACCTTTGCTAAAGTAGTAGTATTAATAAATTTAGGAGAATGTGTAACTATAAAGAATTGGATTTTGAATTCTTTACTCAATTCATCTATAAGCTCTATAATTACTTGTTGCCATTGAAAATGCAGATGTAATTCTGGTTCATCTAATAATACGATGCCATTTTTGACTCCAGTTAATATTAAGCCACTAATTAAATTAAAGAGTTCTTTTTCTCCTGAGCTTAGCTTCATTGGAATTCCTGAAACTCTATAAAAATCCAGCTTGTACATATATTTATTTGGGTGGTTAATCTTGCTAACTGTGAAATTAACTTTTAAATACTTTAATAAATACTTTTTATAAGAATCTAGTAATTTAGATTTATGGTTCTTAAATAAATAAGCTAATTTTATAAATGAAGTATCTACAAAGGAAGTACCTATATCCCTGTTTTGGTTTATACTTTTTGCAAAATTATCTTCATAATTGGATAAGGCGCTTAAATCAATAATATTTGATGGTGAAGGTTGTGTTATCACTCTTTGAGGACCAAAATAACGTGTTACAGGATTTATGTCTAAATCAGGTATTAATATAGAAAGCTCATGAAATATATTAATATGCTTAAAAATTTCAAATAATTTCTGTGATTTTAATAATTGCTCTGCATTAAAATTAGAGGAATCATTAATACTAAGATTAAAGGATTCATTCGCATGTAAAACTAAATTAAAGTCTTTTTCTATAAACTCACTAAAGCTAATTTCAGCTGGTATTCCATTCAATAATTCAATTAACTCTTGAGAATTGGCTACTGAAGCATATAAAAATTCTGCTATCTTTTCTTTTTTTAATATAATCTTATTAATAGTAGAAATATCTCTTCTAGATAATGATACTGTTAAAATAACACTTGAAGGCTCATTAGTATGCTCAAAATGCTTATCTAATATGTTATTAATTAAATTGAATTGATCATGCTGATCAAAAGCTATGCTAAATAACTTATTTGAATCCGGATGGTTCATTTGTCTAAAATTCTGATTATTCTGAACCGTTACATGTTTAAACAGCACTGTATTAATAACCCCCTGAATAATTTCAAATAAATTTGTTTTCCCTCCAGAATTAGTTCCAACGAAAATATTTGTATCCATTTCAAATGAAATAATTTCCTCTGGATAATAACTCTTAATATTTTTGATTATTGCCTGACTTAAAATCATAAACGTAATTATACTCCAGTATATTGACTATTACTATTTAAAATACTAAATTATTGTAAATCTTGTTTTTATAAGATATTTAGCACTTTTAAATTAAAAAATAATGAAGTGGAGGCTACCCCGAAACAGCCTCTTGTAGTCAAATAACATTCACTACGTAATGTAAGCAAAGGGACTTAAAGAATCTTTATGCAATAATAATGCTTAAAGTGTAAGCGCAAACCCTGTAAGACTATCGTAGAATAACGTATTCACTACAAAATACCTCCTAGGGGCATAACGAAAATCTTCAAAAATAATTATTTCTAATTATTTTTCGTTATGTCATACCACGTTTTAGATAACTCCAAAAAAACTAAATTACAAAAGTATCTTAAAAAAGCGTTCAGTCGTGAATTTTCTGATGTGGAAATTTTAGAAATTGAAAATTCTCTATATTTCTTTGCTAGAGTAAAAAATGAATACCTCAAATATAAGAAACGGGTTAGTCATGAAGAATAGTGAAGGGCTGACGGGCGTCAGCCAGTCGCCCCGCTTATTATACTTAAAAAAGTGGCTAAAAAACCTACTATTGATAACTTGCTACCGAGCCTGGATTCGAACCAGAATAAACAGCTCCAAAGGCTGTTGTCCTACCGTTAGACGACTCGGTAATTTTATCTATCCATTAGGGACAGAGTACATTTTACTAAAAATATAGCTAAAAAGCCAATCTGTAAACACATTCTTATTTCTTTCATATTGAATTTTTTTCCAAATTACTGATTTGTTATAATTGCTATCATTTTATGATTATCTCAGAAAAGTATCGATGGAAAAAATTATTAGCTGTATCTGATGTTGCTACTGTAAATTTATATGCAGATCAGGCTGGAGGGGAAGTAGCGATAAAAGTAGCAAAGCGCTATTTCGAAGATTATATAGGCATTGAAGCAGGTGTCCTTAGCCGTCTAAATCACCCCTCAATAGTGAAATTTATAGAAACAGGTTTGTCAGAGGAGAGTAGACCAGCTTTGGTCACACGCTTTGTTTCATCAATTGGCTATGAAAGACTTCTTTCTTTACCGGTCGACGACGCGATTACGGTAATTGAGAATGCTGCAAATGGTCTTCAGGTCGTCCATGATAGTGGCATTGTGCACAGAGATATAAAGCCATCAAATTTTGCTGTACAACCAAACAAAGAAGTGACACTGTTAGATTTTGCGACATGTGCTCCAGCACCAGACGCATTAGATTTTAGACATAAATCAATACCCAACAGAGCAATTGGCACACCTGATTATATGTCTGCTGAAGCAATGGCTGGGCAGATTTCACCTTCAGGCGATGTCTATTCCCTTGGAGTAGTAGCTTATGAATTTCTGACACGTTCACGTGCTAATAGAGTATCTCCTGGGAGTCCTATACAAAAGTATATTGCATCACACCAAGCAATCAGTCCACAGACTTACGAGCGAGATTTGGGCAGCAGACGAACAACAATATATGATGCCTTACAACACCCACTTTGGTCAGCACTTAAATTCGCCGACCAAAACCGTCCAAGTGCTGCTGCATTTGGGGCAGCAATGAGAGAAACCTATGAACAGGCAGCTGCAGAAAGCAGACGATCTAGACAGATTGTTCTGTAAATCCAAAAACAATAATTTATTCTAGAAATTTTATACGCTCATGTAAATAACTACTTCGAGGGTTGATTGTGCAATTGAAAGAATAGCTAGATAATTTTTCAGCAAATTTAAATATATATTGACATTACGATAAAATCAATCATATACTAGATGAGTTCATGAAAAAGAATACTGCCAAAAAATATTCATCGCGAGGTCGCACAAACTCCAGTCTAAAACTCCTCCCCATTGTCATTTTAGGCGCATCGCTTATTACAGGAGCTCTCGTTTTGGGAAAACTGACAACCGGCAATCAATCAGTCTCTCGTTTAACAGCTGAAGCTGCAGGAAATCGCTGGGAATCAGGAGCTTCTTGTGAAGGAGTCGCTAGCGGCACTTTTGGAACTTGGAGAGGCTCGCCAATGACCATAGCTGGAACGTGGAATGATGCCAGTTTGGCTGTACAAAAAGAACAATGGAGTATGTCATCAGGCGGTGAATATAAAAATTGGACTGAGAGTGTTGATAATGCTGTTGGGGCATTCTGGGGAAGTAACTGGCAGGCAGCAGCAAGAGGGGACCATGATGCAAATTTGCGAACAGCACTTCAAGTTATCAATAATGGCTGGGGAAATAAAAAAACAGTTTATCTACGCTATGCGCATGAATTTAACGGCGATTGGTATCAATGGAAAGTGACACCAGCTGACAATGAGTATTTCAAACAAGCATCTATTCGCTTTTATAATCTTGTCCAAACTGAACTCGTTGCCAAGGGGCGAGATGCAAAAGTAGCTTGGGCTCCAAATAGCGGTGAACATAATGGCATTAATACCGAGCTTAATTGGCCAGGAGACCAATACATCGATGTCATTGCAGTTGATTATTATGATTGGGATGTTCTAAATACTCAAGCAAAATGGGATGCCAACTTTATGAAAAAAGGCAGCAATGGCGGACCATATGGAATTGGTGCATGGCAAGATTTTGCTAGACGACACGGTAAACCGTTGGCATTTTCTGAATGGGGAACAAGTGGTGAAAAGCCAACTGAAAATCCATTCTTTATTCAAAAAATGAATGAATTTATGACTGCAAATGCTGGAAACGGACCTGGACAAGTCGTTTACGATGTCTACTTCAACTGCACCGGTTATGGCGGAAGTGGCGGAGAAAAATTCCAAATTTTCCCAAACACCGTATTACCTCAAACAGCAGCAAAATATAAAAGTTTGAAATGGGGATCAGCAATCATAGCAAGTGCCACACCTACTCTTGCGGTTATAGACACACCAACAACGGGACCAACAACACTTCCGACTGTTACAAGTACTATTCCAACACCAACCAATACGCCTGTTCCAACGGTAACGGTAACACCAACTCCCACACCTGCAGCTGCAACACCAATTGTTTACCGTTCAGCAACTTCAGGAAATAATGGCTCATCATCAAGAACTATTACGCTTACAAAACCTTCAGGAGTCGTTACAGGAGATATTATGATCGCTCAAATTGCAGTTTTGACAGCTTCAACAACCATTACTCCACCATCAGGTTGGAAGCTCATCCGAAGCAATCAGACATCAGGTAGCATGAAAATGTCCACGTATTACAAATTTGCATCAACACTGGAACCAGCTTCATATAACTGGTCATTTAACGCAACAAGAGCTGCGACAGGTGGTATCAGCGCATTTGGAGGAGTACATGCAACAAACCCAATTCAAGCATCAAGTGGCAAATATAATGACTCCACAGCAACGGTAAGCTTTACACAAGTGAACGCAAGTGTTGCTAACGGATTAGTATTAGCATTTGTAAGTGTCTCTGGAAATACGACAGTTACACCACCATTAGGATACAACGAATATTACGATAAAAATAATACTTCTTCTCCATCAAACGGAAAAACTG
The DNA here is from genome assembly GCA_052034235.1 of Candidatus Levyibacteriota bacterium. Taxonomy (GTDB): domain Bacteria; phylum Patescibacteriota; class Microgenomatia; order Levybacterales; family UBA12049; genus JBPOIT01. Next base: position 19,748 of record JBPOIT010000008.1, read on the forward strand.
TTGAAATATCAAGCCAAATCAAAACAAATACCGGATCAACAAATGTTCCGTCTACACGAGAAGATTCACTGACAAAATCAAATCTCACCCAAGTCGTTGTACTTAGACCTCGGTAATTTATTCTAAATCGTGCTCAAAATCAATTACCCACTAGCGGCAGAGCAAAAATAGTGTATAATATATCCATGGCAAAACGACCTACAGGACTCAGTAATAAGAAGAAATCATCTCCTTACAAGACAAAGAAACGTCTTGAAACAAAACGTGCAATGCTCGCTGAAAGAGCAGCAAAAAAGAAGAAAAAATAACTTCGTTCATTTCCTCAAATATAACCTTAAACTCATTCGTGTTAAAATGACATTATGACTGATGAAGCTTTTCGGGAAGTTGTTTTAGAAACACTGAGCAAGCTACCGATTGAATTTAGAGAACAACTGAACACTGTTGAGGTAGTTGTTGAGCAAATTGGTTTTGATGACGAGGGCAAACCTGATAATAATTTGCTTGGACTTTTTCATGGTGTACCTCGAACTGAAAAAAATAATTTCCCGCAATTACCAGACAAGATTTCAATATATAAGGAACCAATTTTGCGAATCTCTCAAGATGCAGATGAAGCAAAAAAACGCATACGACAAACAGTATTACATGAAGTCGGTCATTACTTCGGACTTTCTGATGATGAACTTGAAAAGTTTGAACGATAAAGAGTAATTCTTACGTTTTTGACATTACTATCTGATCCAATTCATACAATCATACTCTACTGTTAGCTTATGGCAGTACTTAAACAGGATGAACACATAGATTCAGCACAAAAAGGGATACTTGTCGTAGATGTATTAAAAAAACAATTAATCAGAGCTTTGTTTATTTACTTACTGGTTGCAAATGTGTTCATTTTTTTAAGAATGGTTTTACGACTTTTTGGAGCTGACCCTCAGAACTTATTTGCTAGTTTTATTTTTGTTATTAGTGGTTTTTTCTTGTTACCATTTTTTGGCATTTTCCCGAGGTTTCGTGAAGAAATTATTGCGGGAGAACCAACTGCAGATGTATCTGCGTTTATGGGACTGTTTTGTCTGAATATATTACTTTTTCTTTTAATGAGCGTTATATATATTACTGCGCGAATGGTTAAAACCCGCAAACAGGCAAGAGAAACTGTTGAGACAAGTAAACCACTTAACGCAATAGAAGCTGAGGATGCTGTTGATTAAATCCTAAAAGAATCTCCATTTCTTTTTAGCCAGGTTCTGTATTGACGATAAAGAGGATACATTTTACGAACAGTCTCCCAAAAGGCTGCTGAATGATTTAACTGTGTAAGGTGAGCTAGTTCGTGACAAATGACATAATCAATAACTTCAATTGGTGCCATAACGAGTTTCCAGTTAAAATTTAGTGTTTTTTCGCTAGAACATGAACCCCAGCGTGTCTCAGCACTCGTAATGCTAATTGACTTGTATGTAGAACCTGAAAGTTTGGCGTATTGCTGCACTCGAGGAATTATTATTTTTCTTGCTTGTTGTTTGTACCAGCTTTCAAGATAGGTTTTAGCGAATTTTGGATTTGTGCTTCCGACATAAAGTTTGTCTGATACTTCGACTAATTCTTTTTTTGTATTCCCCAAAACGAGTTTATACATTTTTCCGAGGTACCAATATTCATCTGGTTTGGTTGTGCTTATTCTTGCTGCCACCATTTGTTGTTTTTGCATTATCCACTCTTCCTTTTCCTTAAGAAATCTGTTGATGAGAAACTTTGGAATAAAATGAGGCGCAGTCACCGTAACACTAGCATCATGATTAATTTTAATACCAACCGTACTTCTGTTTCTTGATCTGACGATGGTGACATTTTCCATAGGGGAGTATTATTATACCATGTGAGTAAAGATCACCTTGACTTCTTTTTATTTAGCATATAAACTATTTATTCCGTAAACTATTATGCAAAACACACTTGATCAACTCATTAGTCAAACGATTCATATAGCCAAATATGTCAGCTCACAGGCAGATATGTCTTTTGAAGAAAGAACAGCGACCTTTTTACAATATCATGTACTTTCTTTTCTTGAAAAAAATCCCCAGGCAAAAGTAGGTGATATAGCAAAGCATCTACATGCATCGCTGTCTTCTGTAACACAGCTTATTGAACGTATGCATAAATTAGGACTTGTCATAAGATCAAATGATCAAATTGATAGACGTGTCATTCGGCATACATTAACAACTGAGGGATTGACGAAGTTAAACCAAATAAAAGAAAATAAACGTGCACGAATGAAAAATTTAATTGAAAAATTAGATAAAGATGAAGTAAAAACCTTACTACAACTTCAAGAGAAATTACTAAAAGATATATAACCATGAGTACACTTGCCCATATTACAAAGAGACAAAAAATAGGTGTTATGTTTGGCGCCATGCTTGCCATGCTGTTAGCAGCACTTGATCAAACAATTGTCGCAACAGCCATGCCCGAAATAGTAAGAGAGCTAAATGGTTTAGAACATCTTAGCTGGGTTTTCACTTCATACATGCTAGCATCCACAGTAATTGTCCCCATCTATGGGAAATTATCTGATATTTATGGACGTAAACTGTTTATTCTCATAGCAATTGGCATTTTTCTCCTCGGATCAGTTTTGAGCGGATTTTCTCAGAATATGATGCAGCTTATTCTTTTTAGAGGTATCCAAGGAATCGGAGGAGGAGCTATTATGGCTAATGCCTTTGCCATTATCGGTGATCTGTTTCCCCCTGCAGAAAGAGGTAAATGGCAAGGAATGTTTGGTGCTGTCTTTGGACTCTCTTCTGTTATTGGACCGTCACTTGGAGGTTGGCTGACAGATAGCGTATCGTGGCGATGGAACTTTTTTATAAATATTCCGTTAGGTATTATCGCGTTCATTGTTGTTGCCTACCTCATGCCTAAAATAAAACATGATGCATCAAACAGATCAATCGATTATCTCGGAGCAACGCTGCTTTCTTTAACGATTGTCACCTTATTACTTGGCCTTGTTTGGGGAGGCAATGAATTTGCCTGGAATTCATGGGAAATTCTATCACTTTTAACTGGCTCACTTGTTTTCCTTTTTTCTTTCATACTCACACAATCGAAAGTAAAAGAACCAATTCTACCGTTATCATTGTTTAAAAATAAAATATTTTCAGTATCAATGCTTATCATTTTTCTCACAGGCATTGGCATGTTTGGGACAATACTTTATATTCCTCTTTTTGCTCAACTCGTTTTGGGTGCAAACGCGACGAACTCAGGTGCGATTATCACACCGTTGACACTCGGAATCGTCTTTGCGAGTATATTTGCTGGCCAATTCATCTCACGTACAGGAAAGTACAAACTACTCGCACTTTTTGGTTTGGCAGTGACAACAATTGGATTATTCATGCTTTCACAAATGAATGTATCAACGACACAAACATATCTTCTTATCAGCATGATACTAACTGGGATTGGGATTGGAACGACAATGCCGCTTTTTAATCTCGCTGTTCAAAACGCATTTGACCATTCCAAACTTGGCGTTGCAACTGCTGCAATACAACTTTTCAGAAGCATAGGTGCAACAGTGGGCACAGCATTACTTGGTGGGGTACTCAACAGTAATATCACACTACATGCCCAAAGTCTCGTCAATACACCATTTGTCGAGATGATTTCAAAAATAAATCCTCAATTACATTTCAACGAAATAAACGCCAACAAAATGCAAAATCTTCTCACCGGAGATGGTAAAAAAATGATTGAAACCTTACTCGCACGACTGCCTGAACCTATGCACACACAGGCCACTATGGCATTTGCAGACTTTACCGAAAAAACGAAAATCGTTTTTGCATCTGCGATTTCTGAAGTATTTATGATTGCTGCAATATTAGCTGCAATAAGTTTTCTTATTGCATTGTTCCTGAAAGAAATACCTCTTCGAAAAACCCACCACAATAGTCCACTTGAAGAGGCTGGTATGGAACTGGCTGTTGAAGAAGGAAATAGTCCCTCCAAATCTGAGCCAAGACTGCTCTAACTCCTTACTTGAAGTCACTAGGTAATTGTGATATCAATAAAGCATGATACTCAAATTCCTTTATTCAGTCTTCATAGGCGTACTTTTTGCAACACTTGTTGGAGTTGGAATTGCTGCTTTTTATCCACAACCTGCATATCCTGATTATCCGGTCAAACTCTCATATCCTGAAGATCCCAAGGTGCAAACTGCAACGGAACGAAGTGAACAAATGAAACTGCAGGAGAAATTTGAGAGAGAATCAAAAGAGTATCAAACAAAAAATCAAATCTATAGTCGCAATGTGTCAATTGTTGCACTCATATTTGCAATTGCCGCTCTTGTCGTGAGTCTGACTCTCCTTAAGACACTGATGCTTATTGCTGACGGTTTACTCCTCGGAGGACTGCTCACACTGATTTATAGTATCATCAGAGGTTTTGAAACACAGGATAATATGTTCAGATTTATTGTTGTCGCAATCGGATTTATCATTGCAGTAACTGTTGGCTATCTTAAATTTGCCAAACAAATAACTGTCCAAACAACTCCCTCAAAAAAGAAATAATGAATCTCAAACGTGTTAGACAGCTGAATAATCAGCCGCAAAAAAAAGGATCACTAATCTACTGGATGCAGCGTGAACATCGTGTTTCTGATAATTGGGCACTTTTATACGCTCAACAGCTTGCCAAAGAAAAAAACACTGACTTAGCAGTTATCTTTTGTTTAAGAACCCATGCTGTAGACTTCACGGAGCGGCTCATTACCTTTATGCTTGCGGGGCTGAAAGAAGTTGAAGAAAAACTCAAAGAATATAACATCCCATTTTATTTTTTAATTGGTGATCCGCCTGATGAAATACCTGCTTTCTTAGCGAAGCATTCTGTAGGAGCGCTAATCACTGAATTCCATTCTCTCACTATGGAACGGGGATGGCGGGAATCAATTGCAGATAGCATCGATATTCCTTTGTATGAAGTTGATGCCAGAAATATCATTCCGTGCTGGATTGCCAGTCCAAAACAAGAATTTGGTGCGTATACCCTTAGGCCAAAATATCATAGGCAATTACCTGAGTATCTCGATATATTCCCAAATATAGATCAACAGATAAATAAAAATCTCAAAAGAGAACCAATTGCTTGGGAATCTATTGATAAAAAAATTAGTAAAGATACATCAGTTAAAAAAGTTGCTTGGCTTAAACCAGGCGAAAAAGCAGCACGTCAACAACTGAGGGATTTTATTTTTGATAAACTGCCGAAGTATCATGAGGATCGCAATGATCCAACAAACGATGGACAGTCTGGACTGTCGCCATATTTACACTTTGGCCATATTGCTTCGCAGCGGATTGTTCTCGAAATACAAAAACATAAAATACCCGTTGCAGCGGAAGAGGCATTTATTGAAGAAGTAACGGTCAGACGTGAACTAGCTGATAATTTCTGTTTTTATAATAAAAACTATACAACAACAGCAGGTTTTCCAAACTGGGCAAAAGAAACACTTGCCGCACATCTTCTTGATAAACGCGAATATATTTATTCATTAAAAGAACTTGAGACATACAAAACGCATGATGATTTATGGAATGCTGCGATGCTTCAGGCCATAAAAACTGGTGTTATGCACGGTTGGGTGAGAATGTATTGGGCAAAAAAAATACTTGAATGGTCAAAGACACCAGATGATGCAATGAAACACGCGACTCTTCTCATGGATAAGTGGTTTCTTGATGGACGGGAAGCAAATGGATTTACAGGTATCGCCTGGTCAATGGGGGGTGTTCATGATAGAGCGTGGTTTGATAGGCCAATTTTTGGCAAAGTGAGATATATGAATTATGCAGGTGCAAAGAGAAAGTTTGATGTTCAAGCGTATATTGAGAAGATTAACCTACTTTAAAGAAGGTACCAACGAGTATACCGATAAACGTAGCAAGACCTCCTAAGAGGAGTATCTCTATTGCGCTACTCCATGGATTTACTTTGACCATCTTTGCTTTGACATAACCTAATATGAATAATCCTATGAGAGCCGCAACGATACTCATGTAATATGATTGCGGCAATTCAAGAAAAACAATAGGCAGCAGAGGTACCAAACCTCCCAAAAAATAAGAGATTGTCATGAGTCCTGCACCTACATAAAGATTATCCGTATGTTTCCCTGTTGTGTCCATTTGATGTACTGATTTTTCGCTTTGATACTGGCCAATTCCCATCGAAATCGCCTCAACGGTAATAACGACAACACCCGTAAGAATTACAAGGTTTTTATCATGACTTCCAGCAGCCACACCAGCAATAGCGCCAGTTGTCGAAACAAGTGCGTCTTGGAAGCCAAAAACTATACTTCTGAAATAATCTTCGTGAATCTTAAACTTCATATTATGAAAATTCGATGATGGATTTTATCCTGTTGGATTTATCTGTGAGGGATTCGTCAAAAGCCTTGACGGCATCCTCAAAACTATAACGGTGGGTAATGAGTTGATTAGTATCCAGTTTTTGTGATTTCATAAAAAGCATTGTTTGTTCGAATGAGAAAATGCATGTCCATGAACCCCGAACCTTTAATTCTTTTTTAACAATTTGCATCATGTTGATCATGACGTCATGTTCAAAAACACCGAGTATTGTGACTCGTCCACCTGGTTTTGCAAGTTCAAGTGCAAGTTCTGCTGATGAATCACTCCCAACGACTTCAAAAACAATATCAGCACCTTCTGGCGCATCATTGCGGAATTGCTCCTTGTATCTTTCTTCACCTATGTTGAAGGCTTTATAAACATAATTATGATCCTTTGCATAACCAAGACGATTGTCATGTTTATCAAAACCAAACACAATACCACCTGAGGCTTTGGCAACATAATCAACAAGCAAACCGACAGGACCCTGTCCCACGACTGCTACACGATCACCGACATCAACGTATGTCTTTCTCACAGCATAAACTGCAATAGAAACAGGTTCGACGAGCACACCTTCATCATAACTGAGTTCATCAGGTAATTTGTAAACGAGTTCTGCCGGCAAAACGACATATTCTGCCAACGCTCCTGGTCTATGAATACCAATGACAGTTGGATTTTTGCAAAGATTTCTTTTACCTTGAATACAATACGTACATTTCTCACAACCGACGACATGTTCTGCAACGGCTCTATCTCCAACACTCACATTCGTTACTTGTTCGCCAACTTTTACTAAATCACCAACAAATTCATGCCCAAGGACAAGAGGCGTGGGAACACTCATACCTCCGTTATAGATATGAAGATCAGTTCCACAAATGCCAACTTTTTTAACTCGCATGAGTACTTCATTGGCTTTGATTTCAGGTTCAGGAATTTCAACAAAACGGAGATCTTTTTTTCCAAAAAATTGTAGTGCTTTCATAATTTACTCTTCAATACTATTGTAGCAATTTTCAAAACAAATGAAACTCCCCAAAATAGTAATATCTATTATGAAGATATTGCAGCAACAAAACTGTGATTATCATCACAGCCCATAGCTTTTATGCTCATCTATAGGTATTTATTTTAAAATATGTTACGCTAATAAATGAAGTATATTTATGAATCTGGACGGAATCAAAACATTTTTCAAAGGCGAAATTGAAACCTCACCTGACGTATGTAAAAAGTACAATAGGGATGCTAGTATTTTTGAAGTTACACCTTCTGCAGTATTATACCCAAAAGACACTGACGATCTAAAAAAACTTGTCCGCTGGGTCAAAAAGAGAATTAAGAAAAATCCGAACCTTTCACTCACAGCACGAAACGGAGGAACGTGCATGTCCGCAGGATCCCTCACAACGGGAATTATGATTGACATGTCAAAATATTTTAATCATATTAACGAAATAAATACGCAGGATTCGTCCATAATAGTTCAGGGTGGTGTTATGCATTTGGAAGTAGAAAAAGCGACACATCCTCACAATCTTCTTTTTGCACCATATACGTCATCACGCGATATCTGCGGTATTGGAGGTATGATCGGCAATAATGCTTCAGGTGAAAAATCAGTGAAATACGGCCCAACGAGTGCGAATGTCGGAAAACTGAAAGTGCTGCTTTCTGATGGAAACGAATATGAGTTTGGTCCATTAAATGCAACTCAGCTGGAAGAAAAGAAAAAACAGGATAACTATGAAGGATTCCTCTATAAAGAAGTAACCAAAATGCTTGATGATAATTGGGAACTCATACAACATCGCCATCCAAAAGTGAAGAAAAATGCAGCCGGGTATGCCCTGTGGGATTTATGGGATGAAAAAAAGGAGACATTTAATATGGCGCGACTTTTTGTCGGTTCACAAGGAACACTTGGATTTGTTACCGAGGCACAACTCAAACTCGTTCCATTTTCAAAAGCTAGTAGGATGATCGTTGTCCCAATCAGTGCTCTCAGCGACCTTGCACCGGTTGTCACAACACTTTTAAAGTTTAAACCAGAAACGTGTGAGACCTTTGATTACCACACGTATGATTTAGCAAAACAATATCACCCGGAAGATGCAAAACGCGCACCAGTTGCTGATGGGAAACACATGGTTGTGTTTGCTATTTACGCAGGTGAAACACAAGAAGAAGCAGATCACGCTGCTACTGATGCCAAAAACGCAGTTGAAGCACTCGGCAAAGAAGTTTCATGGATTGACGATGCGCAGACGCTTGAGAGTTTGCTTCTTATCAGAAGAAAGAGCTTTAAAATGCTTTTAGAACATCCGCATGACAATCAGCGAGCAATGGCATATCTTGAAGATTCCATTGTTTCAATTGATAGATATGGTGAATTCCTCGCTTCTCTTGAAAAGATACTCTCTGAATATGAAATGACCTATACCTATGCAGGACACATTGGAGATGGCAGTATACGTCTTGTACCGCTTGTGAACATGGAGAAACCCGACTCACGCGACATGATTATAGAGAGTGCGACAAGAGTGTATGATCTAGTACTCGCGTTTGGAGGCTCAATCAGTGTCGATCATAATGACGGCATCATTCGAACACCATATCTTGAACAAATGTATGGGGAAGAAATGGTAGCGCTTTTTGCAGAGATTAAAAAGCTTTTCGATCCGCTCACGCTGTTTAATCCTGGGAAAAAGGTAGGAGGAACACTTGAATACGCATACGACCATATTATTACTTCTAATGCGTAGAGAGTCACACAGAATGTGACAAATGTATTGCCCACTGTCTCGCTTTCTCCATTTCTCCTTTTTTAAGTGGCCCTCGTTTCTCATTCACGATAAATCCTTGCGGCTTGGTAATTAACACACCACCTTTTTTAACAAGAATTTTTGCAATGCGTTCTGCTGCATATTTGATAATGCGAAGTAATATTTTGATTCCAATATTATGATCGTCGGGTTCAAATCGAGTATCAAACGCAGCGACCTTTATACCTTTCAAACAGTTTGGTGGTAGTTTCATAAGAAATGCCTCAAGTTCTGGGGTTGGCCTACCGCCATGCACGGGTGACCCGACAATAAGCAAATCAACAACTTTTAGCTTTTCAATATCAACTTCACCAAGACGAATGACTCGAACCAGACCCGGTAAATATTTACCTATTTGTTTGGCGATTAGTTCTGTATTGCCGTAGAAAGAATCGTAGATAATAAGTGCCTTCACTCATTCCATTCTAGTTTGAAGGGTTTTTTACGCAATGATATTTGTCATGGTAGGGGAGTGATTAAAATCACCTTGTCGTTATTTGAAGAATTTGTCAAATATTGTATATAAACTAAATCCTCCGTAGAAAAGAAAGGCAAGTACCATAGCGATAATTCTAAAATAACTTGGTCTGAGTGGTTTGGCAAGACTCGTCATATTGAGCCACAACGTAAGTCCTACATGGACAAACATCGCAAAGGCATTGAGCACTGCCGCAATCATGAGGAGTTCAAGCGGTTGTGTGAAACCTCTAAGGAAAATAAGAATTCCTCCCAAAATCTGTATCCATAACACAATATAATAAATCTTTGGAATATGCTGTTCTTTCAGTTTTGGATAAAGTGAAAGTACAGTGTTTTCGGTGAGGATTCGACTCGTGGCGTCAAAAACAGTTAGCTGTGTCCCAAAAAGAGTGAGTGAAGCTACAAGAATGAAAAAGGTACCAACAATAGGAATAATTCTCTGGCCAATCACTTGTCCTTCTCTGATAACAAAACCAATGCCTTCTTTATTGCCTTCCAATCCAAAGACTGTTGTATAAGAAAGCAGCGCAAGAAGGACGATTGTGATAGAACCGGTAAGCCAAAAGACTATAAAATGTTCAATATTGATGTTTTTCCACCAATGATTAAAGCGTTTCATGCTTTCCTTATCTGGTTCAAATTTGCTCCCTGTTAATGAAACTTCTTCTTTTTTACCAGCAATAAGACTGGTAATTCTCCCTGCATATTTACCCATACCATACCCTTTTTCCCTGATATAAAATGATTGGGCGAGATTAAGATTGCCCCCAGCTCCAGCATAAGCCAATGCCGCAAGGAATGACGTTATGGCAATTCCCTCAGGCAAAAACATAAAGTTGTTACCGATGCCAACTGTGCCTTTTGCGACTTCAATCCAATCTGTTGGTTTTGCAAGGATAATACTCAAAAGAAAAATAGTAGGCACACCGATGGTGATAAGTGTTTTTTGCAGTGTTTCGACCGTTTTATAGAGAACTGGGCCAAGTGACAAAATAAGTCCCATGGTAATAAGCATACCGATTGCCAAATACTGCGTATCTTTTATGCCAAAGACAGATCCGAGCAAGGTAGCCGAAGACGCAGCAATGCCTGGCCAAACCCACGGTATAAATGTCGAAAGCAAAAACCAGAATGAAATCCAGCGGAATTTGCGAGCCAAACCGACAAACACACTTTCACCATGGGCAAGTGCATATCTTTCAATTTCCATATTCATAAAGAATTGGAAGGTAAGCCCGAGAAGCGCGCCCCAAATTATTCCCATACCGAAATTGGAGGCAAGATAAGGCCAAAGTATAATTTCACCACTCCCAAGTCCGAGACCAAGAATAATAAAACTAGGACCAACAAGTTTACGAAGCGAAGGTGCATCAGGAAGAATATTTGTTTGTAGCGGTTTAAAAGACATCAATATTAAGACTATGTAAATGAGAGCGGTCTGTATGTGATCTAAATCACAGTTAAAGTACAGCTTATTTTTTCTGTCTTTTCAATGGTTTCTTTTCGGGTATGGTTTTAATGAATTTAATATAACCTAAAAGAAGTGAAATAATCAGCCCGACAGTTACTACAAGAAAGCGAAATTTGTTATCATCCGTTCCAAAGCCACGAATGATACTATACACTAATGTCAAAACACCACCGAGGAGCAAGCCATCAGCGATTAGTGCAATCTTTTTTGCATACGTTAAACTGACAATAAGGACAATAATTGCAGCAAAAAGCGACGCGATTGAGACATTACGATTATAGACCTTCGAAACTGCCTCATAGTCTTTAACTTGTCTGTCATGTAATTCAGCTGCAGCTTTGAATTCAAGAAACGTTTGTTTCTCTTTTGCGATATCTGGTGAACAATATTTTAAGATAGCTGGTGGTTCAGGAAAGGTAGGACCGACGTAAAATGCTGCAATGCCAACCCCCACAAATGCAGCCATTAGCACCCCAATAAACAAGACATATATACCTTTAATACTCATAAACTTAGCATATATCAAAAACTCTTATTTCGATTCTTTTCTAATACTTGCTTGTGATGCATGTTTGCTGCTGCCTTTGAAATGTTTGGCTTTGTATGTTTCAAATTCTTTATTGAGTTTATTAAATCCACTATGCAGAATTTCTGAGACGTCATGGCCGCCGAGTTCTGCAGTTAACTTTTTCTTAGGCAATTGCATTGTCATCGAACCGGCATAGAAATGATTTTTTTCGTGTTTTTTTAATATGAGTGTTAAAAGGGGAATGTCATTTTCAAAATTATGAAATTTCTTTTCAAGCAGTGCTAACTGATGCAGCATGAGCTGCTCTTCTTTTTCAGTGAGTATAAAGTCCTTTAGCGTTGCCAGATATTTCATAGTTATTTTTCTTTCATTTTTGCTTTCACAAGCAAAACAGGACAGGGTGCATTTTTGACGACATCATCGGCAATTGAACCAAGTAATGCACGCTTAATTCCTGATCTTCCGTGTGTTGACATGACAATCAAATCACATGCGTGTCTATTGGCAACCTGGACAATTTTATCTCTTGCATCGCCTTCTTCAATTGAGACTGTTACATCGGTAATGCCAGCTTTATCAAGCTGCAATTTTATATGCTTGAGTACATTTTTGGCAGCCTTACGTTCTTGTTTCGCTAAATCTTCAAGAATTCCTTGGGTCCCGATTGTTGCGGGAGTAATAGTAATGGCCGGAAGTAATTTAACGACTGAATCGATGACATGTAAAACGACGAGTTCTGCATTATATGCTTTCACAAGACTAACTGCATGAGGAAGGGCTTTTGATGCGAGGGTTGAACCATCGTGCGTAACTAATATTTTCTTATAAGTTATAGCTTTCATGGCGCACGTATAATAACTCTATATCTTATAGATTGCAATGATATGTCTCATAATCTCTCTGTGATACAGATCAATTATGTGCTACTATAGAGCTATGGATCAGCAAACTCCTCCAAGCCAAACACTTCAAAAAGGTTTTGATGAACTCCAAGAACATGTCGTCATAACCGATACCCATGGAACCATTGTCTATGCCAATAAAGCCGTTGAACAAACGACTGGTTATCCATTGAGTGAAGTTATTGGCAAAAATCCCGGACAACTTTGGGGAGGAAAGATGCCAAAAGAATTTTATGAAAACATGTGGCACGTCCTAAAAGATGAAAAGCAACCGTTTGTCGGAGAAGTCAAGAATGTGAGAAAAGACGGTACTGAATATTGGCAGGAACTTCATGTAACACCTGTTCTTAATGAAAAAGGAGACGTGCAATATTATATCGGTATTGAGCCTGTTATTACGGAGAGAAAGAAGAAGGAACAATTTCGTGATGAATTTTTCTCAATAGCCAGACATCAAATCATGAACCCGCTTACCAAAAATAATATTATTCTTGATCTGTTACTTTCAGAATCCTGGACTGGCAAAAATAAAGAATACATTCAGCAATTATATAAAGATAACCTCAGCATTATGACACTTATTAACGACCTTGTGTTTCTCGACCGCATGGAAAACCACAGTCATATTCGTGAGGATATAAATATTTCAGACATAATTGATGAAACATATGGCCGTGCAAAAGCCAGTAACCCGACAATTGTTATGACATATACCAAAGAAGGCTCTGACTTTACCATAAATTCCAATGAAACACTCGTCAGACAAGTTATTAATAATATCGTTACCAACTCTGTTGAATATACAGCATCAGAAGCTGGAACAATTAACATTATATTGAAAGACACTGGTAATGAATTTGCCTTTAGCTGTGCAGACAACGGGGTCGGTATACCTGAAGATGAACACGAAAAAATATTTCAAAAATTCTATAGAGCTTCTAACGCCTCAACAATGAAAAACGACGGATCTGGACTAGGGCTGTATATCGTTAAAAAAATTACTGAAGAATTAGGTTGGAAAATATCCTTCACCAGTACACCGGGCAAGGGGACGACATTTTTTGTCACAATACCTAAAAAATAACTAAACTTTGTGTAATTAATCTTCTGGAGCTTTCTCGTATTGGAGTTTGTCTTACTTACCACTTTCAACTTCGTTAATCCTAATAGCAGTCTTGAGAACGGTATCAGGACTCAATGAAATTGAATCAATGCCTTCTTTAACCAGGAATTCACAAAGCTCAGGGAAATCTGACGGACCTTGGCCACAAATACCCACTTTCAAACCAGCTCTATGTGCTTTTTGGATTAAGGTTGAAATAAGTTGATGGACAGCATCATTATTTTCATTGCCGATGTGAGCTATGAGTTTGGAATCACGATCAAGTCCGAGTGTTAATTGAGTTAGATCATTTGAACCGATTGAGAATCCATCAAATATCTTTGCAAATTCGTCAACAAGCAGGATATTTGAAGGGATTTCTGCCATGACCCAGACATGTAAGTTCTGGTCTAACTGATCGTGATTTTGCAGATTCTTTTCTTTATCATGATGTAATCCATTTTTTTCCATGACCTCAAGCACTTTCTTTCCTTCTTCAGGTGTTCGACAGAAAGGAATCATCACTTGAAGATTCCAGAGACCATATTCTTCTCTTACTCGTTTTACTGCTTTGCATTCAAGTGCAAATGCATCCGCAAAATTTTCGTCATAATAACGACTTGCACCGCGCCATCCAATCATTGGATTCTCTTCATGAGGTTCAAATTCGCGTCCACCGATAAGATTTGCGTACTCATTTGATTTAAAATCACTAAAGCGTAGCAACACTTCATAGGGATAATACGCTGCAGCGATAATACTGATACCATAGGCCAATTTGTCTACATAATAATCGACTTTATTTTCGTATCCTACTGTTAATTCTTCAATCTGCTTTTTCACTGCCTCATCTTTGAGGTCGTCAAAATGGAGGAGAGCATTAGGATGAATTTTGATGTAATTCATAATAATGAATTCTTCTCTTGCAAGACCAACACCTCTATTTGGAATGAAACTATAATTGAAAACGAGGTCAGGATTTGCAACGATCATCTTTACATCAGTTTTTGGCAGTGAAAATCCTGTTAGATCTGTTTTGTCTATTCTGAATTTCAATGTTCCTTCATAGACTCTTCCTAGTTCACCATCAGCACAACTGACGGTAATTTCTTGCCCATTTGGAATAACTTTGGTTGCGCTGCCAGTGCCGACAATCGCGGGGATGCCAAGCTCTCTTGATACAATTGCCGCATGACTAGTTCTGCCTCCAGAATTGGTCACAATAGCACTCGCTATTTTCATAATAGGCTCCCAATCCGGATCGGTGATTTCAGCAATTAATACTTCGCCTTGTTTAAATTCAGATAATTCACTTGGGTCTTTGATAAAATGAGCCTTGCCTTGTCCAATTTTGCGACCAACAGATGCTCCTTGTACAAGTACTTTCCCTGTTTCTTCGAGAACATATTCTTCGATTTGATTAGCATCTTTTCTTGCCTGTACTGTTTCTGGACGTGCCTGGACGATATAAAGCTGGTTGTCTTGACCATCATACGCCCACTCAATATCCATAGGTCTTTTATAATGATCTTCTAAAATTGTTCCCCATTTAGCAAGTTTGAGTACCTGTTCGTCAGTGAGTACAAATTTTTGTCTTTCGTTTGGACTGGTAACGACATCTTTTGTTGGAGTTGTACCTTCAGTTGCATAAATCAGTTTCTTTTCTTTGGTACCGAGATTCTTACTGATAATCGTTGGATAACCTTTTTTCAGTGTCGGTTTAAATACCATAAATTCATCTGGTGTGACGATACCTTTAACAATATATTCACCAAGTCCCCATGATCCGTTAATAAGTACAACATTTCTGAATCCACTGTCTGAATCCAGTGTAAACATAACGCCACTAGCTCCACGATCAGAACGTGCCATTTTTTGAACTGCGACTGAGAGTGCTACTTTAAAATGATCAAATTTTTGATCAACACGGTAGGAGATTGCGCGATTGGTAAAAAGAGATGAAAAAGCCATCTTTATAGCCTGAAGTACTGCATGTTCTCCGGTGATGTTAAGGTAGGATTCTTGTTGTCCTGCAAATGAAGCATCAGGAAGATCTTCTGCTGTTGCTGAAGAACGAACAGCAACGTCAACATCATGCTCAGCTGAAAGTTTGGATTTAAGTTCCTGATATGCAGAACGTACTGCTTTATCAACTTCTTCAGGAAAAGGAGCACTGAGGATTAGTTGACGGACTTTGTGTCCAACAGTTTCAAGAGCTTTCATGTCACTCGTATCAAGACCGTCGAGTACTTCATGAATCTTTTTATCGAGTTCGTTCTTTTCAACAAAATAACGATACGAATACGCAGTTACTGCAAAGCCAAAAGGAACCTGAATTTTTTCATCAGGAAATACTTCACTTGTTGCATGGGTGAGGTTTTGATACATTTCACCAAGGTTGGCATTTTTGCCGCCGACGAGCGGTATGTCATCCTTACTAACTTCATCAAACCAGAGTATAAATTTTTTGCTTTTTTCTTCCATAGTTTTAATCTTCTACTTCTGCTAATTCTTGTCTCTTTGGCATGAACGGTAATCTTTTTCGATCAGATTGTGTTTCAAGCCTTGGTCTCAGAATTTGTAATATTTTTGCGTATCTATCCGGATTATGGATAAGATACATATCCAAACTCTTATTTAATCTTACATCATAAAGGGTCAATGTTGCAAAGTTGCAAATTTCGCCTAAGAATGTATCCTGCACACTTATCCTTCGTACTTTATCAAGGCCGTATTTTTCAGATTTACGATTAATTATCCCTCTTTTATGAATAACAGCCTCTGGTGTTATTTCATAATACTCATTGAGCCATTGTAATACGATATATATACTTATCGAAATTTTAAAAACTCCAATAAGAATGAATATCCACAAAAATAAATTTGTACTCGTTGTTAATGCCCGGTAATATTGTTCTCCCTGTGTTATTACCAAGTAAAAGCCAATGACTGTGATTGCTAAAAGTAAATCATTAACGATGAGTTTTGTAAGTAAAATAACGATACTTTGCCTGACATTCAGGTGGGTAAGTGTTATTTTCTGATCGTACATAACTCTGCCATTAGTATAATCCTACATGAATTTCAGACCTCATGCAATATCACTATTTAAGTATATGGATATTGGAATAGGTAAAACATTGACATGTATCAAGTATTTTCTGTGATACGAATCACTGAAATAGACTTTGGTTTTATCTATAGTTTTCTGCACCATGATTAAAATCGTCGCTCAAGGAACGTATCATCTTATTGAAACCAAAGGACACACAAAAATACTCACTCTCGACAGGAAGAAAACTTATGCCTGGGTAAATGCTGAGGATATTGGAGAAATTCTTGTGACAACACATAAAAGTCATGAGGTAGACCATTTGTTGTCGGCGGGGAACTATCGTATTTATGATGTAAAAGATGAGGATAATATTGCCGATTTGCTCCATCTTGAACTCTTTGTAGGTGAAGGGTTGTGGCAAGGATATGTGCTCCCAACAGGATTACCAAATGATGAGAAGAAAAGAAATCGAATAATTCCAACAAAGGAACTCATTACAAAAACATTCCACTAAACTTAATACTGAAGGACAAGTTCCTCTTCAAGCAGTGCCAAACTATGAACGACAAGTTGATTCTTTTGGAAGCTGACAATACCTTTTTCCTTCAGCACTTTCATCTCACGACTGACTGTTTCTCTCGTGAGACCAGTTTGCATACCTAAATCTTTTTCAGTCAACGTGACAATAAGTGAGCCATCATCTGAAGCAGTGCCAAAACGTTTGGAGGAAATAATAAGTTCTGATATCAATCGCGCATTGGCATTACCAGCCATAAGATACGCCATTCGCGTCATCATACCGTCAATTCCACGATAAAGCCTGCCAACCAAATCATACAGCACATCAGGGTTGTTTTTTACAAATGCTACCACCTGATCACGAGGCGCTCGCCATACTTCAAGTTCTGTCATTGCCTCAAAGTAATAAAGATTTTTTTGACCATTAATTGCCCAGGACATAGGAAAAAAAGCGATTGGTTTAAAAATATTTAAAACAACTTCATCACCTTTTCTCGAAATAAGATACATTTTGACTTGTCCTTTGGTGAGATAAAAAACACCAGTCGGGTCATCATCTGCTCTCACAAGAATTTCACCTTTACGGTACTGCTGATTTTTATACTGAGTAAAAAAATTCTCGAGTTTACTATTAATTGCCTGATCCATTGTTGTATTATACTAAAAATATTGCAAACCTGATACGTGATTATGCTGTGATAGAATGAAGATATGAAAAAGCTTTTTGTATGGGTACTCACTTTTTTCGCATTTCTGGTACCAAATCAGGTATTCGCAGATGATGGATGGGTAATTGATAACTTCAAATCAGACATCGCGATCCAGGAATCCGGAGAGGTGCGGATCGTTGAGACAATTGAAGCTGATTTTGGTTATCAATCAAAACACGGTATTTACCGCGATATACCATATGTGTATGAACGCAATGGAGAAAAAACATATACAGAAATTACTGTTGAAAGTGTTACGCAAAACGATAAAAAAGCAACATACGAGACCTTGCGTATTGAAGGCTACATACGACTAAAGATCGGTGAGGAAGATAAAACGATTACCGGAAAAAATTACTATACTGTCGCATATAAAGCAAAAGGTGTTTTAAGAAGTTTTTCGAACTATGACGAGTTGTACTGGAATGTGACTGGCAATGGCTGGCCAGTCGGGATCACACGAGCTGAGGCAGTTGTAACACTACCCAAAGAAGGCCTCATAAAAATAACCTGTTTTGAAGGCTATCTTGGTTCAGCAAACGCCTGCCAATATACGCAGGACTCACCGCAACTTGCCCGTTTCGAAACGATACAGCCTCTTGAGACAACACAAGGCCTGACAATTGTCGCAGGATACACCAAAGGCATGGTTCCAATCCTGATTGTTGAGAGACCTAAAGAATTCTGGGAAAAATTCATCGAATGGCCATCCCTGATGACACTTGCGTTAGGCCTTATTGGTGGTATCGGCACAATTTTATATTTGTGGAATAAGTATGGGAGAGATTATTGGTTTGCTCAAAATATTTTTGGTAAACCCGATGATCCAGGTGTCAAAAAACCAATTGGTGCACACGAAACGGTTACCGTTGAATTTACTCCACCTGAAAAACTTCGACCTGCCGAAATCGGTGTGCTTATGGACGAGGTCGCACATACGCAAGATGTCGTCGCAACGATTATTGACCTCGCAACAAGAGGCTTTTTGACGATAACTGAAATTCCAAAAAAATGGCTTTTTGGCTCGGTTGATTACGAACTGACAAAAAGAGAAAAAGACACAGTAGAACTCTTAGGTTATGAAAAAATGCTCTATGATAATCTCTTTTCAGGAAGAAAAACGGTAAAGGTTTCGAGTCTAAAAACAACATTTTATGACGATTTAGAAAAGGTAAAAAAAGAACTTTATAAAGAAGTCATCGCCAAAAAACTCTTTACATCAAATCCTGAAAGTGTCAGAAGTACGTATCTAGGTATTGGCATAGCTGCATTAATAATTGGTATCGTTAGTATCGTCATGAGTGTTTCAGCTGATTTTGTGTTTGGTGCAGACATTGGAGTTGGTGCGCTTGTTAGTGGGATTCTGCTGCTGAGCGTCTCAAAATATATGCCAAGACGTACTGCTTATGGAAGGGAAATATACAGACGAGTAAAAGGATATCGTTTGTTTATCGACAAAGCTGAGAAATACAGACAACAATATTTTGAACGCAAAAATATGTTTAATGAAGTTTTGCCTTACGCTATAACCTTTGGTATTACTGAAAAATTCGCTAAACAAATGCAGGATTTAGGTGTCCAAACAACGCAAACTGGCTGGTATAGTGGAACCCATCCAATTACCTCTCCACATTTTGCATCAAACATCAATCATTTCTCAAGTTCACTTTCAACGGCCATTGCTTCAACTCCATCATCAAGCGGCGGATTCTCAAGCGGGGGATCAAGTGGAGGAGGATTTGGCGGCGGCGGTGGCGGCAGCTGGTAAAATAAAATCTAATCTACATTTTTCCACCGTTTTTATCAAATTGTGCTACACCTTCTAGAATAATTTTTTTCAATACTGTTAAATCGATATCTTTGGTATGTTTAATTCGTATACAGCTACGTCCGATACTCGCCTTTGGTAATTGTTCTTTATGTTTTTCAGCGACATACTGTGTACCATCACTCGCACAAACATACACTGAAATATAATTTTTCTGACTTGCAAGACCGATCAAATGCCAATCACCTTCTTGGCCGCTTTTTGTTTTATAGTGAAATTTACGAAACCCAATCATGCCGTACCCAATTTCGGGTGGATACTGAGGAATTGTTTTTGTTATAAGATCAAATAATACTTTCATTTCACTTTTACGAGGTTCTTCAAGGTTTTCGATGTATTCTTCAGGTGTTTTCGCATCAAGCGATTTAAACATGTTCATATGAGTTATTGTAACATAGCTATTTTCTTAATGGTATTCCAATTCCGGGTAGTGACTTTCTTGCCAAACCTCTTATCAATAATATTCATTGCATCTGTTGATTTTCCACCAGTATACAAAGTAGAAAAGAGTTCATATTTCGTAGCACTAATAATACTAAATGTTTTATCTGGTGATTCATAGGGAATTGTCAAAACATTTTTTGTATTCGGAGTAAGAAAAGAAACATAGAGTTTAACATCAACACTCCCCCCTTCCTTAAAAGGATTGGCAAGAATAAGTTCATGCAGATATTCTTTCGTCCGTATTTGAACAATAATCTCAAATCCAAATACTTCCCGAAGTTTGCTTTCGATTTGACGCACCAATACTGGCTCATCAGAAGTTTCACTTTCAAAAAGTACGTTGCCACTTGCGAGTAGTGTTCTAACATTTGCAAAACCGATCTCCTCAAAACTTTTTTTGAGAATATCCATCTTAACAGTTTTCCCTCCAACATTAATTCCGCGTAAAAACGCTACGTACATTTTCAATACAGTTTTTCTCCTTTCTCAAGCATCACGATGAATTGTTGTATGCGACGCTCAACTGTTTCTGGTTTTTTTGCTGTTTGAAGACGAAATCCTATTGCGTATTTATTTGTTTTATTCAGAGATTCAAACATCACTTTCGCTTTCTTATTTTTTTCAAGCGCTTGCAAAAAAGCCTCAGGCAATGTCATTGACAAAGGGGATGCATATGCGTTGTCCCACCTGCCATCAGCCTTTGCAGCTTCAACTGCAGCTATGCCAGATGGTTTCATTTTTCCCAATTTGGTGAGTCGTTTGACATGTTCAGTATTAATTTTTGACCAGATACTTTTTGATCCGCGTGGTGTAAATTTTTGTTTGTATGATTTTTCATCAATGCTTTTTAATTGACTATCAATCCAACCATAACACAAACTAACCTGAACAGCTTCAGCATAACTCACTGTGGGAACACCGGAATTTTTTTTAAATATTTGAAGCCAAATACCTTTTGAGGTTTCATGGTTTTTTGCAAGCCATGCCTCAAACGTATCAACTGTGGGGAAAGGAATAATTGGTAATTCAATTGCATCCTTCATATAAGAAACTTTAAGACTTTTCGCCCCATTTTGCAAGTGATGCAAAAATATCACTCAGAGACTCACCTTTTTTTGTTAAATCATACTCAACATGAAGGGGCACTTCTGCAAATACTTTTTTAGTAACAATACCTTCCTGTTCCAGCTCCTGCAATCTTTGTGAGAGTGTTTTTGGACTAATTCCAGGCAAAGCACGCTGCAAACTGCCAAAGCGATTATTTCCATTAAATAAATTATGGATAATAAGCATCGTCCATTTGCTGCCGATAACTTTAAGTGTTTTGGTTACCGGACAATTATCTGGAATTGTTTCTTTCATACTTTACTAATTGTAAGTACTTTACATATGAAAGTACCTTCTGTTAGTATAGCATAAAGAGAGGAGGTGAGCAACTTGGACACACTTGCAAATAAAGAAATCGTTGAAAAAACACTACACGCATTAAAGGAAAATAACATAACAGGATTGTTTGTTGAGACGGGTGAGGAAGCAAAACAAAAGGTTTTGGAACTTATACCCAAACATGCAGAAGTTATGACAATGACTTCAGTCACAACTGATTCAATCGGACTCGCCGATGTCATTAACAAATCTGGCGACTATAACGCAGTTATGCCAAAGCTTTATAGTTTGGATCGTGAAACACAAGGTCTCGAAATGCAAAAACTAGGAGCAGCACCAGAATGGGCTGTTGGTAGTGTACACGCAGTTACGCAGGAAGGACATGTGGTTATTGCATCAAACACGGGAAGTCAGCTTCCTGGATATGCATACGGTTCACAACACGTTATCTGGATTGTCGGCACACAAAAAATTGTTGAAAATCTTGATGGCGCAATGAAACGTATTTATGACTATGTGCTTCCACTTGAATCAGACCGTGCGCACAAAGCATACGGTGTTGATGGAAGTAACGTCAGCAAAATGCTTATCGTCAACAAAGAGGTAAATCCGCAAAGAATTACACTTATTTTTGTAAACGAAAAACTAGGATTCTAGTTAAGAGCAGAGCAACGAAAAGTAAGCCCGATTCGTCGGGCTTTCGTTGTATAATGGGTGTATGCAGCCGACCTATGTTTTTATCGCCAGCGGCATTGGCATTACACCATTTCGAAGTATTATAAAAAATCTTATAGATACAAAGAGAAATGAATCAATTCTTCTTTTGTACCGGGCCAAACGTAAAGAATTTTTATTTGAGGATATTTTTGAACAAGCTGAGGAAAGGGGAGTCGTGACACGCTACATTAAAGATGATACACATCTTGATCAAGCATTGATAAAACACCATATTACCAACCCATTAACACCCATATATTACCTCTCAGGACCACAACATATTATCGAAACACAAAGACAATTACTTATGGATATGGGAGTTGATCAAACACACATCAAAACAGATCTGTTTAGCGGGTATGAGAAAGTCTGAGTGCGTCTTCAATTGTGTATGCTCCAACCCGTGTCCGCTTAATATCGAGTGCAATTGCTCCTGTCCCGAGAAATGCACCTAATTCATAAACAAGACCACGTACATACGTACCGCTTGAACACGAGATACGAAACTTAGCAGTTTGAAACGTTTTTGCGTGATGTTTCATAAAAAATGTTTCCCATGCTTTATGAATCTCTTCCTGCCTAAAATCTCCTTTTATACGCTCAATCATTTCAGTAATTCGTTTTTTTAAGTCCTTATTTTCTATTTGGTCAAAATCTGTAACTGCAAAGTCAAAGACTGTTACTTCCTTTTTAGGGATTATAATTTCAGAAAGTTTCCCATTTCGCGCCCACCAGAAAAGCGGCTTGCCGCCAACCGTTTTTGATGAGTAGGGGGGATATGATTGTACTATTGTTCCTGCGTGCTTCTTTACAAAATTATTTACCTTTTCATTGACAATTAATGCAGTTTGGGATGCATTTTTTTGCAATAAGCCCAGCACATCATAGGTATCAGTGTCACAACCAAACAACACTTCAAATTCATAGACCTTATCCAAATGTATATACGTGTCGCGCTCTTTCGTCGCTTCTCCTAGCATAAGAAGCATCACACCATGTGCCATTGGATCAAGTCTGCCGGCATAACCGATGGTAACATCCTGATACTCAGGAAACGATAGGCGCAGCTCTTTAATGAGCTCAAGTGGCGTCGAACCTATTGGTTTGTAAACACTTAGCACTTTATTCATTGAACACATTATAGAGCATAGAGAAAATTTGCCAATCTCAAGGCTATCTGGTATAGTTAATTCAGGAGATACATTACGCACACACCGCACCATAATACATGGAAATAGCCCTTATACTTATATTAATTATCCTTAACGGTGTCTTTGCAATGGCGGAGATTGCGATTCTTTCAGCCAAAAAATCCCGACTCCAAAAACTTGCAAATGATGATAATAAAAACGCCCAAACCGCACTCGAGCTTGCACAACACCCCAACAAACTTCTCTCAACAGTACAAATTGGTATAACGTTGATTGGTATTCTCGCTGGTGCTTATGGAGGAACTGCCGTTGCTGAAACGCTCGCCGTTTCGGTAAATACAATTCCACTTCTTGCACCATATAGTGGACCAATTTCATTTGGACTGGTTGTGGGTATAATAACGTTTCTTTCACTCATCATTGGAGAAATCGTTCCGAAACGCCTCGCACTTTTAAATCCTGAAAAAATTGCAGTCAGCATCGCACAGCCCATGAGCACACTTTCCAAACTTGCGTCACCCCTCGTTTCAATTCTTAGTTTTTCAACTGATTTTGTTTTAAAATTTCTTCCAATCCCAAAATCAAAGGAATCTCAAGTCAGTGATGAAGAAGTCAAATTGCTCCTTCGGGAAGGTACACAAATTGGTGTTTTTGAAACAGCTGAGCAGGATATCGTTGAACGGACACTAAAATTAAGTGATAAGCGAGTTAATGCGCTTATGAGCCCACGATCAGAAATTAATTGGCTTATCGTTGACGCACCTGTTTCACATATTAGGAGCAAACTTAACAATAGTGCTCATTCACATTATCCTGTCTGCCGTGACTCACTTGATAGTGTTATGGGTGTTGTCAAAACGTCTGATGTTTTGGTTGATTATTTACTTGATGAGAAAATTGATCTCAAGAAATCTCTTCATAAGCCGCTTTTTGTTCCTGAAAGTATGCCTGCATTTCGACTGTTAGAACTTTTCAAAAAATCAGGTATTCATATGGCTCTTGTCATTGACGAATACGGCAGCATTAAAGGTCTTGTGTCACTGACTGATTTACTTGAAGAGATCGTCGGCGATATACCGGACATTGATGATCTTGAAGATCAGGAAATCACCAAACATGACGAAAACTCATGGCTCGTAAATGGTGCGTTGCCTATTGAAGAATTTAAGGATTATTTCCATATCAGAAAAATCCCATCAGAAAAAACTGGTGTCTACCACACAATTGGAGGATTTGTCATGAACAAATTAGGTAAGATACCAATAACAGGAGATAAAATTGAATGGGGCGAATATAGTTTTGAAATTGTAGATATGGATGGAAATAGGATTGATAAAATCCTCGTTACCAAACTTACGTAAAGAGTTTAAATTTGCGTGCGGTTTTCTCAACAATAACGATAACACCAAACCACAAGAGTCCTGCAATATAGCCTGCTAAAACATCACTTGGGTAGTGCACTCCGAGATAAATTCTGCTTAACCCAATTAGACCAATAAGTACACCAAAAAACGAAACACTCAGGATGCGTACTTTCACATTTTTTGTGTTGCGATTAATGAAATAGGCGAGACATACATAAAAAATAAATGAATTCATTGCATGTCCTGAGGGAAAACTATACGTTGATTCAAACATGAGCGGCTGATATTCAGGGCGTGGCCGTTGATATATAAATTTTAATAATAAATTTATTATAGTGCCAAAAACTAAAAGCACGGTGAAATTAAATGTTGAGACTTTATGCTTTTTATACAGGAGACCAAGTAATACCACTATGCCGCAGGTTATAAAAATTTCTCCCCCAAAGAAAGTAATTACTTTCATAACTGCTGTAAGGGATTCACTACGAAACGAATAAACCCAGTCAATAATTGATTTATCAAAATTGCTTAAATTATGAGTAAAAATAACAAGAAAAAACGAGAGGTAGGCAATAATAGCAAGGACTCCAACTGCAAGCTCAGCTCCTATGATAAGAACAGCAGGTAAAAAAGATTTGTTAGGCATACTCTTATCCTAACATAAAAAAACTCCAGGTAAATATCGTACGTCTATTTACCTGGAGTAAAACTATTTTAGCTTTGTTTTTCATCTTCATCCATATTTTCTGTTTCTGTGGATGTCTCTGTATCCTCATTCACATCGGTTATCGCCTGATCAGTTTCAGTTGCCTGACCTCCTTTTTGCTGATCGTCTGTGTCTTCCTGGAATGGTTTCTTTTTCTTATCATCTACCATACTTTTTTCACCCCCTTTCTTAAATTGTTATAAGAAGTTAATAGTACATGAGCCCATTAAGAATTCCGCAAAAGCCGGGTAAGAGTTCAATAATAGAGTGAGCCTTAATAACGAGATATTTGTTCCGTTCTTACGTAATTATTAAACTCAACAGCTATAATGCGTACATGAGTAAACGCGCACCTGATCCAATACTACAAGCTCTCAACAAGCTGTATCACTTTATAAGCCACCCTTACACCTTTGTTTTTGTTGTCCTGATTATTTTAGGATGGTATGTCGCGGGATATGTCTATCATTTTTCAGAGGAGTGGTATAAGTTATTTCATATTTTTGAAATAACCGTGGCTCTGATTATGGTCTTTTTAATCGAACAAACCACGCACGCAGATAACAGAGCCATGCAGGAGAAGCTTGATGAGATCATTAAAAAAATGCCTGCAGCGGATAATAAAAAAATTGGTTTAGAGAGGCGTTATAAGGGCGGAAAGTAATATAATCTTTCGTACTAGCTTCGTGAATACACACCAATTAACTCATCATTTGCTACGACATGTCCTTCCATTGCATTTTCTACCATACTTTTAGTCACGCCTGACGCATCATCAAAATTCAGCATAGTATCGAGTGCAAAAAGTTTAAAGAAGTAGCGATGTTGTCCGTTTGGCGGACAAGCACCCTGATAAGCTGCACCACCACTCGTATTAAGCCCGACAGACCCCACAGGAGTTTTTCCTTCTTCAATAGTAGTAACAGTCGGATCGATATTATAAACGACCCAATGATCCCACATGCCATCAGCTCGGAGGTTACGCGGAACATCAGGATCATCCATCAGAAGTACCAAACTCTTCGTGTCAGAAGGTACATCATGAAACGAAAGTGGAGGATTTATACTTTCTCCATCACAAGTATATTTTGCAGGTAGTGTTTGGTTATGTGCAAATGCGGAACTTGTGATTTTCATGTGCCCAAATTGTAATGCAAAGATTCGAGTGAAACAATAAGGAAGATTATAGACGCGCTAGAAAGATTTATCTATGAATTCTATTTCTTTACGGTTGGGCTGTTGGAATTGGACGAATTTGCACAGTTACTGTATTCCCAACCTTAGGCTGTTCTTGAGGTATTGTTACGAATATATTCACTACATTCCCTGGAATATTAGTATTTTGAACAAACCTTGTGTCTGATATTGTCACAACATTTGATGACGGAGTAGGAGTAGCTGTTGGTATTGCTGTATTGTCTTGAGGATTTGTAGGAGTTATGAGAGTAGGAGTTGGCGTAGCGGGTGTACTTGAGCTTTGTGTCGTATCACTACCGCCACGAGCAGCTTCATTCGTTGTTGGGTTTTGAGTTGCGTTAGATGAAGCATCTGATGCGTGATTAGTTGTTGCAACGATAGGTGTAGGAGATAGTATTATTCCTTTCTTCTGAGTCACTATTTTTTGCTCTTTCTTTTCTGTGGGAATCTTACTGGGCGATGGTGCAGCTATTGATTGTGTTTTTTCTAAAAGCTTTGCATCTACTGCCAAAAAATGTGAAGTCTTTGGTTGCATTGCATAACTTAGAAAAGCTACAACAAATAAAAACAGTAGGCAGGACAAACTAATACTCATTCTTGTCCTCATAAATTTAACTAGGGGATTATATCATACTATATCAAAAAAGGCAGTGATGATGATTCTACTAAATGAGATTTCTAACGGATTGGTATCTCGGTTACTAAAGAGGTTTAATAAAAAATCCTATTATAAACCATTTCCCATCGCGGTTAATTAACATTACTCTTATATTTGCAGGCCCTTTTTCAAATTGTGCTTTGACAGTATATTCTGCTCTCCTCGTTACATTTGGTATAAAATTCCAAACATGCGCGCTAATTCCGGACTCACCTTCAGAGCCGGAATAGCTTATAAGTTTGCCATAGGTAGAAGAAGAATAGTTTAACAAATCATCAATTTCTTTATCTGAAACAGTAGTGAGAAATGCCTCATCAGCACGAGATTTTAATTCACTCTTACTCCAGTTACTAAGTATTACTGGTACATTTCTATCAATATATACCTTACTTTCTTTATCTAAACGATCACCATGTTTAAAAGATTCAATAATAACACCAGTAAAGAGCAGCGCAATGTAGCTGCAATAAATAACTACGATGATAAGTAGTACTCGAAGAAATCTCCTTATTTTGCCTGTTGGTTTTTTATTTCTGCTTGTCATATATCTTTTATACGAGAAACGTATTATAACATATATTTCTATTTTATATAGGTCTATTTTAATTTATATTTAAGTTTATATATCGAAACTATGAAACATTTTTTAGTTATCTACTGTGCATATTAAATACCAGATTAGATAAATAATCTTGGTGTATGGAGCTAGTAATAATTCGTACAACTAGTAGGGTCTTTTTAAAAGCCACATGCTCAATAGATTGTGTTTTGATTTATTAAGAAACACCACTTGGATAACGTCTTATCTTGACCCAATCATTCATACCACTTTTTTCAATGAATTCTTTGCCTAAAAGCTTTAGGACAAGAAATCTGTGACGTCCTTCATCTGAAGATCTCCAATCATCATCAAGACCAATCCATTTATATTCTTGTTCTTCAAGGATATTCATTGACGGCAAAGTTGCTTTCTGACCTCCTGCGTCACGCCCCGTATAACCTTCCCGTGTCATCATGAGTCTTGCGAGGTCATGAAGATAATGTGCCATTGTTTGATTTTTGGCATGTCGATGACCTACTTTTATGCCTTTCAAATGATCCCAATCTACACGACCATACTCCGCGACATCACTAGCTGTGGGGTTCTCTGGAACAGGCGGAAGATCTTCATTTCCTTCTGTTTTCCTCATCCTCAAGAGTCTATACATGAATTCAATTTGTGTAGGAAGTCTGGGTGGTTTCTCTCCCTTATTTTCAGGTTTTTCAGGCTGAAATGGAGGATTTTCTGATTCCATACTATTTATAATATATCCTTCCCACAAAAAAAGCACCTTTCGGTGCTTCAATTGACTTATTCAGTGAGCGGGAGACGGGATTCGGACCCGCGACCTTCTCGTTGGCAACGAGACGCTCTACCCCTGAGCTACTCCCGCGATTGTAATAATCGCTTTAACTGTTCTCTTCCTTGACCTGATTTGAAAAATTGTGCTCGTGTGTGTGCTTCTGGTTTTGTTTTAAATTGTTCTTTGTAAACTAACGTAAAAGGAGCTGTGTGTCTGGTGTCGTTTGACAGGCCACTGTTGTGCTCCAATACGGCTCTTTCCAGGTCATTGGTCGAACTCGTATACAATCCTCCGGTTTTTAGACTTCGTAATACATATACATAAAACATCAGAGAAATGTAATCATGAGTATACCAAAAACTATAAATCACCTCAAGACTGAAATAGAAAAGAGGATCTTCCTACAATGGCAACCTGTTGTGATAATATAATAGTAAAAGATGAATATGCCAGAGGGTGAATTATCCCCAAAAGTTGATAAACCAGCACAATTTCCTCCTCACGTCTTGACTGAGGCCAGCTCGCTCACTGTTCCTCCTGAATTACTCGCTGGTAGAGATACAGAAGAAGCAATCACCATAGATGGTGTGAGCTCAAGAGATTTAGATGACGCTATTCGATTAGAAAAAATCGGTGAAAATTATATTGTGCATATTTCAATTGCTGACGTCGGAGCACTTGTGCAGAAAGGATCTGCAATTGATACGACAGCACAAGAAAAAGGTTTTACACGATACTTCGGAGAAGGGGAAACAGATCCTATGATCCCTCGTGAAGTATCCGAAGATAAATTGAGCCTTCTACCAGGTGGGGAGAAACCAACATTCACTGTCTCTATCCCTCTCACTAAGGATGCAAAAACTAAGGGCTTCAAAATAGGCGAAGCGCAATTTCGTAAAACTGCTTTTACCAGCAAAGGAAAATATGATTATTCAACGGTCGACAATGCTCTAAGCAATGAATCTGATCCAGCACATGAAATATTTGCGGATTATGAAGAAGTCGCTCAAAAATTGCATGAACAAAGAACAGGGGATGAATCTCTTCCTATTTATGATTTTGAGAAGGGAATTGTTTTGGACGAAGAAGGAGAAATTATTAGAATAACCGACGAGGAGCAATACAAGTCATATATGATCATTCATGAGTTTATGCATTTAGCAAACAGATCTGTAGCAGATTATTTTGTGAAAAATAATATTAACGCACTCTTTCGTAACCACACAGCCAAAGATATAAGCAGTCCGCATGCGGCAATTATTCACAACTTGCATGAATATGAAGCTCAAGCAGATGTTGATGATTTAGACGAATTTCGAAGCAACATTTCGCTAGTTATGAATAAGGCAACTATTGATACACAAGCTAAAGGACATTTTGGACTCAATATTCCTGCATATCTCCATTTCACCTCTCCAATTAGAAGATACGAAGATCTTGTCAATCATCGAATATTGACAGCAGTTTTGGCTGGAGAGGCTAACCCTTATACGCTAGGTGAACTGCAAGAAATAGCTGATAAACTTAACACTCTCTCTGACGCGTCCCACCAAGAAACAAGGCAACATTTCATCGATAAAGCAAACAAGGTCGTTGATGTATTTGCTGAATCCGGTAATTATAGCGCAGCTTCAGAAAAAGAAATGGATAGAATCATTAAATCCATGGTCCGAAGAGACGATGAGTATCAATTGCCTCCAGCCTTACGTGAAGAAATAGAGACAAGAATTAATGAGGGCAACTTGCCTATCGAAGATCTCTTTATGATACTTACGAAACAAGTACATAGAGATGCTGATTGGGAACATTTGCAAATCAGAGTAATAAGATTCTTGCAACGAACTATTGCTGCAAATAAAGCAGGATATAGCGGTATTATTGATCTGGGAGTCAAACGACTCAGTTGGCAGCGGCCAAGTCATACAACTGAAAAAACAGACACCGATGAAGCCGGTAGAAGTGTTTTTACAGCTTCAGCGACACTCAATGTCGGCGAAGATAGACCTCAAATTACCTCTGATGAGGGTAAACATTATCAGGTAAAGCATGCCAAAAATCTCGCAACTATTGATGCAATTGCAAAGTACTTCCATATTCCGCTTGAGCAAGAACCTGAAATATTACCATTTGATATTGGAAAACCATATAGTCGTTCGACACGTAATCGAAGGGAGAGAATACAACGGCCAGTTCGGAGGGATGAGACATAGTTTTCCTTGTAAAGTCACTACAAAACAGCTAAAGTAAATGTATGACCTACGGAAAAGTGAATGAGTCTCAATATCTTCTGCGACTTGAAAAAGGGGAAGAAATCCCTGAAGTGGTAAAACATTTTTGCAAAATACAAAACATACAAAACGCCTCAATCAGTGCCCTCGGTTCAATAGAAAGTCCCACACTTGCTCATTATCGAGTTGATTCGAAGAAATATTCAGAAAAAACGCTTGAAGGAATATTTGAAGTGACAAGTTTGATTGGAACAGTTGGCATGTCAGAAGGGGAGCCAGTTGTTCATTTACATGCAACAATCAGTGATGAATCCATGACTGTCTTTGGAGGTCATCTCGCAAAAGGAAACGTTTCAGCGACACTTGAAATGGTCATTAGCGTTTTTGAAACGTCATTTGAGAAAATCCCGAACGAGGAGATAGGACTTAAATTATTTGAACTGCCAAGCAAACTCGACTAATAATTTAACACGCTTCACAAATACTCTTGAACTTCGCTGCTGTTGCTTCCCAACTTAAATCCTGGACCTTACTGTACACAAGCTCACTTGCTTTGGCATACGCATCCTGATCGATCAGTAAATTTTGCATTTTTTCAGCAAGCAGAAGCGGGTTATTGGCTGAGGTGATAAGGGCAGAATGTTTTTTGTCGAAAAGATCTGAAACACCCGTTGCATCAGTTGTGATAACAGGAATCCCGCATGCCATCGCTTCAAGAGCTGTGATGCCAAACGATTCGTAATGTGAAGGCATAGCCACAATTTTGGAAGCATTATAATAATTTGGCAGCTCATCCTGATGTTTGCGTCCCACAAATTTTACCGCGGTTGGGATGTTAAGAATTTGGCGAATTTTTTCAAGTTTTCGAAGTTCATCTGACCATTTTGCAACTTCCTCAGAAGTGTTACCTCCCACAACCCACAAACAAACCTGTAGATCCGGATTTTTTTGACGGAGTATTTTGAGAGCATAAATAATCGTATCAATCCCTTTTAACGGTTCGATCCTGCCGACGAATAGAATAATTTCATGATCCAAATCTGCCCCAATGGTTCTTTTTGCCTGCAATTTATCTTTGGGACGAAAATGCTGCAAGTTAACCCCAGGTGTTAAAACTTCAATTTTTCTCTCAGGACAATCATAAAGTGTTGCGAGGTATTCCGAATCGTGCTCACTCGTTGCAATCACCTTATCAGCTTTTTTAACAAGCAGTAGTTCAGCTTCAACCCGTTCAATGTCTTCTTTTTCATCAGCTGAGCGTGCAACCAGGTTTTTCATAAGAGCCAATGTATGAAACGTAATTGTCATCGGTATACCCAGGTTCTTTTTAATATCCATTCCAATGAGACCTGATAAATAGTAATGACAACTGACCACATCATACTTTAGCTCCTCAGATTCAACGAATGCATAAAAGTTAAGTAAAAATTCCTGGATGTAATTTCCTAACTCTTTTTTGGGAAGTGGTATTTCTTCACCTGCTGGAATATGTATAACGCGGAGATTTTTCGCAACGTCTACAATTTTAGGTCTGGAGTCATCTTGCGATCTCGTATACAGATCAAGCACATAACCTTTTTTGGCCAGTGCTTTTGCAAGCTCTAGTACATACACATTCATGCCGCCAACTTCCTTTCCTTCCTCATCGGAAAGGGGACACGTGTGATAAGAAATAACTGCTAATCGTTTTAATTTCATAAGGCGCTAAACAGACCCGAGTATTGTATAATAATTAAATAGAAATGACTACGATCTATCTCACACGCCACGGAGAAGTTTTTAACCCAAAAGGAATTCTTTACGGCAGACTACCACGGTATAAATTGTCTGACCACGGAAAAAAACAAATTGAACAATCTGCAGCATTTTTGAAAGATAAAAAGATCGAAGCCGTGTATGCAAGCCCGCTCATGCGAGCACAACAAACGGCAGAAATACTGTGCGACAAGCTCAAACTACATAGAAATTATATGTCCAAATCCCTCCTTGAAGTGAATACGTCGTTTCAGGGAACTCCTTTTGCCAAACTTAGTCCAGACCAATCTGAACTCTATCTCTCTGAAAAGCGCCATAAGTCAGATGAAAGTATTGAAGAACTTGCCCAGCGTTATCACAAATTTTTTGAAAGATTGTCAGCACTGCATCCTGACGAAACATTTGCAGCCGTGGGACACGGTGATCCGATTATGGCATTTCGCGCATTCGTTAATAATATGCCCCTCACACTGCCCTCAATCAGAACGAACAAACACTATAACTATGTAAAACATGGAGAGGTATTAAAATTACAAATCGACAGAGATGGCACAATGACAATCGAAAACGCGTTTATCCCTACTGTCTGATCAGATGAAACTCTATAATTCCCTCACAAAACAACTTGAACTCTTCAAGCCGTCAAACGGCAAGAGTGTGACGATGTATGTTTGCGGTATAACGCCGTATGACACAACACATCTTGGGCACGCCTTTACCTATATGGCCTTTGATATTTTGCAGAGATACATGCGTTTTCAGGGGTATACCGTAACGTATGTCCAAAATGTGACGGATATTGATGATGATATTCTCAAACGGGCAAAGGAAACAAACCAAAATTGGCGGGAACTTGGAAATTTTTGGACAGAAAAATTTCTTTTTGACTTAAAAACGCTCAATATCGATTTACCCACAACGTATGTAAAAGCAACAGAATCGATAGATACAATTATTGAAATCGTAAAAGGTCTACAAAAAAAAGATTTTGCATACGAAGTTGATGGAACTGTTTTTTTTGATGTGCAAAAAGATAACGAGTACGGCAAATTATCAAAGTATTCAAAAACTGAAATGATAACACTTTCAAAAGAACGTGGTGCCAATCCTGATGATCCGCGAAAAAAGAATCCGCTTGATTTTATAATGTGGCAAAAAGCAGCAGGCGACGAACCTTTTTGGCAATCACCTTGGGGGAAAGGCAGACCCGGATGGCATATTGAATGCAGTGCCATGATATACAAATACCTTTACAAATACATTGACATACACGGTGGCGGTAGTGATTTGATTTATCCACATCACGAGAGTGAAATAGCCCAATCTGAGAATTTTACTGGCGAAAAACCCTTTGTGAAATTTTGGATGCATACGGGGGCGGTCGGCTACCAAGGTGAAAAAATGTCAAAATCGCTGGGTAATCTTGTGATGATTTCTGATCTTTTAAAAACATATTCTCCAAACACTATTCGTTTTTTGCTCCTTTCTCACCACTACAGAGAACCATGGGAATATATAGAGGAAATGACCCAAGAGGCGAGTAAACATGTACAAAGGCTCTTTGAAAACATGCATTCAGCAACATTGCATGAAACGCACATCGACAAAAAACTCATTGAGTTGTTTACGAAAGCCCTGCAACAAGACCTAAATACACCTGAGGCTCTCAAAGTAGTAGAACAAGCGATTATCCGAAAAGAGATTGCCACAGCCAAAAAAATGGCGGACATACTTGGATTTATTATTTAGTTTTCTTTAAAATCCTCTCAATCTTGAAATTTTCTATTAATTTTTTTACAATTTTAGTTGGAATGTAAATCTTGCAATATGAAGTATGTAAGAAAAAAGTAATCAAAAAGAGTATCTGACCTCAAATCAGCCTACTGCTGACCTTGCAATACTTTGTTCCTCGTACTAATATGGATATAATGAATATTAAATTTAAACACGACTATAAAGCTATTATGCTTGATGTCGACGGTACACTGGTTACAAATGAATACGAAGGCAGAATCTCCCCCAAAGTAAAACAAACAATCCTCAAGGCAAACGCAAAAGTAAAAGTAGGCATAGCAAGCGGTAGACCTTTAGCACGAGTGAGCTTTATTATGGAAGAACTCAAACTCAAAATACCCTGTGTTATCGGCGGCGGAACACAAATAGTTGATCCGTTAACTGGTTTAATTATTTGGGAACAACCAATCCTTACAAAAGATGCAGCTCTCCTTCAGAAAGAACTCCAGCAAGTACCATACAAAGTGTGGGTCGTTGATGAAGTTGAAGAAATATTACTGACTCCAAATTTAAAATTAAAAAAACCGTTAAACTTCTTTATGTCTAAAATACTTGAAGAAGAAGCCGATAGATTAATTTCTCTTTTTTCTAATACTCCAACCCTTGCACTCACGAAAGTCGTCGCTTATACACCAGGGTATGTTTCACTACATATTACACACGCTCAGGCTACAAAACAACACGCGATTGAAAAAGTTGCAGAAATTCTCAAACTTGACCGTGATCAAATAATCGGAGTGGGGGATGGCCACAACGATATTCCTCTTTTCAAAGCTTGTGGATTACGAGTTGCTATGGGAGATGCTGTACAGCTTCTGAAAGAACGTGCAGATTATATTGCACCTAGCTGTATAGATGACGGCGTTGCTGATGTATTTGAGAAGTTTATTATGCATGATACCATGCAAACAATTAAGAAACTTGACTAGTTTATTTTTCTACCGCAAATACCACATGAACGTCTTCTCTGTTTGAAACAATTTCAATTCTTACTGTTTTGTCCAATGTGTTTTCAATGTATAAATTCTGCATTTCACTAACGTTTGGCTCACCTGGAGCATAATATATTGATGTACCATATTCACGAGAAACATCAGGTATGACTGCAAAATCATGGTTCACAGGCGAAACCACTTTCAAACCAGCACTGCGAGCAGCACGATTAAAAAGTGAAGCTAAATGGCAGACTCCATCTCCATAAAGATAGCCTGACGATTTAAAGCCGTCTGATGCATTAAAATGAGACGCTGTAGTTGCAACAACTGAGTCTTTATATTGCTCCATGACGCCGTCATGAAAGGCAAAGACCTCGCCAGGTTTTAAAACAATTTCATGTGTTTGTTCTGCTCTGACAGCTTCCCAGTTAATATTCTTAGGATCAACAATACGTCCAGACATACGAGAAAGTGTCAAAAGGATATTGTCTGCAAACACTTCATTAACGTTTGGCACTTTGTACCTGTTGGTTAATGACATGTTGTCTTCAGCAAGAATATCTTTTTGAGCATACGCTTGCTGCACTGTAGACAATGCGGCCAAAGATACTGCTCCCGATTGGACTTGCATTGCACCGATTGCAATCGCCATTGGTGTAATAACTAATAATTTTTTTATCATAATACTCCTGGCTTAATTAAAAGCCTATAGTTTGTATTATACATTACTATAAGTCTATTTGTCAAATTAATACTTTACTTTCTTAACGGAGTTGTTCTAATCTATATCTATGGCAAAAAAAGCTGCACCTTCTAAAAAATCGCAAAAGAATAAAGCGTTACACTTAACAATCGTCATTCTCGGAACATTTCTTCTTCTCGTTGGATTTATCGCTTTTTCACAACAGCCCAAAATCCTTGATTGTGCTAATTCAGAAAGTTGTATAGGAGACCTCTCAGGTAAGAGAGAATTCGATAATACTGGTGTATTCATGGGGCAAAACGTAGAAGCTCCTATGAAATTTGAAAAGCAGTTGTATGCACTTGAAGAGGCACAAGCAGTCCTGGGTGAAGCGACAAATAAAAAACTGTATGTCGATCTTAGTAAGCAAAGGATCTATGCATTTGAAGGTGATAGTCTGAAATATGAATTCCCAGTATCAACGGGGAAGTGGTATGCGACGCCAACTGGAGAATTTAGAATTTGGACATGGCTTCGTTATACCCGTATGTCAGGCGGCAATAAAGCTAACGGCACATATTATAACCTGCCAAACGTGCCATATACCATGTACTTTGCTAACTCATCGATTTCTCGTACTCGAGGTTATGGTATTCATGGAGCATATTGGCACAACAATTTTGGACAACCGATGAGTCATGGATGTGTCAATATGAAAGAGGAAGATGTGGCTCAAATTTATGAGTGGACATACAAAAACACTGAAATTCCACTTGTTATCTACGGAACAACACCAAAGGCATAAGCATTAGATAAGTCCCGCACTACGCATTTTCTTTGCACAACCAGGGAATTGGTTATAAATACTTGATCCTGAAAGTAACTGTTTTACAGCAGCCTTTTGGACTTCAAGCGGTGCAAGGTCAGCACGTTCATAGCCAGTATTCATTCTTTTCCAAGTTCCATGTGAGAATTGAAACGCTCCATAATAGCCGTTACCAGTATTTTTCGCAGGATCCATTCCAGCTTCACAATTACCAAGGTAGGTAATAGCTTCTTCAGATATAGGTGAAGCAGCGTTTGGCGCGCTTACAGGGGCTGCAGGCGCCTGTGTAGGTGCAACGGTAGGTTGTACACTGAGGGCAGACAAATAGCCGATTTGTTTCAAATAAACATCATTTTTTTGCTTTGTAATTTCACTATTACGCTCCGCAAGCACCGTTGCAAGTTCTACTGGCATTTCAGGCTTTTCGGCACGTACTTTAAGAACAGCATCTTTGGCGATATTTTCAGGATTAGTGATCCATGCATTATCGTTCCACAATGTTGTCCAGTGTTCATTTGAACCATAGGCTTTTTCAGAAAGGGATGCTAGGGTTGTTTCTTTTTCAACAACATAGCCAACGTATTCTTTTTCAGGAAGCACACGTGTAAACGCCATGTTTGTATCAGAAACGGCAGGTGTTCCCAACGCGGTTGATAGGAACAATGCTGATGATAAAACTGTTGTAATCATAGTCTCCATAGTTTTTCCTCAATCCTTGCTCATGTATATCAGAACAAAGACAATGTGCGAGATTATATACTATAAGACGTATTTTGTCAAGTCTAGGGGGATTTCGTTCTACTGAAGATAGAATGTCTGAGTCTTTACCGAAGTTGTATTAAACGAGAATTTGGTGCTGAGAGAGTGAGTCGAACACTCATGGCCTGTTCTTCAGACAGGTGCCTTGACCACCTTGGCTATCTCAGCATGTATATCTATTTTATCAAACATGGCCTCGTTTGTATATATTGTGAACGATGAATTTCTTAAGTGGAACTCCATCCAGGCTCATTTTAAACGAATTTACGATACATTTCAACTATATATCTATACTATGTATTTAAAATATAGTATACCTGAATTCACTAGAAGCCCTAGGATATATGTACTTTAGATAAATAATGATATGTAAACAATAACAAAGGCAATAGGCCAAACAACTGCACTAATAACAAGGAATATTTTTATACTTCCTAGGACGACTTTCAATATTGGTATGTCAATAAGCTGCATAGTAAGCTTATTGATATTACCATATAGATTTATATATGCATTCATACATTAATTATTACTAAATTTTAGACTAGATAAGATCCTAATATGGATCATTACCTTCGTAGAGACATGATACTTGCTACAGAAAGAGGTTTTCAATATCCTAGAAGGTCTATGCAAGCCATAATATTCAAGAGTTAGTTTCTTATATATTTTTTCTTCTTGTTAGACAATTAGATAATTTTTATATTGTGCTTTTCCTGGCTGAGGTATAAAATATTATCCGTGAATTATAGGAAAACGCACTCTTCAGTTTTATATCTATCTACGTATGATCAAATGTTAATAAATATTTAATCTCCAGCTCGTATGATACGCATGAAGTATTATGAAAAGCTTGGTTTTATTCCTCATGGCTACGCTCTTCTTTTCGATTGCCCCTCATGTAGATGCCAGAAGTGGATGTTGCTCTCAGCATGGGGGAGTACGGGCAGATGGTTGTGCCTGCAATGACGGCTCTTCACTAAGTGCCAAGTGTGCGCCTTACTATTCATGTACTGCTGCTGAACCTGTGCAGAAAAAAAACATTATAAAACCTATATATCCCACAGCTACAAAAACACCAATCAAACTCCAGGTTAAACCGACAATGAAGAAAACAAAATTAACTCCAACACCTACTGTTTTTCTAGAAACGCCTACTATAAAACCTACTTCGAAAGCACAAAAGCCGATTACACTACAAAAAGATACCCAACAGAAGCAAAGTGGATTTTTAAACTTTTTCCTCTCACTTTTTGGAATGAACTAAATGAAACAACTTGTGTATACCCTTGTATGGGGAGCCATTTTATTCGGTGGTTATATATTTTTTACCAGTGATAAAACTAGTAGTAATGTTTCATTCTCCTCTCGATATTTCGATAGTACAGAATACTCATCTGAAGAAGAATCGAACACAATAAGTTATGAGGATGCAATCTCAGATAACTGGGATGAAATTCGAGATTATATTGATGCAACTGAAACAATAGAAGCTTGCTCTGATTCAAATGGTAACTGTTATGATCTTGAAGCAGATATTTCTGAAGGATGTATTGATACTATCTATTTTGACAATGGGGGATATTTAAATTTTTATAGTGCATGTTTTAACGAGGATGGTTATACATATGATAGTGATGAAAATGGCGACGATTGGGAATTTAACCTTGATATGGGTTCTTCGCTTGTTACAGAAGCAATAGATGAATGGGCATCTGAAAGCGATCTCTGAATAGAATAAATATATTATTGCCCATCAAACAATCCTTATACAGCTTGCAATAAAAAGACCCATAGTGCATAATTGCCACTATGAAAAAACTCAATTGGACTATTATAATTGTCGCTCTTCTTTTGAGCCTTGCATTACTTGGTTATGTCACCCTCAACTATATTTCAAACAAAATGAGCTAAGAGTTCAAAGAGACAATATTAAACTATTAGCCCTAAAGGAAACTGAGGTTAAAGAGTGTCTTCAAAAGGTAGAGAAGGATTATCTACGTAAGTATGATTTAGTGCCCACTAAGGACTATCCTGATGCTAGGAGATGGCATAATGATGCAGTAGGTAAGGTTGTTGAGGAAAAATATAATAACGATCGGGATTTTTGTTTGAAGCTAAACAAATAGATCTTGTTCTTAATTCTCTTTATCTTTTTGAATTCTACTATCCTGCAACACAACCAAATTTTCCTTACTCTAGCCGAATGATTTAATATTGCTTCTAGTTTATGATGAACTTGAAGATTTTTAAACTTTAAAGGAGTAATTGTAAATAGCATCTGAATGCAATGCGGTTCTGCAAAGATATCGAGGAGTTAAGTAAATGTAATTTTAAAAGAGTAGTACATATCCTATGTATTAAGATTATACACCCACCTGATTAATAGGATAAAATTTAATATATTTTTAATCTATCTAAGCGATAATATGCGACGAGATATATAGTTAACTCTATTCAATCAAAAGTGAATTATCTTGCCATTATTAGTACGCTTGCCTTATTATTTGGGATCCCTAATGGCTGGGGATATGACTATTATGTTTTATTAAGAATTCTTATCTTTACTTCTGCATCAGTTCTTGCTTTTAATCTGTATAAAAAAAATACATTTATAATAACTATTTTTCTTGTAATAGCAATTCTTTTCAACCCGTTCTTTCCGATCCATTTACATAAAAGTGCATGGATTATTATCGATTTTATATCTGCTATAGTATTTCTCTCTTCAGTTTCATTAACTAAAAATAAACATGGAAAATAATTCTACAACAATTAATAGAAATGAAAGCGATTTGGCCATAGGTACATTTGTAGAAAAATGGCCAGAATGGATTAGGTGGATACTCTTCATCCCTGCTTCTTTTATTGTTCCTATTCTATTTTTTGCCATTCAAAAATTTACTGCAGAATTATACATGGGCACTGATGGAGGGATAATAATGGATTTTTTGGGTAACATGATTATGGGTGGGGGCATTGTTGCAATCGGCGCCATGGTTGCTCCAAGAAACCAATTTTTTATTGGAATAATTATGCTTCTTCTTGTTACCATATTGGGAATTCTAAGTTTATTTGGAGAGCTCTCAACCAATGAGATACATCCAGTTATGGCATTATTACATGTTATTTCGTTTGTAGGTTCTGGTGTTTATGCGCTTAATTTTATACACAAGACTGAAAAGGGAGAGGAATGATATTAAAAAAAATTATTAAAGTTATATTTATTATTTTATGTTTGATTACTTGGGTAGGAGTATTCGCATTAGATGATTACACATGGCAGGATTCGTATATTAATAATAATGATTATTTTTTGTATAAAAAGTACAGTAACGTTCTGGATTTAACTTGCATTTACTGTTGGTTTAAACAACCAGTAAATAGCATAGGCCTTGTAGATAAAAATGAAACTAAGTATTTAGGTAATAATATATATTTCATTAAACTTATATGGGTCAACAAAGAATTTGGTTCTAGTAAGAAAACAGAAGTCTTTAGTCATTTTACCGATTGCTATAACAAGAAAAATGGATGGTTAAAGAATGGTAATAACATTCCAGACATCAATACAGATATGAGTACTGTAAAATGGTCAAGTTTTAGCGATAATAAAGAAGTCGACGACTCACAAGCACTTTATGAAGAACAATGTAAATTTCTCCAAGAAAGATTTAAAAAATAGCTTCATTTTTTTTATTAAGCGAGACTATGAAACTTCCCAAAGGACTAAGTGTGGACAATAGATCCGTCGTTTGGAACCCAATCCTCGAATCTATCTTCATAGTATACCAGAAATTAGTAGATTATGGATTCATGTATTTTGAAGAAGGATACGGATGTAGAAAATAGTAGTTAAATATATAAATCTTCAAGAGTTGAAAATACTATAAGTCTGTGATATGCTTCGGTTATGGCTGAAAAATATTTCCCAGGTTTTGAATTTAGAAGGAAAGAACGAGTCAATCCAATAGAAATAGTTACTTTTGTTGCTGAAAGTGGAGCTGTGCATTCAAATCCAAGAGAAACAATTCGTTTAAGTGATTTATGTGATCTGGAAGATATTGCTGAAGAATCAACTCCCAAAGTATGGAATCAAAACAAGCTTAATCAAGAATTCACAAGTCATTTAAATAGTCTGGGTAGACAAATTAAGCATCCAGGATTAACGATGAGGCAAAGAACTATGCAATTTGTTACTCGTGAAGCAATGAGACCGAAGAATGATATCGAGAGACAATTGTTAGTAGAAAGATATGGAGACTATGTTGCTGATGGTGCAGCTGGGGATTGTACTCGTAATCCTAATGGAACTTTTACCTTGCGAATTGGCTTCTTAGGACAAGAAGATACTGCATCAAAAGAAGAAGTACTCGATGTAATGGCACATGAATATGGACATACACTCGGAAGTGACATTTCTGATCCTACTTTCGAGGAATTAAAGGCGTACACGTTTGCAAGATTACTTATGAGACAGACTCAAGATGTAGAATATGGCGGTACTTTATTAGATAATTCTACAGTTCATAACACAGCGCAGTTATGGCTAGAACAACTCGTAGCGAATGGTATTAGTGAAGAAAAAGTACTTGCCCATTTAACGGGTAATAAGTTTGGCACTTCCTATCCTGATGATTATCGTAAATAAAATCTACTATGGTGGACAATAAGTCCGTCGTTTGGAACCCCTTGTTTGATTCTATCCTCAGATTATACCAGAAATTAGTAGATTTGGGATTCACTATTTTCGAAGAGAAGGAGGATTCCCATGAATAATTCACGGCTCTATGACGAAAAGACGTTCTATGATGCGTTTGTGACTGATCTAAACGCCTGTAGACAAGAGATAGTCATCGAAAGCCCTTTTATTACTTCAAGCAGGATGAGAAGCCTTAAATCCTATTTTGAAAGCCTCGTTGAAAGAAACGTAAAAGTATACGTTATTACGCGTGATCCGAAGGAGCATAGTAATGGCTATGATATTGAGGCTGAAGAGGAAATACAGTATTTTGAAGCTATCGGCGTACAAGTTTTGCTTTGCTCAGGCAATCATCACAGGAAACTCGCTATTTTGGACCGAAAGATATTGTGGGAAGGATCACTGAATATTTTATCCCAGGCACACAGCCGGGAGATTATGAGGAGGATTGACAGTAGGAAGATAACAGAAGAAACGATGCAGTTTCTCAAGTTGAGCAAGTTTCTCTGATTCTGGTATACTGCGCATATGAGCAACACAAAATACACAGAAGATGAATTTCAATGGGCGATAGAGGAGCTGAAGAAAAAGCATCCTGAACGAGCTACTAGAGAGCAGGCAATCAGTTTACTTGATTCTTTAGGTGAATTGCCCAAATATATGATTGAAAAGATCGCGAAGGACAAAAAATCCGGCAAACTCAGCAAAAATTAATCAACTGAGTACGAGACTTTTATTTTGAGGATTTTAAGAATTGTATCGCGAGTATCCTGAGAAGCATTTTCCTCCCCACGCTCAAACCTCGCATACCAATTGGCATTCACACCAGCTTTTTCAGCCACCTGCTGTTGCGTCAGCTTCAGTTTATGCCTAGCTTCTTTTAATAATCTCCCTAACTGCTTATCTCCCATACGTTATACGGATAGTATAGCATTTTTATATACACTCAAATACATCGATGATAATATGTCTTATTCAAAAAGTCATTTATTTGAAAAAGACTATCGCCGTTGTTATAAATATCTGGTATATTTAATTAACCTATGAAATCTCCTAATACCTCTTATGACCATATTCATATGAAAAATAGGAAACGAACTGAAGGCCCTGAATCCGCGTTAGTTGACTCATTTTTAATGTCATTCGAAGAGATGTTTGGTGAAAAGGGTCTTAAATTTTCGGTTTTTATTGAACCCTATATCGATATCGGGTTTCCAGATATCATTGGTGTATTGTGGGATGAAAAATCGACTAAAGTTTGGTCAAAAGAAAGAATGTTGATAAATAGTAAAGATATACGAATACTCAATCACTTAAGTTTACAAGATAAACTAAAAAGCGAACTTGATCTTCATAGGGAGTTGGGATATTCAGAAAGAGAAGTAGATAGAAGTATTACTCGGTTAAATAACGCTGGTTTAATTATTCCGACAAGAAATAAGTATAAAGCATGTCCTCTTAAGAAAGTCTTTGCTCCCAGAAGAATAATTGCAATAGAGGCAAAAATGAGTGACTGGAAAGGTGCCTTTAGACAGGCAAGAATCAATAAATGGTTCGCTTCTGAGTCATATGTACTTTTCCCTGGTGAAGCTGCTAGAAAAGATATTCTTGATTATTCAAAATTTAGCCAAATTGGTGTAATAGCAAAAGAAAGGAATAATTTTGTACATCTTTCTAACTCAGAAAAAATAAACATTCCAACATCATACGGGTCATGGCTTATAAATGAATGGCTTATAAAATCATTATATTATCAATAGAATGAGTAAATTAAATTTACAAGATGTATCAACTGCCTTTACCAATATAACTAATATCAAGCCTCTACCCTCAGGTGGTCAAAAACAAGTTTTTTCTGGAGAAAATAAAAACAATTCACTTGTAATTAAGTTATTGGATAGCATTAATAGCACAGAAAGACTACAACGAGAGATAGATGCTGTAAAAATATTAAATTCTGATAATATACCTAAAATACTGGGGCTTGGAGAAAAAGAAATAAATGGAGAAAAATATAACTACATAATCGAAGAATATATAGACGGAGAGGATTTAGATAATCAACACAAAAAGGGTAATAAACTAAACCTTCAACAAATCGTAAATTGTTTGGAAACGATATTAGAAATATGTGTGAATGCAGAAAAAAAAGAAGTAGATATCGTTCACAGAGATATAAAGCCTGGGAATATTATA
Source organism: Candidatus Levyibacteriota bacterium (assembly GCA_052034235.1). Lineage (GTDB taxonomy): Bacteria > Patescibacteriota > Microgenomatia > Levybacterales > UBA12049 > JBPOIT01. The sequence continues at coordinate 64,476 of JBPOIT010000008.1, forward strand.
CTAGATAAAAATGGTAAATTTTGGCTAATAGATTTTGGAATAGCAAGACATTTAAAATTAGTTTCTGTTACAGATACAAACGCGAATTTAGGGCCACATTCTCCTGGGTATTCGGCTCCTGAACAATTTAGAAATATGAAACGAGATATAGACATCCGCGCAGACCTATTTAGCTTAGGTGTAACAATGATATTTATAATTTCAGGGAAAAATCCTTTTATCGATGGTGCTAGAGACCAGTTAGATATTTTAAGACGAACAGAGACAATGTCTTTACCTCTTCTCACTATACCTGGCGATACTCAAAATCAACTTGCTTCATTTATCAATATACTTGCTGATAAGCATATATCACGAAGACCAAGAACAGCAAAAGAAGCGTTAGATTGGTTTCAAGCAATAAGACCAACTTTGCAGTATAATTAGGGTATGAAATTATATCTACAGATGGGACATGGAATGATGTCTCCCGCAGAAGAACTATTAGGTAAATGGCAAACCGGGACAGTCATTCTAAGCCCTAGAGATTTAGAACACCAACAAATGGAAAAATTCTCAGCTAAAGTCACAGAATTAGGTGGAGAAGTCTTATGTGATCCTCAATTTTATCTTCCCAGAGCAGATCATGAAAAACTAACGAACCATACATATTGGCCAAGTGACTATACAACCGCGGGATTTATAGATGGACGATTAAACGAAATGCTACAAAAACTGTGGGAAGATTATTGCTTAAAATTAAATACCTCAGCCTTTATTTTACCAGGTTGTTATGCTTCAGATATAGATGAGGACTGGTTAGATTATCATGACAAGATCATTGATGCTTCAACTGGATTCACGGGCAAACCTAAATATGCAACTTTGTGTTTGTCGACAGATGTATTGAGATCTGAGGAAAAAATACACACTCTACTATCACATATCGAACAATGGGATGTAGATGGTTTTTATATTGTACCGGAGCATAGTGGAGTATATTATGTTGACGATCCATTATGGATGGTAAATTTAATGGATCTTTGTTCTGGTCTTAAACTACTATCAAAATTTGTATTGGTTGGATATAGTACTCATCAAAATTTGATTTTATCATTAGCAGGAACTGATGCTATAGCTTCTGGCACTTTTGTAAATGTTCGGAAGTTACCATTAAGTAAATTTAATGAAATAGTTGACGATTCACCAAGTAGAAGAAAACCGTGGTATTATTCGCCTCAAGCGCTCTCAGAATTTCAACTAAGTTTCTTAGACATGGGCCAAAGAGGAGGAATTTTGGATTTACTAAAAGTTGACCCCATTTTCAGCTCAGAATACGCAGATATATTATTTACCGGTGCTAAACCTACAGATACTGCTTTCAAAGAAGGGAAGGCATTCAGACACTATTTACAATGTCTTAAAGTACAAGTTGAACAGTCACATCGTGATACTTACAAAGAAACATTAAATGCTTTGAATGTTCAGCTTAATACTGCGGAAAGAGTATTAAGAGAGTGTCATAGTAAAGGTGTTTTAGGCAAATATAGAGATTTCTCAGACATTATCGACGTTAATAGAAGTGCAATAACTGTGTTTGATGGCATCCGAGGGTTTGTTTTGGATAGGGCTTGGGATTCTATCATTTAACTTTTTGAATTATTATCATACTCTCATCATCACGTGTTTTTATAATCCTTTTTTCTAATTCACCAAGTAAATTAAATGCAGGCTTAGATAAGTAATTGTGTTCAACAATATCAATTATATCTTTTCTATCAATAGTTACGCCGTCTGATGAAAGAACTAAACAAAACGCATCATGTAACGGAATGTTTGACATGGTCTTTTTAAAATGTTTGGGGAGAAAACCATAGCTATTATTTGGAATTATTTTGAATTCTCCCTTTTGATAAATTTCACTTAGCCCCATATCTTCATGATTCCCAACAAATAGCATAGCCAAACTACTGTTCTCAAGATCAATACTCCCCAAAGACAAAGTTGATGCACCAGTAAAACTTGAATTCAAATATTCTTTCAAAAATACTTCTATTTCATTTTCCCAATTATTAATGTCCCAAAGTGGAAGTTGTTGTATTAGATTAAATGACAAATTGCCTGAATCATTATTTACTTTACCATCTACGATTGTTACACCATCTGCAATAGCAAACTTAATAGTCTGGCTATTAATGAATAATCCAATAGAATCTTGTGGCTTGTGTGCTTTGAGAAGAGCAGGATTATGATAAAGCATACAAATATATTTTTCGTAGTTTACCTTTAGTAAACTTCCTGCATCCGATTCATTTTCACGATTCTTTGAGAGCACTCCTGAATATCCAAGAACATTATTTGATATTGAAAAGTCTTTTGAGGTACTCTCTACATAAATATTTTTCATTTATTTGTCACTTAAAATTATAACAAAATTTATACATATTTTAAACTATGGGTCAATACTGTGGTATAATTAATGCTGATTTATAGCTAAATCCGTAAGTATCATTGTATCTGCTGCGGAAAAGTGTAGTGAAGAAGCCTGATTTACATATGAATAATAAATTTTTAATAGTTTTACTTCCAATATTAATTATTGTAATTGAATTAATTATTGTTCGATTTCCTATTATCCAGCAGTCAGTAATTGGTTATTTTTATGCACTTTTTATTGGTTTACTTTTTATATTTGGATTAACAAGCCCGATCTTTTTAATAATAAGATTGATAAAAAAACAAAAAGTTGAGCTTGCAGTAAAATACGGATTATCTATATTAATGGTTTTTTCAATATTCTTTTTAACAAGAGGGACTTTTGAATTAGTCTTTCCACTACCTCTTCCATATGGATCGGATACAATGACGTTTAATAAAGAACTTTGGACAGAAAATACTGAAGAAGCTAAAGATCTATCTCCTAGACAAAAGATGCTTCAAGATGTAGTAAATAAACTGGATGGTAAGAGTAAACAGGAAGTTATTGCGTTATTAGGAAAGCCAAATGATATTGGCTATTTTTCAGAAAATGACCAGGAATTTGTATATTACTTAGGTGGTGAAAGAAATTTTATATCTATTGATTCAGAATGGCTACTTGTTGAATTTGATAAAAATGGAAAATTTGAAAAATACTTTATTCACAACGACTGATAAGTCTTTATTTTTATAATACAATGACACGTAAGAAGCTAATTATTTTTAATACAAAATTATCAAAACAGGAGTGTATTCATAGAATAGCTACGAATGCGGAAAAAAATACAATAAAAGCTAATTTATCAACGTTAATAGACTTTGACAAAGGTTTCTTCTATGAAACAGATGGAGACGACTTTATGTTAAAAAGAGTAATTTACTACCGTAACTCATTTCGTCCATACTTTCATGGAACATTCATTGAACAGAAAAAGGGGACTAGGATTGAAGGGCAGTTTAATATGCATGAGTTGGTAAAAACATTTATGGTTATTTGGTTTGGAATGCTGGCTTTTATTGGTGGAGGAATATTTCTAGCTTCTCTTCAAGAACTATTACATATTAAAATAATTGGGGGGACATTCTATGGGGAACCTTGGATAGGTATTATTAATCCATTTCTTTTTTTAGCTTTTGGTATATTTATAATAAAATTAGGACAATTCTTCGGGAAGAAACAGGAAATGGAAACAATTGAATTTATTAAAAATATACTTGAAGCAAAGGAGACACATTAAACCATGTTTTCAAAATTATTTAACAAACCACCTAAACCTGATGATTGGTATCGGACTGAAACTTGGGGCAAAGAGGATCAAGAGCTGTTTGAATTGAAACTAAGTAAATCGAGAGGTAACTTTCAAAAAGCTCAGCATATGGGTATTAAAGCTTATTATATGTCAGATTCTAAAGATCCTGAAATTCGAAAGGCAGCAAGAGAATTATTTATAAGGCTTACCAACGAATACCCTGAAGAAGCGTTTTCTGTAGAAGAGGCATATTTTCAATTAGCTGAATCTTATCAGGCTGATGGTGATATCAAAAACGCTGAAAAATACTACAGAGAGTGCATAGCTTATAAGAAAAATCTAAAGAAAAAATCTGGTATTTATGTGCCTGTGGAACAATCACTTGCAAACCTATTAGCTTACTCTAATAATCCTGAAAAGCGAAAGGAAGCAAAAGTTATAGAAGACGACTTATATACAAATAAAAGTCTCACAGATGAAGAGATGCGAATAGTAAAAATACTGAGTAGGGGTAACAAGTATCAACTTCAATCATTAGTTGAAAGACCTATAGATCAAATTAGAACAATAATTGCAGATTATTATCAACGAAAACCGATTGTGGAGGCACTTAATGCTGGAGGAATCAAAATAAATCTTTTAGGCGATTTCTTATATCCAGAGTATAAAAATGCTGTAGCTGATAAAACTGTAACTATACTTGTAGATTGGTTAAAAAAGGATTCCTTAGCCTATGATGTCAAAATTTCAATTATTGGTGTATTGATTGAATTTCCAATTGCTAAAAAGTATGCTTTTGACATGATTATTGAGTTTTATAAATCAGCTGATCCTAATTACACGAATGAACGAGGCTACAAAACTGGTATCCCAATAGAGTTAGGGAATGCTATGTTACGGTGGGTTGATGATGTTCATGCAGAAACTGTATTTGATTTATTAGAAAGTAAAAAATTTAATGATGATGGATGGTTGATACGATCGCTTGCTAACTTAAAAAGGCCGGACAATGTTAAAAAAGCAATTAAGATTTTACTCCAAAAACTGAAAAAGCCTAATCTTCCTAACAGTAAGTTATGGACATTCATATATGTATTGCGGAAGTTAAAAGCTGTGGAAACGAGAAAGATAGTTTATCCTTTTACAAATTTCCCAGAAAATTATGTAAGAACTATTGAGATAGACCCCCAAAAATATGGGTATACATCAAATGGTGAAGTAAGAGCTGAAGCTAAGAAAGCGATTATTAAATTTGATACTATTCTTGCTAAAACAAACACGGAATAAAAACTATTATGAATGCGAAGACTAAACGCTTACGAGTGCTAAATTTTAAAAGAGATGGGTTTGAATTGAATAAAATACTGAATGAATGGGATTTCATTGGTGTTGTACCAATGGATGTTCATGATGAGTATATCTGTTTACAAGACCCAATTCTTAACTCTCTGTATAACAAAGCCACGCGTGAGGAACTATCAGCAATGCTGCATAAGCATATTTACTCACACTTTAGAACAGACTTAGATAAGGCACAAATTGAAAAAAATGTTATTAAAATAATGGATTGGTGGAATGTGAGAAAGGAACAATTAAAAAATGAATAAAAAGACGAATAACTTAAATGACAGGAGAATTGGTGGACAAGAACAATATTTAATGGGAGTGACTTTGAAATGGGCAAAATGGAGAATGCCAAAACCTACTTGGGATCATGATCACTGCTCCTTTTGCTGGAAGAGATTTTGCCTTCAAGAAGAATGTAAAGACGCAGACCGAGACGGATATACAACTTTAGATGAATATCACTGGATATGTAAGGACTGTTTTGAAGATTTCAAAGTTCTTTTTAAATGGAGCATTTCTAAGAACATTTAATTCGATCTTCAAGTTCTAAAATGTTTCAGCTATCCTCTTTAATTTGCCTCCAGACTTTGGATCCGTTGGCAATTCCTTGTTCTAGTGCCTTTTTATAGGTAGTCACAAGAATCGTGAGGCCTTCTGATTCATAACTCCTCTCAAGCATTTCCCTGATATCTTTATTCACGAGATTTATTTTTTGTTGATGAGGGAATATTAATAGAACTTGCGGAAACTTTCCGTCGAGTCCTGCGTAGCTTTTCCAATTTTCACTTTCCTTGAGTTTTATATACTGCTTTACTTTGTATTTTATAGCATAGCGCGGAACATGCGGATCAAATAACTCAATTACATATGTTTTTGAGTCGATTTCTTTACTGTACATATCGGTAAATTTCTCAATGAATAGATCGGGTATGTACAGTTTTGCTTCTTCAAAATCTTCATAGGCATCAAGCTGTTTTGTTATCCACCGTTCTGTTTTTGTTTCAACTGTATATTCGTAATTCTCTTTAGCGTTAACTTCAGCTTCTTTGATTTGCAAATATAACTCAAAAATAGTTATGCTGTGCTTGATAAATATATCCGAAGCATGTTTGTCCTGATAGAACTTTTTCAGATATTTCATATCAAGCTGTCCGTCATCTGAACGATACTCTTCACCCTTCGTATATCGTATCCAGATAATGCCGTTGTTCATTAAATAATAAATAGCTGGTTTAGTATTCTCAAGCAGTTTGTGAGAATAGATTCTTCCAAGATAGTTTTTTGCAACTAAATCCCGAAGCCACGTATTAATTCGTCTAGCGTCTTTATGTTTGAAATAGCGTTGTAATTGTTGTCTATTGATAAAGCGGAATCGATAGATAAGGATAAGTATTTCTTCTTGTCGTGGTGTTATTTCTGGTAGTTCTCTGTAATTCATAAGTAGTTATATTAGGAGCAGGATTAGTAGAGCAGGAGTTTTAGAATTATAGCATGTTTTTTAATATTGTATTTATTATTGTTCTCTTCTTATTACTATACTTTAGTATAGAAAAGAACGGAACTTTAAAATACAGTTTTGAGCTTAATTACTGTGTCATTCCTAGGCATACCCGTTGTCCTAGCCGGCGAGGACATGCATCAAGCCTGAGAAACGCCAAGTTCCACTTGACAAACTATCCGTATTTCGGATATAATTTAAAGGTGAAAACTACTCAAACTTCACAAAATGAAAGACCTTTAACCTCTAATTTAACCCTCGAAGAACGCCTCAAAGTATTTGCAAATCTAATCGTTGATCGCATCATAGAAGACCAGACAACTGGTCGATTGCGTTTCAAAAATAACCAGCAAATTAATAATGAATCCTAATGCCCTAAGTAATAATGCCATCGCAGCAATACGAATTTCTTCACTGAAACAAGGTTTGCAAGGAGACTCACCGCAAGCGCAAAAAGATCAAATAGAACAGTTCGCAAGAAATCATAATCTGACAATTAAAAAGTTTTTCTTTCTCATGGAATCGGCATCCAAAGACGAACAACCAATGCAGGAAGTTGTAGACTACTGCAAAGACCCGAAGAATGATATCCAGTTATTTATCATCAAATCCATTGATAGATTCACCAGAGGTGGCTCATACTTTTATGATCATCTCAAAATGCAACTTACGCAGTACGGAGTAAAGCTTGTAGATATTTACGGTATCATCGGCAACCAAGAAGTTAATACTTTAGAGCATTTAGGCGTTGAGTTCTCGTGGAGTGTCTATTCGCCTACCAAAAAGTCAGAAATCTTAGAAGCAGAAAGAGCTAAAGATGAGATACGAGATATTTTATCCAGAATGATCGGTGCTGAAATACGCTACGTCAGAATGGGTTACAGAATCGCCATTCCACCATTTGGGTATCAAAATGAAAAAGTCGAAACTGTTCATGGGAAAAGAGTCATTCTTTCTCCCAATCCAAAAGAAGCAAAATGGATTACCAGGATGTTTGATCTGAGAATTCGAGGAGATCTGACCGATCAACAAATCGTTTCTGAAATAAATAGTTTGGGATTCAGAACGAGAAAACAATATAAACGGAACCCGAAAGATAAAACACAAATTATCGGAACGAAAGGGGATAAATCCTTAACAATCAAACAATTCTGGAAGCATATCGAAAATCCTGTATATGCAGGTGTCTTCTCACACAAATGGACCCAAGGGAAGCCGATTAAAGGCCAATTTAAAGGCTTAATCACCTATGATACGTTTAATAAGGCAAACAGGGGTAAACTTGTTATCACAGAGATCAATGGTGAGGTACGGATTGAAAAAAGGAAACCTGCCGAATGGCAACTGAAAAAGACTGTCAAGAACGCTGAATATCCCTACAAACGGTATGTCCTATGTCCTGAATGTCAAAAACCATTCTATGGCAGTGCTTCAAGAGGACGACATGGCGGTCTATTTCCAGCATATCATTGTAGTAGAAATCACAAATATGTACGTGTGCAAAAGAAAGAACTGGAAACAACAATCCACGATTTTGTGAAAGGGCTTAATATCACAAAAGAGTATCGGGAAACTTTGAAAAAAGAGGCAATAGCAGAGTGGGAGAGACGGATGAAAGAGAATAAGAACGATTCATCTGAAATTGATGCTAAGATTGAGCAATTAGGCATAACAGTTATCTCACTGACAGAGACGATCAAAAAAGTATCTATTGAGAGTGTCATTAAATCGATTGAGTTAGATATAACAAAGGCAGCGAAAGAGATTGAAGAGCTACAATTTGAGAAGAAGAAAAAGGAGTCTGAATACATCAATATGGAGGTTATTTTGGATAACGTTGATTATTTCTTGGAACACATTGAAGATTTGCTGTTGGGGAGCCCAGATCCACTCAAAAGAGCTGCTTATTTTGGGATACTTTTTAAGAAGGCACCAACCTACAATGAATTACGCTTTGGAACCCCTGAATTAGAAGACTGTATCGGGCTAAATGAGGTATTTGCTCAACATCACTCTCTTAATGTGGACGCTAAGGGACTCGAACCCCTGACACCCTCGGTGTAAACGAGGTGCTCTACCAACTGAGCTAAGCGTCCAGTGGTAGTTATTATACCATGTCTTTTCCTGAAGACAAATAAAGAATTAAAAAAAGTATATTAGCGTAATACTCTTCTTTCTGGTTTAGGACGAAGTGTTCTTGATACGACGGTAAATGTGTCATCTCCTTCATGCCATTTCCATTCTTTATTACTAAGTCCGTTAAAAGAATCTTCAATTTGAGCATCAATTTCATCCATCCCAAGCATTAAACCATTTTGATCTGAAATAGTGTCACCAAAATAAACTAAACCGTTAGGAGATACATAGCTGCGTAAATTCGTAATATGCTTAATTTCAATTTCTCTTTTAAGCATATAAAATTGCAAAAAAAGCTGATTGTCTATCGATAAATCATTTAGACCCACACCCGCTCTATTGTGCAGTACATCATCTATATATGCAAAAGGGAGTTCTGTCAGTTGACTCAGTAGTAAATTTGAGCATACAAAAGTAAAATCATCGTCTAATTTTACATCGAGAGATGGGCTTTTTTGTGCTTGACGTAATATTCGACTTGTTCGAGCAGAGAATGCTGTTGCGTTATCGGTAGTTTCACGTACAGCTTCCATTTGATTAAATACCTCTGCACCCACACCACTCATATCCGCACGCATCACGGTAAGTCTAGATTGTTCTTGCGGTGAAGGAATACGCTCTTCTAATGCTCGTGCGGTATTTTCTGAATATAAATCCACTAGTGTTAGGCTATCAAAACCAGCTATTACTAAATCCTCCAAAGGCAAATCAGACCCTAACCCGCTACCTAGAAAGAGGGCTTTTTTGTGTGCAGATTGGGTATCTAGTTGAAGTGCCGTTTGAGCAGCACGAAGTATACGTTTACGTGATCGCAAAAAATGCCCTGCATCATAAACATCCTCTATCCTTGCCCCACCTGAACGTCCAAGATTTTCATCCATTACTTGAGTAGCCCGAGCCGGTAATGCAAGTACTGAATAATGATCAACTTGTTTAAAATGCCGTTTGTGCGGCAATTCACCCTCTACACTCACGTGGGCATTATATCATTACAAAAGTTAAGTTTCATTTCTTTCCATACTCATATATTATTTTTCCGACTTTTCCTTAAAATAATTCTTTACCTCGCACTCGGCGATATGCGATTAATTTGTTACCAAATCCACATGTCACCACAGATGTTTATACTTTCTTTGAATTAATCGCCGTGTGCCCCTGTTGCACTTTATTTTGAACACTTTTTGCCTTTTGATTTGGAAATTAGTACTTGTTTACAAAGATCAAAATAACACTATTGATAATCAGATGTTTCCGCACGGAGCAAGTTTCTCCACATAAAAAGCAATACAAAAACAATAAGTTGATTTAATAATAGTTCAATATTATTAGTCTCTACATTAATCTTATAGTATTGATTATGAGCCCATAATAATGTATACTGATACGCTATGGCAAGACCTGAAGGAAATCCGATTGAAGGATTAGGACAAAATTATCGACGAACTGAGGCATTTCAACAGCTTGTTGGAGGATTTGAAACGATGCAACGTCGAGATATGCCGCAAGCCGCATTTGAAATGCAGGCACAAGAAGTATTTACTGGTATAAGTGCAACAGTGGAACAACCATATGTTCCGATCTATTGGCTTGCAAGAGCTTTTCCAAGTCTTATTCCAACAGCTATCCCTTTTATTGCACACGGTGCAAGAAGTGAAGGGGATATTCCGGATGCACAAAAAAAATTAGATAAACTGGCAGAAATAGATTTTGAGCGAAAAAATCCGATAGAATTTGGACCCAGTGAAGATGATATTTTGACAGTAACACCGAGAGTGGAGCGAAGTATCTATAACGCAATAAAATATAACGATCAAGGAAGGCCATTATTACTGATGCCAATGGAAGATTTACCGGGTATCCCAGGAAGATTAGCAGTGACAATTGAGCAAGATGGAGATAAGTGGGGAATTGGCCTACATTTGCGAAGTACTGATGTCGATATACAGGTAGCGCGAGATGATGCAAACGATTTTCGAAACTACACAAGTATTTTTCATGGAAGAAAAGATATAAGCCTTGTACTACAAGACTTAGAAGATGAATTATTTACTGCGCAACTAAAAGATATGGCCGTAGGTACTATCGGATTTGGGAAATTTCCAGGCGGTAAGCCTCCTCAAGCGAGATCCATTCAACAAGCATTTGATTCACTTGCCGTTTCGTTACCAACCGTATTAGATGAACCAAGGGAAATAAAACCATATAGTGAAAGAAAGATCGTAATAGAAGGACAGGACGGGTCTTCTTACGGGCTTTCAGTAGCAAATTATGAGACTGTAAGCAACGGCACAATGAAAACTGAAATAGACGGTTTACGTCTCGAAAGATTTGGAACTACTGGTATGCCAAGACTTACAGATGACTATGATCAATTTCATGAAGATTTACAAAGAGAATTACGGTTTGCAAGCGGTGTATTAAGTTGGTTATATCAATATTCCCGAGCAGATATTAATTATCAGATTAACTTACAGTCCCCAGATTTCGGATTACTTGACTGGATGGAAGGAAATCAAGTAATTGAAAAAGTAACTTCGTCACCAAATAAATTTACTGATCTGGGTGGAAATTATGATTTGCGCCTTGCGATTGAGGAAGACGCTGATAACTTTGTTCACTCTTATAGAGGCGAAAAAGGCGCTTTAAAACCACAAAATACATTAATCTTTGGTGAAACTGGTATTGGAAAAACTGCGCTTGAAAATGGTATTGCAGCAAAACTTGTCGAGGAAGACATCCCTGTATTTGTTTTGAAAGGAGACCTTTTTGCCCAAACGATGCTAGATGATCCGCAAGAAGGAGTAAGAAACCTGAAGCAGATGTTTTTTTACCTGTTAATGCATGGAGGGGCTGTAATGGTTCGTGATTTTGATGCTCTTCTTGGAAGCCGTGATAAGCCTGAAGTAAATACACTTGTAGAAGGTGTATTACTTTCTGAATTGCAAAGAATTAAAGAAGATCCATCAACTTGGTTTGTTGCTGATACACAATTTATTGGACGAATTTCTGAAGCATTATTAAATGCTCATCGAATTGGAAAACATAGAGAAGTACCAATTGAAACAGATCCACAAGGTATTGAACATATTATTACAGCCGTTGTGAGAAGAATTGATAGAGAAATTCATAGAAGAACTACCCCTCTGGGATTTGCTGACATTCAAACAACGTATCCATTTAATGTACAGGAACTTGCAGCAAAGATCGCAGATTTCGGTGGTATGATTCCCGCTCAAATCGAGCGCATGGTTCGGGAAGAAATGCAGGCTCATGCTACTGAAGGATATACACTAGAGACCGATTCACTACTTGATCGGGTGGATGTTTATGCTGAAGAACGAACCAGAATGATGGAATTGAGAGAGCTACAACGAGCAGAGACACTTCAAGCAACTGCATCTGAAGCTTTAGGTCTAGCACAAGCAGCGATCAGAAGAGTACAAGAACTTGAGGCACAGGTTACTGAAATGAGAGAAGGTATGGGAACCAAAATTACGCATGTCAGAAGAGATGTAGAAGACCTCCGAGGAGAAGTTGGTGGTTTGGATCTGAGATATTCTCTACGACTAGATAACATTGAAAATCAATTAACAGATCTTGAAGCACAAGTCAGAGGAGGAACTGTATTTAGCCCCAAAGATAGACAAACTGTAGATGAAAACCCCCAAGAGAAATGAAGGGGAATTGAACATTTCTAGCCTCAAAATGAGGAAGAAGAACCAAGAGAAGCCAAAAGATAACTTCTTGTGCGGATGAGAGGAGTTGAACCTCCACGCCCTTGCGAGCACTACCACCTCAAGGTAGCGTGTATACCATTTCACCACATCCGCATTATTAACTATTTGCTTTGTGCCCAAGAGAGGAGTTGAACCTCCACGCTCTTGCGAGCACTGGCACCTGAAGCCAGCGTGTATACCATTTCACCACTTGGGCTAAACGCTACTTCTGCGTATCGGTAATCATTTTAGCAAAACGGCGCTGACTTGACAATCTTGACATTGGTGTGCGATTATATAGCATAGCTTGCCCATGGGAAAGTTCTTTTTTACTACAGCTTTCTTAGCCTTAATACCGGTTTTATTTTTACTTGCGCTTATTTCTTCGCTGGTTATCTACTCGCATCAACAAACGGATCCCTATATAACGTATGATAAAAAGGTTGTCTATGCAGCCCTTCCGACGACACAAAACGTGTTTTCAGGCAGTATCAAACAAGAAGACGGCAGAACTGAGAAAATCAGACAATTTCTAGCAAAATATAATTCTCCACTTGAACCACACGCAGCTGATCTCGTAAATGCAGCTGATGAATATGGGCTTGACCACAGACTCCTTGCGGCAATTGCCATGCAAGAATCAGGTCTTTGTAAAAAAATTCCGGAGAATAGCCATAACTGCTGGGGATTTGGTATTTACGGCACAACTGTCACGAGATTTAAAGATTATAAAGAGGGAATATATACCGTAACTAAAGCGCTTGCAACGCGATATAAAGATAAAGGACTTGTCACACCTGAACAAATTATGACAATGTATACCCCTTCAAGCAATGGCAGTTGGGCCTTTAGTGTAAATTACTTCATGAGTACGTTGCAATAGCTCAGCAATATAATTGTGGCTGATTTCGTGTTTTTTTGAATTACCCCTTGACAAACCTATAGTTACGTGTTAGAATGCTTCGTAGATCCTTTGGTAAGTGCCCAAAACACTTACGAGAGGATTTTTTTTTGCAATTGAGTAATCGATTGCAAACGTAACAATTAAATATGAATAACAGAAGAAATCTCTTTCTTCTTCTCGCAGTAACAATCATCACTGCTGCGATCATCCCCGGAACAACACACGCATCAACAAAATCTTCAGCTCAATCTGCGATACTCGCAGGACTCCAAATACAAAAGCCTGAAAATATGGCGGTAGATAACCGTGCAAAAATTTTACAAAAATACCTCGAGTCATATAATTCACCACTCGCACCTCATGCCGCGACCTTTGTTAAAGAAGCTGATAAGCATGACCTTGACTGGAAAATAGTTCCTGCAATCACAGGAGTTGAATCTTATTATGGCCAAATGATCCCTCCATATTCAAACAATGGTTGGGGTTATGGTGTTTATGGCGGCAATGTACGTAGATTTGCTACTTGGGACGAAGGTATTGAAGTGGTTACAAAAGCCCTGAGAGAAGAATATATGGATAAACGCGGTGCGCAAAATGTGTACCAAATAGGCTCAACTTATGCTGCAGATCCCAACTGGGCGAACAAAGTTACACGTTTCATGAATGAAATTGACGTCTTTGAAGAAGCATATACCAACACTACAGTTTCCATTTCTCTGTAACAGATAATTTGTCATCATCAGTAGAATCCTTTATACTTCAGTCTTGTTAATATGTCATTGAGCCCTGAACTACAACGTTATTGCAAAACTGAAGGTATCATACCAGATCAACTCTCTCATGATATACGTCAGTTACGCAGAAGCAATCGACGAGAAAAAAAACGACCGCAAGAGGCCTTTGTTGACGGCATCTTTAAATCGTCTGAGAAAACCGTTCAAGGTTTTTTTAAAGGTGTAACTGCGATCCGCACCCATAAGCCTAGTCTTATGCCCATGTTTCCATGGGAGCAATACTATCTACAGAAATATGGAGCTCAATTTGATAATGAAGATCCTACGAATGCCAGAATGTGGCGTGAATATAAGGATGAAGGCATGGATGCGAAACACATGTACACCGTTTATCTTCAGGACCACTTAGTGGTACCACAACATACGCTTGAAAGACTTGCTGATCAGGCGACAACAGAAAAAAATCAAAAATCTTGGCTTGATTTCAATAAAGAAATTCAAACAGTATTAGGTGAATGGGTTGATCGAAGACATCCAGCTGCAATCGCTCAAGGTATAGCAAAAGGTATATTATCAAGTGTCCCACAATATCCTGATTCTGCATTGGCACTCCTAGGAGGAGGCACAGTTGCTAGCCATCTGTATGCAAAAGGTTTTGCACGAAGAGAAGATATTGGAAACCATTTATTTCGAATGGCTGGTGAATTTTCTTCATTACTTCAAGTGCATTATCGTACTCATGAACGATCTCTCGCTCATTGGCGGGGGATACCCTTGGGGGATATCGATCAGGTAAGTGAAAGAATATTCACTGGTAGCCGTCTTGCAATAGAAAGTAAAACAACGAAAACTGAAGCTAAAGCAATTGCGACCGGTGTCACTGTCGCACAAAGTATAAATGTGTTAAACGTAGGATCTCTGCAGGAGCTTGCCATAAAACTTTTAGGTCCGACTTTTGCTGCAGCATACCTTTTCCGCAGAATCCGCAAAGAACGATCAGGCGATACTGTAAAACAGTATATAGCTGACCAGAATGATTTGCTCTCTGAAGCTCAACGGATTAAACGACTAATCGCTTCTGATAGAAGTGGGAGTTTGGCACTCGATCTTAATGCAGAGACGGATCTAGGAGAAAGACGCAGGGCACTTGTAGGATCTGTACAAAAGAGTCGAGTCCATACAAAAGGTGCTATCGAAAAAACTCCCTGGTATCTTGCACTAGGTACAACCCTTGCAGATTATACCGCTGATGTTCCTCCAGGTGTCGGTTCATTGATCACAGGAGGTATTATAGTATCAGCTCTCAGTTCCTTTGATGATGAATTTACTCGACTAAGAACAGATGAGGTCCGCAAAATAGAGTTAGGTCACTTGGTTGAATTAATAGATGAAATTGAACTTTCTGAACATCGTATTCCTACACGCATAGAAAGAACTGCAATTATGGATAGATATAAGTTTCAAGAAATTGAAACGCGGGAAGAGGTTTTAGATGCAATGAGAAACCATGCTCTAATTATTGCTGGACTAGATAATGGCGCAGTAATGAACCGGAAAGTCTTAGTTGATAAACCTATTTTTCTTTTTCCAGGAATTTCTTTTGTTAATGCTCCCTCTGGAACAGGAAAATCTGAATTTTTGAGAATGATTGCGCTGGAACAAGGAAATATTGCTCGAATACAAATTACCATGGGAGCTGATTTTAGAGAGATTCGTCACGATTTGCTTCCTGAGATTGTTACGCTCGTTGAAGCAGTTCCACAAAGCACTGAAACAACTATAGCTGAACAAATGGTACCTTTTGTTATGGAAAAAGGGGATAACGCATTTAAAGATGCTCTTCGCGGACTTGAGAATGACAAAACCATATCGCGTAAATATGGTAGACATTCTACGAATAACGTCTTGAATAGACTCTTTACTGAACATTATCAGAGACAAGCATTACTCCAAATTTGGGTTGAAGATCCTTCATTTGTAAGTGGATCGGTCGTAGGTTTGGCAAATACACTGCTCAATACTGCCTTTATGAAGGTCATACAATCCTTAATACCTTCAATTAATACACCTGAAGAAGCTGCTGCATATCTCCAAAGAAAACCTGGTGCCTCAAAAGGCACTTCTACCGGTGAAGCACAGCGTTGGGAATTATGTAAAGCACTACTAAAAGAAAGAGCTGTGCTTCTTCTTGACGAACCGACTGGAAACCTCGATTCACATGAAGAAGACTCTTCACTTGATCATGTAGCCAACTCTTTAATCGCATATCAGAAGCGTTACCCACATACAGTCATTCTCATTGCAACCAACGATAGAACACTCCAAACGAAATTAATTCAAGCATCACAAGCCGATGTTTTACAACAGAGATTTCCACTCGTTGATAAACTTATTCAAGCAGAAGATACTGGCAAAAGCATTATATGGAGAGCCGAACCATTGATAGTTTAAGAAAAAATTGTACAACAGTTTCCATTTCTCTCTCATTTTGGTTATAATACAAACGTTTACACATACGCGGATGTGGTGAAATGGTAGACACGCAAGTTTTAGGAACTTGTGCCCAAAAGGTGTGGAGGTTCGAGTCCTCTCATCCGCACAAAAGGTTGTTATACCTTTCAAGTGGTTACTATTGGTTTCATTTTATTACTAAAAAGAGTTATTGGATTAGCTACTAAAATTTGTTTTCTTGTAGGATCATCTTGCCCCAAAAGTGTAATAGGCCAGAGATCTGCCTCATATGGTGGAACCCATCCTAAATCTGTCCCAGCTAAAATCCTGTCTGGTCTTTCTTCACACATAGTAAAAAATGCATTTTTAGCTCGTTCGTTCCATTCTGTTATGTTTGGGTGTACCGTTACTGTTCTTCTTCCTGTGTCAGGATCGAATCGTCGAGATTCTCCTATTTGATGCATACACGTTGTGTTTAGATAAACACGATCTTCCTTTGTTGCAAATTCGACTGCTTCATCCATATATTTAGGGTCAAGCCCGCCAAAATGAGCGAGGATAAGTGTAAGATTTGGAAATCGTTTTAGAACATCTTTGCTCATTGCTACTGAATTAAAATCTTGACCAGATCCAGCTGCATGGAGCAAAAATGGAATTTTATTTTTTTGCGCAATATCATAATAAGGATAATACCGTGGATCATCCATAGGAATCCTAAAGAGCGCAGGATGAGACTTTATACCAACAACAAACTCTTTACCTGCAAGCATTTCAATCTCTTCTGGTTTGTCAGCCTTGGAGCTGAATTCAGATTCTTCGTTAGGGTTTGCCATGAGATACATACCAAGAAAACGTGGATCATCTATTACTTTCTCTAAAGTCGCTTTATTCTTTTTAGCAGAAAAAGGAATCGTGAGAAATCCTGTGTCACTAAATTCCGGAGCGTGGAAGTATCCAGTTGTATCACCAATACCCAGTCGTCTTGATTTTCCTAGAAATGTATGTGTATCAATTACTTGTAATTTTTGAGGACGAGTTTCTATGCTCATAGCAAAGGTATAATAATGTGCTAGTCAGTTACTTTGGCAAATAAGCCAATAGTCTTTCGACATCTGGTTGCTCCATTTCAAATGAAAGTGCGGCAAGATTTTCTCTCATGTGCATCGGATTTTTTGTCTGAACCAAGGGTACCGCTCCCCATTCATAAACAGCGCGAATTCCCACTTGAGCTGGAGTCATGTTATATTTATAAGCTATTTCTGTTACAACATCGCTAGCATCCTGACTCCCAGTCAGTCCTCTGTTTAGCGCGGCTGATGCCTCAAAAACAATGCCATTAGCACGACATATCTTACGAGTTTCAGCTGCATCTGGACGAGGATTTGCTAAATTCACTTTAGCTTGATACACACTTACTGTACCACCTACTTTATCAACCTCGTCAATTGCAAGTCCTAATTCATCTGGCCGCAGATTACTTAACCCAACTGAACGTGCATGACCAATCTTTACAGCAGCAACTAAGCCTTTTACTCCCACAAGCATATCTTGTTCACGGTCTTCCCACCTATTGTGCAAAAAGAGAACATTTGGAACTCTACCAAGTCTTTCCCTGCTTTTTTGAGCAGCATCAATTATATAATCATACGGAGAAGTTCCAGTATCGGGTGGTATTATACCTACTTTGGTTGCAATAGTTAACTGTTCGTGTGGGAATGCTAGGATAGCCCTGCGGACAGCTAATTCTGATGCTCCATATGCCTGAGCGGTATCTATATGATGAAACCCAAGACCGATTGCAATTCTCAATAATCCAGTATCTTTTTTTAAATCACCAGGTAGCGCAGGAAACATTTTTGTTTTTTGATCTTGCTCAGTGCCCGCAGCATATGCTGCTGTTCCAAAACCTATAGGATTACCAATTATATTTGATATGTTAACTCCTGAATCTGGCAATCCACCACCAGTATATTTCTCATGTCCCATAGCAGTATTATAGCAATTTTTTTACAAAATGGAAGTACTTCGAATGTATAACGGAAATATAACCTATCACACCGGGAGTAATGAACATTGAAGATTTTCTGGTTTCCACAAACGTTGATGAGATGATGATATGAGGTGTGGAGGTTCAAGTCCTCTCATCCGCACTAGACCGGACATCGTGTTCGGAAGAACTCGAATAGCTTGATATATAGGGCTAATTAAAACTAGACATAAACCATTACATTCTATCCTCCAAAAATTAATAGCAATTTAGCCTCAGAAATGGTTCAAGTCCTCTCATCCTGTTTTTCCATAAATCGATAGATGTAATTTTCTAAATACTATTGCCAATACGAGCTTAATATATTGACAAAAGGTATGTTATGTCATAAAATCTATAAGTGAAATATTTTGATTGGGATAAAGAGAAGAATGAGCGCTTAAGGATAGAACGTGATATATGCTTTGAAGATATCCTTACTATTCTTGAAGAGAAAGACTTTCTCGATGTCGTAGAGCATCCTAATACAATAAAATATCCTAATCAAAAAATGTTTGTGATAGAATGGGATGAATATGTATATTTAGTTCCATTTGTCGAAGATGAGGAAAAGTATTTTTTAAAAACTATTATTCCAAGCAGAAAAGCCACAAAGCAATATTTAGAAAAGAAAAAATTACTATGAAATATTACGAATTACCAAAAGAAGAACAAGAATTACTTGAAGAGTACGAAAAAGGAGAATTTAAAAGTGTTTCCGATCTTAAAACAGTAAAGGAACAATTTTCCCAAATTGCCAAGAATACTCTAAATAAAGCGAGAAATATCAATATTAGACTTTCAGAGAAAGATTTAGTATTGCTTAAAAGAAAAGCTGTAGAGGAAGGTATTCCCTATCAGACACTTGTATCTTCTGTTCTACACAAATTTGTAAGTAAATAAACATTAATTATTTTCTACGATTTATAGTTTTCTTCGGCTTGATACGCTTCCATAAATTTAATAAGTTGAGCTAGTAATGGTTCAAAATAAAACCGCTCTTCCGCACTAGACCGGACATCCTGTTCGGATAACCTCGAATAGCTTGATAAATAGGGTTAATTGTAAGCAGTTTAATTCTATATTGGGCTACTTATAATAAATTATTAAAATTCTAGCCTTATAATGGTTCAAGTCCTCTCTTTTCATTATAATCTTACCGCTTGACAAATGGGTATTATATAGGTACTATATGGGTAGTCGTTTTTGAACTTATGTTTACACCCTACTTTACTATCACTCCTAAAATAACAAAAGATATTGAATTAATAGGTCAAATATTTGGATATTTTCGTGCTGTCACACTTCCCCTTGGCTACAGAAAAGAACTTATTACTAAAGTTACTGCAGAAACAGTGCATGCCTCAACAGCAATAGAAGGGAATACTCTAACTGAGAAACAAGTGCAAGAAGTATTAGCAGGAAAAGAGATACATGCGGAGGATCAAGATATTAAAGAAATCATCAATTATAATAGCGCACTTGATTATATTGAAAAAATTGTAAAAGATACGAAAGAACTAGTAATTACAGAGGTATTAATCAAAGAAATTAATTTTATTATTCTTAAAAATATACGAGATGATATTTCAGGAGCATATAGAACTGGACAGGTGCGTGTTGGCGACTATGTGCCTCCTGATCATTTGAAAGTGCCAACTTTAATGTCTGAATTTATACAATGGATCAAAGATCCTCTGCCTACTTCTCTATCACCTATTCTCTATACAGGTATTGCGCATTATCAATTTGTTGCGATTCATCCATTCACTGATGGCAATGGAAGAACGACACGCATTTTGACTACACTTATGCTTGCTCTCAATGGATATGATATGACAAGTTTCTTTGCTCTCGAGAGTTATTACAACCGAAATAGAAAAGCTTATTATGAAGCTCTTAACTCTGCTGATAAATATAGAATAAACGGAGAACCTGATTTAACTAGATGGCTTGAATATTATGTAGAAGGAATGCTTATAGAGGCAACACGTGCAAAATCACGAATTGAAGAATTGCACGAAAAAAGTAAAATGGTTAGTGATAAAGCTTGGCTAAGTGACATTCAGATTAAGATGCTCAAGCTTACGATAAAACAAGGCAAGGTAAAAACAGCAGATTATCTGCTTGTTTCAGGATTGAGCAGAAAAGGCACGTATAATGCTTTGGAGAAGCTAGTACAAGAAGGACTTATAAGCAGGAATGGAACGAATAAAGGAGCATATTATACGGTTACTGAAAAAGGATTAACGTATCGATAAACGTCTACTAATGGTCTATATTAAGTCCAATGATACCTTTTCAACCTGATAGGCTTCCATAAATTTGATAAGATGAGCCAGAAGTAGTTCAAAATAAAACCGCTCTTCCGCACAAATGTTTGCATCGACTTTAATCTTTACGTGGTTCAGAAAGTTTATCTACTAACATCTGCATCGAAGGAGCATAGGTTACACCCTCTTGCGTAAAATGAAATGCGTAGTTTATAGATCCAACTGAACCACCATCAGTCGTGTATGAAGCTGCATCAGCAATGTTATACATCATTAGCAATTGGAGCATCTCACTATACCCCATACCAGCTTCATGAGCCATACCTTCAATTTCTTTTTTTGTCCTCTCAATACTATCATCGATTTTATCTTGCACAACTGGATTAGCAATAAGAGCACGTAGTCTTGTACTTCTTGAGCCGAAGTGCAGTACTGTTCCATATTTTTTAAGCAATACTCCTACAGGATTCTCTCGTTCGAGTACTGTCGATGCAATTTTCATTTCACCATCAGTTGCACCAGCCATTTCAAGTACCCTAGTTCCAATGAGAGTATTGAAATAATGTTGAGAAGCTTTGTAATGTTTTGCTAAAGGTTTACCTATATCGTGAAGCGCCAATAACAATCTATAGAAAGTCTTGCGAACATTTCCTGGGAGCTCCTCTAGCTTTCCAAAAATTTTTTCATGCTCTATCATTGTTGATAATGTATTGTAATGCAAAGTTTGCCCCTCCCAATTTGAGATCTGGGCATACTGTTCAGATAAGAAAGCTGATTGACTAAGTGCATCGATGACATGTTGGGGATGATAGTCTTGCCCCATTCTTCCATCCGCTATGTCTAAAATATCACGGGGAACAGATTCATAATCTGCTTCCTGCAATGTCATTCTGCGTTTCTCACCAGTTTTAAATTGCTTTTCTATACGCGTATTCCGTTGTAATATCGTGTGTTGTTCTGTAGGGAAATGGCTTGCATGAAGGTCTACGCATTCTATTGGCAATACTGGAATAGTTACTCCACTATCTATTGCTTTATTTTTTACCATTTCCACTTGACTTAGCGGTACCTCTAGCGCTAATAATTTCCCAGGAGGGACATCAAACATTGTTCTATCTTCAAACCTTGATAATGCAGGAACTCGATATGAACTGACCGCATCTGCGTCAAACACAGCAATAACTGGGAAATTACCTTCTATTGTAGAATATGCATCCGCCAAATCCATATATTTTAGGTCCCTTGGAATATCCTTGCGAACCTTTCCGAACCAACCTGGTGAAAAACGTGGGCCGTCTTTTACTCCGTAGTGAGTTTTTCCTACTGTATAAGCCAAAGTTAAAAATTCAGATGGTCTCATATCTAAACCTGTATCTAAGGCGAAATACATTGCCCAATCTTTTTTCGATCCATATTGCCAGACGAGTGGAATACCTTCTGTTTCATGTAATAGCGCGTACGATCGTGCGTAAAAACGCGCCCTGGATAGAGAAGTTGTAGGCATATTACCAGGTGTCCCTAACCAGCCATCTGGTGCTACTTGTACCCCTTCATCAAAAATTCCATCTACAATATTTGACACCTCTTCGGTATATGTACCTGGTGTACTCTCATGAGCATATTGAAGATAACCTGTCCCATGAAAGAAACGATCTGTCCTGATCTTTTCACTGCCATATATGGATTCAATAACGGGTTTATACCTTGTGTATGCTTCACTCACACTTTTCGGAACTTCAACATTCCTTGCTTCGGTTAAATTCCGTTCTAGACTAAGATATCCTTTTATTATTTGAGTAGGTACATCAATTCTATTTGGTAATTCTCTTCGCATAACCATAAAAATGGAATTATAACAAAACCTGTAGGTATTAACAATGACCTCCACTTGGTTGATATATAAGACCTATAGGTGTATAATCTTCCTTTTATGATTACTCAAGAAAGACACAAACGATCCGGTGAGTATTATGCAAAAGTTCTTTGGGGAATGAGCGAACGAAGGACGAGTCGAAGAATAGATAGACTGGATGTTCCGCAAGATGACAAAGATCTTGCAAAGCAACTATTAACAAGTCACAAAAATAGGTATTCATCAGTAGCGGCCTTAGAAGTTCCACATCTAGAATTAAGCCCAACTGAGAAATTAGGTGTTGTTTTTTTTATATCTTCAATTTTTGCTGTCGATGACCTGATCGATACGAACAAAAAAAATGGTTCTACTAACCTGTTTAGCGAACAGCTAGATACGCTTAAGGTAAGAGACACTGGAATAACAGTAGCACAGTTGCGAGACAAGGTATACGATTCCTTTGCTGGTGATAAACGTACACTTCTGGAAAGATATTATGCAAGTATGCTTGAGTTACATAACCAGGGACACGTAGCACCTGCCGGTACATATAGTTTTAAGGATGCATGGGAATACAAAGAAAATACTACTGTGCCGTTTGTAGAAACAGTTGCTGATTTAGTTGGCTTTGATGCTAATAGGCGTAATGATGTGAGTGCAGGAGCGATGGCTTTACAATTAGTTGATGATGCGAATGATATTGCACAAGATACACAAGAAAAATCAATGAATATCTATCTTGGCCTTGCAACTGATAACGGTGAATTATCACAAATAGATTGTGCACTTAGAAATAAGGACTTGACACGAACCGAACTATTCAAGGCTGCCCCGTTAACACATGCACAGTATCTAAATATATTTGACGTAGCTGTCTCACACTTGTCAAAACCAGGTAGACGTGGAATTTTGCGAGCAATAGGGAGAATTTATATGTAGAGCATTCGCACCTTGAACAACAGGTGTAAATCTATTATAATTCATTTTACACATATGGCAAAAGCAATACTTGCTCGTCAGGATGACGGGACACTTACATTGACACTTACTATCCCTCAGGAAGCGGTTAAAAAGGCTCGCACTGAAGTCGTTAAAAACATGGCTGCAGGTGCTGAACTACCTGGATTCCGCAAAGGAAAGGCTCCTGAAAAATTGGTTGAAGAAAAACTCAATCAAGATCAGGTTCGTGAAGAAATCCTTAAAAACTTACTTCCACAGATCTACACAGATGCAGTTGAAGAACATAAGATAAGGCCTATCATGAATCCAAAACTCCATGTTGAGAAAATTGAAGACGACAAAGACTGGATTGTTACTGCATTGACCTGCGAAATGCCTGAAGTTGATCCTGGCGCTTACAAAGAAAATGTGAAGAAAATAACAGCAAAAAGTAAAATAGTTATCCCAGGTAAGGAAGAGGAAGCAAAAAAACCAAGTACAGAAGAAGTACTGAAAGTCGTTCTTGATGGAGCAAAGGTAAGTGTACCTGCAATTCTTGTTGAACAGGAAGCAGATAGATTAATTGCACAGCTTTTGGATGATATTAAACGTCTTGGACTGAGCCTTGATCAATATCTCGGTTCTACCAAGCGAAACCCTCAAGATCTGCGAGCAGAATACGCAACACGAGCAGAAAGTGATATCAAACTCGAATTTGTGCTTCAAAAAATCGCAGAAGATGCAAAGATATCAGTTGATCCAAAAGAAGTAGACGAGGCTATCACCAAGGCTAAGAGTCCTCAAGAAAAAGAGAGCATGGAAGCGAATAGATACCTTCTTGCAGGCATACTGAGACAACAGAAAACGCTTGATTTCTTAATGAATCTATGATAGAGTCCACATACTATGGGCAAAACAAAGACAAAGCAGCTTAACCCACTTCAGCACAGCCTGGAGACAGTCCAGGATTATGCCTCCAATGGGGCAAAAAACATCGTTAAAAGTTCCGCAGACATCGCAGGTCAATCAACTAACGATTTCTTTGAGATGCTTGGACTCGATACCAAACCTGAATCCCAAGGCAATAAAGATCCAAGACGTGGTGAAGTTGAACTTTTTAGTTCAGAAAAAAAGCATAAAGTAGAATCACGAGCACATATCGAATATCATGATGAAATTCGTAAATCTGGCGAACATGCAAACCGAGCCGTAGAAAGCCAAGCAATTCGCAAAATCCAAGAGGCACTTTCTGAGATACAACAGCTTATAAAATCAAGTAAAACCCTAGAAATTGAATTTGCTGAATTTGCAGTAATGGAAGCACCAACCGAAGTGGGAGAATATGACCTCAATTTCTTTGAATGGCTCATGCTTACTATTAAACAAGCCCGTGAGAAAGTTGAAGATTCAGGAGCTTGGCTATCTGCAGTAAAAGGCAAAAACGGTAAAAAGGGTACAGATTATTGGTCAATGTCTCAAAAGCACGGGACATCTTTCAGCATGTCCAATGAACGCTCCAGTGCAACTTCAGTCGGTTAAAGCTTTACTTAAGGTCGTATAAACGAGCAGCGCGCATTTCGTTCTCGTTGGCGTCAATTCCACTTCTAATAACTTCAAAACATCACTCGGCTTCATTTCCTTAATATATGTACACGTTTTGCCTTTTATTTCTTCCGTAAAAAGAGATGCTGATGCTTTTGAAATTGAGCACCCCTCTGATTCGAAAGCAATTTGTTCAATCTTTTCATTCTTTAGCTTGGCAGTAATATGGATTTTATCTCCACAAAGAGGATTTACATCAGATATATCAATATCAGCATCCTTAATTACCCCATAATTTAATGGATGTTTCCAATGTTCTAAAATTATTTCGCGATAAATATGATCCTGCATATTAAAGATTAAACGTTTTTTTGACCGCCGCTAAACCGTCAACCAATCGGTCGATATCTTCTTTTGTTGTATACAGTGAAACTGATGCACGAGCCGTTGCTATAACACCTAATCTCTTCATCAAAACCTGACAGCAATGATGACCAGAGCGTATTGCTACATTATGACTATCAAGCACTTGCGCAATGTCATGTGGATGAATACCGGGTATTTCAAACGAAAAGATACCTATACGATTTTCACTTGTCTTGGACCCGTGAAGTTTGAGATAGGGGAGTGATGTTAGTTTTTCTAACCCATACGCAGTTAATGCTGCGTCATGTTTCATAATAGTTTCAAAACCACTCTTTTGGATGTAGGCAATTGCTGCTCTAAGTCCTGCAACACCTTCTAAATTACCAGTTCCGGCTTCAAATTTTTCAGGCACATCAGCATAGACTACTTTTTCTTTGGTAACAGTTTTAATCATATGGCTACCCACAATAACCGGATTCATGTTTTCTAACAGAGCTTGCCTGGCCCACAAAACACCCACACCCGAAGGACCAAACATTTTGTGAGCTGAAAAAGTAAGAAAATCACAATCTAGTGTTTGAACATCGATAGGAAGGTGAGCAATAGATTGAGCAGCATCAATTAACACTTTGATCTCAGGATTTCTTTTTTTAAACTGGCGGATAATATCATCAATTGGATTAATCGTACCGAGGACATTGGAAATATGCGTTAAGGCAAGCAGTTTAACGTTTGCTGGCACTGAAATGATGAGTCTTCCTTCTTCGTTTATAGGAAGAAAAACAATTTCAATGCCAATTTCATCCTTCAAACGGAGCCATGGCACGAGATTTGCATGATGTTCCATTTCAGTGAGGACCACCACATCACCTTTTTTAAGAAACTTACGAGCCCAACCCTCAGCCACATAATTGATTGATTGATTTGTATTGCTTGTAAAAATTATTTCATTTCGCGATTTTGCGCCAATGAATCTTGCAACGACATCACGTGTCGCTTCATACACTGCAGTCGCTTCTTCTGCTAATTTATAAATGCCCCGGTGAATATTGGCATTTTTCTTTATATAAAACTCAGTTACTGTATCAATCACTATTTGCGGCTTTTGACTTGTCGCTGCTGAATCTAAATACGTTAACTCCTGATAATTTTTAAAAATTGGGAAATCTTTTTTGAAGTTACTCAACATACGAATTAAGCTCCTTTAGTGCTTTTTTGGCAGAATCTTCTGGGAATGCTGAAAGCATGCTGTGTAAAAATCCTTGAATGATCAGTGCTTTGGCTGAACGTTCAGAAATACCTCGTGAACGAAGATAAAACATTTCAAGATCATTCACACGTCCAACAGTAGTCGCATGTCCAGCTTTGATATCATTTTCTAGAATTTCCAAACTCGGCACAGCGCGGCCTTTGGCTTTGTTTGACAGAAGCAGTAAATGTGCAGCAAGCCATGCATTTGTTCCTTTGGCTCCTGGTTCAATTTTGACAAGGCCGTCATAATTTACCTGAGCATTACCGTCCAATGCCCCTTTGACGATAATTTTACTTGTTGTGTCAGGCTGTTCATGATAAATATTGGTGACCAGATCGAGTTTACTGCTCTCTTTACCAAGAAGTAAAATCAACAGTGTTATACTTGCTCCTTTGCCAGCAAGTTTAATTGAATACGAAAGCTGCGTTTCATCACCCATCCATAAAACGGGCAAAACTCTCTCTTCATTTGCTTTAATAATTATTTCATTCATTACCCAACACTTCCTTCCATAGAGAGACTTATCAAACGATTCAGTTCAACCGCATATTCAAGCGGCAGTTCTTTGACAATCGGTTCAATAAAACCATTGACGATAAGTGAGGTTGCCTGGGCTTCATCAAGTCCGCGTGACATGAGATAAAAGAGTTGCTGTTCTCCAATTTTGGAAACTGAAGCTTCGTGTCCTAATGTAACGTCCTGCTCGTTCACAATATTCACAGGATACGTATCTGACCGTGAAAGTTCATCAAGAAGCAGCGCATCGCAGCGCACAAACGATTTACTGCCCCGAGCTCCGTTGACAATTTTTACCATGCCCCGGTAACTTGAACGACCGCCATGCATACTGACAGATTTGGAGGTAATCGTACTCGTTGTATACGGCGCGAGATGAATAGCTTTACCTCCTGCGTCTTGATGCTGGCCCTTGCCGGCAAATGCGAGTGACAACACTTCACCTCGTGCACCTTTGCCTGCCAAAATGACTGACGGATATTTCATGGTTGCTTTGGAACCCAAATTGCCATCAATCCACTCGCCAAACCCTTCTTCATGAACAAGCATGCGTTTGGTGACGAGATTGTAGACATTATTACTCCAGTTCTGGATAGTTGTATAGCGTACACGTGCTCCTTTTTTGACAATAATTTCAACAACAGCAGCATGCAGTGAGTCTGTTGAGTAAATCGGTGCAGTGCAGCCCTCAACATAATGAACATAACTTCCTTCTTCCGCGATAATAAGCGTACGTTCAAATTGGCCCATGTTGGCGGCATTGATTCTGAAATATGCTTGAAGGGGAATGGTCACTTGAACGCCAGCCGGAACATAGACAAAACTGCCGCCGCTCCAAACAGCTGAATTGAGAGCTGCAAATTTATTATCACTCGGCGGGATGACAGTTCCGAAATATTGACGCACAATGTCAGGATATTTTTGAAGCGCAGTGTCCATGTCGACAAAAATCACTCCCTGATTTTCCCATTCTTTGCGCAAATTGTGATAAATAACTTCCGAATCATACTGCGCACCTACTCCTGCAAGAAATTTCTTCTCAGCCTCAGGAATACCAATTTTGTCATAGGTGTCTCGGATATCTTTGGGGACATCATCCCATGAACGGGATTTTTTATCAGACGGACTCACATAATAGTAAAGATTCTCAAAATCAATGCCCGATAAATCTGCACCCCAACTCGGCATCATTTTTTGCTCAAACATCATATGCGCATTGAGTCTGAATTCCCGCATCCATTCGGGTTCATTTTTGTGGTAAGAAATTGATTCTACCACATCACGGCTTAACCCTTTAGGCGTTTTGAACACAGCATTTTCCGGTTTGTGGAAACCATATTTGTAGTCTGTTTTAACAACTGGTTGTGGTGGTTTCATACGTATGTTTCATAACCTGATTCTTCAATTTCTTTGGCAAGGACATGATCCCCTGATTTGGCGATTTTGCCCTTAATCATCACATGAACAAAATCAGGTTTGATGTAATGCAAAATTCTTTGGTAATGGGTGATAAGTACCAATCCCAGTTTATAATCAAGCGCATTAATTGCTTTGGCAATGTATTTCAGCGCATCAACATCCAAACCTGAATCAGGTTCATCAAGAACAGCAAATGCTGGTTTGAGCATAGCCATTTGTAAAATCTCAGCCTTTTTCTTCTCACCACCTGAAAATCCTTCATTGAGAGAACGTTTGGTTAAATCATCTTGAAAGGCAAGTTGTTCAGCACCTTCTTTTAACTGATTTCGAAAGGCGATAGGGGAAAGTTTTTTTTCGCCAGTTTTTTTATTCTCATTAATCGCCATACGGAGAAAACTTGCATAATTTACGCCAGTCACCTCGACTGGATACTGAAAACCAAGAAAGAGCCCTGCTTTGGCACGCTGGTCGGGAGTAAGGGTTGTAATATCAGTTCCGTTTAATGTGATCGTTCCTTCAGTAATTACATAGTGTGGATGTCCCATGAGCACCTGGGCAAGTGTTGATTTGCCACCACCATTCGGACCCATGATTGCATGAATCTCACCTTTTTTTATGGTCAAATTGACACCGTTGAGGATTTTTTTACCCTCAACTGTGCCTGCATGCACATTTTTAATTACCAGTGTATCTTTCATTTTTTGTGTGATTCTCTCCATTCTTTTTCAAGTTCCTGATTAATTTCCTCAACCATATCATCAACTTCCTCATCACTCAGCCCGTGCATTTGGCCGCCAATCTGCAATGTATCATCTTCGCTGAAATAACATCCGGCGCAGTGTATGCCATATTCAGCCAAAAGCTCCGCAGCACGCGGACTCTCCTGCGTAAGGATATTTACTTTATCAAATTTCGTTATAACATAAGGCGCACTCTGTGTTGTCATAATACAATACAAAATTTTATAAAGCAGCAATAATTTTGTCCGCAAGTTCGGTGGTAGAAAGTACGTGCTGGGTGGCAATG
Source organism: Candidatus Levyibacteriota bacterium (assembly GCA_052034235.1). Lineage (GTDB taxonomy): Bacteria > Patescibacteriota > Microgenomatia > Levybacterales > UBA12049 > JBPOIT01. The sequence continues at coordinate 94,180 of JBPOIT010000008.1, forward strand.
TCCTTGGTACCGTAACCTTTGTCCAAAATCGTTTGTACTGCATTATACATGGCGTCTCGCTCTTTTTTAAGTCCAAAGCTATATTCAAGCATCATCGCAGCTGAAAGCATACTGCCGATTGGATTGGCGTAATTTAATCCAGCTGCTTTTGGGAATGAACCATGAATTGGTTCATATAGTGCATTTTTGAGCCCGATTGATGCAGAAGGGAGAAGACCGATTGACCCGGTAATGACTGACGCTTCATCTGTCAAAATATCTCCAAACATATTTTCAGTAAGGACAACATCAAACGCACTCGGGCGTTTGATAATCTGCATTGAAGCATTGTCGACAAACATATATTCGACAGTAATATCAGGATAGTCTTTTTCCATAGCCTGAACCGTTTCGCGCCACAATCGTGAAGTCTCAAGCACATTTGCTTTATCAACAACGGTCAGGTGCTTTTTGCGCTTTTGTGCAACTTCAAAACCATATTTTGCAATTCTCACAATTTCCGGTTTAGAATATTCTGACGTGTCAAAAGCACTCATTCCATTATTAGTTCTTCCTCGTTTACCAAAATAAATGCCACCGATAAGTTCACGAATAACAACAAAATCGACGTCTTTAATAATTTCAGCACGCAGCGGTGAACGATCTGCAACACTTTGGAATATTTCTATCGGACGGATATTGGCATACAACCCAAGTGCTTTTCTGATGCCTAAGATTCCTTGTTCCGGCCTCACTTTGGCTGTGGGATCATTATCATATTTGGGATCACCAATCGCGCCGAGGAGGATAGCGTCTGCTTCTAAACTCAATTTGTGTGTTTCTTTGGGGTAGGGATCTCCCGTTTTATCAATAGCAACGGCACCAATCAAGCCTTCCTGAAAGGTAAACGTATGGCCAAATTTTTCAGCTGCCTTTTCTAAAAATCGTACTGCCTGTGTGGTTATTTCTGGTCCAACACCATCACCTGGAAGTACTGCAATTGTTTTTTTCATGTTGTACGTGAATAATCATCAGTTCTGGTTTTTTCAAATGTTTCTTTTTCGCGGGTCAGACTTACCAAATAATCAACATCGTCATAGCCGTTCATGATACAGATTTTTTTGTAAGGGTTTATGTCAAAGGATTCGTAAAGGTCTTTCTTCGGAATACCGATCGTTTGTTTTTCAATATCAACTTCAATAATAGTCTTATGATCTGTTTGCACTTCTTTAAAGAGTTTGCGCAAAAACACTTCTGAAACCTGAACCGGGAGAAGGGAATTGTTCAGAGCGTTATTTTTAAAGATATCTGCAAAAAAGCTTGAAACAACAACGTTAAAACCATAATCAGATAACGCCCATGCTGCATGTTCACGACTGGAACCGCAACCGAAATTTCGGCCGGCAATAAGTATTTCCCCTTTATAATTTGGATGATTGAGGACAAAATGAGGTTTTGGATTCCCTTCAGGATCAAACCGCCAATCTCGAAACACATTCAGCCCAAAACCTTCACGAGTCGTCGCTTTGAGAAACCGCGCCGGAATAATCTGATCAGTATCCACATCCTGCATATCGAGTGGTACTGCTGTTGAAATAATTTTTGTAAGTTTCTTTTTGGTCATATTTAAATAAACTTTCTTACATCACTTACTTTCCCAGTAATTGCTGCGACGGCTGCGGTCATGGGACTTACGAGAAATGTTCTTGCACCCGGACCTTGGCGGCCTTGGAAATTACGATTGGAAGTTGAGACACAATATTTTCCGGCAGGAATTTTATCTTCGTTCATCCCAAGACAGGCAGAACAGCCTGCACCTCGCATATCAAATCCTGCTTCGGTAAAAATTGTATTAAGGCCTTCTTTTTCGATTTGTTTGGCAACTTGCGCTGAACCAGGAACGACAAAAACAGTAAGTCCGGCTGGCTTTTTCTTGCCTTTAACAAGAGCTGCAACTTTTCGAAAATCTTCAATACGCGAATTGGTACAAGAACCGAGAAAAACATAATCAACTTTGTGACCCAAAAGCTTCTTGCCTTGTTTATCAGTCAAACCCATATACTCCATAGCTTTTAAGAAACTATCTCGTTCCGGTGCTGTTTCAAGTGTATCAACGGTCGGGATACGTTTGGTAATACCAATTCCCATACCAGGATTGGTACCATACGTGATCATTGGCTCAATATCTGAGGCATTTATATAAAGTTCACGATCATATTCCGCTCCTGCGTCAGATGGAAGCGTTTTCCAATATGCTACTGCCTTATCCCACTCTTTTCCCTTAGGTGCAAACTTACGACCTTTCATATAGGCAAATGTTGTCTCATCAGGTGCAATCATTCCTCCACGAGCACCCATTTCAATACTCATATTACAAATCGTCATGCGGGCTTCCATAGAAAGCGAACGGATTGCTGAACCAGAATATTCGACAAAATAGCCTGTACCACCTGAGGCTGAGATTTGAGCGATAATATAAAGAATAATATCCTTTGAGCTGACACCTTTGCCTAATTCACCCTCAATTCGGATATTCATGGTTTTCGGTTTGTACTGGAGAATAGTTTGTGTTGCTAAAACTTGCTCAACCTCGCTTGTTCCGATTCCAAACGCAATCGCTCCGAATGCACCGTGTGTAGAAGTATGGCTGTCACCACAGACAATTGTCATGCCTGGTTTAGTAATACCAAGTTCCGGACCAATAACGTGAACAATGCCTTGATAAGGATGTCCCAAACCATACAAACGAACGCCAAACTCTTTGCAATTACTTTCAAGCATCGCGACCTGTTTGCGTGACATTTCTTCTTTTATGGGTTTATCCTGATCTTTGGTGGGAACATTGTGATCCATTGTCGCCCACGTACGATCAAGTCGGGAAACTTTTAACCCGCGCTTTCTTAAACCATTAAATGCCTGAGGACTGGTTACTTCATGAATCAGATGTGCGTCAATATAAAAAACTGCGGGATAACTTTCCTGTTGATGAACAACATGTGCGTTCCAGATCTTTTCGAATAACGTTTGTGGTTTCTTTGCCATAGATTTAAACTAACATGCTACACAATTTTATTTAATGCATCCAAATATGCTTTGACTGATGCGACGACGATATCTGAATCTGCTCCGAAGCCGTAAAACAGAACGCCCTTATGAGCGATTTGGATATGTACTTTCCCTGTGTCATCGCTGCCTCGGGTAAGAGCCTGGACCAAATATTCTTCAAGCACAACTTTTTTCTTAAGGATTTTATCAATAGCATGAAACGCAGAGTCGACCGGTCCATTTCCAGTAGCTGTTGAAACTTCTTCCTTACCGTTTAACAATAATTTCACTGTTGCCATAGGTGCAAGAGGAGTGCCACAAACAACTTGCAAAAGGGTAAGTTTGGCACCAGCATCATTGGCCGAATCGCCCATAAGTATTCGCAAATCATCATCGTTGATATCTTTTTTCTTATCAGCAACGTTTAAAAATTCCTGATAAACACTATCAAGCTTTTCCTGAGTCAATTTATACCCCAAACGCTCCATGTGATGCTTCAATGCTGCTCTTCCACTTCTTGCAGTAAGTGCGAGTGAAGATTCTTTGATACCCACATCTTCAGGACTCATAATTTCATAGGTAAAGCGATTTTTTAAAACCCCATTCTGATGAATACCTGAGGAATGAGCAAATGCATTGCGCCCGACAATTGCTTTGTTTGCTTGTACTGGCATACGCATGAGACGAGAAACCAAACGTGACGTTGGATAGATCTTTTTTGTATTGATATTGGTAACTGCATTGAGATCTTTACGGGTTTTTAAAATCATAACAGCCTCTTCAAGTGACGTATTACCAGCACGTTCTCCAACACCATTTATGGTTACTTCAAACTGACGAGCGCCGTTTTGGACTGCTGCGATTGTGTTCGCTGTTGCCATACCAAGATCATTATGACAATGAACACTTACAATAACCCTGTCAATTCCCTTTACATTCTCAAAGAGATATTTAATTTTTGCACCAAATTCATTTGGCAAGCAATAACCTGTGGTATCCGGAATATTAACCGTTGTTGCGCCAGCTTGAATTGCTGCTTGGATAAATTGCGCAAGAAATGCATTCTCTGTACGCCCTGCATCCATGGCTGAGAACTCAACATCCTGCGTAAACTTTTTGGCATATTTGACGGCCTCGACAGCTTGCTCCGTGATTTTTTCGCGCGTTGAGCGGAACTGATGAATGATATGGATGTCAGAACTACTGATAAAGGTGTGGATTCGTTTGTGTTTGGCAAATTTCAACGATTCAGCTGCTGCATCAATGTCTCCCTTTATCGCTCGTGATAATGCGGTAATCACAGGCTCTTTCACATTTTTTGAAATTTCCTGGACTGACTTTAAATCACCTGGACTTGAGATAGGGAAGCCTGCCTCGATGATATCAACACCCAAAGCCTCAAGCGATTGTGCCACTTCAATTTTTTCAACAGTATTCAGCTGGCAACCCGGTACCTGCTCACCATCACGAAGTGTCGTATCAAAGATAAATATTTTATTTTTCATTATGTTTTGTTTCTACTTTAGTAAAGATATTTTTCCTAAAAAACAGTATATACACCATGCCAATATATCCTACCATTATAGCAAGTCTTGCCCCGCTAAAATGCTGGTCGATGCCGGTAAATGTCTGCAGCGCATGACCAACCAAACTGTGTGAATCCGGCAGGAACGGCATATGCAGCGGCACAATTTCATACAGTTCGACATGCCAATAAATTTCAAACAATTCAGTGATACCGTTTTGCACCATCGCAGCTCCCAGCAGTATAATCATATACTCAGTAATTTGAAAGACTCGCTTCACTGAAAATTTCAGATAAGCCATACTGGTAGCCAAACCAACTGCACCGGCGCTGAGAAAACCGGTAAACAATCCTGCCATATTCTGAAAGAACACTGAGAAAAGAGAAGTACTTGCCGTGAACAATGCAATCTCAAACCCTTCACGAACGACTAAAAATAAAATGGTAAAAAAGAGTGAAACATCAAATACGTTCTTCTTCAGTTTTTCAGCGGCTTTTTTAATAACCGACATTTTTTGCACATGCATGACTTTGTGCAGTGAAAAAATAACATAAGCCAAGAAACAACCTGAAAAGATCATCAAATAACTCTCAAGCACTTCAGCATTTTCTTCTGTCAAAACAGCCCGAGCGCTGTCACCAAAAGCAAATGTTCCGATTGCCAGCACAAATGCAATTGCCATACCCACTCCGGCTGCAAGAACAATTTCTTTTTCCTTTCTCAGCTGCAGGGACCTCGAAAGTCCCCAAAAGACACCTACAATCAAAAAGGCTTCCAAAAATTCTCTAAAACTAATCAACGCTGTTGTAAACATAAAATCGATTTAAGCCATAAAAAAACCGCCTTCCGGCGGGTTTGTTTGTCGAATTTTTAACCAAACAAATCTCGCCGTTTACACGGTAAGGAGAGCAAGGTTAAGTAGAATATTTTGGCTGTTCATATGAATCATTGTAACAAGACCTTAATTTCCCGTCAAGCATTAATTTAGAATTGCACCTTTGTGCACCAGCTTATGTAGGCTTCGTCTTGGCCTCTGACTACTGAGAAGAATTTATCTTGGAGTTTTTTGGTTAATAGGCCGATTTTTTCTGAGATGACTCTTTTATCGATGCTATGAACCCAAGCTACTTGGCATCCAGTTCCTGAAAGGAAGATTTCGTCAGCGACGTAGATTTCTGTACGCTCGATCGGGCGGGCTTCAACTGGGATTCCCATGTCTTTTGCGAGCTGTATTACTGAGCGGCGGGTGATGCCTTCGAGAACGCCTTCTGAGACTGTGGGTGTTATCAAAATACCATCACGGATCATAAAGAAATTTTCAGCTGAACCTTCTGCCACATGACCATCTTTATTAAGCATAATAGCCTCATCATAACCGTTGTCTGTAGCTTCTTTTCGTGCTAGTGCTGAATTGATATAGCCACCGGAAGCTTTGGCACGGGAAGGGATAGCGTTATCTGAAATTCGCTGCCACGTAGAAACACCCATATTCAAACCTTTACTGACAGGCAAATATTCACCAAGTGGGATCATGTAGAGTGTAAAATCGAGTGTGGTATTGGCAAGATTTGGACCGAGTTCTAAATTGCCGACATAAGCAAACGGACGGAAATAGACGTCAGTTGTTGGTTTATTTTTTTTGAGAAGATCAAGCGTAATCGTTTTGAGCTGGTCTTTATCATAGGGAAAACCACAGCCTAATATCCTAACACTTGAGAGAAAACGCTTGTAATGGTCATCCAAACGAAATACATAGACAGCTTTTTCTTTTTGATTGTAATACCCGCGAATTCCGCCAAAAATACCTGTGCCGTATTGCAGTGCATTGGTTTGAACTGACACTTTCGCGTCTTCCATTTTGACTACTTTATTCTCAAAAAATGCGTAGGGAAAAGATCCGGTTTTCATATTATTTCAAAAATGTCGGGCCGACTTTGCATGGTTTAATTTCAATTTTCTCCCAAACTTTATTTACCACATATGGTTCAACAAGCAACCATTCATCAAGTTCAGTTCTACTAGGAAAATCCATCACCATAACTGAACCATTCATGTGGCCATCAGTATCAAGCGTTGCTATGCCATACAAATAGCTTCCTGCAGCTTTCATCTGATCACCTAATGCAACATGCTTTTCTCTAACATCAAGACGTCTTTTTAGACCTCCATCTTTATAATCATGAGCTATTATTAGAAATTGCATGGCACCTCCATTTTACCACATTCCAGCACCATCTATGGCTTGTTTGGCTGTTAATCTCATGCGTTTAAGCAGTCTGTTATTTATTGTTTTAACAAAAGGATGCATTCCGCCATTTTTCTCAGCTGTCTGATCCCAAATCTTTTTGCGAGCTTTAAAGATGACCGGATCGTCAAGTTGTACACAATCCATACTGTCTTTGTTGATATCAATGATAATATCATCACCGTCTTCAACAAGGGCAATAGGGCCGCCGAGGAATGCTTCAGGGCCGACATGGCCAATGACGAGTCCGACTGAACCGCCTGAGAAACGAGCATCAGTCATAAGGGCAATGGTAATATTCTTTTCGCGACAAAGTGTTGTAATGCGTGACGTCGGATCAAGCATCTCAGGCATGCCTGGAGCGCCACGAGGACCCTCGTAGCGAATGACAACCATATCTTTGTCCTGAAATACATCTGGAGTTTTTTCAAGTGTATCGAGAAGTTCTCTCTCACTATTAAAAACACGAGCTTTCCCTTTGAACACACCGTTTTCCATTCCTGTTTCAACACCTGCAACTTTGATGACTGCACCGCCTTTGGGAGCGAGATTGCCTGTAAGCAAACGCAATCCGCCAGTTTTTTTAAATGGTTTTTTCACGGACAAAATAACCTCACCGTCGGGTTTTGGTGGAGCTAAACGTTTTATCTGCTCTGAAAGTGTTTCGCCTGTACACGTCATGCAATTACCATCCAAAAAGCCTGCATCTAACAGTTCTTTAACAATCACCGGCAGACCACCTTTTTCTTCGATATCAACCATCGAATACGCGCCAAACGGTCTGGCATTTATGAGAACAGGCAAACTGTGGGAGAGTTTATTAAATTCTTTTTGAGTCATCACATCTTCCCACAGATCAAATCCAGCAGCCCTCGCGATTTCAACAGAGTGGAGGACGACATTGGTTGAACCGCCCATAGCAATCGCAACTGCAAGCGCGTTACGAAGTGAAGCCGGCGTGACGAGGTTTTTGGGTCTGATACCTTTTTTGGTCATAGTGAGAAGACAATCAATCAGCTGCTCAGGAAATTCTGTCACTCTTCGTGGATCATCTGACGTCGGGGTTACCATATGCAGCGGTTCCAAACCAACAAGTGCGATAAAGGTTTGCATCGTGTTATACGTAAACATCCCTCCACAGCTTCCCTGACCACAACAAGCATTGAGAGCAACACGTTTTTTCTTATCTTCGTCTGGATCACCTGCAACTTGAAAAGCACTTACGATATCAATTCGCTCGTGCGTTTGAGGATCAAGGCCAGGTTTGATTGAACCGTCTGAGAAAATGACTGCTGGCTGGTTGTGTTCCAAAATTGCAGCAAGTGTTCCAACGGGAGGTTTGTCACAGGCAACAACTGAAATACAGCCCTGTACTTTGCTTGCACTTAAATGAATGGTGATTGCATCGTGTGTTACTTCACGACCGATGAGGGAAAAGCGCATTTCATCAGTTCCATTGAGTTGGCCGTCCGAAACACCGATTGTGTAAGCTGGAGGGATAAGACGAGCTGGAAGATTGTCTTTTTTTATGCGAGCTGCCAGCGCTTTATGGATGATTTTTACTTTTTCTGTAACCCCCACGTAACATTGACTATCACCGAGACTGCCAGTTACTGCCCACACAGGTTCGTGAATTTTGATGGGGGATTGGCCGAGGAAACGAGCAGTTCCCACGCGCTGTACATCACGTCCGGGGTTGTCCACGACAAATTCAGACGTATCAACAGTTTTCTCTTCACACTGACAATTTTCTCCACAGCTTTTCATTTTTTTGAATATTCTGCAAGTTCTAAAATAATGCCTTCCGGTCCGTAGAAATAACAGAGTTTTTTCTTTGACGGAGCATAATCCTGAATCTCACTAAAAAAGGTTACGTTTCTCTTCTTTAATTGTGCAACAACCGCTTCAATGTTTTCAACCTCAAAAGCAAGATGTCTCAATCCGTGATGATTGGCTTTACTTATCTTTTCCTCTGAATCATCAACCGGTGAATCGTATTGTATCAGTTCAAGATTGGTTTGAGCAGCATCCAAACGAAGCGCGCAATATTCTGCTTTGACATTTTTCAGTTGAGTAACGGCATCAACCCAACCTCCAGTCAAAGTTCCTTCGTGAACAATGCTAAATCCTAAATCCAAAAAGAATTTTTTGGCAGCAGGCAAATCTGTAACGACGATATTTATATGATCAATTTTGAGAAGAGACGCAGAGGATGTTCGCTGCTTCATTATTTTTTCGTTTTAGCTGCTGGCTTAATTGCTTTTTGATACTCTGGGCGAAGTTTGCGAACTTGTTTGCCTGTTTGCCACAGTTCACTTTCATCCATTTCTTTGAGTTCTTTTGCCAATTTTTCGCGGTAATCTGGTTTACTGTTTGCTTTGATAGTTATTTCAGCTTCCTTGCCGGATTTGACGCTGTCATACAGTTCTTTAAAGACTGGTTCAACAGCTTTTCTGAATTTTGGCTTCCAATCAAGTGCGCCGCGCTGTGCTGTTGTTGAACAATTTGCAAACATCCAGTCCATACCATTCTCACCGATAAGAGGGATAAGACTTTGTGTTGCTTCTTCAACGGTTTCGTTAAATGCTTCGGATGGAGAGTGGCCTTTCTTGCGAAGCAAATTATATTGTGCTTCCATAAGACCAGCAATTGCTCCCATCAAAACACCACGCTCACCGGTTAAATCACTGTACACTTCGTTTTTGAAAGTGGTTTCAAACAAGAATCCTGAACCAATGCCGATACCCATAGATTTAACTTTATCAGCTGCTTTACCAGTTGCGTCTTGATACACGGCAAAACTTGCATTGATACCACGACCTTCAAGAAAAATCTTGCGAACGGTACGTCCTGAACCTTTTGGAGCAACCAAAATAACATCAACATCTTTTGGAGGAACGATACCTGTTTGTTTGGCATAGGTAACCGCAAACCCATGAGAGAAATATAACGTTTTACCAGCGGTTAAATATTTTTTAACCGTTGGCCAGAGTGCAATTTGTGCTGCGTCTGAGAGGAGAACGCACAAAATGGTACCACGCTCCGCTGCTTCTTCAATTGAGAAAAGTGTTTTACCTTCAACCCAGCCGTCTTCTTTTGCCTTTTTGTAAGAAGCTGATGGTTTTCTTTGTCCGACAATGACATTAAAACCATTGTCTCTGAGATTTAACGCTTGTGCTGGTCCTTGCACGCCGTAACCAATAACAGCAATGGTTTCATTCTTTAAAACCTTTTTTGCTTTTTCAAGTGTAAATTCTTCTCTTGTTACGACGTCTTCTTTTACGCCGCCGAAATTCATTTTTGCCATAGAGTTCCTTTCAAAATATCCTAAACAATTAGAATTTTTAGATTATACAACCAAATCTTAATCTATTCAATATCTTTATCGTCTTTTAAGACGGCAATTCTGCCAGATCTGACGAATTCCAAGATACCAAATGGTTTGAGTTTTGAAAATAATAAATTAACTTCTTTTTCCGAGCCAGTCAGTTCAACAGTAATTGAGCCTGCTCTGTTCAAAACGATGGGTGTATGAAATTCGTGAGCAATTTTACCTATTTCATATTCTTGTTTCTTATCTTTGACTGAAACTTTAATAAGCGCAACTTCCTTATACACTAACTCACTATTTGACTTTGCCATCACTTTGACGACTTCAATAATTCGATAAAGATGTTTGACTGTTCTATCAACAAGCTGTCTGTCAGCATTTACTGCAACGGTAAAGCGTGAAATACCTGGTTGTTCTGTCTCTGAAACGGTAAGGCTTTCAATATTTACCTTTCTACGCAAAAATAAATCAGAAATACGATAAAGCACGCCCGGCTTGTTCTCGGCGAAAATAATAATGGTATATAAATTTAAGTCAGTCAATGTCATAGGTTATTTCAATCGTACCTCCGCAACGCTTGCACCTGTTGGCACCATTGGGAACACATTTTCTTCTTTTCTGACAACAATTTCCAAAACCTGCGGGCCTTTCGCTGCAATCAACCGGTCTAATGCTTTACTTAAATCTGCACGCTTTTCAACTTTGTGGGCATCGAGTCTGAAACCTTTGGCAACTGCTACAAAATCAGGATTATTCATTTCAGTAAACGAATAACGTTTTTCAAAAAACATTTCCTGCCACTGCCGCACCATACCTAAGAAATTATTGTTCAGAATAATAATTTTGACGGGGATTTGTTCCTGTGCAATTGTTGCAAGTTCTTGAATATTCATTTGAAAACTTCCGTCTCCGTTTATCGCAAAAACTTCTTCTTTTGGCCTCCCAACCTTGGCACCCATAGCTGCAGGAAGTGCAAAACCCATCGTACCTGCACCTCCAGAAGTAACAAAGGTATCAGGTTTTTGGTATTCGTAATACCTGGCTGTCATCATTTGATGCTGACCGACATCAGCCACAATAATTGCTTCTCCTTTTGTTTTATCTGAGAGCATTTTGATAACTTCAGGCATACTGATTTCGCCAGTCAGCGGATCAGTTTCGTGTTTATATACTGTTTCGTATTCTTTCTTTTTGCACGCAGCAAATTTCGCAAGCCACTGGGGATGTGTTTGTTTTTTGACGTGCTTGGTGAGTGCCTTCAGTGCAGCTTTCGCATCTGCCGCAATAGCGATATCAACCTGAATTATTTTATTTATTTCTGCTGGATCGATATCAACATGGATAATTTTTGCATTTGACGCATAATCTGAAACTCTACCTGTGACGCGGTCATCAAATCGCATACCGACGGCGATTATCACATCAGCTTCGTTGGTTAACAGATTTGGACCATAATTGCCATGCATGCCGAGCATCCCAGCGTATAATGGGTGAGAAGCAGGGAATGCAGACAATCCGTGCAGTGTTACACCCACAGGAATACCGGTTTTTTCGACAAACGTTATGAGTTCTTTTTCTGCTTTGGAAATCAAAATACCGTGCCCAATCAGCATGAATGGTTTTTTGGCATTATTTATAACTTCTGCGGCTTCTTCAATCTGCATCATATCAGGCTCTTTTTCAGGATGATAACTTGGCAATGAAGTGATTTTTTTGTATGTAAACTCCATTAATTCGATTTGTGCATTTTTGGTGATATCAACCAAAACTGGACCTGGACGGCCAGAATTGGCGATATAAAAGGCTTTGGCCATGACTTCAGGAATTTCCGCCGCTCGGGTAACCTGATAATTCCATTTGGTGATTGGGGTAGTAATACCGATAACGTCAGCTTCCTGAAATGCATCAGTTCCGATGACAGCTGCCGCAACTTGTCCAGTAATACAAACCAGAGGAACTGAATCCATCTGAGCATCAACAATTGCGGTAACTAAATTGGTGGCACCAGGTCCTGATGTAACTAAACAAACTCCCTGGCGTCCTGTTACTCGAGCATATCCTTCAGCAGCATGTCCAGCACCCTGCTCATGTCTCACTAAAATATGGCGCAATTTATCTTTGTAATCATACAACGCGTCATAAGTCGGCATGATTGCACCGCCAGGATAACCGAAGATTACTTCGACACCTTCGTGCACCAAAGATTCCATTATTGCTTGTCCGCCTGTTATTTTTTTCATAATATAAACATAAAAAAACCGCCTTTCGGCGGTGCTTGATTGGTCCAGGTCACAATCAATCCCGCCTCTAGGAGGCAAGAGCGACAATGACTAGAAGAGCTGCTGAATTTCTCATGTTACAATCATTCTATCACAAGCCCTAAGCTTGTCAAGGACTACTATCAGGAGACTAAGCCGCTTCTAAAACCGGGAAAATATTTCCAGGCGCCATAACACCATGAGGATCAAATGCTTCTTTAAACGCTCTCATTTCTGCAATTCCTTTATCACCAACCAATTCTCTTAGTAATGCCTGTTTCACAGGATGTTCTCCAACCGCATGTTCTGCAGTACCTACTCCTCCCAACTCTCGAATTGCTCTCGTACTTACTTGTAATAATATACTAGCTGCTGCAGTAGCTTCTTCCTGCGTTTTAGGCATTGCGTTTCGATGCCCGTTTCCTTCACCATGCCCCCATTCGACACTTTGAATATCTCCCAAAGCTGTTTCATACCAACCAGATAGTTTTTCTAAATCATCTGGGTTCACACACACATCTGTTCCACTTTTTTTTATTCCACGCCCGCGCATGATTCGATTTACTGTATCAGGAACATCTTCTCGTATACCTATAAAATATTGCTGGGTTTGCTTATCTTCAGGTATGGCACCTAATACTCTCGAGTCATCATTTACATTTATACCAACCGCAGTGATGTTATCACCCAATAACTCTAAGGCTGTCATATCATCACCAGGAAGTTCCATTTGTACCAAAACGAGCGCATTTCCTTTTTCACCTGGTGGATTGAAGCTACCATTTTCAGCAATCAGTTGTCTCGCACCAGACCCAATATATTCAACAGCACTTAGGCCACCTGGTTCTTTCGTCTCACGTTTTTCTGGCTGTTGTTGACGCAATCTCCGCACAAGTTCGTGCATCTGCTGATCATTGTCACACACAACAAGTGCCATTGCTGTAGGAGGCTCTGGAAGAACACGGAGCGATAATTTTGTAATTGTCCCTAGTGTACCCTCACTTCCTACCAGCATATCAATCAAATCAACTTCTCCTTTTTCATTTCGCTTTGTGTTATAACCCGCAGAAATCTTTGGGACGTCAGGCATGGCATATGTAGGAACTGGAACTTTTCTTCTTGAAGTACCATCTGGACTGACAATTTCAAAATAATCAGGATCACCTTCTTTTTCACCTTTTTGAGAGAATGACTCACCTCGTTTAACATTTATAATTTCACCTGTAGCCAAGACCATTTCGATTCCTTCTACAAATTCATTTAATTTTCCATATTTGTAATTAAGAGCACCCCCATTATTTGTTGAAGCACCACCACCCACAGTTGCACGATCATATGTTGGCGCACAAGGAAGAAAAAGGTCTTCTTGTTTTAGTTTCTTATTGAGATCACTAAATGTTACTCCGGGTTCAACTGTGACGACTTTTTCACCGTGCAGGGTTGTTTCTACCTCACCAATTCCGGTAAGTTCCTGCATATTAATCAGTACATCATTATGTGGGACAGCGGCACCGGTAAGAGAAGATTTTGCCCCAAAGGCAACAATACCTCTTACTTCTCCGTCAGCTTTCAAGCTGACTGCTTTGCCCATGACAAACGCCACTTCAGCAGCACCTGAACCCGGTTTCATTGTGTACATTACAGGGGATTCACCTTTAAAACCCGCTTCATCACCAACATATGTTTGTATTGTTAATTGATCAGATGTTGCGTCGATTCTAGAGAAATCAGGTCTTTCTGTTGCATACCTCGTTCTAATTTCATTTCGTGGTCTGCCTGAACGCTCATGTAAGGGACTATCTGGCGTTGCTAAAGGCTGTGGTCTATAGATATCTGGTCTCACGCTGAGCATTATAACATACTTATTTGACGTGAAAGAAAGCTGAGGAGTATACTTCTTTTTATGACAACTGTTCCTCTGAATGATATTCTTTTTCTGGCTCAGAAACTTATTTCCATCCCGTCTGTCACAGGAGATATCGACAAGTCAATTGATGTGTTACAAATTGCAAAAAAAGAACTGTCAGATTTTTCTTTTACGCCATATGCTTCAAATGGCTATCCGAGTCTTTTGTATACGAATACGCCGGATACCAAACAGTTTAAAATAATCCTCAACGCACACTTGGATATCGTCCCCGGATTACAAACGCAATTCAGACCATATGTACAGGACGGCAAACTCTACGGTAGGGGAGCATATGATATGAAAGCTGCTGCTGCTGTTATGGTCTTGCTCTACAGAGAAGTTGCAGAAACTTTACCTTTTAGTTTAGGATTACAAATAACAACTGATGAGGAATCAGGAGGACTAAACGGTACGCTCCATCAAGTAAATGAAGGTGTGAGAGCAGAATTTGTAATCACAGGTGAATCGGGAAGCAATTTTAGGATAATTCATGAATCAAAAGGTATGCTGCATCTCAAACTCATTTCAAAGGGCGTTGCATCGCACAGTGCTTACCCATGGCGAGGCAGGAATGCAATTATACAAATGTACCAAGCATTAGAAGAAATACATAAAATATATCCTCCGCTTACAGAAGAAAAATATCAAACCAGCATTAATATCACACATATTTCAACACCCCAATCTTCGAAACATACAGTAACCCCAGATGTCTGTGAAGCTATTTTGGACGTTAGATATCTTCCGAATGAACATGATTCAGTGATAAAAACTATTCGTTCAATTATGCCAGAGAAAATTGGATTCGAAATCCTGCTTCATACGCCACCACATGTAACAGATAGTAATAATGAATATATTCATCACCTTAAAGAATTAACTCGAGATTTGTTGCATAAAGATACTGCACTTATCAAACAACATGCCACATCTGATGCGCGCCATTTTACGTCAGTCAACTGCGCGGGAGTAGAGTTCGGACCCGTAGGTTATGGGCAACATGATGATAATGAGTGGGTTGATATTAATAGTCTTGAAAATTATTATAAAATCCTTCAATCTTTTCTTAAATCTCTTGAGAAATAGTATATTTTTGCTCTGTTAATTCCTTACAAAACACTTACACAAAATACTTTACAAATTTATCAGCACTCCACTATAATGAGTTCATAATTATGTCAAGACATACACATTGCATGAAGAAGATGGTTATTAACCCCTAGCGGGCGGTGACTATCATGATGCAAACACCCGCTACAATGAGCGGGTTTTTTTGTTTTTATGGATGAGCATCAAAATTAATGTCTTGTTTTTGTCAGGACACGGGAGTATATAGGAGATATAATATCTTTTCGTTTTAAATTTAATATAAATATATGGATCTTAAAAATAAATTACTCTTTGACAAAGGTCAACCAATACAATTGGGGCTTGGACTCCACAACATAGGAAGTGGCGTACTCCGTTATTCTCATGAAGACGTTAAAAAAACAGTTCAAGATTATTACGCACAGCGCTGCGGACATCTGCCGCTCAATGCCAAAACAGTTGGCATGCTCGTTGATGAAATAACAGAAGATATCCGTTCACAAGCCGCATATCTGAGTCAGTTATACGGAAGAGAAATCAAACTGCTAACGCATGAAGATCTCAAAAAACTCAAAACGAAACCACTCATCGTACCTTATATCCTTGTTCCAGAAGTTGAAGAACAATTTTCTAAAATTGATGCAAACATGTGGGGGATTCCGGGCAAATTAACACATGTGTTGAAAAACAAATCGGAATTCTATCGCATGGTCAATGTTCTTAAAGTGGACGATTTCCGTGTGCCTGATTATCAAACTGCCTATTTAGCAGAAGTTATCCCGTATACTAAAGCATTTCTGAAAAAAATTGAAGATATGTACACGGAAGCTGGCGTAAGAAATACGTACCCAGTAGGTGTCATGCTACGAGCAGCTGATGAAGATGGTAACTTTGGAAGCTCACTGCTTTATGAAAAAGGCAAATATGTTGTCATGATCCCAAATGGGGAAATTAGTGACGCACGTGTTTATGGTAATTGGGAAGAAGCACTTGTTAATTCAAAACGCATCCTCGCAGCAGCCATGCAAACCCAAAAAGAGCCACGTGTCGTTGTAAGCAGATACATCGATGTCGTTGATTCACCAGGATTATCGGTTGTTATACTCAAGGGTTCGGTCTTTTCACTTGGATGGAACGTACAAACTCAAAAAGAGCCGAGTCGAAACCCTGTCGTTGCTGGAACATACCGTCCAAAAGATCCAATTCTTAAAGGACTTCAGGAGAAATACGAAACATATTCAGCAAAAGTACTCGAAAAATACCTTCGCAAAACAGCGGAACGCTGCAAAATTGATTTTAATGCAATTGAAGGAATTGCAAATATTGATCTTATCATTCCAAGTGCGTTAGAGAAAAAATTCCAGGAAAAACGCGGCAATAAAATTGACTTTTACTTTGCAGAATGTAACCCTCGCTGGACCACATACTCAGACGCAGTCTTAACAGTGCTTGGAGCGAGAAAACTAGATGCTACAGTTAACAATATGCTCAAAGTTATCAAAGAGGGTATCGCTATTGTCGATAATTATAAACTTCCAAGTACTATCGATCCAAGAAGTGTCCGTGATCTTATCTACCAAAAAGATCAAGAATTGCAGAAACAAGGCACTAGAATTATATGTAGAATGACAACTAATCCAATGGGGGTTATCTTCGCAGGAGATATTGAACTTGCGCAACTTGAGATGAAAAATATCGTAAAGAGTCTCCATTCGCAAAACGTAACACGTTCTGCTGCGGAATTTCTTTTTCAATAAACCGCAATTGTTTTCAGCTTCAAGTTTTGTTACAATCTAATCTGTTGAAACCGGGCTCATAGCTCAGTTGGTTAGAGCGTTGCATTGACATTGCAAAGGTCAGTGGTTCGAGTCCACTTGGGCCCACACAAATTAAAATATCTACCCTCCCAATTTGGAGGGTTTGCTTTTGCTACGTATGTCATTACCGGTTGAGATTGAAAGACCTTATTTTGAACCAGTCGAATTATTAGGAACAGAACATAAGTTTTGGCCTAATGTGATAGATGTTCTCCAAACACATGATACAAGAACTCTATATGATCGAGTTGTTGCTGTTGCCAATCAGGCTCCAAATGTAGACTTAGTGGCAGTACATGAAATGATAGATGTTATCTCCCTTGAGTATGGTGATAAACCACCAAGAAAATTAACCGGAGATAATGAAATAAATCACTCTCTTCAAGTGTTTTTAGTTGGTGCAGAATTGATTGGTCCGGACAGTCTAACAACTCAACAGGCACAAATCATGTTAGGACATAATCTGGTTGAAGATACTACTTTGCCACGTCAGGTTCGAAAAAATATGGGAACTGTTGTTCATGATGGAATTGATGCTCTCAGTCACCATGTAGCTGGTGTAGCACGTTTTCCAAATGGTGATAAAACTCCTCATTTCAATGAAATTATAAATGCTCACGATGATCCTGAACATGATAAATCGGAACTTGTAACGATCAAAATAGCAGACTTTATCGTTGTTGGAAATGATCCATTAACTCCTAGCGAACTTGTAGACTCAACAAGAATACCACAATGGCAATCGATGACCGACAAAAAGATTCGTGAAATGAAGCTCTTCAAAAGTCTTCTACCCCAAGAACAAACCGGTGCTCATCGAAGATTAAGGGAAGCTATTGCATTTACGACACTTCGGCAAGACCCACAAGCACAGACAAAACTTACCGAAGTTTTACAGAGAAGGACTGCTCAAGAACTTCCTAGACAAGTACCAACAAAATGACAAGTAACAATGCCTACCAGTTATTAACAAAGTACATGCAGAACAAAAACCTGCTGAAGCATTCTCTTGCAGCTGAGGCAGCTATGAAGGGAATTTATCGCCATCTTACTCCTCAGGACAAACAAAATGAGACTGATGAAGAAATTTGGGGAATTACAGGATTACTTCATGACATCGATTATGAAGTTGCACAAAATGAAGGCAAACTCGATCAGCACGGGACATTTGTTGGGATAGCGGAGAAAGACGCATTACCAAAGGATATTGCCCACGGCATTCAGGCACATGCTTATGTCTATTCAAAAGTTATGCCCGAATCACCAATGGATTGGGCAATAACAGCTTGTGATCAGCTTACTGGTCTTATTGTCGCTTGTGCGCTCGTACAGCCTGAGAAAAAACTCTCAATCCTTACTACCGAATCAGTCCTTAAAAAATTCCGGATGAATGCATTTGCCAAGGGAGCGGATAGAAACGCAATTCTATTTTGTGAATCAAAACTAAACATTGAACTTGCGCAGTTTGTCGAAATTGTCCTCAAATCCATGCAAGGTATAAGTAAGGAAATAGGATTATAATCACTTATATTTGACAACCGGTTCTCATTCCATCTACACTTTTAATATGGCTAAGCAAATCCAACCATTTGAACGTAGTACCAAACTAAAACTTCCTGAAATTCTCTTTAATAATTTCGTAGGAGGACTTTCGTGGGGTATAGGTGCAACAGTAGGCGTCGCACTCTTTTTTGCAGCACTCACTATGATCGCTCAAAACATCAATCTTGTCCCTGTGGTCGGTACTTTTGTTTCTGACATCATAGATTTCATCCTCAGAACTAATCCAAATTTGAAATAACGAAACGCTAATAAATAGCAACCAGTGAGCGTTTTTTAGATTATGCCGTTGCTTGCCTAGCGGAAACCCTTTTTGGCTTATTCCTTAATGGTCTAACTAAAGTTTGCAAAGCTTTAACAACACGGGGATTTGTTTTAGGATTTTGTTGTGCTTCAACTTGTTCAACAATTTTTTCCATTCGCAAATATCCCTCTATTGATTCTTCATCTGTCTCAGGGTTTTCATGAAGTTCAGTCAGTCCATTTTTCAAACGCTCTGCTATCCCCTGAGAGAAAGTATACTTGTAAACCCCTTCATCGAGATCAAATATAATTTCTTCATATGGACTTTCTTGCTGATGAGCCTGCTGTTCATTAATTACTAAAATTCTAATTTGATCAGTTGAAGAGGTACGATCATAACTCATCGTAACCAATTGTCTTCCACTTCGTTGATCGAGCATTTCTCTTCGTGTTTGTGGGGTGGTAGTTACTTCATCCGATTTAGGATACGGTAACTCATATGTGCTAGGAGAAAAAGACGAAACGCGGTTCTTTATTGTTTTTGTCAATTGAGAGATATCATCATGAGTTACCTCACGAGTCATTGCTATTTCTGGAGATATTTCTGCCATACAATCATTCTACACGAATTATCACACTTCTGAAGTTTACACCCGTGATGGGTGATTTTCATGGGGACGTGCACCTACCGCTCCTGCAAAACCTGTACGACTATTGCTAAAAGGCAGAAATCCACATTTTTCTCTGGCTAGTTCAAACACAGTACCTACTACGGGCCCAAAAGGTTGCCGCATCTCTCGGAGTCTCTGCCTTCGCTGTATATGCCAATCACTAACTTCTTTAGCCATCATCGCCATTCCTTCTGCGACTGCAACATTTGGTGATCTCAATTCATACATGCTTGAATTATAACATACCTTCAAGAAGTACATTTATTACCCTGTTTTAATCACTTGCGCAATTCTCTCAACACATAATTTTTTACAATTAATATATATTTAATATCATATCTATTACTGCTATACTATTTCCGTTAGAGAAGGGGGGTGAAAGAAATGACGGCTATTAAAGACATTGAAGGAATTGGTGCAGCACAGGAAAAGAAGCTTGTTGCCGAAGGAGTAAAAACAGTTGAAGGATTACTCGACGCAGCAGGAAGCGCCGCCGGACGAAAAAAGCTTGCTGTAGCAACAGGAATAAATGAAAAACTACTCCTCGAATGGGTAAATCATGCTGATTTATACCGAATCAAGGGTGTAGGTTCTGAATTTTCTGATTTGCTCGAAGCAGCAGGTGTTGATTCTGTCCCAGAATTATCTCACCGAAAAGCAGAAAATCTCCATGAAGCGCTTGTGGAGGTCAATGCAAAGAAAAAATTAGTGCGCGTACTACCAAGTGTTGAAAAAGTCCAGGACTTTATTGACCAGGCGAAAAAACTGAAAAAAGTAGTTACACATTAGTTTTCACTTTCACACAAAAAAACCACTCTTCAAGAGTGGTTTTTGGTTCTTCAATTTTCCTCAAAAATGTCCTCCCACAGGCATTTGACTTATGCCTAAAGATGACCTATAATATTTCGATGCGTGAAAGAATATTCTCTTCCAGGACTGGGAGAACAGTGCGTGCTTATGCCTCATTGGGCATGATGCCTTTTGTTGGAGGATTTAGTGCTGAAACTGAAGCAGTATCTCAAACAACTGAGATGCGCCCAAGTACAAGCACCGTTCAGACAGTTACACAAGTCACAACCGGTGGTGTTGATTTAGATCGCGGGCAAGTTATTCTGGAAAAGCGTACCGTGAAGCCTGGTGATATGGTCACTCAGATAGCTGTGGATCAGATACATGCAGCAGGTAAAAAAAGTACGAGAGTAGGCAGGGATATCGTTACAGCATTTACTGCAACAGCTTCTTCACTCAAAGATGCAGATATTATCGTACCCGGCAAACAACTGTCAATTCCTGATAGAAAAACTGTACGTAAACTTGTCGAAGCCGGTAGGGGAAAAGGGGATCCCAAGACAGTAGCGGAAGTGAAACAACTTGCTGATGCAATCAGAGCAAGTAATAATAATTTTAACGATAAAGCGGTGCGAGAAGAGGCAACAGATGTCATACAAACACTAACTCATGGCAATACTCAACCAACTATCGCTGAGTCACCAAGTACGAATGAACAACCCAGTGAAGCCCAGTCACCTAACACCAACACCGTCCCTCAAGTATCGCGTGGTGGAATTATAGAGTCACCAGAACAACCTACTAATATATCAACCCAACAAGTGCCAACTGCAAATGAGACAAATGATAATAATAGCCCTTGGGTACCACTTGTCCCCCTGAGCGCTGTTTTACTAGCTGCAAGTGCGGTCGTAGGGATAGGTTACAACTCTTTAAAGAAAAAATATCCACCAGATCCTGAGAAGAAAAGCGGCAAGGAAAAGTTTTTGACATGGTTAAAAAAAGGACGCCCGATTCCTCAAGAGACTCAAGAAGATGTGAACGCGTGGTTATGGGAGGACGGCATACTTGCAAAGCTTAAGGCATCTCCATATAGACCATACCAAAGTGATGAATCATGCTATTTTGAATACTTCAGAAACACTTCTGATGTGGAAAGAATTCTTGCCAGAATGAATGGGCAACTTGATAAGCAAAGTAAATCCCATCTGGAAGCTTTTAAAGAAAATATATTTAATAAAGATAACCTTGTATTGGTAGTATATCTGGAGGAACCCAAATGGGGATATAAACTCATACCACGTATCGATGTTATAGAAATACCCAACGAGGAAAGTCTTATTGCCACAGGAGAAATACCTGTTGTGCCTGGTACACTTACTTATAGAACATTACACCCTGGCATTGGAAGAGACACGCAGGAGAGACCTCTCGTTCGAGGGTAACTACTTCTTAAATTTTTCCCGAACCTCTTTACTTATTTTTTGATTAATCCGTTCAAAAGCCACTTCTCTTGAACCAGGTGTCAATAATTGGTCTGGAGTAAATAATTCCATGCTTACTGTTTCTCTATCATTTCTTCCATAGATAACGTGAAGGTTACCGTTGCGGTCAAAACCCATAAAAAATGCCACATTTTCAGTTGCAGTTTTACTGGCATTTTTCGGCGCAAGAAGAAGCGCTTTACCAGGTGCTTTATCTGATTGTTCACCTGGAGTAAGTGATTCATCGGCAAATTGTTCAGCATCAGACACTCTTCTACCTCTATTACCAGGAAATCTGCCCATGAGCTTTGTAGCACGTAATATCGCTTCATCAGTATCCAACACCCCAGTTCTTGCTAAATCTGCATGATCATGAATTTCACCATATAAGAGCGGAGAATCTGTACCAGCTGGGTGTCCCCAAAAAACATTTATTGTCGTAGCACGGTAGAAAAAGGTCATGCCTTCATCAATTGTAAAGGGTATCTGGATAAAATGACGTGGCTTGTAACGAATACCGTCTTCAGTTGATACTTGTTCAAAAATCATCGGCCGTTCAACGGAGAGAGGTTGACCTTGAAAGACATTTGCCCGTTTAGAGAGAGGAGGCATATGACCACTTGTTTCATTTCTCATATTTTCCTGAGAGATGTATGCAAGAAATGCATCCAAAACACCTGCCTTCCCAACAGGCATCTCTGTTGAAAGTAAATTTGTCTGCTCAGTAAGAGGTGGTGGCAACTCTTCGAGGAAATTTCTCTGTGGTTGACTATTTATTGTTCTTCTCCAACTTTCTATTAATCTCATATTAATTTGTTATTATAGCATGCTGAGTCTCATTATCTTTTTGGCAAGGTTGAGAATATAGTAAATATTTTTAGGATATATGCTTGCAAATTGAATGTATTTTTCTATAATGTCCCGATGGGTGGTAAAGAGCGTAAAGGACGAAAGAAGCATGTACAAGCAGGTTATCCAATAGAATCACTTGAGCTTACAAGTGTGTTTACAACAATAAGTGGAAGGCCACTAGATGAGGAATCTACTTTGCATTCAGCTGCAGCAGAGCGCACCAAATTTGTGTATGTCAGAAATGTTCACCCAGATTCAAGAGGTGCCTTTCCTGACTGGCCCATGAACAGTACTGCCATGCAAGAAGTTACGAGTAATAGAAAACGTATCAGTAACGACTTAGCGTGGCTCAATCAACAATACTACGGAAATGAAAAACCTCAGATGGTCACGACAAAGCAAGCACATGAGCTTGCAAGTATTGGAGTCTGGATGCCTGCATTTCTCGTATTCCGGGCAATTAATCCTGTTAGAATAAGAGAAATTCCCGATAATGTTGGTGACTTATATAAAATTGCACAAGGTATACAAAGCGCAACAAAGGTTTTACAACAGGAGCAGGGAGATACGTATCCAGTTACACCGGAAGTAATCTATGAAATGGCTGACAGAATGCAACCAAATAAGCTTCCGCTCCTTGTAAACGAAACTGTAGAGCGAGTCTGTCCTGCATCAGAAAAAATCATCAGGGCTACGGCAGCTGTTCTTTTGGACGGAGCTGAAGGAAATCCTGCAGAAAGCGATTTGGGCGCATACATAAACGTCGAAGAATTTTCTAGACTGAAGGACTTTTCACTGGCAAGTACCATATATATCGCAAGCATTTTTGACTACTTCCACGAAATGGATCGTCGAAAAATCCTCTTAGCTGAAGGAGTTACGAAAGATAGTTTTGGTCAATTAGTCCGCGTAGATAGGAATAAAGTGGCAACTGAAATGAAAGCTCTCGATGACGAGTTTGTCCGGAGCAGAACCATATTGCAAAGAACTTTTAATACCTCATTGGGGAGAAATCCATCAAACATCATGTCTGATGAAACGATTTTCGCAAAGCATGGACTTATACGCTAAAGACAGAAATGGACAGTATGATATAATACTATAAGACATGAGGCAGCTAGACAGAGAATCAGGAGCCGTATTACAAATATTTTTTGAAAATTATATGACTGATGCGGCAATTACTAGAGCTATTGATACTACTCAGGGTAAGAATCCGTTAGTGAGAACGGCCAGATTTCTGCATGGTCTGCCCGCCCAAGGAATTGCAGACATTTCCAATGCCTTAATAAAAGGCATAGGTACAGAATCAGCCTACTGGAACGTTAACAGAAGAGATGTAGCAAATGCATATTTAGAGATTGCCCCACTACAAAAAATTCCTGAGGATCGTTTAACAACAATGTATACAGAAAGTATCGACGAGATTGCCCCAACAGCAGATCTTTGGGGAAGTCCTTTTTCATTAGTCACTACAGGAGAGGTACTTTCTCGTTTCATTGGAAGCAATCCTCATTCCAAAGCTGCAATAGAACACGCATGGGAGCAGGTTCAAACACGCATGGCTTCTCAAGAAAATTGGGAACCGTTTCAACAACAGATTGATGCAATGCTTGAAAGCTACGAAGAAACTTCTCTTTCAGTGGATGTACAAGAACATATTATATTCGAAAAACCCAGAAAAAAAAGCTTATTACAAACTGCACGAAGCAAAAAAAAGTATTTAACGATCCTGGCAACAAAACAATTACATTCTGAAGGAAAACGACCTGTGGACATCGCAAGGGCACTCGATGTGGCTGCATCTAGTGTCACGAGTCATATGACCTTATTAGCGGAAGCCGATGAAATTACTCGAGCACGAAAAGGCGTTGAAGGAAACCCTGATGAGCGTGATGCTCGAAGAGCTGTTATCAAATCACTCGCCGCTAGTGGAAAAACTCCATTGGAAATTGCCGAAATAACACAGCTCTCAGAGACAAAAATCGAGGCGCATCTGTTTATGTTAAGAATAGTACCAGAAGGTAGTAAACCAAGAGTACTGGTGGCTGAATCAGCATCGGGACCCATTAAAAGCAGACGTGAAGCATTAGTTCCTTTGGTAGGAGTAATAACAATCGAGGCGCTAGCGAAGCGATTTGGTTGCTCAGTAGGAACTATTTCAAACGATTATGATGCTCTTGAAGCTCAAGGCCTCATTACCAAACAGCAAAGACATGCATTGTCAACAAAGGGTAACAAAGCAGAAAGGATTATAGAATATGCCTTAGCAAACCCAAAGAAAAAAGGTGTTGAGATTGCTAAAGCACTTGGGGTATCACCAGGTCATGTATCTATCACACTGAAAAACCACTTCAAAAAAGACCCTCCCTCACCAGAACCTAACTATCTTCGATCAGACTAGCATGCTCCTGAACAAAACTTTATTTTTGACAAGTAATTCTTTGTTACGTATAATCTCACGATATGATTGAGCAATCAGTTCCACTGCAAGAAAGGGTACGATCCTTACAGGCAGCCGGTCATCCAAATGCATTAGAATTCGTTGCCGCAAAGAGAATCGCTGATGTAGCTCATGAAAGCACAAGCGGTAATTGGTGGGAAGACTGGCGAAGGCAAAGACCAAATCCATGGTATAGCCAAACTGAAGAAGGACTAATAGTAGTCAGAGGCCGTGGAGGAAAACAAGTCTTTGATACGTTGATGACACCTTGGGGAGAATGGCACACAGTAGGCTCACGGTTAGGAATAATTTTTGACCAAGAAAGTTTTTTGAAAGAAGTCACACTCGAACCATTTGGAACCCCACCACCAAGTGTCGTTAGCTTTTCAGCACACTTTGGAGAATATTATGGAGTGAAATCGGTAGGCGGACTGACACTCCCAAGAGCCTCCTTGAGAGAAAGACCGAATAACTATTTTCAAACTGGGGATTCATGGAAGGCGCTTCAAGACACGTATAATTCGGTAGTTCCCCCAAGAGAAGCCCCCCGAACAAGAAGATAGATACTTTAATTATCTTATAGTTTGTAAATTTCCTCAATTTTTGATACAATCCCGTATATGAAAAAATCTAAATTGTTAAAGCGGGGGATTATTATATTTTGTGCCCTTCTGATTACGGTATTCAGCTTTGGTTGGTTCACATTTCAAAAAGCCGAAGCCGGGATGCAGAACGTGGAATTATTGACAAATACTTTTTTGGCCAAGACTTCACGGGGTGAATATGAAAACACTTATAGTATGATGGCGGAAGTTGCTCGAAGAGAAATATCATATGGACAATTCAAGGATAGTCTTACCTATCCTAAAGGAATATTTACCGAGATAACTACCGTTAGAGTAACTAGCTACAGTTTTATGTATTATATCGGCCAAGGTATGACAATAAATTTTACAGGATATGTGGTCTATTCGGATGGTAACACAGGGGATTTAACAGCTACGTATATTGAAGAGAATGGGGAGTGGAAGATAACCTCCATGAGGATCTTTCCTAACATAGACAGACTTAAAAAATTTAATACAAATCTAGACTACACTCCGGCTCAGCAAAATTAAGAAACATGATTAAATACCTGACGAACAAACCCACAGGTAACAAATGTCCATGAATAAAATAAAAACATATCTCAAAGGGTTTTTTAAAGGTTTAGGCCTTTTACTTATTGTGTTTGTGATGGGGGCGATTCTTGAAATTTTGCATAAACCCAACGTTTCTCAGGAAATTTTACAACAATTTCTCGAAGGTATATTTTTTATTGCATTCACAGCTTACTTCGTTAGAAAACATAACCAATCTGAAACATGGATACTTTGTTCTTTGTTCTCATTACCGTTCCTTTTTGGTGCTATTGAATATCAAAAACATTTTTCAGAAACCCATCTTGAGGGTGAAAAACAAAAAAAGTAGCATCCATAAGACATCTCACGCTATAAACCTCTCCCAATCCCGCCGTAGAAAATAGATCAGGTTCGTATACCATTTCTTAATCTCTCGAGCACATGGTCTGTTGCTGATCTGATTACCTCAACTGCCTGGTTACCGGCACTCGCATTATTTAATGGATCATTTTCATGAGTTATGTATGCTCCTCCAGATACGTTTCTTGCAGCAGATTGGATTAGCCTACGAGGGCAAACAGTGTAACCATAATTAGAAACTTCAATGCCATTACCTTGTAATGTTGGTATATCCCGTTGAGGGATAATACCACCTTTATAGTGTTCACTTAAACGAGAAACTATTGCACCACAATAACTGGGTCCGGGACATGGTTCACAAAGTCGATTTTGAACTTCTTCGGTATCACCACCATTAATAAATGCGACATTTTTCGAAACTGCATACCGTTGCCCTGCATCATTTACTTTCGCCTGAGCAAATAGTCCTACTTCCGTCTGTCCTCCAAGGCGATATATCTCACTACTCATATGCACATATTATATCCCATAGTATATATGCTGTCAACTCAAAACAACTTCAGGTAGCGTGGTTAACAAATACTATGCAGAAGCGGATGCATTCATAGTGTTTGTATTCTATACTTGTCTTGTGAAAGAAAAACTTCAAAAGCTAATGCATCAAAACGTATCTTCATTTATTATTGCACCGTTTACAAAAAATGAAGCTATTATTGTCCAACTTCTCTTCACCTATGCTTTTTTTGAATACATTTTATATGGAGGTTTAAAAGAATTTCATATCGCTGACAAATTGGGTCCCACTGTTTTATATCTTCTTGAACCGTCTTCATTGATTGCCATGACAATCGCACTCTATTATTTACTTTTTCTCGTATTTGTAGCTGCAGGTATGTATAACCCTCAGAAAGAAATAAAAAAAATTATTCCACTCACTATGGTCGGTATCGTCTCATTGCTCTCAATTATGTACGCAAGCGATAGTGTCAGAATAGCCGCTCCCAAAGATTTCTATGATAGCGTACTTTATTGTGTCGGACTAATAACACTGTTAGTATCTGCGGTGAGACTGATAGTAATCATGAGCACGTTGGGAAAACGGTATGATAGTTGGGGGAAGCTTGACGATAATGAAATAGTCAGTAAAATGCAAATTTCGTTTATGAGCTTTCCAAAATATATAGTACTAGCGCTTTGTTCAGTTACGCTTTATTTTCTTTTACATCCACCATTTGCTCATTCACTTTCAAAACAGCTACCGCTTCTCCTTCCAACATTTTTACAATCATACTTTTACATGATGATTGTATTAAGCCTCTACGAAAAACTCACAATCAGAAAACTTACTACCAAGTAAGATGGGCAGAACTAACGTTCGTGTAATGGTGTTCTTTCAGGTGGTAAAAGTGGCTAAAAAACTAATTCCCCTACGTACAAGCCCAAACCATGCAGAGTGTGGCGATTACACTTTCTTTCCATACGGTGCTGGTGTATAATGCCTCACAATGTCAACGTGTGAACAAAGAGGATTACAACCTGGAGAATTTGCTACAGCAGTGACAGCACATGTTGTCGGTGAACATGGCACCAGCGGTGTATCATTAGCCCCAGATGCTTCTTGGGTAAGTGCCTCGCTCAACGAGGGACCTACCGCTCCTGTGGTTTACCACGCTACTGTGTATGAGGTAACAGAAGTTACTCAATATGGTGGTATGAGAGGGAGAATCGTTGCAACAACAGAACCTCCAACAGAATTGAACCAACCCGGTACCGTCAGTACGATTCATTCGGGATTTAACGGTTATATGGGCGGCAGAAGAAATCCCACAGACGCAGCTCTTCGCGAAGCCGGAGTAACCATAACTACGCAACCTGAGGGAGCAACAGGTAGAGATATTCAAAGAGTCCAAGTAGAAAATCCTTGGAAAACAGTTGGCCAATACGCAAATAACGCCATCCTGCTAGACGTCGTCACTCCCCCAAGTCATTTCATTACACGACCGAGAAGAGTTGCACAACGATAACCCTGTGATTTGTGATTACCACGCTCCAGGTAGAAATTAAACTAACAACCATTCTCTTTTGCATCCCATAATATTGACATCCTGAGTCTCCAGCTTTATACTTCCGTTTATGACTGAAATTGATCGCAGAGGTTTTCTTAGATTAGCAATAGCCGCTGGCACAGGAGCAGCAGGTGCTGTGGTAAATACGACCTTGGGAGCCGGAGAAATAGCTGTTGGAAAAGAATTAGGTATTTCTGTCGGAAATGCTTCTTTTGATAATCAAGAAAAAAAAGCCTGTGGAAATAATCCGAATCCAAAAGCCTGTAGAGAGGAGTTAATTAATGATCCACAGCTGGAAACTGAACTCTTATTTAATGCACCACTTATAGAAGAAATTATATTTCGAGGTGTCCCTTCAATGGCATTAAGCGCATACGAAAACAGAGGTAACGAAGAAGCCCCTCATCCAATTGAAGCATTTGTAAATGGATCCGGAGGATTACGCATGAATAGACGTGAAGCTATCGTAGGAGGAGTAACAGCTGCCGCTTTTGGACTTGCACATAATATAACTGAGAAGGGGATAGACACAAAACATGTCCCCGCACCACAATTTACTGCTGGCCTCACAAATTGGTATCTCCAAAGAAAATTTGGCTTTTTCTCCAATTTTCTTAGTCACATCGGAGCAAATTATTTAGCAAAACGACAATATAAGTAGAAACCTACAGCCTCAAACCGCGCGGAGCGTGGCGGTTACAGAACTCTGTTACAATATTTTAATGAGCGTTGATACTGTTTATTACCTCATGGGTTGTTTTACTACTATCCTTTTTGGGCTTTATCTTGTAGTTGATTATAAAGATTTTGGCGAAAAGTTAATCCGTACTCAGAAGGAGAAGTTGAAAAGTGAACCCAAAGTAACAGTGGGTACCATGCAAAAGATAACTCTCCTAACAGGAATTGGTTGTACAATCTTTGGCATCTATGAAGTAACGCAGTATAACAGCTTCGTTCGGGACCTTTCCTTTCCTAACGCTTTTATACCTTACGGCATTGCCATTTACATAGGTTTCACCATTATATTCACCTTCAAACTCATCATAAGCATTAGAAAACACTTAAAGAAATAATCACCTTCCTACTGAAAGGCTTACGTCAAAAGGTTCAGGCTTGTTCCACCTGAAGTTTGGTGGTTATTCACTATTTTAAAGCATTAATCATATTTGCGACCCAGCCATTAATAAGATCACAAGCAAAATACAACAGTGTTGCCTTCTGGAATAAACTCAACTTATTAAATACTTTGATCATAGCCTCATCATACGTCCAATCACCTAGTTATATGGTTATGACAGTTTTGTCTAATAAGCACCTTCAAGTCAGTCACTCATTAAATGTTACATATATATTTTGCTAGCGAAAAACGTTTAGATAATTTCTCAACAATAACACCAAACCCGTTTTCCCAACAAAAAAGCCACCCTAACAGCTTATGGGTGGCCTCGGTAGATTCCTTAAGGCTAATTCTCTGAAAAATGTTTATGTACTATACATAAAGTTTTTCAACCAGACAATAAAACTTAGTTTCCCCAAGTTAATTGACTTCTTGCATAAATTAGCAGATCAAAAGTATTTTGTAAAGAGTATATATATGGATCATACTGTACTAAAAATTGACCGCCAAACAGAGATGGAATTATAGTTGTATTAAAAAATAAGGAGTATGTTACACCTGAAGCGTGGGGGTTAGGTAATCATTTTAACTTTCTTGAAAACTCTAACAATTCCACCTTGATGACCTCGATAGTCATATTGAGATCGTAATTCAGCAATTAATTCAACGGGCAATTGTGCGTTAATTGCATCAGTCACTTGAGCACCAAATTCTTTTTCCTTATTCGAAAAAGAAACAAAAAGAATTTGTGACTTTTTGAAATGTTCTTTAGCACGATTTACGTAGGCTTTAACATCTCCCTTGTGTGCTTTCATTGGCATAGCTACTAATAACATACTATAAGTAATACCAGTAGAATTAAAATGCCATTTGAAATCATCTTCCATGCCGATGTTTTCAATAAAATTCAATAAATGATCTAAAATTTGGCTAAATTCACTTCCTAAATCGGTTTTTTTAAACCTCTGATTATCAGCACATAATTCCAGGGCTCTTATCGCAATACTAAAAAAGAATCCTTTTTTATAAATCTGTTCAATTTTTTCATAATAGTTGGAAAGAGACTTATATTTTCTTGATTCAGGTAAATAATATTTATCATGAAATCTAGTAACTAAACGTTCATGAGAACTAATTATTACACTGGTTGTAAAATAAATTATTGCTTTCTTCTGAACTTCCTGAATTAAATATTTTGATTTTGGCAATAATACCGATTCTAAAAAAGGTTCAGTTACATTTAAAAAATTATCTTCTTGATTATCTAAAGGTCTTATCCTTACAAAAACTTTATTTTCTCTAATAAAAACCTCTTTTGTGGAATTCTTAACCCATTGTATCTCTAGAGGTTTTATATCTGAGCTTGGCAATTCATCTTTAATTGATCTGATAGCAAAATTGAATTTACCCTGAATGTCATTCTTAATAGCAGCTTTTTGAAGTAATACAAATTTAAATTGTTGAGCGAAAGGGATTAACACTTTAGCTTTTAATAAAGAATATATTGGCAAATTTTTAATGAAATGATTTGCTAATAATAAAAATACTACTACAAAGAATAACACGTAACCAATTAAAGGATGACTTTCAAGTAATTTTATAAACGTCTCCGGATCTTGCATATCTTATAGTCATTTAATAAATTCAGAACTACGAGTTATACACTGACTTCCATTACAGCTAACAACAATTCTATTACTTCTTGTAAAAATATATTGTAAATTGTCTCTCGATATAATATCTCCACAAAAAGTACATTTAAGTGCACTTGCGTTAAATTTCTCTATTAGTTCTAAGTCTTCAAGAACTTGAGAAAGGTCCGATTCAAAAACAGCTTCAATTTTTTTATTCATTTATAAAATTTAGTGAATTATAGCATTTAATTATTAATTTATTAGTAAATGATTTTCTCTCCTCTTTATTCCCACCCACAAATTTGCTATAGTAAACCCATGAATAAAGAAGCTTATTTACAGGAAATTCGGCATTCTTCGGCGCATCTTTTGGCGGCGGCGGTTAAAACTCTTTGGCCGGGAGCTAAGAATGCTATTGGACCTGCTATTGAAAATGGATTTTATGAGGACTTTGACATGGGAGATGTGAAATTGTCTGAAGATGATTTGCCACGGATTGAAGAGAAGATGCGGGAGATTTTGAAAGGGTGGAGTGCTTTTGAAGTGAAGGAAGTATCTGCGGAGCAGGCAAGGCGCGATTTTGCTGATAATCCTTACAAACTCGAACTTATTGAAGAATTTGCAAAAGAAGGGAAGACCTTGACTGAGAATAATCCGGGGAACTTCCTTGATCTTTGTAAAGGTGGACATTCACAGAGGCCTCAAGAAGATCTAAAACATTTCAAATTGCTTTCAATTGCTGGAGCATATTGGAGAGGGGACGAGAAGAATAAGATGTTAACTCGTGTTTACGGGACGGCATTTGCCAAGAAAAGTGAACTCGATGCGCATCTTGAAATGATTGAAGAGGCAAAGCTGCGGGATCATAAGAAATTGGGGAAAGAACTCGACTTGTTTGTGTTTTCTGAGACTGTGGGGAAAGGGTTGCCTCTTTGGACTCCGAAGGGATCGACTATTAGACGGGTGCTTGAGCGGTTTATTGTGGATGAAGAACTCGCACGGGGATATCTGCATGTCTACACACCTGATCTTGCCAATATCGCACTCTACGAGAAATCTGGACATTATCCATACTACAAAGATTCTATGTATGCCCCAATTCAGATTGATGATGAGCAGTTTATGCTGCGGCCGATGACATGCCCACATCATTTTGAATTGTATTTGAGCAAACCTCATAGCTACAAAGAATTGCCCATGAGATACGCTGAGCTTGCCAAACTGTACCGTTATGAACAATCAGGCGAGTTAGCAGGTTTACAGCGCGTACGCACGTTTACACTGGCAGACGCGCATATCATTGCACGTCGTGATCAGGCTGAAGAAGAAATAAACGGGGTTTTGGATCTGATCGAATTTATCGCTGATAAATTCCACCTCGAATTTGGAAAGGACTATCACTATCGCCTGAGCCTTGGAGACCGCTCTGACGAGAAAAAATACTTCAAAGATGACAAAGCATGGGACGAGGCAGAAAATGCCCTCCGCACGGTTCTTACGGCGCGTAAAGCCCATTTCGTTGAGGCACCTGGAGAAGCAGCGTTCTACGGACCCAAAATCGATGTCCAGATGAAAAACGTCAACGGCAAAGAAGATACAGCATTTACCGTGCAGTATGACTTCGTTATGCCAAAGCGATTTAAACTCTCCTATATCAACGAAAACGGAGAAGAAGAACAGCCAATTGTTATCCATCGTTCATCAATCGGCGCACTTGAGCGAGTGATGGCATTTCTCATCGAACACTTCGCTGGAGCGTTTCCATTGTGGCTTGCACCTGTTCAGGTGCTTCTTTTGCCAATTGCTGATCGGCATGCTGATTTTGCTCAAAAAGCTGCTGCTGAGCTCAGAAAAGCAGGAATTAGAGCTGAAGCGGATGTCCGCTCAGAACGACTTCAAGCGAAGATACGTGACGCCACTTTACAAAAAGTACCTTTTATGGGTATAATAGGGGACAAAGAAATTGAGAATTCCTCGATTTCAGTTCGTAAACGAGGCGGACAAGACTTAGGTCAAGTCGAAATAGCCACGTTTATGAAGGAATTACAAGAAGAAATTGATAAAAAAATCTAAATTCAAACAGCAAGAAAAACGGTATAGACTCAACGAGCGGATCTTCGCGGCTACTTTGAGAGTCATAGATGCCGAAAGTAAGCAAATAGGTGTCCTGTCCAAAGACGAAGCACTGCGACTTGCTCGAGAACAGGAACTTGATTTGGTTGAAATCGCGCCAATGGCTAAACCGCCTGTCGCAAAGATTATCGACTATAACAAATTCCAATATCAATTAGCGAAGAAGAAACAGGAAGAAAAGAAAAAAGCGAAAAGTTCCGAAACCAAGGAAATACGCCTTGGGCCTTTTATGTCTGATAATGACTTACAAGTTATGATCAGAAGAGGACGAGAGTTTTTGGAAGACGGAGATAAAATCCGTTTGGTAGTTAAGTTTAGAGGACGACAAATTACTCGTTCAGAATTTGGAAGACAAATTATTCAAAAAGTCGTAGCGGCATTGAGTGATATCTCCAAAGTCGATCGGGAACCAAAATTTGAAGGACGACAAATGGTCGCTCTTTT
Organism: Candidatus Levyibacteriota bacterium; assembly: GCA_052034235.1. Lineage (GTDB taxonomy): Bacteria > Patescibacteriota > Microgenomatia > Levybacterales > UBA12049 > JBPOIT01. The sequence continues at coordinate 128,296 of JBPOIT010000008.1, forward strand.
ATCTGTTGAAAAGGGAAAGAAACACGAAGAAAGTGCCCCAGCAGAAAAGGAGCCAGCACAAGCTTGATCAGGGATCAAAAGAAAGGATTATGATACGTTATGGCAAAGGCAAAAGTAAAGAAGAAAATAAAAGGTTCAGTTTCAAAACGCTTTAAGGTCACCAAGACCGGCAAAGTGATGTTTGCGCATCAATACGGAAGTCACAAAAAACTGCACAAATCAAAATCACGTATCCGTCGCCAAAAAGAACCAGGACAATTGACAGGAGCATTCGCAAAGAAAATCAAACAGATTCTAGGCGCAGCCTAATAAAACTATGAGTAGAATTAAACGAGGAATCGTATCACGAAGAAAACATAACAAACTGTTGGGACTTACCAAGGGTTATCGCGGCACAAAGAGTAAACTCGTCAAAGTCGCAAAAGAAGCATACCTGCATGCAGGACAATATGCTTATGAAGGCCGCAAAGACAGAAAGCATGATTTCCGCACACTTTGGATTGTGAGAATCAGTGAAGCAATCAAACTCGAAGGCATGAACTACAGTGTGTTCATCAACAAACTGAAGAAATCAAACATCGAACTCGACAGAAAGATCCTCAGCGACCTCATCGTCAACGACCCAGCCGCATTCAAACGCGTAGTTGACACCGTCAAAACCGTATAGTAGGATAAAACAGTACTATGAATTTCTCAGCAAACAACTATTTTTGGTTTTACTTTACTCCCTCCAAGGGGGGTTCGCTCGTGGCATAAACCCCACTAGCAAAGGTAAAACCTTAAGAACACCCCCAACTAAGGGGGTTTTTTTGTGGACAAACGCGAAAAATGTTTTTTTCGCCAGGAGCTTATATGAAAATTTTAGGCATAGGTGAATCAGTTATAGATAATGTGTACCAAATTGATGGAGAAGCTCCAAAACATTTTGATGGAAAAGATTTACATTCCACCAAACATGTCGGTGGACCAGTTCTGACTGCCATGATTGTGTTGGCAAGACTCGGAGTTCCATGCACCTACATGACATCAGTTGGACGTGACGAAGACGCTGAACTCATCGAGCGGGTACTCAAACATGAAAATGTCCGCTTACTCCCGAAATACCAGCAAAAAACAAAAGTGAATACCATCGTCATAAATAAACAAACAGGGCAACGGGAAAAGCTGAGAGGACCCATCAAACACTCCTCGATAAAAGACCTCAGCCGCAACTTCCTCCACCAATTTGACCTCATCATCATCGACCGACACGAACAACAAGCCTTTTACGAAATCATCAAAAAGAAAAAAGCCACAACAAAAATCATTATCGATCCGTCAACAGAAATCTCAAAATTCACACTCGATATGATCAAATACGCTGAGTATCCAATTATCCCAATCGAAGCAGTGACACCAACATTTACCGGCTCACTTGAAAAAATCGACCATGTCCTTAAGAGACTCTATGAATGGACCAAAAAACCACTTGTCATCACAGCTGGAAACCTGGGGAGTTTTATTTTCAACGGACAATCGGCTGAACTTTTGCAGCCGCTTCCTGTTAAAGCGCTTGATACAACAGGAGCGGGAGATATTTATCGGGGTGCTTTTGCCTACGGCCTCACACAAAACTGGGATCTGAAAAAAACAGCCAGATTCAGCAACATCGTTGCAGCACTGCAATGTACCAGAATAGGCAACGCAGCAGCTATTCCTTCAAAAAAAGAAATCATGAAATATCATGACACACTCATTGAAGGAAAAGCTTTAACCTCTTGTACGCTAAACAATATTTATTTACAATTACAAAGTTAACAATGAAACAATACGATTTAGAATTATTCGCCGGACCTTGTTCAATTACTCCTGAAAATACTGAGGAAGTAATAAGTGAAACAGCAAACATAACCACACCCGACGGTACGCGTGCAATTTATGGCACGCGCGTTGTCGGTTTAAAATCCCGAACAGCACTTGATTTCAACGGTGACGGCATGGGGCTTGATTCACAAATCATGCAAAAAGTGATTACCCACAATGATCCTGATCCTAAAAAATATGAAATCCCCAGTGTCCAGTTGGCCGAGAAAATCGCAAAAGCAACCGGCATGGTCATTTCAACTGAAATAATGTTGCCACATCTACAGCTGCCGTTTTGGGCAGCCAAAAAAGCACTCCGCGGCAACGTAATGATTTGGAATCCAGCAGTTGAACAGCTGGGATGGAATCTGTTGGAACTTGCTGCATTTGCCAGGGAAAACGATTGGAATGTCGGCATCAAACACGGCAAATTCCTCGGCAAAGATCCGCTCGAAGTTGCCAATCATCCAGATTACAAAGGTGAAACAACACTCGAGAAGGTTTTAATTGGTTTGACAACGTATGTGGGTAAGATTGATGGAGATTTGGTCATCATTCACCGCGGTGTTGATGTGCCTGGACGCGGCGATTATCGAAACGCCACAATCCATCACATCATGGCACGTATCAAGCATAACATCCCACACGGCAAAATCTTTTTTGACCCTACACACACCATCGGCCCGGTCATGCGCCACACCATTGTTGATGAAATTATTAAAGCTGCCAAACTCAAAGTAGGCGACGAATTTCTCTATGACGGCTTTCTGATGGAAGCTGGAAGTTCGTCACCTGTTGATATGGGAGAACACCTGACACTTGATGAACTCAGAGATGTGGTCACAACACTGAGCGAGTTTAGAAAAATAAGGCCGCCAAAAAATTCATGAAGACAATTACCGTTACCGCTGAAGAAAAACCGAAAAAACCATACAACATCATTATTGGATCCCATCTTCTCCAAAAGCTTGAGAGTATCGTTGATCTGAAGGAGTATTCACACATCGCAATCATAACTGATTCCAATGTCGCGAAGTATCATTTGGAAACGCTGCGATCACACTTCAAACAGCCCGTCAAAACAATCATTATCCCGCCAGGTGAAAAAGAAAAAACGATCCACTCTGTTGAGATTATTTGGAAAGAACTTGCTGAAGCTGGTTTTGACCGAAAATCACTTGTTATCAATTTGGGCGGCGGTGTGATTGGGGATATGGGAGGATTTGCAGCAGACACCTACATGCGAGGAATTGCTTTTATAAACATCCCGACAACTATTCTCGCACAAGTTGACGAAAGCGTGGGCGGCAAAACAGGAATCGATTTTCTGGGCATTAAAAACATCATTGGCACATTTCAACAACCTAAAGCAGTAATTATCGATATGGCAACAGTCGCAACGTTGCCCAACAGAGAATTCACCTCAGGTTTTGCAGAAATTATCAAACATGGCCTGATCGCTGATAAAACCTATTTTGAAAAAGTCACAGCCAAAAAGCCCCGAGACTTTTCTGAAGAAGAACTCGTTGCTATCATTACCGGATCTTGTGAAATAAAACAAAAATATGTAGAAAGCGACACGCATGAGAAAGGCTTAAGGCGGGAACTAAATTTCGGCCACACCATCGGGCATGCAATCGAATCACTTAGCCTCCAAACAGATGTGCCATTGCTGCATGGAGAAGCGGTGAGTATTGGTATCGCTGCTGAGGCAAAACTTTCTCAGCTGAAAGGTTATCTTTCTGAAGACGACGTCCTGACTATTCGCAGAGTTTATGAACATGCTGGTTTACCAACGAGGATCAAACTTTTGGAGACAGAGAATATTATCAATAAAATGAAAAGTGACAAAAAATCAATTGCTGGCGAAATAAAATGGACACTACTCAAACACATTGGCAAAGCAACGCACGATGAAGAAGTATCAGAATCTCAGATACGCGAAGCACTCGATTTTATTTTGCATGAATAAATTGCAACTTGTACCGCTTGAAGAACCTGTCACTGCTGAAGTCGCATTACCCGGCTCACTTAGTTATACAATCCGCGCACTTGCGCTTGCTGCAATGACCAAAGGCATTGTGCATATAAACCACCCGCTTAAAAGCGATGACACATATGCCATGCTCGCATCCCTCCAAACACTAGGCATCAAATGTGAGGAAGAAGAAGACGCTTTTGTTGTTTTTGGCGACCTTTCGGATGTGATTGATCAGGAGTACACAATCAATATCAGATTATCAGGAAGAGCTGCGAGAACTCTTCTGGGGATACTTTGCATTGTACCAGGAACAAAAACCTTAACCTGCAGCGATCCATTTAAAAAACGTCCTATGAAGGATCTGGTTGAGGGACTGAGACAATTAGGCGCCAAAATCGAATATCTAGAAGACGATGGTCATTTGCCCGTCAAAATTACCTCATCCAAACTCCAAACAGGTCACGTCTCAATGGAAGGAACGATGAGCAGTCAATATTTCTCAACACTTATGATGATTGCACCGATGATTGGTGAAGTCTCAATTGATGTTTTGGGCGAACAAGCCTCAAAACCATTTATCGACATCACTATCGAGGCAATGCAGCGTTTTGGAATTACTGTCTTTAACAACAATTATCAGTCATACAAAATCCCAGCAGGTCAAACATATACAGCCAAAACGTACACTGTCGAAGCTGATGCAACCGCTGCAAGTTATTTCTGGGGTATAGCAGCTGTGACGGGAAGTACCATAACCGTTAAAAACGTTTCACCCGAATCCAAACAAGGAGACGTAAAATTTGTAGAAATACTCGAAAAAATGGGCTGCACCATAACTGCAGACGAATCAGGAATAACCGTACAAGGTAACGAACCGTTGGTTGGCGTTACAGTTGATATGAATCATCTGCCTGACGTTGTGCCAACGCTTGCAGTCGTCGCATCATTTGCAAAAGGTACAACCACAATCACCGGACTTGGACATCTCAAAGGAAAAGAATCAGACCGAATTGAAGCACCAAAAGAAGAACTTACCAAATTAGGCGTCACCATTTCTTCTACCGAAAATTCACTGACCATCCAAGAGTCAACACCCGGTAGCGCTGAAGTGCAAACACACGGCGATCATCGAATAGCCATGTCTTTGGCAATTGTCGGCGCAAAAATTCCAGGACTTGTCATACATAATCCCGAAGTTGTCAGTAAGTCATTTCCTGAATTTTGGGGTACAATAGAAGAGTTGGGAATAAAAACAAAGGAAATCGTATGAATATAATTCTAATCGGCTTCATGGGAGCCGGAAAAACAACTATCGCTAAAAAACTTGCTGCTGAACTCGATTTCAAATATATCGACATGGATACGGTTATTGTTGAGAAATCAGGCAGAAAATCTGACAGAGAGATCTTTGAGAAAGACGGAGAAATCGCGTTTCGCGAATTTGAAATTCTTGTTGCCAACGAGCTTAAAGACGAACAAAATCATGTTATCTCAACAGGAGGCGGTATTGTCATGAACCAGGTAAGTATCGCTTATCTCAAAAAAAATGGGGTCGTGGTCTTTTTACAGACTGGCTTTGAAACAGCAAAAAGCCGCGTCCACCAGGACGAACCGCCACCACTTTTTAAAGACAAAGAAAAAGCAAAAGAGCTCTACGACTTGCGCCAGCCACTGTATCACTTTTACGCAGATGTCATTGTTGAAACCGACGACAAAAATCCAAATGAAGTAGCGCAAGAAGTTATACAAAAGATCAAACATTTATGAACATCACAGCACAAACTAAAATTTGTATGGTAATAGGTGACCCCGTCGGCCATTCACTCGGTCCGCAAATGTATAATCCCGCATACAAAGCACTTGGCATCGATAACGAATACGTGTACGTCGGCTGCAATGTGAAAGTTGAGGAACTTGAAGATTTTTTCAAAGGCGTCAGGGCAATGCATATACGAGGCATCAGCTGCACTGTGCCGCATAAAGAACATGTGAGAAAATTTCTTGATGTCATCGATGAAACCGCACAAAAAATCGGCGCCGTTAACACAATAGTAAACGAAAATGGTGTCTTACACGGCTATAACACTGATTGGCTGGGTGTTGTCACACCGCTTGAGAAAATCACCTCACTTGAAAATAAAACCGTTGCCCTGCTTGGCACAGGCGGCGCAGCAAAAGCGGTTGCATACGGCGTAACAAAACTGGGCGGACAACTCGCAGTGTTTGGCAGAACCTTTGAAAAAGCGGAAGCACTTGTTGATACGTTTGGAGGAGATGCATATTCATTTGAGGCGCTTGAAAAAGTGAGTGACATGGATATTATTTTTAACGCCACACCCGTTGGGCTTCATCCACATGTAAACGAAACGCCGCTGCCAAAAGAATATATAAAGAGTCATCATATTGTCTTTGACGCGGTCTATGCGCCTCATAAAACAAAATTCCTGAGCGATGCTGAGAAACAAGGTGCTACAATAATCTATGGTACAGAGATGTTGCTCTACCAGGGAATGGAGCAGTTTAAACTCTATACAGGACACGATGCACCAGAAGATGTGCTGAGGACTATTTTAAAGGAGCACGAAAACGTATGACACATAATTACTGTTTACCGATTATAAAAAGAACAAAAGCTGAGGTGCTTGAAAAAATAACGCTGGCTCATGACTATCATTATTTTGAAGTCTGGCTTGATTATATTGAAGATTTGGATTTTGATTTTGTTCACGAACTGCTTACCTACAAAGACAGAATCATTTTTGTTTTGAGAAGACAGCATTTAGAAACGCCTACGATGGAAACACAGCGCCGCTTGTCGATTATTTCCGCAATCAGCAAATCAGAATGCATGCTCGATTTGGATGTCATCACCCAGCAGGAAGAACTGTCTTATATCCAGAACAATAACTTAGAAATTCCTTTGATAACGTCCTATCACGATTATCAATCAACACCAGAAGAAAAAAAGCTGATTGAAGTTATGTCGATTATGATGAACTACAAACCAGCCATTATAAAAATTGCAACGAAATGTAATAAACCAGAAGACGGCCTTCGACTGCTTGATTTGCTGTTGAGTTTGAAAAAGGAAAAGAAAAAGTACATTATTTTGGGAATGGGGGAGTATGGTACAATTACGAGGCTATACGGAGCACTTTGGGGCAACGAATTTATCTTTGCACCAGAAAAAAAGGAAGAAGCATCAGCACCAGGGCAACTGACAAGAGAAGAGATGCAGACTGTTCTTGCTATTTTAAATGAGAGTGAAACAAAATCAGACTAATTAATAAGCATTATGGCTGGAAATACATTTGGACATTTATTTAGAGTTACAACCTTTGGAGAGTCGCATGGCGGCGCGGTTGGTTGTGTCATAGACGGCTGCCCGCCAAACATTGAAATAACTGCAGAAGAAATCCAAAAGGAACTCGATCGACGAAAACCTGGCCAAAGTGCCATTACCACTCCACGCAAAGAACAGGACATCATCCATATTTTATCAGGCGTTTTTGAAGGGAAAACAACCGGCACACCAATCCTCATGCTTGCCCACAATACTGATACGAGACCTGAAGATTACGGAAACTTAATTGAACTCTATAGACCAGGACATGCAGATTTTACGTACGAAGCAAAATATGGCATCAGGAATTGGAAAGGCAGCGGACGCGCATCAGCCAGAGAAACACTTGCCCGCGTCGCTTCAGGAGCACTTGCCAAAAAATATTTGAAAGAAAAACTCGGTGTTGAGGTTTTGAGTTATGTCGAAAGTGTCGGCGATATTAAAACCACTGTTGATTTTAACGAGGTCACTATGGATCAGATTGAAAGTAATATTATCCGATGTCCAGATGGAAAAATCGCTGAGAAAATGATCAAACTCGTTGAAGAAGTGCGAGATGACGGCGATTCTATTGGTGGAGTTATACGAGGCGTTATCAAACATGTTCCTGCAGGTTTGGGTGAGCCTGTTTTTGATAAGATTCCTTCAGAGCTCGGTAAAGCCATGATGAGTATCAATGCCGTGAAAGGTTTTGAAATTGGATCAGGTTTTGAAGGAACAACGATGCGTGGCAGTCAGCATAACGACGAGTTTTTTGTCGATGAGAATCAGACAATCCAAACAAAAACCAATCATGCAGGCGGTACATTGGGAGGAATCTCAACTGGTCAGACAATCCATTTTCGTGTCGCATTCAAACCAGTCTCAACGATAAGTAAAAAACAAAAAACGGTAAATAAGCAAAAAGAAGAGATCGCTATGGAAGCAAGCGGCAGACATGATCCTTGTGTTTTACCACGAGCAGTTCCGATAGTTGACGCCATGAGTGCTCTTGTTATAATGGATCAATATTTAAGGCATAAAGCACAAAATCAATAATATGAGCCATGACTTAAACAAACTGCGAGAGAAAATTGATACCATTGACGATGAAATCGTTGGTTTGTTATCAAAGCGCATGGAAATTGTTGAGAAAGTAGGACAGTACAAAAAAGAAATGCAGCTGCCGCCGCTTGATAAAAAGCGCCTTGAAGAAGTGCTGCATACAAAAAAGAACAAAGCCAAAATTTTGGGCATTTCTGAGTCATTGGTTGAAAAATTATTTAAGGTAATTCACGACCATTCAGTAAAATTACAAAAAAAAGTATGAAACTAGCCAAGCGAGTTGATCTTATCCCTGAATACATCCATTTCCGCCTCGGGCGAGAACTGAAGGCTGTGGAAGAAAAGACGGGACGCAAGGTCCTGCATTTCGGCATCGGCAGTCCTGATGTGACTCCAAGTGAAATCTATCTTGAAAAACTAACTGAATTTTTCCACGAACCAAAAGCACACATGTATCCTGGCTATACCGGCATTCCTGAATTTAAACAAGCACTCGTTTCCTGGTATAAAACACGTTACGGTGCAATGCTTGAAACATCTGAGGTTGATATTGTGCTCGGCGGCAAAGATCTCATCAGCCATCTCCCATTTGTCCTTTTTGATGAAGGCGATGAGGTATTGGTTCCAGATCCAGGTTATCCATCATACACAGAACCTGCAATCCTTTTGGGTGCCAAACCAATTGCCTATGATTTGATTGCCGAAAATGATTTTAAACCAGATTATAAAAATATCACATCAAAAATTTCAAAAAAAACCAAAGCAATCTGGGTAAACTTCCCCTCAAACCCAATAGGACAAGTCTTAACCCTTGCAGAGCTTGAAGAGCTCGTGGCATTTGCAAAAGAACAAAATCTGTTTATTTTGTACGATAATGCCTATTCAGACCTCACCTTTGACGGATTTGTCGCTCCAAGTATTATGCAAATAGAAGGTGCCAAAGATATCGCAATTGAACTTGGATCATTCTCAAAGACATTTTCATTTGCCGGTTATCGTATGGGTTGGATTGCCGGAAACAAAGATGTCGTTTCAGGTCTTACCAAAATTAAATCACAAATGGATTCTGGCATGACGCTTCCGCTTCAAAAACTCGGTGCGTATGCGCTCAACAATTTTGATAAAAAATGGCACACAGCAACTGTCCAAAGTTACAAAGACCGACGGGATATCATTGCGGAAAAAATCAAAACACTCGGACTGACGTTTGAAATGCCAAAGGGTGGTATGTTTATTTGGGCAAGAATTCCTGACAGTGAAAAAGATTCCGAAACTTTTGCGATGAATCTTCTTAGAAACAAACAGATTCTCGTCACACCCGGAAGTGCCTTCGGCAAAAACGGCGACCGATACGTAAGGGTCAGTTATTGTTCTGATATCACCAAAATCAACGATTACTTCTAAGATGAAAAAAGTCACCATAATCGGTTACGGCAGGTTTGGAAAAACACTCTTTCGTCTTTTGAAGGATGAGTTTGAGGTGACTATTTATAAACGTAAAAAAGCTGAGGGTGAAGAAGGACCAATCACCACTGATCTCAAAAAAGCCTACGAAAACGATACCATATTCTTTGCAGTCCCCATCGAATCATTTGAGTTTGTCCTATCAGAACACAAAGACTATTTCAGACCTGAACAGGTGCTGATTGATGTCCTTTCCGTCAAACTTCACCCCAAACACATCTTTGAAAAATATTTGAAAGGTTCCAAAACACAAGCACTGCTAACACATCCAATGTTTGGTCCTGACAGTACTACTCAAGGATTTGCAGATTTGCCAATCGTCATGGATCAGTTCACGTCAGAGAAGAAAACCTATGACTTTTGGAAAAATGTGTTTGCAAAAAAAGGGTTAAGCGTTATCGAAATGTCCGCAGATGAGCACGACAGGCTCGCAGCTGATTCACAAGGATTAACTCACTTTATCGGAAGATTACTTGATGAAATTGCGATGAAAGAAACCACCATTGATTCGCTGGGTGCAAAGCGTTTACAAGATGTACGCGAGCAAACATGTCATGATACCTGGGAACTCTTTACCAACCTCCAACATTACAATCCCTACACCAAACCCATGAGAATAAAACTCGGGGAGGCATACGATAAACTCTACAACAAACTCATCCCAAAACAACTTCATAAAGAGTACATCACCATCGGCATTCAAGGAGGGAAGGGAAGCTTTAACGAAGAAGCTATCAATTATTATCTCAAACGAAACGGTATAAAAGAGTACAAAATCGAATATCTCCACACCTCAGACCGTGTCTTTGCGGAACTGCACGAGGGTTCAATCGACCAGGGTCTTATCGCCATTCACAATTCAATCGGCGGCGCTGTCACCGAAAGCATCCAGTCCATGGCCAAACACAAATTCGAAATCGTCGAAGAATTCGCAATCATCATCTCCCACACCCTTATGATACGAAATGATGCGACGCTAAAGGACATCGACACCATCATGACCCATCCCCAAGTCCTAGCCCAATGCAAAAGCTCACTCGCCCAAAAATACCCACATCTCAAACAAACCAGCGGAGAAGGAGAACTCATAGACCACGCCCTCGTCGCCAAGTCATTAAGCGAAGGCAAACTCCCAAAAACTACCGCCACCATGGGCAGCCGAGTCCTGGCTGATATTTACGGATTAAAAATAGTAGAAGAAAACCTCCAAGACCTCAAAGAAAACTACACAAGCTTCCTGCTTGTAAAAAGAATTTAACAAGAATTTCACCGATTTTTCCCAATATTTCCAAAAAATGTTATAATAAATTCTCTATGGAACTTAAAACTATAAAACAATTAGCAAATCCCATTTTAAAAAAATATGGTGTCGTTCGAGCAGCTGTTTTTGGATCTGCAACCAGAAATGAGATGAAAAAACAAAGCGATGTGGACATGCTTGTGGAACTACCTCAATCAGTCCATGGATATGATTATGTTGCTCTCAAAGTTGATTTGCAAGAGGAACTTGAAACTGCACTTGGAAAACGTGTTGATTTAGTCGAATATGATCTTATCAAACCCGAATTAAAACAGTATATTCTTCCTTCACAGGTACAAATACTATAGCATGAAAAAAGATCCTCTTATTTTTCTTACCGATATTCTGTTTTCAATTAATCTCATTGAGGAATATATCAAGGACTCGAATCTAAAATCATTTGAAGAACACTACGGCACACAAGATAAAGTTATGCACCGTCTGGAGATAATTGCAGAATCCGCAAAACGTTTACCAGAAGAAACCCGTCTGAAATATAATTCCATTCCCTGGAAAAGTATAATCGGTCTAAGAAATATTATTACTCACACCTATGACGAAGTTAATCTTCAAGAAATTTGGGAAATAATAACTAAACACCTTCCAGAAACAAAAAAACAAATTGAACAAATAAAAACCGATTTACAAAAATAAATACTTCTCGTATCTTATATAACAGACGTGGTTGAGGTTGAGGCCGATTCACGTTATAATGATCTTTATGAAAGAAAATCTTTTATCTATTAAAAATAATGCAATTTCGCTTGTTATTTCGGCGAAATCTTTGAAGGAACTTGAGGAAATTAAACTGCAGATACTTGGACGCAGTGGGATTTTGACAACTGCTTTGAAAGAGATGTCCAAGGTACCGGTGGAGCAGAAGCCTGAGGTGGGGAGGGTTGTGAATGAAGTGAAGACGATTATTGAGGATTCAATCGCCACCAAAGAAAAGGAACTTAAAAAGACCAAGGCGAGTACTCGTAAAATGCTTGATGTCACTGAACCGGGGAAGAGGCCGGAGCTTGGGAGTTTGCATCTTATTACCCAGGCAATCAGAGAGATTACTGAGATTTTTGAACATATCGGATTCACTCGTGAACGATATCCTGAAATTTCGTATGATTGGTATAACTTCACAGCACTCAACTTCCCGGAAAACCATCCAGCTCGGGATGATCTCGAAACCTTTTATATCGCAGGTACACCGCATAAACAAAAAGGACGCATGATGCTTAACGTTCATACCTCAACTGGCCAAGTCCAGCATATGGAGCGCGTCAAACCGCCATTCAAAATGCTCAATATCGCAAAAGTGTATAGACGCCAATCAGACGTTTCTCACACACCTGTTTTCCACCAATTCGAAACCCTCGTCGTCGGCGAAAATATTTCGATATCTCACTTAAAAGGTGTTTTGGATTATTTCGTCAAATCATATTTCGGCGAAACTCGAACAGCACGCATCAGACCATACAATTTCAGATTTACAGAACCATCATTTGAAACCGACGTTTCATGCGGTGTCTGCAAAGGAACAGGCAAAATCGGAAGTGAAAAATGCAGACTCTGCAAAGAAGGCTGGCTCGAACTCGGAGGCGCCGGCATGGTCCATCCAAATGTCCTCAGAGCAGGCGGAATCGATCCAAACAAATACACAGGCTTCGCATCTGGCTGGGGAGTCGAGCGGGTACTTATGATGAAAGAAGGAATTAAAATCGACGATCTGAGGACACTCTATGCAAACGATTTGGACTTTTTGAAACAATTCTAATTAGTAAACTTTATGAATATTAAAATTTTAGACAGCTGGTTGAGAGAATATCTTAAAACCAGTGCAACACCAAAACAAATAGCTGAAAAACTATCACTTTCAAGTGTGTCAGTTGAACGTATCGAGAAATTCAAAAAAGACGACTATGTCTATGACATCGAAGTCACAACCAATCGACCAGAACTCATGTCAGTTATCGGCATCGCACGAGAAGCAGCAACCGTCCTTCCACAATCAGGAATCAAAGCTTCATTCACTGAACCCAAACTCACCATGCCCAAAGTGACAATTAAAAATGGTCCCAAAATGACAATCAAAAATGATCCAAAGCTTGTGCATAGAATTCTCGCAGTCATCATGGAAGTAAACCTCAAAGATTCACCACAATACGTCAAAGACAGACTTGAATCAACAGACATCAGAAGCCTCAACAACGTTATCGACGTTACCAATTACATCATGCGCGAAATTGGCCACCCGACACATGTCTTTGATTACGACAGACTCACCAATTACACACTCATCATCAGAGAAGCAAAACGTGGAGAAAAAATAAAAACACTTGACGACAAAGTCTATACACTTTCAGGCGGAGACATCGTTGCAGACGACGGAACCGGCCAAATTGTCGATTTGCTTGGCGTTATGGGCACTGCCAACAGTGTCGTCACCAATGAGACCAAACGCATCCTCTTTTTTATCGACAGTGTTGCACATACAAGAATTCGTAAAACATCAATGGAACACGGCATCCGAACAGAAGCCGCAGTTCTTAACGAGAAAAACCTCAATCCAGAATATGCAGCTGACGCATTTGCAGCTGGTGTAAAACTCTTTGAAAAAATCGCAAACGCTAAAATCGTTTCAAACATCATAGAAATCTATGAAACCAAACCAAAAGCAACCAAAATTTCTGTCACTGAAGAAAAAATTAACAGTGTCGTCGGAATAACCATCCCTCTCAAAACATCAGTTGAAATCCTGACCAAACTCGGATTTGAAGTCAAACTCAAAGGCACAACGCTTGATGTCATTGTCCCGCCAAAAAAGAGTGGACTGGACATGCAAATCACCGAAGACATCATCGAAGAAATTGCCCGTGTGTATGGCTACCACAACATCCCAGGCTCACTGCCGCCAATCACCAACAAAGAATATGTCCATATCGAGAAAAGTGATCTCTTTTGGGAAGACCGGATCAAAGACAGTCTCAAATATTGGGGCTTCACAGAAGTCTATACCTATCCAATGGTTTCAAAAGAGCTTATCACCAGCAAACATGATGAAGCAGTCACCATTCATAATCCCTTAAACGAAGAATTTGTGTTTATGCGCCAAACCTTAATTCCAAGCCTTCTTCAGGTAGCTGACAATAATCCTGACCATACAGTCATCAAAATATTTGAAATCGCAAATATTTATGAAAAAACCCGAGAGTTGCCAAGACAAGCAATGAGACTCTCAGGACTCATCAGAAAACCCAAAAATTCCTTTTATGAAGTTAAAGGTCTTGTCGAACAACTGCTTGATGACTTAGGCATTAGAGCGCTTTCATTTACCAATTTGCCAGAAGAGCGAAACGGTGCCACAATTTATATCAGTAAAAAGGAACTTGGCGTTATTGAAATCATTGACGACACAACAATTGATTTTGAACTCGATTTATCAGTACTGCTCGCACATGTCCGCCAAAAGCGCACATACACACCGCCAAGCAAATATCCACAACTCATTGAAGATATCGCTGTCATAGCGCCTTCTGATGTCACGACAGGGGATTTACTGGAAGCACTTGCCAAACAAAGTCCACTCATTACAGAAGTAACACTTTTTGATAAATATCAGGAAACCCGAACGTTCCACATCGTCTATCAAAGCATGAGTAAAAATTTAACCAACGAAGACATCAAACCAATCAGAGAGAAGATTTTGAAACTGTTACACGAGACATTCCACGCAAAACTGAAATAACTACTTCTTTTTCCTTCGCGATTTTTTCCCTGTATTCTTTTTGTTTTTTCCTGAAGAAACTTTGCGTTTTTTTGTTGTTGTTAGATAATGCTTCACAATATTTGTTGATTCAGATGCTTTAAACAGCAGTGATGCAACTGCATAAAAGAAAGCAAGAAGGATGACAGTAAAAAGAAGCTCAGCACTATAGAATTTACTCGCCGTTTCCCTCGGATCAACCTGGGTACTCGTTCCCAAAACAGCAACTTTGTCATATTCAACGACTGAGGGGATAGGGGCTGTAAGAAAGAGCGACTGAAAACCAAAAAAACTAAGAACCAAAGAAAAAGCATAAAGTCCTCCCAAAAGTGCAATAAACGTAAAAGCCACGCGGCCTAAGGTGAAGTTGTATCCTTCATTCAAACTTTCAGCGGTTATAAGAGACGCAGCATACGCCACAACCAAAGCCGGCAAAACAAATGTTACCGTATAGTTAGGAACGTTGTACTGCGCATTTCCGATGAACACATTTATCCATGAAACTGCGATAAGTGAGGGGAGAAGAAGGAGGAAAAATGCATAGAGTTTATTAATGGACAGGAATAGCTTCATTTTTTACTATACTAAAAAGAAAGCCCTTAGAAGTCAAGTAAGAAATCCCTTAAAACCAATCTAAACTCGCCGATAGACAAATTAAGGAGCTGGAGTCACAGCAGCGCCCTGCACTGCAGGCGTGGGAGTTGGAGTCGGTGTAGCCGTTGGCTCAGCTGGTTTGTTTTCTTCTTCTTTTTTATCTTCTTTCAGTTCTCCTGGAGGATGATATAACTTGTCATCTTTATGGTTTTGCTCAATCCATTCATCAATACCTTTTTGCCAACGATTTTGGCCATCACCTGAGATAGGATCGTCTTCTTTAAAGACAAGATAATTCTCTCCGTCTTTGTTTTTGTAGATAGAAGATTCACCTGTTGGCTCTGTTCCTTTGACAAAATATTCAGATCGTGCTTCCTGACCTCCGTGTGGCAACCCACCAGCTAGACTATCGATTTGCAGTGCAATAACATTTTCAGGTTTCTGTGGCTGTTCATCACCTTTGTCTTTCAAAACGTGCGTCATGATTCGATTCCAGATTGGACTTGCACCAGTTATACCTGATGCAATTTGCGCATTCATAGGAGTGTTATCATTGTTTCCAACCCACACACCGACGACATACGAAGGAGTATAACCAAACGTCCAGTTATCACGTTTTTCATCAGTCGTACCGGTTTTGACTGACACATTTTTTCCTTTGATGTTCAAAGCAGAACTCGCACCAAATGCAGCCGAACGAGCACTGTTATCAAGCAAAATATGAGAGATAATAAATGAGACCTCTTCTGTGAGAACTTTTGGTCCTTCTTTTTTCTTATGTTCAAATAATTTCTTACCCTTTATGTCTGTTACTTTCAAAACACTCACCGGGTCCTGTCTGACGCCTTTATTGGCAAAAACACTATAAGCAGTGACTTGGTTAAGAAGTGACGTTTCGCGTCCTCCTAGGACAAGTGAGAGCCCTACACGGGCCTGATTTTCTTTGGTTGGTTCCCAATTCTCAATACCCATTTCAAACCCTTTTTTCATTACCGGTTCCAGACCAACCTTTGCGAGGAGTTTAACCGCCGGAATATTAAGCGAATTACCCAGTGCATAACGCACCTGAACAGGGCCTCTGAACTTGCCGTCGTAATTAACAGGAATATATGTCGGGATTGAACTATCAACACTTGGGAACTCTGTTTTAGTATCCATAAGCAGCGTCGCTGCTGTGTATCCTTTTTCAAGTGCAGCGGCATACATTATTGGTTTGAGAGCAGATCCAGGCTGTCTTTTGTCTGATGTGGCGACATTGAAATTACCATCATTCTCTTCATCAAAATAATCTTTGCTGCCAACCATAGCCAGAATTTCTCCTGTTTTTGGATCAGAAACAACTGCTGAACCGTTGGTGGCTTTGTACTTTTCAAGCTTGTCGACTTCTTCTTTGACAATCTTTTCAGCCTCTTTTTGCAGTTCATAATCAAGAGACGTCGTCACTTGTAAACCGCCGCTTGTGACCATTTGTTCACCAAACTCTTTAACGAGAATTTCTCTGACATACATCACAAAATGTGGTGCTTTAATTGAGGCAATATCTTTTTGTTTGAAGGAATAACCTTTAATTTCTTCATAAGCACTTGCTTCCTGTTTTTTGGTTATATACCCGTTTTCCCGCATTTGGCGAAGCACATCTTTACTTCTGCCTAAATAAAGTTTTTCACCACTAAAAGGTGAATAACTGCTTGGACTTTGCGGAAGTCCTGCCAGAAACGCGCTTTGGGCTAAATTCAGTTCTTTTACTTTTTTACCAAAATATTGCTGACTTGCAGCTTCAACACCGATTGCGGTACCACCGTAAGGAATATTATTGAGATACATTTCCAGAATCTGATCTTTGGAATACACCTGATTAATTTGTATAGAAAGGATGAGTTCTTTAATTTTACGTGGCAAACTTCTCTCGTCAGTCAAAAGCACGTTTTTAACAAGCTGCTGACTGATTGTTGATCCTCCAGTTAAACCCCGACCAGTAGCCGCATCTTTTACAACGCGGAGGTAGGCCATTGGATCAAAACCGCTATTTTTGTAGAAATTCTCATCTTCAATTGCAATCGTGGCACTCTGCAAATTTTTAGGAATTTCAGAAATAGTTACGTAGGTTCTGTTCTCGTCCTGAAAAAATGAATAGAGAAGCACACCTTTTTTATCGTAAATACGCGTAGCATCTTTGTATTTAGAAACAACAAGCGTACCAGGCGTAGGCAGATCCCGGCTGTACCACACAAAGAGAAGTGGAATGCCTATTAGCACCCCCACCAAGGCAATAAGTCCCCACTTGATGAGCTTATTTGGACTTAACATGTTACCCAATTTGAAATTATTTAATGCCCTTTTAATGCGTCTGCGCTTTGGAGTTCTGTGATCCATAGGAGTGGAATCTATTATACCAAAAAGGGCAGGGGATTTGTTAACGGTTGGTGCCGGCTTTATGATAAGTGATAAAACTTCAGGCAATTCCAGAACGTGATGTTTGGTATTAAAGTGACCTTTATCCTGAAGTGTCAGTAAATTCGCTGAGGGCATCAGCTCGAAATAATGTTCATAGGTTTCTTTATACGGGACTGCATAATCATCAGTTGAGAGGACAATATGAATTTCCGGTGCGAGTTTTTGAATGATCTGCCAATCAACCGGCTGGTCGACAAAACGTTTCAACGCTACTTTTGTAGGTTCATTCACTTTATTTACCAAACTTCCAAGCGTTTCTCCTTCGAGTTTATTTATGGGCAGTGCAACACAAATTATCTGACTGATTGCGATTTGATATTTCTGCAGAAGATACAAAGCAAAAATGCCGCTTAAACTGTAGGTAATAATTATTGATCCAGGTAATTTATCTTTATATGGAGCAAGTGTTTCTTCCCACGCAGTTATATCGGGGATATATGGTGTGGGAAAGTCTGGAGAAATGACGGTGTAGCCATCAGCTTGTAACTTGGCCTCAATCCAATTGAGCCAGGAAGTCGTTTTCTTCCCCCCGTAGCCATGAAACAAAAAAACAGTAGGTTTGGACAGCATAATTTTGTCAGATGAGTGTACCAATTATACACCCATAACTCAACTTCTCACTTAAATCTATTCTCATTATTTGCTATACTCTGCCTATGGATAAGATCGAAGAATTATTAACTCGCGGCGTGCAGGCAATTTACCCCACGAAGGACGAATTAGAAAAGGTACTTAAGAGTGGAAAGAAACTACGACTCTATCAAGGATTTGACCCCACGGGAACACAACTACATATTGGTCACATGGTTGGTTTTCGCAAACTGAGACAATGGCAGGATTTGGGACATGAAGTTATATTTTTAATAGGTGATGGCACAGGACAGGCCGGTGATCCTTCCGGAAAGATAAAAGCCCGCGACAAGTTTTTTAATCGTGATGAACTGAGGACCAATGCTAAAGAATATGTCATGCAGGCAAGTAAAATCGTGCGCTTTGAAGGCAAAAATCCTGTCAAAATTCTTTACAACGGAGATTGGCTGAACAAACTCGGACTTGTTGAACTTTTAGATATTCTCGGAAAATTATCTCTCCAACAGCTCATCGAACGGGATTTGTTTCAGGAACGCATGAAGCAAGACCAAACAGTTAATATGCGCGAATTTTTGTATCCTGTTTTGCAAGGCTATGATTCTGTAGCAATGGAAGTTGATTTGGAAATTGGAGGCAGTGATCAAATGTTTAATATGCTCGTTGGACGACATCTCGTCAAACAATACCTCAACAAAGATAAATTTGTCATGACAACACCACTTCTCACTGATTCTGAAGGAAGAAAGATTGGGAAAACCGAAGGAAACGTTATCGGCCTAACGGATAAACCAGAGGATCTCTTCGGCAAAATCATGGGACTTTCAGATGATGTCATCGTCAAATCATTTGAATACCTGACAGACATGCCAATGTCTGAAATCGAAGAGATAGATCAGCTTCTCAAAAAAGATGCAAATCCTGTCATCTATAAAAAGAAACTCGGTTTTGAAATAGTCAAACAACTTAATAATGAAGATGAAGCAAAAAAGGCTCAGGATTACTTTGAGCGAACAGTCCAGCAAAAAGAATTGCCATCTGATATCCCGACAGTAAAACTCACAAACGTTGAGCACACAATTGTCGATGTGCTGATTGAAACAAATCACGCAACGAGCAAATCAGAGGCAAGACGATTGATAGAGCAGGGTGGAGTAAAGGTTAACAATGAAAAAATATCTGATCCAGCAGTTAGTGTTGAGAACTTACTTAAGGATAACGAAGCGTTAATTCAGGTTGGCCCAAGAAAATTTGTCAAAATTAAAAAATAGATTTTGATAGAACAGAGAAAATACGGTATACTTTAAAGACGGATTATGGATACATTTAGCAAACACAAAAAATTTTGGCGAGTCGTTATGTTTGTGGCGGCAGTATCGCTGATCCTTTCATCATTCCTTCCGTATATTATCCTTCTTGGCTAGTTTTTTCTACGTGCTATAATCCTAGGTGTCATGCCTTCAAATCTTCAAACTCCCGTTTCACTAGGCAGTAGAGTCTTCAAAATGTATGCCTCCAGACTGGAAAAACTCGGCATCAACACCTTTGAAGATTTTCTTTACCATTTGCCATCCAGATACGAAGATTATTCACTTGTTTCAAAAATCGGTAATATCCAGCCTGGAGAAACAGTAACGATTCAGGGCACTGTCCTTGAGATAAAAACGAATTATTTACGTGGAAACAGAATTAAAACCATGCAAAAAGCGACAGTCACTGATGGAACTGGCACAGTCGTTTTGACGTGGTTTAATCAGCCCTTTTTGACCAGAAACATTCCCGTAGACAGTACGATCTCAGCATCAGGCAAAGCTGATTTTTTCGGCAAGAAACTTACGATTTCCTCTCCTCAATATGAAATTCTGCAAACAGATGCCACACAACCTTTGCATACAGCACGACTCATCCCTGTGTATCCTGAAACCAAAGGTGTCTCGTCAAAATGGCTGAGACGACAAATAAACAATCTCCTTGAAGAACATCTTGATGAAGTAGAGGAATTTCTTCCTGAGGAAATTATATCAAGCCAACACTTCATGAAACTGAATGAGGCTTTAAAAGATATACACTTTCCGCCAGATCTAGAAACTGCTGAAAGAGCACGAGTGCGGCTTTCATTTGATGAACTTTTTCTTATGCAACTTGCAGCCCAGAAAAGACGTACAGCCTGGAAAAAACAACAAATCGGAAATCCTTTTGCTATCGAAAAACACGCAAAAAAACTCACCAAATTTATCAAATCTCTGCCTTTTGCACTCACCGGTGCGCAGGAACGAGCAGTGAATGATATCCTCAAAGACTTGGGAACAGATAAACCAATGAACCGTTTACTTCAGGGAGATGTCGGGAGCGGCAAGACCGTTGTGGCTGCGATTGCAATGTATGAAGCCAGTCTTAACGGATTTCAATCTATTCTTATGGCGCCAACAGAAATTCTTGCAACACAACATTTCTCATCAATCTCAAAACTCCTTGAACCGCTTGGAGTTCGTGTTGGATTGATAACAGGAAGTAAAAAATCACCAAAAGATCAGGAATACGATATGTTAATCGGTACACATGCACTACTATCTGAAAATGTGACACTGAAAAACCTTGGTCTTGTAATAATTGATGAACAACAGCGCTTTGGCGTTGAACAAAGAGGCGTCATCAGGCAAAAAGGTGATAATCCGCATTTACTTACCATGACAGCAACACCAATTCCCCGAACAGTTGCGTTAACGATGTATGGCGACTTGGATCTATCGTATCTTAATGAAATGCCCCACGGAAGAAAAACTGTTAAAACCTGGCTCGTGCCGCCGGAAAAACGAGATGGCGCATACGCGTGGATTCGAAAACAAGTTACAGAAACAGACTCACAAATCTTTATTATTTGCCCGTTTATTGAAGTTTCAGAAAGCCAGATGACCATAAAAGCAGCCGCCAAAGAATACGAGCGGCTTAGTAAGGAAGTGTTTCCTGATTTGAAACTGGGACTTCTACACGGCAAATTGAAAGGCAAAGAGAAAGATGAAGTACTCAAACGCTTTAAAGACAAGGAATTTGATATTCTCGTTGCGACACCAGTCGTTGAGGTCGGAATTGATATACCAAACGCTACGGTCATTATGATTGAAGCCTCGGAACGATTTGGACTCGCACAACTTCACCAACTGAGAGGCCGTGTCGGTAGAGGAGACAAACAGTCATATTGTCTTTTATTCACCGATAGTCAGCAGGCACAAACATCACAAAGGCTAAAAGGTATGGAAACACTTTATTCAGGCGCAGAACTGGCAGAACTGGATCTTAAACTGAGAGGCCCAGGAAGTATCTACGGCACAGCTCAACATGGTATTCCACAATTAAAGGTCGCATCTTTTTCAGATACTGACATGATTCAAAAAGCCAAACATACAGCTGATGCTTTTTTCCCTAGTTTGGAAAACTATCCCAAACTACTCGAAAAAGTAACCAAAGAAACCCTAAAACAAGTCTCTCCTGACTAGTATACTCACATTAAAAAATAATTAAATATCCTGTGTTTTTAATTGATTCGGTGATATTTACCCTTTACTTTTTAACCTCATCGTTATAAGATTAACGATAAGCTACACGCCCGATGGACAATCTCAATGCCAAATATAAGTTAGGTACAGCCGACACCGTTATGCTCGCAGTCGGAACTCTAGCTGTTGATTATATTTGCACTTCCAAATCAGAAATAGTTGAAGTTACCCCCGGAGGAAAAAAAGTCTATTACACCCTTGAAGAATTAGAGAAGAAAGTTCAACAATATGGTATTAAAAAAGGGACTTTCCATCCTGGCTCCAGTCTCGGCAATTTTTTGAGCCAGGCACAAGCAATTGTGAGTGCAAACCCAAGCTACAGCTCAGTACATCTCATAACTACTCTTGCTCTCAAAGATCCCACCACAAAAATCCTTTTAGACGCGCTTGATAAAAGGGGGATAACTTATTCAATTACAGATTTTGCAGTTGAAAATGCTGCAAACCCTATTGCGCTACTTGTGGAATCAAAAAACTATACCAAAATTTTAAGTTTTAAAGACAAACGCATGCCTGCCGTACAAGTTGAAACACCAAAAAATGGCATTCCAGGTATAGTAATGATCGGTGCAGCTGCTGGTAATGGCTTGCAAAGCAAATTAAATGCTTTCGCATATGCCCAAAAGCATAATCTGCCTATCGCCGTGTTAACAACGGAAGGAGAAATAAATCTCCTTGCAAGAAATGACGAGCACAAAGATGTTTTCAAAAAAATCATGAAGCATGCTTCATTTTTTGCTGCAAATGTCGATGAAGTACGAAAAATTCTCTCTGCTGAGAATGAAATAAACAGAAACTTTACAGACAGAATTGCCCTTGCACAAAAATTACGTGAAATCTACAACAATGATAAACTCGACATTCTTTTATCATTTGGTTCAGAAGGCTCACTCGTTCTGGTAGGAAACACCGCTGTTGTGCAAAAAATCCCTAA
Organism: Candidatus Levyibacteriota bacterium; assembly: GCA_052034235.1. Taxonomy (GTDB): domain Bacteria; phylum Patescibacteriota; class Microgenomatia; order Levybacterales; family UBA12049; genus JBPOIT01. The sequence continues at coordinate 151,154 of JBPOIT010000008.1, forward strand.
GATTCCGTTTAAAGACATCGTAAGCACTGCCGGAGCCGGAGATTCTTTGGCTGGAGCGTTTGTCCAGGGTGTTCGTATGAAGGGCATGGATGTTGCAGGCGTGAGTTGGGCTCTCCCCAGAGCTAACCGAGCCGCCCAAAACATCCTTAAGTACCCAGACGCCCAATCAGGTCAATTCACCGCAGAACAATTCCTAGAAGAACCCCCACCAGAATACGAGACAGAGATAATTAGCTTATAATATAACTCCTTGCCTTGTTTAATCATACAAGTAGCGTTATAATTCCACAATGAATAGAATGGAAGTAGATTTAAGCTCTAGTGAAGTTGATGAATTCTCTCGTATTGGAAAAAGTTTATTAGATCTCTCGCGAGAAATCCATGACGATCTAGGTCCACGCGGAGCAGAGTTGACAGGGGATCTCAATCAATACGGAGAACCACAATTAGTTGTAGATCGTGATATTGAAAAAGGACTCCGCGATTTCTTAAAAGATTCCCCTGACAGTGGCCGTAACTGGGAAATACGCTCTGAGGAATTCCTTACTGAATTTGTACATCCAAATCGAGAAGTGGAAGGTGTTATTGTTATTGACGGCACTGATGGATCCAACGCTGCTCAAATGTTTCTTCTCGGAAGTCAATCAGAACTAGCGAAACGTTATGCAACGATGGTTGCCGCAGGACCTGGTGATGATCCACTTTATAAAGATTTTATCTTTGGTGGTGTAAATGAACATGCACTCAAACGCAAACTTACTGCTACAGCTGGCTTAGGTGCGTTTATGGAAACAGCAGACGGAATTTCGATTCCTGTTCATGCAACAGAACTTCCCACAGAAGAACTTGGTCCGGAAACTCCCATTTATTCGTTTGATAGATTATTATTTAAACGTTTTAATACAGATCAAAGAGTTTTTAGAAAATTAGATCAACTTGAAGTACCACGATCAAGACTGCTTTCATCAGCTTCGCATTGGGTTGATCTGGCAACTGATGCCATGATAGACGTTGAGTTATCAAATGGAGAGATCGTAAAGCGTAGATTAGCAGCTGTGGTAGAGACTTCAAGAAAAGGCCAGGAAGAATGGCCCGCAGCTTCAAGAATAGCAGAAGAAAGTGGTATAACAATTGGTACAACGGTTACAACTACAGATGGGAAAAAAGAACTAGTAGAACTGAGAGATTTACGATTTAAAACATGGCGACAGCGAAGACCTGGATCAAGACCTTTAACAGGATTAACCCTTGTCGGCTCACCGTCAAAGAGTATTGTTAATCGACTTATCATGGCTTAATAGAAAATCTCTTGCAACTTAAGCTCAAATACGGTAAAATGTACGTTATTGTTTGAAAAAATCTTTTCCAAACAAATGAAACTATGTCACAAGAACCTAAGAAAAGACATTCACGGGCACGTCAGGGGAAGCGTAGAGCTGCTATTCATCTTGGTGTAATCGAATCAATTCTTTGCCCAAACTGCGGCGAGCGTCAGCTTCCTCATACAATGTGCCTCCACTGCGGCTTTTATAAAGGCAAACAAATTGTCAAAACTAAGGCTGCTAAATAGTCAGCATGAAAACATCTCTCGATCCACGTCATAAAAGAAGACAACGACAAATCCAAGATCTTTTCAGCATCGAATTCCATACACAAGAAGTCAGCCCTGACATACAAGAATTGCTCAAACATAAAGATCTTATTGATAAAAGTATAAAAGATGCTGCACCTGACTATCCTGTTGAAAAGATAAATAAGATAGACCTTGCAATCCTTCGTCTGGCAGTGTATGAATTACTTATTGTCCAAAAAGAACCGTCAAATGTTATTATTGATGAATCAGTAGAACTTGCAAAGGAATTCGGCAATGACACAAGTCCTGGATTTATAAATGGCGTCTTAGGACACATTGTTAAAAAATAATTATGATTATACTACCAACATTTAAAAACGAACATTTGCACAGGCAGGCCTTTGTCCATCGTTCCTATTTGAACGAAACCAAAGAAAAGCTTGAATCAAACGAACGGCTTGAATTTTTGGGAGATAGTATCCTCTCATTTGTTATCTCAGATCATTTGTACAAAACCTATCCTGACTTTGATGAAGGTATTTTAACCAATCTCCGATCACTCGTTGTGAATACAAAAAGCCTTGCCAAAACAGCCAAAAGACTCGAATTCGGACAAAGCCTCCTGCTTTCCAAAGGTGAGGAAGATTCAAAAGGTCGCGAAAACGAATCAATTCTCGCAAATACCTTCGAAGCATTTATAGGCGCACTGTTTATGGATCAAGGTATACAAGCGGTTTCAGATTTTCTTCACGAAGTACTTGTCCCTGAGATTGAAACCTACGTTCAGAAAAAAGTTTTCAAAGATCCAAAAAGCTTACTGCAAGAATATGTCCAAAGTAAAAAACAAAGTTCACCACTTTATAAAGTACTTAATGAAGAAGGGCCAGCACACGCAAAACTATTCACAATCGGGGTTTTTGTTGAGAACGAAAAATTTGGTGAAGGAACCGGAAAATCAAAACAAGAGGCTGAAGAAAACGCTGCAGAAGTAGCACTTGAGAAGATCGGCAAATAATGGTAAAATAGACACACTATGTCACTCGTAATCAGATTATCACCTAGAGGAAAAAAGGGAGAACGCAAGTTCCGTGTCGTTGTGCAGGAAAAACGTAGTAAGAGAGACGGCGGATTTATTGATATGCTCGGCTCATACGAAAAAGGACCAAACGGTATAAAAAAGATCGACATGGATAAATATAACCATTGGGTAAGTAAAGGTGCTCAGCCTTCTGCAACCCTTCAGGAGATAACCAAATAATAAATGAAAGATACACTTCTGTTCATCGTTACATCCATCGTAGATAACACCGACGTAGTTACCGTTGAAGAAGAAGAGGGCGAAAACGGTATACGCAACCTCATTGTAACAGTAGCCAAAGAAGACATGGGTAAAGTCATCGGCAAAGAAGGAAAAGTCATCCGCAGTATTCGCAACATCATGAAAATCAAAGCAATGAAAGAAAACGTCCGCATTAACATTTCTCTTGCTGAAAACGAGTAATACTTCTCGTCCAGCGGAACATGGTCACTGAAACGCTACTCATTCTTTTTCTTTTATCCCTCATTCTTTTTTTATGTTATTTTTACGCGTCTTTTTTTATTGGCGCACCGTTTGTCATAACTCCAATGCATATCGTCAATGAGATGATGCAGCTTGGGAATGTTAAGAAAAAAGATATTGTCGTTGATTTAGGTTCTGGTGATGGGAGAATTCTTATCGTTGCTGCACAAAAAGGTGCATACGCACGGGGTTGGGAAATAAATCCTTTTCTTGTAGCCTGGACCAATTTGATGGCAATGATAAAAGGTGTAAAGCCGTTAGTTGCAGTTTATTGTAAATCATATCACCAAGCTGATTTAAGAAGCGCAACTGTCGTTATGTTTTATAATATCCCCACACATGTTCCAGCACTTGAGAAGAAACTCAAACAAGAGCTCAAGCCAGGAACAAAAATTCTCTCCTACCAGTTTCCGCTGAGCAAATTTACCCTCAAAAAAGAAACCGAATCTGGTATTTATTTATATACAGCAAGCTAATTTGATACAATACACCTATGAAAATAACTATTTTGACACTTTTTCCTGAAATGTTTGAAGGCCCTTTTGCGTATTCCATAATGAAACGCGCACGAGAGAAAGGCCACCTGGAGATTTCTTTTGTTAATATCCGTGATTTTGGTGAAGGAAAACATAAAATGGTTGATGATACCTCATATGGTGGGGGAGTTGGCATGGTAATGAAAGTAGACGTTTTACATCGTGCAATTGTAAACGCAAAAGAGGAAATGCGAAAAAAACAGAAAGATGTTCGAGAGAAAATTGTGCTGCTTACTGCATCAGGAAAAGTATTTCATCAGCAAATAGCCAAAGAGTACTCACACCTTGATCATCTCATTCTCATATGCGGACATTACGAGGGGATTGACGACAGGATTAGACACTATATCGATGAAGAGATATCCATTGGAGATTTTGTACTTACCGGAGGAGAATTACCAAGTATGCTTATTACTGATGCTGTTGTCAGACTCATTCCAGGAGTTTTACCAGAGGGTGCTACCGAGGATGAATCGTTTGCCGTTGTAGAGGACCAAACAGTTCTTGAATATCCTCACTTTACAGCGCCGCGAAGTTACGACGGACATGACGTTCCAGAAGTACTCGTTTCAGGTGATCACAAAAAAATCGCCGAGTGGAAAAAAGAGCAGTCTGTGAAAAAAACCCACAAGGTCAGACCAGACCTGATAAAAACAGCAAACGAATAGTCAGCTTAAAAGAGTGGTAGTCCTGAAGATGAAGCCCCAACTGAATTTGCATTGTTAATTGAACCACCTTGCCATGTTGTTAACTGGTTGAGAATTGTTGCGTTTGTTTCTGACACATGTGGAATTGGTTCATCATTTTTAAGGGTCGTTGTCGGGGGATTTTTTTGATAGAAATCAAACGTAACGGTAACTGCTCCAGACGCACCATCAATTGAAATAACCTCAGAGATAGGAAGCGTCTTTGCCATCTCACGCAAAAAAAGCCTCACCTGATCAACCGTTCCGTTAATAATGACACCCAAACTTACCGAAGAAAGACCAGGAATCTTTGCACTACTGAGCTGTGCAGATTGTGTCGAAATGTTTCCTACCTGAAATGAATAATCTTGAAATGAAACCCCTGACCGAAGTGCTGCAAGATTCAGTGAATCTAGAATAGTCCCAAAGTTTTTTTCAACTGGAAGCGCCTGAAGAGATGTTTGAAGCTGCTTGTTTAGGAGATTTTTATCAAGTGTATTTAAATACGCTATGTTACTATTGATAATTTCAGTTCGCTGCCTTGTGGCGATAATTTCATTTCGAATTGAAAACCATTGTTCAAATTGAGGAATAATAAATTGGAAAATAAGATAGAGACAACTCGCAATAGTTAAAACAATTATAGAAATACTGTAATAAGCCGAATCTTTATATCGGTAGTACCAAAACCTGAAACTGTTTTTTCCAAAAAATATTTCGTTACTCATAGAACTCCCACACTAACGGTTAATGAAAACATTCCACTCTCATCATCACTCAAAATACTGTTTAGCGTTATTTTTGTGTATTCTTTCGTTTTTGTCGCTTCAGTAAGATTATTTACAAATGTTGTAAGCGCCTCCAGAGAGTGACTTCTCACAGTAAGTGTAATATCTTTATTATTCGTGGTAATTTGAAAAATAGTAATTCCCGGAGGCATTTTCCCAACTATCGAATCAAGAGTTGCATCATAGTTTGTCCGTTGCTTAATAATTGTAGCAATGCCAATAAGTCGATCTTGCAGGAGTGCAATTTTTGCCATATCACCCTTAGAGTTAGAAATCGTGCTCAGAGCTTGGCGTTCCTGTTCTTGTACTTGAGGCAACGGTGAAAATGCGATCAAGATATAGAGAATAATTGAAGCAGCTGAGACACCAAAGAGAAGTACCATTGCAATTGCCCGCATGAACAGTAATTTTCTTGATGCGAGTGGTATCGATGAATGATTTTTACTCCCAATTAAATTGATTTTATTATTCATACTCTTTCAAGGCAAGGCCTACTGCAACCGAATATTCCGGCCCTTTTACCTCGATAGATTGAGGAACATTCACGATGTTTTGCATTTTCCAGGGATTAGCAATGACTGTTTCAATACTTAAATTCTGAGCAAAATACATGGTAATACCAGGAAGAGATGCACCACCACCAGTTAATAAAATTTGTGAAATAGGTGTATTTTTGTATTTGTCACCATAAAATGTGGTGGCTTTTTTGATTTCAGATAAAATTGCAGTGAGGATTGGCTCAATTGCTTTGCCTAGCTTGCCGCCAAAACTTTTATCTGATAATCCGTAAACTCGTTTATATTCTTCAGCTTGTGCAGGATTTAATCCAAAATCAGAAGCAATCGCACGAGACATTGCAAGTCCGCCAAGCGGGATGGAATAGTTAAAAATAATAGTCCCTCGCTGCACGATACACAGCATAGTAGTCATAGATCCAATACTAACAATAAGACTAGTCGGTGCGTTATCACTCGGAACCAAACTGCGAATTGTTGAAAGTACTTCTGTTTCTATTGAAACTATTGTGAGACCTGCAAGTTCGAGTATTGTTTGATATCGCTTTATAAGCGTGAGAGGCGCTGCAACAAGCAGCACTTGCATTTTGTCTTCTGGGAGTACTGTGGTCGGCCGTTGAAGGATACTCCAGTCAAGCGCCATTGTGTCCAGCGGTGCGGGTATATACTGTTCAGCTTCCCAATAGATTGCACTTTGGAGTTCTTTTTCACTTAACACGGGCATCGAAATCACTTTGGTAAATACATGATTCTCAGGAAGCGCGATATTAACGTTGTCCGTACTAATCTTTGCATCGATAACTAGTTTATTAATAAGTTGCGCTGCCTCTTGTTGGTCGAACGGGGATTCTGACTGCATTCCTGGCATAGGTGTTGGAGTTGAGGATGACGAAACATACGTTAAAACATTTTTCTCACGATCAAGCCACACGACTTTTATCGAGGTTGAACCTATATCTAATCCAAAGGCAGTACTTTTCATTAATTAGGTACAAAAATTACAAAAGGAAAGAGTTCCGTCGGTAATTTAGGATATGCACGAAAACTTATAATTTTACGCTGAGCATTTTCAGATACGCCTATTGATTCAATAATCGAACCTTGAGCAGGTAAGGGAAGACATCCTCCACCTCCGGCATTGCAACCCCTGACTCCAATAATTGCTGACGAATACAACGGGATAATTCGTGCCATAATACCGTTGTTTATAGCAAGTGTTGTCGCATAAGCAAACGTTCGTCCGTTAATTGTTCCTCCACCCGAAACAGCTCCAAACTGGTTATTGCCCCTTCTTGCGGCACATGGATCAACTGGATAATGCCGCATGGTCGGATTACTACTATTTCCTGATATGACAACAATATCAAGTGCTGCCATAGTGTTTACATTTTCAACAGTATTACACAAATCCGCTGATGAACCCCAATAAATTGTCAGATTCCCTGTATATTGCGGTGCATAACTCGGATATCTTGATAACCAAACATCAGCCGAGTCGTCTTTCAAAACTGCCATGCTGTTATTGAGCAAAAACTCCACACCTGATAAGTCACTAATGGTAGTACTATACGTACTGTTATCAAGTGTTCCAGTTACGAGATTATTATTTTGACTAATCGCAACTTCAAGTCCAGCTTCAGCCGCTGAAAAAGCCCGTTCAGAAGCTTCTTCATCTGTTGAAACCCGAATACTTGTTATGGTGCGTGATGCCGCCGATAAGCCAACTGTCATTATGACAACCATCACTAAAACCACAATAAGCAGCATCTGACCACGCATAAAATATACTCTCTTTCATCGTATACCACTTCCTAATTGATTTGCAAGTTTCTGACGAAAATTTTATTGATCCTGTGCGGCGTTTCTCATGATTACTGAGGACTGAAAGGGGATTGTGCTTTTATCTTCGAGTGCGCCTCCACTGGTTTTTGAAGTGAGCGTGAATTGAATGGTGATTCTTGGAGGATCATAAAGGGAACTTTGCGTACAGGTGAATGAGCAATATGTTACCGCGACTTTTGAGGCATCAATTAGGGCAGCACTATTTGATGTAATAGGACTCGTCAAATTACCCGGACAACTAAATGTCGTTTGTCCGCCATCAGTAAGTGACGTAATTGTCAAAGTGGGTGTACTAGCTGTCGGGACACATGTGCTGGGATTATTGAGACTACCAGCGTAGCGAATTGATTTTACCATTTGAGAAAGAGCAAATTTACCGTTTTCCTTTACGACCGTTACAACCTCCGATTTGCTCGTACCTCGAAAGGAAATAAACAATACAGAAATAATAATGCCTCCCACAGAAAGAAATATTGTCATCACGACCAATAGTTCAACCAATGTAAAACCTCTAAATTGTTGTTTTCTTTTTTTCATTTAAGGCGCCGTTACTGGATTTATTTTTGAAAGACAGGTAACCAAACTCGCATTATGACAATAACCATTTGCCGGGCATTTTCCATCAGTCCATGAAACTGTTGCAGTCACTTTCGCTGCATTGGTATTGCAACCTGGTGTTTGTTCAATCCTGATTTCTCTAATAAACGTTTCTACATTAGGCACCGTGCATGATGGCTGCGTTGCACCCAAACTTTGTGAATTTGCTCCCAAACAATATCGCCCGCTGAGGGTAGCAAAGGTAGCATAATTGCTATTGCGAACACTTCGTACGGTTTCTAAACCTTCCTGCGCATACTTCGTTGCTGCTTCCTGATCTTTACTAAATTGCGTATTACTTAATGACTGCGTGATTATTGTAGCGACACCCGTCACAATAAGAGAAATTATCCCCAATGCAACGAGAACTTCAATAAGTGATTGACCTTTCATAGTTGAGAAATTGTACCCGAACTGTCGACAATTATTTGTTTCGTTTTGCCATACCCGTTTAGTGTAATTGTACCAGGTGGAGAAGCTGTCCCGTTAGGGACTACAAATAAAATACTTGTTGGTGTCGATGTATCAAAACTAATTTGTGCAGGAAGTTGTTTGGTTGAAATAGGAATAACCTGCGTTCCACAAAGTGCTTCAACACGATAGGTACGAGTGACAACCGTAATAAAAACTCTATAGCCACGCAGCACTTGTGCACTTGTGCATGTTGGAGGTTTTATTTGAGAAAGAGCTCGCTGACGAGCTATTGTGAGCGAATTTGAAACTTCGGATGTCGCGCTCTCGACAATCTGATTATTATTAAAACCAACAAAAGAAGCCATTCCAATAACCCCAACTATCCCCATAATCGAAAATACGACAAGAAGTTCAATAAATGTATATCCACGCTGCATCGATATTCCTTTTCTGAGTGTGTACTTGTTACCAGTAATGTGTTTCATACAAAGGGATTAAACTCACAATGATATGAGCGTATATGATACGTTTGTCGTACCGTTACAAGGAGCACTATTTGTCGTATCCTTTTGTCCATCTCTTTCATTTTCTAAACACGAGCGAAGTGTATAACTCGCTCCAGAAAGACTATATGTATATGTATGTGGTGTAGCGTTTGTAGGATCACAGGGAATTTTCTGCAGATATGTTGTCGTATTTGTTGGATCGCGAAATGGACTCCCACAAGCTGGAATTGTCGCTGGATATGCTGATTGATCTGCGCGATACAGTTCAAGAGCAGATTGTATTTGCTGAAGGTTAGCTTTTCGTTGTGCATCCCTTGCCCGAACACGCGCATCGAGATAATTGACTACACCAAGCGTTGAGAGTAACCCAATAATAACCATCACCACAAGTAATTCGATCAACGTAAAACCTCGCATCTGTATCTTATATATATATTTTTCTTTATTCATTTTATTATGGTGTGACATTTGGACTTGTTACTCCTAAATTACATACACCACCACAAACATTGGCCCCAGGGCCAGAAGCGGCTGTCGTGCATGCACTGCCACCATTACATGCTTGTAAATCAGTTGTGCCTCTATCTAGACTAGCATATAAATAATATGTTTGCCCCGCAGGATCCGGGACGTAATAGATATATGTTTTTGGAGGTTTTGGATCTCCTGGAAGCTTGGACATATATGGCTGCCAAGAACTTTCCCATGCTACAGGCGTACTATTATAAGAAATTCGAAAATCAAGCGTTGACGGAGGATATCTGCCGGTATCATTATAATAGAGCTCAAGAGCCCTGGAAATTTGAGAAAGATCTGATTTGCGTCTGGCGTCATTTGATTTTTGAATTTGTCCCAAAGGATTAAAAATGGTAATGACTGCGCCGGATAAAATTGCAATAAGGCCAATGACGATAAGGAGTTCAGTCAATGTAAAACCTTTTGAAATTGTTTTTCCTTTGAAAACTGATATGTTTATTTTGTTTTTTTTCATACCATTAATGTAAATATACCCTCAGATTCAGATTAAATAAAGCATCGCCTGAGCAATGAGATACTCACCCCAGAATAGTCCTAAAATCGTGCCTGCTGCTAGAAAAGGACCAAATGGGATACTATCTCCTTTCATCTTTTTCTTACCAGACCACACAAGAAGTAATGAAATAATCGCTCCTGTCAAAAAGGCGATATATAAACCAACTATTATTTTAGGAAACCCAAGCACAAGCCCCATCATAAAAGCATAAACAACATCTCCGAATCCAAGACCCCTACCTCTCGTAATAAGAAATAGGAATAAAAATAAACCAAATGCACCGAGAGCAGTTAATATATAGTTGATAAAAAATGGAGAGAGGATAGCGTGAATTAGAGCTGCTATGACAATAACTGCAATAATTTTGAATGGTATTATTCCATACTTAATATCAGTAAAAATAATAACAATAATGCACGATATAAGAAGATAAAAGTACCCTGACAGTGTAAATGAAATCATATCAAATCCAGCTATTATACGAAAATCTGATAATAAAAAGTTTGCAGTTACGACAAATAAGATACCTGTAAATATCTCAACGATTGGATAATAATAACCAATATGTTTATGACAATAGCGACATTTGCCTTTTAACAAAACATACGATATCAGAGGTATGAGATCGTACCATGCCAGAATATGCCTGCAATGTTCACAATGAGATCTGCTAACAATGACTGATTCATTCCGGGGAATTCTATCGATTAATACATTGAGGAAACTCCCAATTGTCGTACCAAAAAGAAAAACAAAAAAGTAAAATAGCAAAAACCCTTCCATACATCAACTATATACTGATTCTTTTCATGAGTAAAGCAATGTGTGGTTTAGCGAAGACCAGTTATGCCGATTGCGGGATCTGTATTTGCTGCGGTACATGTCAAACCTGATTTGCCGTCAGCTGATGAATAAACGATCCATGTCACTTGCCCAGCTGCACATGCTGCTTTTACCGTATTCGCACTTGCCTCAGCATGAACATAGACAATAAATTGCTGCACACTCGCTTGGTAACAAATACCATTTTGTGCAACTCCTGCTGTAAAACAACCTTGTGTATAACCTGCTGCACTCGGGTTTGAAGGAACAGCTTTTAATTCAGCTGCTGTTTGTAACGTGGTTAACCATGTTGCTCCTTGAGGAGGAAAGATTGCGTTTTGGGAAGTAGAATATGATTGAACGGTTTTGCCAAGTTGGTTAATAGTAGAAATTCTACCAGAATCCCGACCTCTTGCAAATTGCTCCAGAGGATTAAGAGCTATCAATATTGCAGCTGCAAGAACGCCGATGATACCAATAACAATAAGCAGTTCTATGAGTGTAAAGCCTTTTTGATTTCTTGTGTAGTTGTGCATATTCCTATCTAAATTAATAGTTACATACTGTAGAGGTATTGTCAAGTAATTATATTTGGTTATGAACAAGCTCGACAGTACTCTCAGAATCATGGGCAAATTTAGCTGTAAGTCGTTGTAAATCTGGGTTATTAAATATTTTGAGGGTGAATACAAATTCCGAACCTTTATCGCGACCTGCAGAAGCTGCTGTGATCGTCCCTTCATGAAGTTCGATAATAGATTTACAAATATAAAGTCCAAGCCCTGTGCCTGCAATGCCATTTTTGTACGACCCCGCAAGTAAACTAAACTTTTGGAATAACTTAGGAAGATCATCAGCCTCGATACCTGAACCAGTGTCCACGATCTTCACTATGACAAACGTCTCATCATTTTTGAAAGATACGGTTATTTTTCCGCCCTTTGGAGTAAATTTAAGTGAATTACCTAAGAGATTAAACAAAACTTCTTTCAGTTTGTCATAGTCACCAATAATAGGAGGTGGGGGAGAACTTGAATCTAAAATAACTTGCACACCAAGCTCTTGAGAACGCGGATTTACATCGTCGACTACTTCCTGAATAAGCTTATCCAAAAACACTTTACTTATGTTTAACGTCAGCCTGCCAGATTCAATTCGAGAGATATTAAGCATATCGTTAACAAGATCGATAAGTCTATCTGTTGACACGTACGCTCGATCGATATAAAACCGCTGTTTCTCAGTTAATTGACCTCCCATGCCATCAAGTGCCATTGAGAGATAAGATTTAATCGCCGTCATAGGAGTACGAAGTTCGTGTGAAGCAAGCGAAACAAAATCATCTTTCAACTTATCCATTTCCTTAAGTTTCTCATTTGTATCGTTTAGTTTTAAAGTTATTTTTTCAAGCCATTGATCCCTTTGCATAAGCAAATTTGTCATTGATGCAAATGATTTCGAAAGTGATTCGATTTCATCACCTGTTGTAATTACCTCAGTTTGCTTACTTCGACCACTTTCAATTCGCTGTGCAGATTGTTCAAGTTTTCGGATTGGACGGGTAAGGTTTTCACTGAGGAACATTGCTATGATCAACAGCAAAATAATTGATCCAACAATGGTAATCACAAAGAGGTTACGAAGAGTCGTGAGAAATGAATATGCTTCATCCATTGGTTGTTCAAATACCGCAATCCAATCAAGACCAGGTATTACAACCGCTTTTGAAACAACTCTTACCTTTTCTTTATTGATATATTGCTCTTCGTTCATCGTAGATGGTTTATTAATTAATGCATTTGCTATGAGGGGACGACTAGAAAGATTGGGCCTTTCCAATACATAGTCATTTGATTCGTGAGCAATAAGCCTTCCTTCATTATCAACGACGTAGATGAAGCCATTTTTGCCTAAACGTATGTCTGAAAGTTCTTCTTTGACCTGGTGAAGATTAACCCGCATTTTAATAACACCTGAGACTGATGCCTTGGCGCCGTATACCGGAGTAAATAAATCCAAGTGTGGAGCAAGTCCTTCTTCAAGATAATAGACCTTTGAAATTGCCGCACTTCCACCAAGCGCTTTTTCAAACGGTTCGCTTGAAACTTCATAGGTTAATTTATCTGAGGAAACTGGCCCAAAAATATCATATTTTTCGAGTTCTCGTCCGTAGGTAGATAGGAGTGTTATTTTTTTAATATAGTCATTGGTTTTGATGAGATATGAGGCTGAAGATTGTATGTCCTGTTTATTTTTTTGCGAATGTTGCGCCAACCCCTGACTTTCGGTTGTTAATTCACTAAAAAAATTTTTGATAGCTGTCGCACCTCTATTAGCTTCAGCAATATGTGTATTATCAATCTGCTCCTGTACATAATTTTTTGTAACTATGTAAACAAAACCTTGTATAATTGAGGCTATAATGAGCAGTAGCGCAAAACCTATGAGAAGCTTAAGACGGATTGATAATTTCATTCATTTTACAGTTATTAGTCCAACCATTTTTGTTTCAAATCTGTAAGTATACCTTTCACCTTTAAAGAGGCGATTGCGGTATTTATTTCCTTAATCTTAGGATCACCTTTGCGGAAAACAACTGCATAATATTCATTTGTAAATGGATCACTCGCAATTTTCAGTGTTGGATTATCATTGGTTATACCTTTGGCACCTGGTAGATCTGCAAAAATAGCATCAACATCTCCTTTAATAAGCGCTGCTGTTGCTTCGACAAAATCAGGATATCTAATTACTAAATCGTTCGTTGTATATTTTAGTGCTTCAGTTTCGATGGTTGTTCCTTTTTGTACAGCGATTTTTTTACCTTTAAGATCTGCTGTTGAAGTAATTGCTGTATTTGCTTTCTGGGTTAGGATTACTTGTCCTCCCTGAAGATATGGTTCTGAAAAATCATATTTCTGCTTTCTTTCTTCGGTCACAGTTACTGTTGAAATGATCATATCTACTTTCTTCTGCTCAAGAGCCGTAAAAAGATCATCAAAGACGATATTTTTAAACTCGATTTGTGTACCCATTTCTTTTCCGATGAAATTGGCTAGATCAATATCATAACCCAACAGCACATCACTCTCAGCGTATTCCATTGGAGGATACGTTGGATCAGTTCCGACAACAATTTTTCCAGGTGACATTACAACTGAAGGAGCAATTGAGGTTTCTGTCGTCAGAGTTTTTTGAGACTGTGTGAAATAAAACCATAACGCTAACAACCCGACACCTAAGAAAAGTAATCCTGCGATTACAAGCATTCTCGAATGTTTTTTTGGAGGAACGGGAGGTACAGTTCCATTAACCATGGGGGGGGTAGTTTGGGGAGTAGAAATTGTTTGGTTTACGACTGGTTGAGGAGGTGTGGAAACCTGAGCAGGTGTCGAAGTATCGGGAGTCGATGGAATTGAAACAGGCGCATCTGAAGATGGAGGAGTTTGCGTTGCATCCTGAGGTTTATCAGACTTTTGCGAAGCAGAATCACTTTGATTAGGTGACTGAGAATTCCCCGAAGAATTTTGATTTTCCATAATAAAAATATAATACTCTTCTATAATGTCGCATTCGCAACAGCGCTGTCAAGCACAAGTATTTGAGCATTAAACCTGACTATGAATAAGATCAACAGCCTTATCAGCCTCATGAGCAAATTTACTGGAAAGCCGTTGCAAATCCATTTCGTTAAAGATTTTTAAGGAGAATATAAATTCTGAACCCCTCATCCTTCCATCAGATTTCGCCCAGATCTTTCCTTCATGTAGTTCTACAATTGAACGACAAATATACAACCCGAGACCGGTTCCTAACGCAGCTTGATTGGTAACATATGATCCAGGCAAAAGTCCAAATTTTTGGAATAATTTTGGCATATCCTCAGCTTCAATTCCTGATCCTGTATCCTTTATTTTAACTTCTACCATATTATCGACTACATTAAATGAAACGTTAACACTTCCTCCTTTGGGTGTGAATTTAATTGAATTGCCAATGAGATTAAAAACGACTTCTTTAATTTTATCTGCATCCGCAATTACTGGAGGAGGAGGTGCATCCATCACTAAACTGACTGTTACACCTAATTCATCAGCTCTCGGCTTAACGTCATCAAGCACTTCTAAAACGAGCTTATCTATATTTACTAGTTGAACATTAATTGTTATTCTCCCTGATTCGATACGAGAGATGTTTAACATATCGTTAACCATCTTAATAAGTCTGTCTACCGAGAGATATGCACGATCAAGATAGTACTTTTGTTTTTCAGTAAGCACGCCACCTTTCCCACTAATTGCCATCCATAAATAAGATTTAATAGCAGTCATCGGAGTTCTCAGTTCATGAGATGCTACTGACACAAATTCGTTTTTAAGGACATCTAACTGCTTTAATTGTTCATTGGCCGTTTTTAACTCGCTTGTCATATTTGACATTGTTGTATATGAGCTTGCATTCCTTAACGCAATACGTATACCATCAACAAAATTTTTTAATGTTTCGTGTTCATACTCTGAAAGTTCCTCATAAGTTTTATCCATACTAACTAAAAATGTTCCGTAGGGCTTGTTATCTCTTGAATATATGGGAAATATTAAAGTAGTTTTTGTATTCATCTTTTCCTGAACAGTATTTGAATTAGCTTCGCTAATGACTGGTCGTAGAACGTCATAAAGTCTTGTTGTATGTAAAACTCTATTCTCTCTTAATGCCTTAATACAAAAGTTTTCTTCTTCAGATAAACGAATATCAATATTTGAAAATGGTACTTCTAAATTATGTAATGCAGCATTCCCTCCAGGCGTTTCTGATATCGCAACTCGTTTGAGTATTTGCTCCTTTTCATCAATCAATGCAAGCACACCCGTTTTATAACCTAACAGTTCTGGAATAGCATTTGCTATTTTTTGGGCAGCCCTATTAAAATCTAGTGTTTCAAGAATAATCGCGTTCAGTTCAGTAGTAACTTTAAATGCTTTTTCTCGTTCTGCAAGTTGCCGAATAATTTTCGCATCATCTTCTGTAATATTCTTTTCTGTGTCTGAAGGATTATGTTTTTTTGGGGAATGAAAAATTGTATAGGCAATAACACAGATGAGTAAAATCCACGGCAGAAAAAGGAATATAACATTTGTCTCCATAAATAAATTATGAGAGAAAGAGATTAGTTAGTCAATCGCAGTATGAAGTGTTAAATGGCTACTCTCGTTCTAGCTGCACGACCTCTTCTGTATAATTCCTGTGTTACACCCATAGGTCCTCTTCTATCATATTCTCTTGGGACTAGAGGTGTTGCACCGGACGGCACTACAAGAACATTTACTTTATTCCTATCTGCTATTTCAATTACTTTATCTATCGGGCATGATCCGTTTCTTTCAAGTGTAACCGTTGGGCGACCGCCAACCATTGGAGCTTCACTTCCATCTCTGAACATCCCAAGTATTGTTGTAGATACAGGTCTAAAACCTTGATGCGCCTGGCGTGCATCTCGTTCATTATGATGACCCGCCATAAGAATTGGCACTCCGGCATCGCTAAAATCTCTTTGTGCTTCACTCATACGATGATGTGTTAATTCAGCATGCTTATTAACTGACGTAATCGCAGCAAATGGATGACCGGACAGATCCTGATATCTCCTGACAAAATCGTTAGAATGAGTATCTTTATATCCAGGCGCGATAACCTGCACTGTTTGCATTGATTCTCCTGATGCTGAAGTGTATGTCGATGTAAGATTTGGATATCCTTCTAGTCTCGTTGCTCCTCTAAAACCAAAAGGTCCTTCATTATAAAAATCATGCATAAGAGAAATTGCTTGATCAACAGACATTCCATCAGGCAATCTCGTTAAATCAAAAAATGCATGCTGTCCAGAATCATGACCCTCAATGGTCTCAGGTGAAGCAAAAATACTCGCCACTTGTGAAGCAGGTCTTCCCTTTATAGTATTTGTATGTATTGTTGCGTACTCACTCACATCATGTGTCCATGCTAAAAAATTACCAAATCCATGTACAACTGGAATACCCAGGCGAACACTTCGTGCAGCTAGATCACGATGATCTTCTTGAGACATATCAAGTCTCTCTTTCCCCCAATCTATCCCTTCAACAGCTCGAATAAGTTGAAGGTCAACACTCGTTAATTGATCGCCTAAAATATGTGATGCCAGATCAACAGTAGAAAGAGGATAAGTAAGTTCATGAGGTGAAGTTTCGGCTTGTCTTAATGAAATAACCGACGAGGCAGCCCTTCCATCAATTGGGCTACCAGTACCGACTCTGGCAGCATGTCTTGCTCCTATATGTTCAGGTGTTGCTGTCATATGCTTGTATATCTTTTGATATATTGTGGTGAATCATACTACATGCGATACCTTTTGTCAATACTATAAGATAATAAAGCGTCATAGTTCTAGTTGTCTTTTTGGAACGACTATATGTATACTAAAATCTATAATTCATTATATATATAAGGTCAAATCAATTGCAATAATATATATTACAAAGATTCTTTTAGTAAATAAATTGTTGTCATATTACGACGACAGTAAACTACTATAGCACTTGACAAATAAAGACTCATAGTATAAAATCGCAGAGTTGTTTGAGCACTATTGATGAGTTAATTTTTTTTAATCAAAAAAGGCCAAGCGCAAAAACTATATGCCAGAAAGATTACAAAAACTGCCAAGAGGCATGCAATCTTACCGAGCGAAAACGACTGATTCAGGAATGACAGTCATGCGTGCCCGCATACAAACACATCGCAGAGGAATCGATGTCCACGACACTACACTTCGTGATGGTCTCCAAAAGCCAGGCACACACAGTACAGTTACTGACAAAATCGCAATTGCCCATGCCATTGATCAAATAGTTCGCCCTGATGTCATTGAAGCAGGCTGGCCAGGAGCCAATCCTACCGACAATGATGTATTTAGAATACTACGCGATGAAGAGCCTTTGCAGCATGCTAGACTTACCAGCTTTGGTATGACACTTGCGCCATGGAAACATGCTGGAGAGGATCCACTTTTGGAAGCACAAATAGAAGCAAAAGCACCTATAAAGACAATTGTTGGTAAAGCAGATATTTTCCAAGTAGAACAAGGCCTCAAAAAACCTCGTGAAGAAAACCTTCGAATGATTAAAGAAACAATGGAGTACCTAAAAGCAGACGCGGATACGGAAGAGGTTCGCTTTGACGCTGAACATTTCTTCAGCGGTTTCCGAACAGATCCGGAATATGCTCTCGAATGTATCAGAGCAGCGGCAGCAGGTGGTGCTGATATGGTTGTTCTTTGCGACACAATGGGAGATGCTATGCCGGAAGATGTCGAATTAGCTATGCAAACCGTACTTGGCGACGAAGTTCTTCATGCGGAATATGCAAAACATCATGGTGAAGGTATGATGCCAGTTGGTATGCACGCGCATAACGATACTGGACTTGCTGTTGCCCATACACTCAGCGCAATCAGACTCGGTGCAACAAGTATACAGGGGACTATTAATGGATTAGGTGAAAGAATTGGAAATGCAAATATCCAAACAGTCATGCTTACAAGAACACGTAAATACGGTACAGAGGATATAGATGAAGAACATCTAGGCCAAATGCGCGCATTGTCAGAATTTGTCGCCCAAAGAACAGGTATTGATCTGAGCGAGGATCTTCCTTATGTGGGAGATAATGCAGCAAAACATAAGGGTGGACTGCACACTAGAGCTGTTCTTGAAGAACCAGAGCTTTATGAACATGAAGATCCAGTGACGTTTGGAAACAGCAGAAAAATCGCGGTGTCTGGACAAAACGGAACTGCTGGAATTAAATATAACTTAGAAGAATTAGGTTTACCCTTCGAAGTATCAAAACGGTTCGCGCATGGTGTCACTGAAGAAATTAAAGAAAGAAGCGCCCGTGGGTATGATTATGAACAGGCACATGCATCGTTTGATTTGCTCGCGAGGAAATTGCATCCTGATTATGATCCAAACCGAGCACCATTTACTATTATAGAGGCAGAGCATGATGGCGTGAATACCAGACAAATTGTCATTAATACTTGGGAAGGTGACGAATTAGTACAGACTGCATTGGAGCCAATAGCCGTTATTGAAAGTACGGAATTAACCTTTAACGCACTTCGCGATACATTAGGAGAATATTACCCAGCAGTGAAAGATATGGATATTCTTACGTCTCGATACAGACCACATAATGGAACGAGCGCTGAGTTTATTACTGTATCTCACGAAGGAAAATCCTTTACAACCACAGGAGTTGCTGACAAAAATATGAAAGGTTTAGCAATTTTTGAAGCAGTATCTGATGCTTTTGAATACGCAATTCTTCACACTAATGGTACTACTGAAAAATAAAAGATTTTTAATCTTTTTTTAACAATCTCAGCCATAGACTCTACAACTGTCCTTGACAAGTACCTCTTTAATTTACTATTGTATTGATATATCAACCCAAGAGAGAGGGGGTGATGAGATGAAGATTACACTTGAAAAAGCAATTGAAGCACTTCGTGCTTCTGAAGCAAAAGCTCTGGAACTCGGAATCACTGTATCAACAGCAATCGTTGATGATTACGGTGTTCTCATTGCTTTCTCTCGAATGGATGGCGCACTCAATATCAGTCCTCGTTTTTCTCAAGCAAAAGCCCACACATCAGCAGCACTCGGTTTACCTAGTGGCGATGTCGCAGCATACGTTGGAGACAATAAACCATATATGGGCGCCAATACATTCTTCTCACACGAGTGGATGGTTATCGCAGGGGGACTTCCTGTTAAGTTGGAAGGTAAAGTAGTCGGCGCAGTTGGTGTCGGCGGTTCAATGGATGTTAACCAAGACGTTATGTGTGCACAAGAAGCACTTAGAGTTTTAGAATCTTAATATTGTCGTTAAAAAGAGGCTGTGTTTGCACCATTGCCTCTTTTTTCGTTGTTAGCTTAGTGAAGATGTGGAGCTAGCCATTTTTTAGAAAAGGTTAAAAGAATCGGTAGCGTAACATAACTCATAATTATGATTGTAACAGTCACAGTAAATAGTGTACGCAATGCTACAACAATAAAAGTATCTGCCGAACCGAGAAATAAATTCTGAATAAGGACAATTGGATAAACAGCGAGTATGGTTAATAGCAACATTTTATAATGTGGTAAATCATAATGCTGCCCCGGCAATGCAAACCACCAATCCAATCTATTAATTGTTTGTTCTCTGATAGGTGCTTGAGAAATACTTTGTAATTCTTTCAAATATTGCTTTCGAATCTCTGATTCTTTATATTTTTGTAGATTTTTCTTCGTATCAAATTTTACAGTAAAAACATAAAGTGGGAAATCTTTGTTGGCAGGTTTACCGATATTTATACCCATATACCCATCCATATTCTTAACCTCGTCTATAAACTGCTCCATCTGATTCTCATACTCTTTTTCATGTCCAGGAGTTACTAAGCGTTTTACAACAAGTGTAGGCATATTTAATCCATTGTACACAAGTTAAATATGGGTAAGCAAGTATTTAATAATTGCATGCACACAACAGTGTTATTAACATACTTTCTCTTTACTAAACGTATATAGATACTTAGACTGATGGAGGAAATGAGAGTACTGTTGTCATTGTACATACAACATGTACTTTTAATACTTAGACTTATGTATCAATCTAATTTAAATACATGGTTTTCTTTTGTCTGTTCGTTTTTGACAGATTTGAGTTTGGGAAATAGAATATGGTAAATATATGAAAGCTATTCGTTTGAAGGGGATTGTTGATATGACGCTTACTCCTCAGAATGCTCATCGGAGAGTGTTTAAGTATGTTGATGATGTTTTGTATGATGTGTTTGCACTGAGTGATTCAATAAACGATATTCTTCAACTTGCAAAAGATAACGGTTTTAAACTCGGCATCCCATCACCACACAACGACTTTGCATTTTTCTACGGTTTATATGCACCACAAGGTAAAGAAAAAGTTAAAAACTAATAACGTTTCTTCACTTCCAAATATGTATCTATTATGTAAAATTCTTTGTAATAAATTATTAAATATTCATTAAATGATTGACATTGTAATAGAAATCGCTGATAATCTAATCAACTTATCATGTCGTGGAAGATTCTTGTAGTAGATGACGATCCTTATCTGCGTGATATATATGAGGAAACGCTTCATGACGCAGGTTTTGTTGTTGAATTAGTTACAGATGGAGAAGAAGGATCTGTCAAACTCCGTGAGGGCGGCTATGATTTGTGTCTTCTGGATATGATGCTTCCAAAAATGGATGGCCTCGGAGTACTTGAAGCAGTTACCAAAAATCCCCCGGCATTGAAAAACGGACCGATTGTCATAATAAGTAACCTCAGTCATGAATCACTTATAGCGGATGCGATAAGTAAAGGAGCTGCGTCATATCTCGTAAAAGCTGATCTTACACCCGATATATTACTTGCAGAAGTGAAAAAATATCTTCCTGATGAGATACCACAATCAAATTAATTTGTTAAAATGCTGACATCAAATTGTAGATTGGAGTAATAACCGCAAAAATCAAAAAGCCCACGCCCAGTGCCAAAAAGACCATAATCAGAGGCTCCATAAGTGTGGTGAGTGTTTTGACCGATTGTTCAACTTCTCGTTCAAAATATTCCGAAACACGAAGAAGCGACTCATCAAGTTTACCTGTTTGTTCACCAATTTTTACCATTTCAACAACCATAGGCGGAAAAATTGGACTAGCTTCTAGCGCATCTCCTACGGAAATACCTTTTTCGACACGCTGCGCAACAAGTTTAATAGCCAGTTTAAAATGAACATTTCCCACGATGTCTGCCGTTCTGAGAAGTGAATCGACTATCAAAGAACCTGAACCTATGAGCAACCCAAACGTGCGCGTGAATTCTGCCGTAGTAGCCTGAAGGAGTAATTTCCCAAAAACCGGTATTTTTATGATATTACCATCAACAAAACTTCTTCCCGACTCTGTCTTATACCATTTGCGAAATCCGTAAATTCCTCCCACAGAAGCTATCAAAACCACCGGCCAATAGGCGACGGTAAACTCTGAAAGTGCGACCACGACAAGTGTTGTGAAGGGGAGTTCTATATTTAAATTTCCGTATAAACTTGAAAGTTGCGGAATAACAAAAATCATCATAATTGTGATAACTGCGATCATCATCACCAAAACGATTACCGGGTACATAAGCGCTCCCTTTATCGTTTGTTTCAATTTTTCCTCTTTCTCTAAATTCTCTGCAAGTCGTGCTAACACCTTATCCAAAAGACCCGAAGATTCTCCAGTTCGTATCAAAGCAATATAAATAGGTGAGAAGAATTTAGGATGTTTTTCCAGAGCTATTGATAAAGTACTACCGCTTTCTACATCAGCTATAACTCCGGATATGAGTTCATTCATCGAATGTTTTTGCGTTTGGTTTTTTAAAACCTGCAGTGCTTGCATAAGGGTTAGCCCTGATGAAAGCATTGAAGATAGTTGTCTGGTAAAAAAGATCAGATCTCCAAATGTCATCCTCGAGAGAAATGGCAAATAGCGAGAGACCGAAGATTCATCTGATTCCATAATTTTTACTGGAATGAGGTTGTGTTTGCGCAGGTAAAATGCAGCTTCTTTTTGGTCTTTGGCGTCAACCATCCCTCGGACAGTCTTACCTTCCTGAGAGACAGCACGGTAGTAAAGTTTCATAGGTGTTCATACTTATCCAACAAGTCTTAGTAATTCGCCTTCACGAAGCGCGTATGCTTTTGCATCGTCAAGCGTTACAACGCCTTCTTTTACTAAGTTTGCAAGCGATTCATCAATGGTAATCATACCAAGCTCTTTTGAAGTTTGAATAACTGAATCAATAAGATGGGATTTGCCATCACGGATATTACTTGCAACAGCCGGTGTACCGAGAAGTATTTCACTGGCAATGACACGCCCGCCACCAATCTTGGGAAGAAGACGTTGGGAGACAATACCCTTTAAAACTGCCGCAAGCTGTATGCGTACCTGTGGACGTTGATCTGACGGAAATGAATCAATAATACGATCAATACTTTGCGCTGCTGAGTTGGTATGGAGTGTTGAGAAAACTAAATGCCCTGTTTCAGCAAGGGTAATCGAAGCCTGCATTGTTTCGGGGTCACGCATTTCTCCGATAAGTACGACGTCAGGATCTTCACGTAAACTTGACCGAAGCGCCATTGCCCATGAATGCGTGTCATTTCCCATTTCTCTTTGAGAAATAATACTATTGCCTTTGGGATACACAAACTCGATAGGATCTTCAATTGTTAGGATGTGATAAGCCTTACTGACATTAATTTCGTTAATAATCCCGGCTAGTGTGCTTGATTTACCATGACCTGTCGGACCAGTGACAAGCACCATTCCTTGTTTAAGAGCAGCAAATTGATGAATGATTTTGGGCAGTCCTAATTCTTCAATTGTCTTAACACCTGGCGCAAGAAAACGAAATGCAGCTGATAAATAACCTCTTTGATAATAAGCATTGACACGAAAACGTCCTGATTCCTGAGGTGTTTTACCGTTAAAACCAAAAGAGAAATCGAGTTCTTTATTGGTCAGGAGAAGTTCTTTTTGTTCAGGAGTAAGCAGGCTATAAATCATTGTTTCAATATCTTCACCCTTAAGAGCAGGATAGGTGGTGAGATAACGGAGTGCACCGTCAATACGAAACGTAGGAGGCAAACCAACAAGCAGATGTAAATCCGATGCTTTATTTTTTATCGTAAGCGGCAGTAATTCTTGAATATCCATGTACAAAAGAGATCTACATTTATTCTAACCTTAATCTTGCGCAACGCGCAATACCTCTTCAATTGTCGTCTCTCCCTGTAAAACCTTAAGATATCCGTCTTGTTTCACGGTAATCATACCTTCTTGTTTGGCTTTCTCTTCAATTTGTGCATCGTCAGCATGTTCAACGATAAGTCTGGAAACACTTTCTGAAGCGGGAAGTACTTCATAAATACCAATACGTCCCAAATATCCCATGTTCGCACATTCTAAACATCCCTTGCCCTTAAATATTTTTCCATCATGTGCATTCGGATAAAGCGGGCCGAGTACTTGTTTCATTTCATCAATAAGTTGTGATGGCGGCACATATGA
Organism: Candidatus Levyibacteriota bacterium; assembly: GCA_052034235.1. Taxonomy (GTDB): domain Bacteria; phylum Patescibacteriota; class Microgenomatia; order Levybacterales; family UBA12049; genus JBPOIT01. The sequence continues at coordinate 175,204 of JBPOIT010000008.1, forward strand.
TTCTTTACAGGTATTACAAATTTTTCTCACTATTCTTTGTCCAACGATGGCATTGACAGTTGAAGCAAGCAAAAATCCTTCAGCACCTAAATCAACAAGACGAGGCAATGCACCAGCAGCACTTGATGTGTGAAGTGTCGAGAAAACTAAATGGCCAGTGAGTGCAGCTTGGATAGCCAAATCAGTCGTTTCTTTATCACGAATTTCTCCGACAAGAATAATGTTTGGATCCTGACGCAAGAATGCACGAAGACCTGATGCAAAAGTTAAACCGACCGGAGGGTTAATTTGCACCTGATTGACACCAGGAATTTCGTACTCGACAGGATCTTCAAGCGAGGCGATATTCACCCTCGTTGTATTCAAACGTGAGAGCACTGAGTAGAGCGTTGTGGTTTTACCACTTCCAGTTGGACCACAAACGATAATCACCCCGTGAGGACGGAGTATTGCGGTTTCCAGACTTCTCAAAGCGACACCCCGCAGACCAAGCTCCTGAAGCGTTGGAATACCGCCGCTTTTACGGAGCAAACGCATAACGATTTTTTCACCTTTCACAGTCGGAATTGTGGAGACACGCAAGTCAACTTCTTCTTTACCAGTCGAGAATGCAAAACGTCCGTCTTGTGGAATACGATGTTCGTCAATCTTGAGTTCTGCCAAAATTTTGATACGCGACAGTAACTGACCCTGCACATTTTTTGGAAGACTCAGTTTGTCATACAAAATACCGTCAATACGATAACGCACGCGGAGTGTTTCTTCTTGTGGTTCGATATGAATATCTGATGCGCGGGAAGATGTCGCGAAATCAAGAATTGTTGAAACAATTTTGGCAATTGGCGCCTCATGAATAATATCACCGAGATTTTTACTATCAACAACTTTTTTCTTGGCAGTGTATTCTTCGGTTTCTTTAATTGCTTCACCGACTTCACCGACGATTTCCTGCTTGTACTGCTGATCAATTGCTGTTTTAACTTCATTAGGTGCGGCTGCGAATGATTTAATATTAAGACTTGTTTTTTGGCGAATAAAACCAATAGCATCCAAGTCAACTGGATTAGCCATCGCAACTGAGAGCGTTTTGGTTTTTTCGTCATAGTTAAATGGAATGAGGTTAAAACGCTCAACAACCGCTTGAGAAAGAAAATTTAAGGCTTGTGGAGAGAAGGCAACAGTCGAGAGAGCAATATATGGAATACCCAATAGTTTTGCTTGTGCTTCTGCAATTTTATCATCAGCTACAATTTGTCGTGATTCGAGAATTGGAATGACCGATTGGCCTTTCTCAACACTTTCGACTTTAATTTCTTCATATTGTTGTTTACTGATAAGCCGTTCCGCAAGGAGAATATCCAATACCGAATGTGCATTTTCAAGATCTGTCTGACTAATTTCAACTGCCTGCGGTTGAGCCTGTACTGGAGCTGCAGTTTGATTACCGCTTATTTGCTGCGCTGGTATCTGTGTTAGCTGAGACGGCGGTTCTGATTGCGGCTGGGCAATTTGAGTTGCATCGGACATTAGTTTAATAGTATGAAATCTGAGGCAGATAGTCAAGAATTTCATGCTACAATACCTTACATGACAAGTTTTATTATCGTCTCAAGAGACAAAGACACGAGAATAGCTTACGAAAAGGATTTTTGTACCAAACAGGAAATAAGTCCATTTGACGTTTCACTTATCGAAAAAGAAACCAGTGTCAAACAAAATGTCTCGAGTATCGGTATCGATGATATTAAACAGCTTCATAAGACAGTTTTTCTCAAACCGTTAAAAAGTAAACAAAAAGCAGTTATTCTGGAAGATGCTCATTTGCTTACAACTGAAGCACAAAATGCTCTCCTTAAAATACTTGAAGAACCACCTGAACACACCTTACTTATCCTTGGTACCAAATCTAAAGATGATCTCTTGCCAACAATCCTATCACGATGTCAGATCATACAACTCGAAACTGAGGCCTTAGAGCTGACGACAAGGGAAAGAAACAGCATAACGCAATTTGTCGAGGAACTCCAGAAAATGACAATAGGGGACAAACTCAAAAAAGCAGAACTCCTCGCAAAAGATAAAGACAAAGCACTTGAATGGACTGAGAAAGTAATCATTGTACTCCGAGAAACAATGCTTCTCAACCTATCCAAAGAAACAGCACAAACCATCCAGGAATTCCAAACCCTCCACAAACTTCTCAAAACAACAAATGTTAACCCAAGGCTTGCGATTGAACACACACTTCTTAGTGTGTAAAACATTGCAGTGAGTATTACCCTTTTTTGAGGAAGTGGAGTAATTCGTTTACATCGCATGTTGCTAGGCAAATGCCTTGGTCGCCGCTGCCGTAGTAGACGTAGAGTTCTTCGCCGACGATGACTGCGCCTTCTGGGAAAACGACGTTGTCCACAACTCCTTCTAATTCCTCTTCAGTTTCTGGTTTGAGGATTGGTTCTTTGGTATAGCTAAGTATTTTTCTCGGATTATGTAAGTCGAATAATGCTGCACTGATAGTCCATTCGGGTCGATCTGAGACATTTGCATTGCAATAAATAAACAGCCAGCCGTCTTTGGTTTTTATCGGAACTGCGCCAACTTCTGCTCCACGATAAACTTCAACTGGCGGACGAAAAACGACATGAGTGTCGTAACTTTCGATTGACTCCTCAATCAAACTTCTCGGTGAATGGATTACTTCATCTAAATCTTCATACTGAACCTGCATGATAGAGGAGAGGGGACTGTCTGATTCCCATGTATAAAACCAAATATAATGTCCTCGAATTTTTTCAGGAAAAAGCACACCAGCCTTAGAAGTTGTATGTCTAGGCCCAACAATACCATGTTTTTTCCATTTCTTAAAATCTTTACTCGTTGCAAGCGCAATCCTAATTTCCCAATCATCCTCATTCCCCCCAACTGCTGTGTAATACAAATAATATGTATCACCAATCTTGGTAACACGCGGATCCTCACAGCCAAGTTTTTTTTCATAGTCTTGATCAGGCGAAAGAAGAGGTTGAGGGAAACGGGTAAAATGTTTTCCGTCTCTACTTTCTGCGTATCCGATTGATGACATATAACCGCCATCTTCATCACGTTTGATGTCATTGGTTGCTCGATAAACCATGCGAAATAAACCATCTTCGTAAAGCACACTAGGATTCAAAACCGACCCCGCCTCCCAAGAAACCTCAGGATTTTTCTCTAAAATAGGATTGCCATGATACCGTTTTAGCCTCATAAAATGATTGTAACACACGTATGTTACAATAGCCCCATATGAACCTCGCGTATCTTATGCGGCCTCAGACGCTTGATGAATTTGTCGGGCAGGAGCAACTCGTTGGAGAGAATAAATTGCTTCGAAAAATGCTTGAGACAGGTACGGTAAGTTCCATGATTTTTTGGGGACCACCGGGCAGCGGCAAGACAACACTTGCGCATTTAATCGCCAAAGCATCCAAAGCAGAATTTCATCAGCTCTCAGGTGTCACAAGCGGCAAAGCTGATTTGTTGAAGATAGTTGAAATTGCAAGAGAAAGCCAAAAAAAACAAACAAAAACAATTTTATTTATCGACGAGATTCATCGCTGGAACAAAGCCCAACAGGATGCCCTTTTGCCCCACGTTGAAAGCGGACTCATCACACTTATCGGTGCTACAACTGAAAATCCATCGTTTGAAGTCATCAGTGCACTATTATCAAGATCCAGAATTTTTGTGCTGAAAGGACTTGAACAAACAAACCTGGAAACAATCATCGACCGAGCCCTCAGTGATAAGGAAAGGGGAGTAGGGAAGTTTAAAAAAAGTATAAACGCTGATGCAAAAGAACTCCTAATCCGTTTCTCCGGAGGAGACGCCAGAATCATGCTCAACGCACTCGAAATCGCAGTCACAACCTTTAAAGAGAAAAAAATCACCCCCGAGATCATCAAAGAAGTATTCCAAACTAGAACAGCGGGCATCTACGACAAAAAAGCCGACGAGCATTACAACATCATTTCAGCCTTTATCAAATCGATGAGAGGGTCAGATGTGGATGCGAGTTTGTATTATCTTGCAAGGATGATGGAAAACGGTGAAGATCCCAAATTTATCGCAAGACGGATGATTATCTTTGCCTCAGAAGATATCGGGCTTGCAGACAGGGGCGCACTGATCCAGGCTAACGCAGGATTTGAAGCTGTCACCAAAATTGGTATGCCCGAGGCACAACTCATTCTTGCCCACATCTGTGTTTATCTGGCGAGTGCCAAAAAATCCCGTGCCGTTAGCGATGCGCTTGGCCGTGCTAAGCAGGCAGTCTATGATTTTCCAAACGAATCTATACCTCTTCACTTACGAAACGCCCCAACAAATCTCATGAAAAACCTCGGCTACGCCAAAGATTACACTTGGCAAGAAGGAAAAGTGGGCCCAAAAGAAGATATCTCATTTCTGCCGGAAAAACTGAAAGGGAAGAAATTTTTCAGACCTTAAAATTTGGTGAACAGTATATGCATATACTGGTAAACCAAAGACTAATGCTTCAAAGAGACCTGGGGAGGGAGATTTAGCTACAAAACTAGTTCCCAAATGCCAAAATGTATTACCTATCATAAAAATACAAAATGTCACAAGTAATCTGCGGGTTATCTTTTTATTAGTACGATAAGAATAAGCAATTGCGAGTAATGTCAATGTCATCAATAAGACGATGATCCCAAAGGAGAATTGTGTAAAACCAAAGTCAGGAACACCCAAATATGCTTGCCCCCATTTGGGCATATTGCCAGCAAATTCACCAAAATTATGAATGCTAAATACGATAAAAACTGGAATCCAATATTTTGAAAAATCTCTTGTGCTTGTAGGTTTCATAACAGTAACTGTTGCTCATTTATTATATAATAAGTCCTATGGAAAAACTCTATGAGGCGGTTTTGAAGCATTTTGAACCTTATCAACCTTTGGGACATGATGTGAAACATGCTACCCGGACGGCATCTCTTGCAAAGCAAATAGCAAAAGGGGAGGGGTATGATGAACGTGAAGCGGAAGCAGCTGGGCTTTTACATGATTTGGGGAGAACCGTTAAAGACTCTCAAATTCCTCACGGACATGAAGGTGCTCCCATCGCTCGAGAATTTTTGGATACATATACTGATTTTTCCGAAGATGCTAAAAACAGAATCGTTCAAGCTATTTATATCCATAGCGAGCTGAAAACTGAGGGCAAACTTAATAATATCCTGCAGGATGCTGATAAACTCGATGGGTTAGGCGCAATAGGCATCTCACGAGCATACATAACACATTACAACAAACCAGACTATGACCCTCATAACATTATCCCAGCCCCAGAAAATTATTACGGCAAAACAAAAAATGCCCATGAACAAATTGCTATGCAAAAAGTATGGTATGACATGTTATATACAGAAACCGCAAGGCAACTAGGAGTAAAACGTTCTGAGTTTATGCAAACATTTTTTGAAGAATTTGAACGGGAAGTAAAGGAATCCGCTTAAACTTAGTTAGTCTCTGCTGAATCTGATGCAATAAACGTATCAACAACGCCGCTTGGAATTGCACCCGATGGTGCAGGTGTTATAGTTGTTTCTTCTGTTCCTGAAGGTACAAGAGAAGGAGTTACAGATAACGTTAAATTAATCCCAGCTATGACCGTTTCAATTGTTTGAAGTTTATTTTCTGCATCTTTAGTGTGTTGATTGGTTAAATCTTTCACTGAATCAGCATAGAGTGTTTCCAGTTTGGTCGTATCCTGATTATTTTCTTTTAGCTTTTGAATTTCGCCAAATAATTGTACTGACTTCTTGTATGTGTTTTGTGTTTGGGGACTGTTGAGTAAGGTTTGCTGCAACTGAGGAGTTACACTAAGCATTGCTGATTCTGACATACTCTGCTGCTGTTGGTTGCTTATTGCAAAAAGAGAAAAGGTAAAAAGACCGAAATACCCAACCACAAAAAAGATCATGAGGCCAACTAATCCGCGACTCCAATACTTAAAGAAATAAAAATGAAGCATAAAGAATGTCTAGGGATTTTACATAAAACAACCGCAAAAGACAAGCTGAACTATGTAAGAGTATGAAATGAGAAACGGAAAGTACTAACTACTTTGCGTAGATTGTTCAGATAGTGCACGGATTTTCTCTTTTTGAGACTCGTCAAGTTGATCAATAACTGACTGTAGATAAACATCTATTGCTTGTTGAGCAGTTTTTTTGCTTTCCTGCTCTATTTCAAGAGCAGAAAAATTGTGATGGAGTAAACTTGTAAGTGCAGCTGGGTTGCCTCTATTGTCGTCCCACTTTTGGGAAACACTACTACGACGCATATGAGGAAGCGATTGAATAAGGTTATATACTATATCCTCAAACATCAAATTAACAAAATTATCAGTAGCTAGCTTTGCATTTTCTTCACCCTCCGTTATTGTGAAAATTTTAAGTAGTAATTTCTTCTGTTGTTCCATATAAACAGTTTAAAGCCGATCCCTACACCTGTCAATCTATTCACTGTTAATTTTTTATAAGCTGAATAATACTGTCTATCAGTTATAGTTGAAATTCTTTGCAGGTTATGTATAATAGATGAATAAATGGCTACACCTAAGAATCCCTCTGATTACGGAGCTCAACAAATCCAAGTTCTTGAAGGACTTGAACCAGTTCGAAAGCGACCAGGCATGTATATCGGTTCAACCGATGTGTATGGTTTGCATGAAGCCCTTCGAGAAATTATTGACAACTCAGTCGACGAGGCGCTTGCAGGATATGCACAAAATGTGTGGATTGTCCTCAACCCTGACGGTTCTGCGACTGTTTCTGATGATGGTCGTGGTATCCCAACAGATATGCATCCTGTGCATAAAAAATCCGCCTTGGAACTCGTTATGACGCAGCTCCATGCTGGAGGAAAATTCGGTGGTAGTGCATATAAAATCTCCGGAGGTTTACACGGTGTGGGTGCTTCTGTTGTGAACGCACTTTCTGATTGGGTTTGGGTCGAAGTCCGCCGTGGTCCAAAAATCTACCGCCAACGCTACGAACGAGGACTTGCAAAGACTGAAGTAGAAGTCATCAAAGAAACACTCGTAACTCACGAAGCAGTGAAAAGATTAACGCAAGGGACAACCACATCATTTTTCCCAGATAGTTCAATCTTTAAAGAATTCATCCAAACATCAGAAGAGGGGAAAGTTTCATACGGCTGGGATTTTGATTTTATTAAGAAAATAATCCGTGAAAGAGCATTTCTCGTGCCAAAACTCTATTTCCACTTCCTCGATAAACGTGTAGAGCAAATGAGAGAAGTAAATTATTACTTCGAAGGCGGTATCGTCTCACTCGTTGAAAAGATGAATGAAAATAAAGAAGCACTCATAAAACCTATTTATATCAAAAAGAGTGATGGCGAAGTTCAGGTTGAAGTGTCGCTCCAATATAACGATTCTTACACAGAAAATGTCGAATCATACGTCAACGTTATCAACACCGTTAACGGAGGAACGCATCTTACCGGATTCCGCATGGCATTGACCCGCGCGATTAATGATTATGGAAAGAAAACCGGAGCATTTAAAGCTGAATCCGAACCAATGACAGGAGACGACACCAAAGAAGGACTCGCAGCTGTCGTCTTTATCAAAATGCCTCAAGATAATATCCAATTTGAAGGCCAAACAAAAGGAAAGCTTGGAAATTCAGAAATTCAGTCAATTGTTAATTCAATCGTCAAAGAAGCACTGACAACTTATTTTGAAGAAAATCCATCTGAAGGAAAGAGAATTCTTGAAAAAGTGTATCTCGCAGCCAAAGCAAGACTCGCCGCAAAAGCTGCAAAAGAAGCTGTTATTCGTAAAGGTGCACTTGAGGGTTCAACACTTCCGGGTAAACTCGCAGACTGTCAGGAAAAAGATCCTGCAGTTTCAGAACTTTATCTCGTTGAAGGAGATTCAGCAGGTGGTTCAGCCAAACAAGGCCGCGACCGCAAATTCCAGGCTATTTTGCCACTTAAAGGTAAAATTTTGAACACGGAACGCTCACGTCTTGATAAGATGATTGAACACGAAGAAGTAAAAAATATTATTATCGCGCTTGGTACCGGCATCGGTGATACAACCAATATGGAAAAAATCCGCTATCACCGTATTATCATCATGTGCGATGCCGACGTTGACGGAGAACATATTACAACCCTGATTTTGACATTTTTCTTCCGTCATTTGCCTGATATTATCCGCCAAGGATATCTCTATGTCGCAATGCCACCACTGTTCAAACTCGCCAGAGGCAAAGACGTTAGATACGCATATAACGAGGAGGAACGTGAATCAATTATGAAAGATATGAAAAGCGGCAATGCTAACATCAGTATCCAGCGATACAAAGGTCTTGGAGAAATGAATGCCGAGCAACTTTGGGAAACAACCATGAATCCTGAAAATCGAATGCTTAAGCAAGTCAAAATTGATGATGCTGAAGAAGCAGACGCTGTGTTTACCATGCTTATGGGAGACGCAGTCCCACCACGAAAGCACTTTATCCAAACAAATGCTATCACAGCAACGTTGGATATTTAAGGAAAAATGTGTGGAATTATTGGAAATGCTGCCTGTTTTCAGTGAATAAAAACAGCAGTTTTATATTTTTAAAATAGTTACAAGCTCAGGTTTTGTGTTATAATTAAGGAGAAATATATGCCAGATTTTAATAAAATACTTACTCCAGGAAATTACGAAGAAGGTTGGGTTAACGCAATTGTCGATATACCCGAAGGCTCCAGTCTTAAAATAGAATACGATAGAGAACACGGCATGTTTATCCTCGACCGCGTCGAACCAAATGTTTTCCCCAAACCAGTTAATTACGGTTTTATCCCAGGAACCAAAGATACAGACGGAGACGAACTGGATATTCTTTTAGTTTGTCATGAACCAATCCCAACCGGCGTGTTGGTTAAATCAAAAATTCTTGGCATATTTAACTTTGAAGACGATGGCGAGATGGATTACAAAGTAGTCTGCGTTCCAGCAGATGACCGAAACACTGGTGATTCCATCAATACGCTTGATGATTTGGGTAAGCGCTGGAAGCAAAAAATTGAATTCCATTTTGCACATTACAAAGATCTTAAAAAACCAGGCACAACCAAAGTTCTTGGCTGGGGAGATGCAGATGAAGCAAAGAAGATTATCATAGAATGTATAGAACGCTTCAAAAAGGAAGGCTTCTCCAAATAAAATTCTGTGAATCAATCAACGAAAACCATTATTATTTAAAAATTATTTCCTAAAAAAATGAGTACACACATAGGTAAACTACAACAGACAAATATTACAGACGAAATGAAGAGATCGTATCTCAACTATGCGATGTCTGTTATCGTTGCTCGTGCGCTTCCCGATGTAAGAGACGGTTTGAAACCTGTTCACCGCCGTATTCTCTACGCTATGCATGAGATGAATCTCGGCCCAACAGCAAAATTCTTGAAATCAGCTCGTATTGTCGGAGAAACCATGGGTAAATACCATCCACACGGCAATATGGCAATTTATGATTCCCTCGTTCGTTTGGCACAGGATTTCAGTATGCGTTATCCGCTGATTTGGGGCCAGGGAAACTTTGGATCTATTGACGGTGATCCACCAGCAGCTGATCGTTATACCGAAGCAAAACTTCAAGCAATCACCATGGAACTGCTCGTTGACCTCGACAAAGAAACTGTTGATTTCGGACCAAACTATGATGCAAGTTTCCAGGAACCCCTTTATTTGCCAGCCAAACTTCCTAATTTGCTTCTTATGGGTGCCGAAGGTATCGCCGTTGGTATGGCAACAAAAATTCCGCCACACAACTTAGGTGAAGTAATTGATGCCATCCAATATATGATTGGCAAAACCAAAACCTCAACTGACGACGAACCAGCTGATAAAAATGCAGTACAAGCACTCGCAGACGGAGAAATAGCACTTAACGAAGGCCCGACAATCGCAACAAATGCAGTTGAAACCCCAACACTCGGTGAACCAAAAGCGATGCTCACAAGTGACGTGACCATTGATGAGCTACTCGAATATGTGAAAGGCCCAGATTTCCCAACAGCCGGATCAATTTATGATATTAACGAAATCAAAAATGCCTATGTCACTGGACGCGGAAAAATTGTTATCCGCGGCAAAGCTGAAATTGAAGAAATCGGTAACGGCAAATCTGCAATCACGATCACTGAACTTCCATACCAAGTCAACAAAGCACTGCTCATCACCAAAATCGCTGACCTTGCAAAAGAAAAGAAAATCGACGGCATTTCAGACCTCAGAGACGAATCTGATCGCCGTGGACTTCGCATTTATGTCGAGCTTAAGCGAGATGCAACACCAAAGAAAGTATTAAATAATTTATACAAACTGACATCTCTTCAGACAACATTTCCAGTCAATATGGTCGCACTCGTTGACGGCACACCTCAGACACTCAACCTCAAACTTATCCTTGAAGAATATCTCAAACACCGATTTACCGTTATCAAGCGCCGCTCAGAATTTGAACTCAGACAAGCCAAAGCGAGACTCCACATTCTTGAAGGTTTGAAGATTGCTGTTGATCATATCGATGCAGTTATCGCCACAATCCGCGCGTCCAAAGACCAAGAAACTGCTAAAACAAATCTTATGGACAAATTCAAACTTTCAGAAATCCAATCAACAGCAATTTTGGATATGCAGCTTCGCCGTCTTGCTGCACTTGAACGACAGAAGATTGAAGACGAACTGCTTATGGTCAAAGAAACCATTGCTTACCTTGAAGATCTTCTCGCACACGGACAAAAAATTCTTGATGTTATCAAACAAGAACTCATCAAACTCAAAGAAAAATATGCTGATCCAAGACGCACCAAAGTTTCAAAAGGCAAAGTAGGCGAGTTCTCAGAAGAAGACCTCATTCCAAATGAACCAACTGTTATCACACTGACAACAACCGGTTATATCAAGAGACAGTCACTCAGTAGTTTCCAAACACAGCACAGAGGTGGTAAAGGTATTTCAGGTATGAAAGTAAAGGATGAAGACAGTATCCAAAGCATCCGCTACGCACAAACACATGACAATATCATTTTCTTCACCAACAAAGGTAAAGCGTATCAGCTTCGTGCTTATGAAATTGCTGAAAGCTCACGTATCAGCAAAGGCTCAGCCATTGTTAATCTTCTTAACATCGAAGCTGGAGAGATCGTGCAATCATTCATTGTCCATGAGAACAAACTCAAAGACGGCCATGTCTTCCTAACCACCAGAAACGGCACAGTTAAGAAAACCACACTTTCGGAATTTGATAATATCCGCCGAAACGGTATGATTGCAATCAAACTTGATCCAGGTGATGAACTCGTTTGGAGTAAGATCACCGACGGTAAGAGTGACATTTTGATCGTCACCAAGAATGGTAAAGCAATCAAGTTCAACGAGAGTGAAGTCCGCCCTCTCGGACGTGCAACAATGGGCGTACGTGGCATTAAGATTGATAAAGCAGATGAAGTTATCAGTATGGACGTTATCGCAAAAGGTGACAAAGCAGACCTCTTTGCAATCATGGAAAATGGTCTCGGCAAAAAAACCCCCGTTGATCAATTCCCGCTTCAGGGGAGGGGAGGACAAGGCGTCAAAGTTGCAAGAGTAACTGATAGAACCGGTTCAGTCGTTACAGCCCAAATCATCCCTCCAGGTAGTGAAGAAGTCATCATCACCTCAAAGAAGGGTCAGGTAGTTAAATTAGGTATCACATCAATTCCAAAGCTCTCCAGAGACACCCAAGGCGTCATCCTGATGAGATTTAGTAATGCAAACGACTTAGTAGCAGCCGCAACCTGTATAGAAAAAACAGTAGTTGAATAAAATTCCCTCAAATATAAGCAGACGATAGAAAAAGAAGTAGTTATTCTCCGAATTCTTTAATAATACTTTTACTAATCACCTCAGCGGCGATCATTACCATCGGGACGCCGATGCCTGGATGGGTATATTGCCCGACGTAAAAAAGGTTTTCAACTTTTTTGCTGCGCATGCTTGGACGAAAGATTGCACTTTGCATAAGTGTATGCGTTAAACCCAAAGCTGTACCTTTGTAGGCATTGTAATCATTTTTGAAATCATTAACTGAAAATATTTCTTTAACAATAATTCGATCTTCAATTTTCTCATTAAGCGTTGTTTCAAGCATCCCAAGAATCTTTTTAAAATATTTCTCACGCATCTGAGGTGTATCTTTCAAACCTGCGGCAATCGGAACCAGTACAAAGAGATTTTCTGTGTCTTTGGGCGCAATTGAGGAATCACTTTTGGAAGGGCACGAAACATAGTAAGAGAAACTCTCAGGCCAGCTTGGATCTTTAAAAATATGATCAAAATGTTTCATCCAGTCATTTTCTACAAATAAATTATGATGCGTAAGACCTTTCACTTTGCCCTTAACCCCCAAATAAATACAAAATGCTGAAGGCGCAACAACACGCTTTTCCCAATACTTTTCATCATAACTTTGATGAGACTTTTCTAGCAGTTTGGTCTCGACGTGAGGATAATCAGCATTCGCAATCACAATATCGGCAAGATATTTCTTGCGTCCGACCATAACACCAGACGTATGACCGTGCTCAGTGATTATTCGTGTCACTTCGCTCCCTGTGACAATTTTGACTTTGTATTTTTTGGCAAGTTTTTCAAGCGCAGTTACCAACTTGCCCATTCCACCAATCGGATACCAGACGCCGAGATTGAAATCAATATGTGCCATGATCGAATAAAGAGCAGGGGTATTGTCAGGATTGCCACCGAGAAACACGATGTTGTACTCCAAAATCTTCCTTGCGAAATCTGATTTAAAAAACTTTTGTACGAATTTATCGATACTTTGAAAAATATCCAGTTGGGAGCCACCTCGCATCAGCTTTTTGTTAAAAAGATCAAAAAAGTTACGATATTCTTTATAGA
>JBPOIT010000039.1:0-26886 GCA_052034235.1 Candidatus Levyibacteriota bacterium
TTGGTCGATGTCTACGGGCTAAAAAGAGAACTTATCGCCTTTTTCTTAAGCAGTGTTCTTTTATCAATTGTTTTGTGGCAAATTTTACTTATCTATCTTCTCTTAAGTTTTGTGGCGGCGTTAAGAAAATAATTTTTATAAACCCGTTAGCTTTGCTTTCTCAAATTCTTTTTTCAGTAAATATCGATACCTATTGCCAACTTCCCAGCGCTTTAAAGGAGTTGTGACAAGCGTAATTTGTACAACCATATACAAATTACCGGCACTGCTGACATAATCATCAATTCCCTCAACCTTTGATCCGAGATGCAACAGTGCTGCCTGCTCTTTGTCTTTTTTAAAAAGTGTGAGGGCGTCCTCTGCAGCTTTGAGCACTTTATCAATAGATTGATCTGTTTTTATGGGAAGGTTAATAATGACATGTGATTTGTGACGGGAGAAATTAGTTACCTTTTTCACCTGTCCGTTTGGAATAATGACAACCGCACCATTTAATGTACGAACAGTCAGTGTCCGAAAGCCTATGGATTCAATATATCCTTCTGCATCGTCAATTTTTACATAATCATTGATCTCAATTGCTTGCTGGGAAAGGAGAAACAAACCAGTTATCAAATCTTCAATAATCGGCCTTGCGCTGATACCTAAAATGACACCTATAATACCTGCTGAGGCAAGAATCGGCGTGATATTGATGCCAAGGAGCACAAAAATGATATTGGTAGCAATAACATACACTGAAATCGTAATAATACTTTTGACGATGGTGACAAACGTCACAGCACGTTTACTGGCAAATGCCTTAGGAACACGAACGTACGATCGGAGGAGATTATCAACCACGACAGCAATAAGAATCGTTAAGGAGACATACAGGTATGTTTGAGCAGCCGCCTTGGTAATGGGAAATTCAAGTGAATTAAGAAATTCCATGGGTCTTACCCAGCATAAAATGAAGCCTCATGAAAGTCAAGGAACCCCAGAGTAAATTACAGGAAGATGCGATCATTTTTCTCTGTGGCCTTTTGCTCTTATCAGTTTCTTTCATACAAATCTCAACAATAAGAATATTTTGTAATACTTTTCACGGATATAGTATTCCGGACTGTTGACAAGATTCGATATGTTTGTTACCATTTGATTAGGTTTAAAAACCCACCCCGACAACGATTGGAAGGAGTGCTGCCCTCATCCTGTAAGAGGAAGATTTTCGTGAAAAGAATAGTACTTACAGTTTTGGGCTTCTTACATTCATGATTAAAGCGTTTAACAAAATTCAGAAAATAATAGACGAAGATCCAACCGAAAAAAAGAATATAGGATCGTTTACTTCCATACACACTAACCCCGTAGTTTCGCATAATCTTCTGCACTATCTCAACAAAAATCTTGTCGACAAAAAAGGATATAAATCATTAACGCTTTTTGAAAAAGAAATTGATAAGTTTTTCAAAAATAAATTTGATAACCAAAACGGCAGTACAATCGTTACGTCCGGCTCAACTGAGAGTGTACTGCTTGCCTTTCATTATGCCCGGGAAAAGGCTCGCGAGGAAAAAGGCATACTGAAACCAAATATATTGATTGCAGAAAACGCACACTACAGTCTTCCACGCTGCGCACGAATGCTCAATATTGAAGTTATTAAGATTCCCGTTACACAAAGAGGCAGTATTGATACCGAGGTTGTACGAAAGAAAATTAACAGCAACACAATTCTCGTCGTTGGGGTTTTGGTTACAACTGAACTTGGGATTATCGACAATCTGGTCGGACTTGATGAAATTGTGTCAGAGTACGATGCGGGTCTGCATGTTGATGCGGCAATCGGTGGGTTTATCATTCCATTTCTGAAAACTGACCTCAAATACAAATTCTCACAGTTAAAGAGTATGGTGTCTATGAATATTTCAGGACATAAATTTGGTTTGTCTCTTTGCGGTTGCGGCATTTTAATGCTTCGTGATAAAAAAATAACTGAAAAGTATACTGAGACAATCGATTATCTCAGCTCAGGCAAAAAACGTATGGATAATTTTATGGTTACAAGCTCAGCACTCGGCCTATTTAGTATGTATGCAAATCTTACCCTGTACGGCGAGAAAGGATACGAACAATTTGCCAGAGGATATATGCGTACAAAAAAACAATTATTGCAAAAATTGACCAGACTTGGCATTGAGTGTTTCCCTGGATCTGACTACTCACCCCATATTTTTATGTATGGAGAAGACATCGAAGCACTTTCTGTTTTTCTTGCCGGAAAAGGCTGGGTACAGCATGTGTATAAAGCCAAAGGTTTTAAATACCCAGGCATAAGAGTTGTGGTCAAAAAGGATCAGGAGCTTCGTTTGTTAACAGATTTTGTCAATGATGTGAAGGCATTTCAGGAGACGAAATTCACCAAAAACGACAGAATACACAGCCGTGTACATAACAAACTTGTCGAAAATCCCGCAGATACCATTATCATCTACAAAGGCAACTAGTATCACCTGAGCCTATTACTGAATCCTTACTGAATTTTGCACTATTTATTAGCTTCAAATACTATTATGGTTATGTACTTCGGTACAACTCGTAGAGAAACTAAGAGACAAAGGTAGATTAGCGATACTCGCTCTGCACCGAATAAAAATGGACAGTAATGACTCGATAATCTACCTTTTGTACTCAGAAAGGAGGTATGATATGCAAACACTTTTAAACAAAATTGATCATTTCTTGAAAGTTATTTTTCATTCATTTACACTCGTATTATCAGGGCCGATAAAATAACTCATTCATCCGCTAAAAATTAGCACTTGACAAATTTGACTGCCAATTCTACAATATATGCATGGATGGAATGCAGGATTTATTAAAACCGGTTTCCCCTGAGGAAGCCCTCAAAAAATTCACTCTTAACCTCACTGAGAATGCAAAACAAGGCAAAATTGACCCTGTTATTGGACGCGAAGTTGAAATAAGACGCGTCATGGAAATTCTTTCAAGGCGCACCAAAAATAACCCGATTCTCATTGGTGATCCTGGTGTTGGAAAAACCGCAATTGTTGAAGGGCTCGCACAAAAAATCATTGAAAAATCTGTCCCTACTCCCCTTCGCGATAAGGAAGTCGTTGTGTTGGATTTTGCCCTGCTTCTTGCCGGTGCTAAGTTCCGGGGCGAATTTGAAGAACGACTCAAAGGGGTTATCAAAGCAGTTGAGGATGCCAACGGCAAATACATTATGTTTATCGACGAACTCCACACCCTTGTGGGAGGTGGGGCAGCTGAAGGGTCCTCTGACGCAGCCAATATCCTCAAACCATCACTTGCACGTGGTTCACTAAGAATGATTGGTGCGACAACGGTGAGTGAGTACAGACGCTACATAGAAAAAGATCCGGCACTTGCCCGTCGTTTTCAGCCGGTCATGATTGAGGAGCCAACGATTGAAGACTCAATTTCAATTCTTCGCGGCATAAAACAAAAATATGAACTCCACCACGGTATTCGTATAACAGATAACGCGCTTATCGCAGCTGCCAAGCTCTCTGCACAATATATTCCCCAAAGGTTTTTGCCTGATAAAGCAATCGATCTCGTTGATGAAGCTGCTGCTGCCATAAAAATCGAAACTGAAAGCATGCCGGCAGAGCTTGATACGCTCAAACGGAAGATTACCCAAATTGAAATTGAACTCGCGGCACTCAAAAAAGAGAAAAGCGAAATAGCCAAAGGTCGTAAATCGCAGCAGGAAAACGAATTAATGCGACTGAAAAATGAAGCAGCCTCACTAGAAAACCGCTGGCAGAAGCAACGGGAGATCATACAAAAAATTCAGGAAATGCGGGCAAAAATTGATGCCCTGAGAATTGAGCTTGAGAAAGCGGAACGCGAAGTTGATCTGCAAAAAGCAGCTGAGATTAAATACGGTAAAATTCCTGAGCTTGAGAAAAAACTGCTCACCTTTCAAGAAGAATGGAAAACCATTCCGCACGGTGAGCGAGTACTCCGCGAAGAAGTTGATGAAGAAGATATTGCCAAAGTCGTTGCACGGTGGACTGGTGTTCCGATGACACGTATGCTCTCAAGTGAATCTGAAAGACTGATTGGTCTTGAAGACGAAATGAAAGGCCAAGTGATTGGTCAGGAAGAAGCAATAAGAGTGGTTGCAAGAGCCATAAGACGCGCCAGATCTGGCCTCGGTGCTCCTAACCGTCCAATCGGCTCATTTCTTTTTCTCGGACCAACTGGTGTTGGGAAAACTGAAACAGCAAAGTCACTTGCCAGAATTCTCTTTAGCGATGAACACGCCATGACTCGTATCGATATGAGTGAATATATGGAATCACACTCTGTTGCGAGACTAATTGGTGCCCCTCCAGGATACGTTGGTTATGAAGAAGGAGGCCAGTTAACTGAAGCAGTGAGACGAAAACCATACTCAGTTATTTTGCTTGATGAAGTTGAAAAAGCACATCCACAAGTCTTTAATCTCTTTTTGCAGATTTTTGATGAGGGCAGACTCACTGATAGCAAAGGTGTGACTGTCGACTTTAGAAACGCAATTATCATTATGACGAGTAATTTAGGCAGTGAGATAATTAGTGAGATTAAAGATAAAAAGGAAGTGGAGAAAAAAGTGTGGCAGCTCCTCCATACCCATTTCAAACCGGAATTTCTCAACAGGCTTGATTCTGTGGTGACATTTAATGCACTTTCCGTCAAAGAAATTATTGAGATCGCCAAATTGCAACTTGAAGAGGTAAGAACCCGAATGCGAGAAAATGATATTGATCTTAAGATCTCAAATGATGTAGCGCTTTATTTTGCCGAAGTCGGCTACGATCCGATGTTTGGAGCCCGCCCACTCAGACGTGCGATTGAGGAGAAACTGGTTGATGAAATCGCAACACGAATCATCGAAGGCACAGTCAAACCCGGAGATACCATTACACCGAAAGTGAAAGACGGAAAAATTACCCTTTAATCCAAATCAATTGACTTCATTTAGCTTCGTGGTACAATACACCTTCTTATGCCTATACTTGAACAACGCGTGTCATTCTTCAATGGAAAACCCACGGGACGGAAAAAAGAAATCACGAAGAGTGGTTTCAGAGAAAAACCTACGTTGGGTTTTGTCGATGGCAGCACTGTTGCCGTCAACCCTGATTTACAATCAGTACAGATTGTGCATTTCCTCTGGACACCTCAAGGATACGTCCGTGATCGTGTTGAAACATTCAGAGAAGAAGCAATAAATGCTATGCCTCAAGTCAGACGAAGACGCTACTCATGGCAGGAAGAACCGGTCAGTGCTACGCCTGGCCCTTTTCATCGACTACGATCACGACTCAACCGCAATGCAAATTAGCCATAAAGTACTGTATAATAGTCACATGGAACAGTGCAAACAGTGCGGGTATAGATTAATCACAAAAGCCACCAAAAAAACAGCAGGACAATTACGAAAGCCGTATTATTACACCGCATACTATTATTGCACTCGCTGTAAAAAACTTTTTCATAGTGATAAGTTTAAGGTTATAAATAACCCACTGTTTGCAAACGAGCCGCAGCACGAAAAAAAACCGTTGATTGCTCTTGGAAATGATACCACTGTCTATGATGTTGAGATCTGGACGGATGGTGCGTGTGTGCATAATGGGACGCCACATGCCAGAGCTGCGTGGGCATTTGTTTCAGGTAAAACTGAGAGGTGTGGACTTATTGAAGGCAAACAAACCAATAACATTGCCGAAGCAAAAGCAATTTACTATGCGCTGTTGTGGGCTGAGGAGAACGGCTATAAACGCATCAAACTTTCAACGGATAGCCTGATTAGTATTAACAATATGAACAAGCCAGCGTATAAGGTCGTTAAAAACACTGAAATTTTTATGGATATTGCTGAGGTTATTAATCGTGCCAACCTCAATGTTACCTTTGAAAAAGTGTTGGGGCATTCAGGTGAACCAAATAACGAACGTGCTGATAAATTGTGTAATGGTCTTGCAACAAAGGGTTAATCGTTGAGGTATTCTTTTACTGATTTTTTCAAACGCTTTTCTTCTTCTTTTTTTGTTTCAGCGTGCAGGTACAAAATGCTTGCTGCGCTGAGAAACAGCAGGGTATACCCCACAATAAATGCAGGAAATCCTGCTAAACGCACAGTGATCGGCTCTCCGCTTGAGATAAACGGCGAGAAGACATAAGCGGTAAAGGTAAGCGGCAGTAAAAAAACATACCCGCGTACCCAATCACTGCCTGCATATCTCCGAATTTTTTTAGGAAACGTTTTGTAGAGGAGATTAAACACGCTTGGTGCAAAAAAAGGCATACACCACCAAAATCCAAAAAAGCACACCTGCAAAGACAGCATTTTGGATAGCACCATCAGTACCTATTGTTAAATAACTCCACAAAAATAAAACGCCAACGACAAAAACAAAGCTGTAAATGATAAGAGGCCAATGCTTATGCTTGATATACGAAAGCGTTCTCGGTGCTAAATCATGTTTTATCCACTGCTCTGCCTCCTGATCTTCAATCGTATATCGCACTCCGTCTTTTATATTATCGGTTTTATCTTTTTCACCTTGTTTTATGAGATACAACGCAGCAAAAGCAACGAGTGCGATAATTGGGAAAATGAGCAGTTTTAACAGCCCCTCGGTAAAGGCAAAAAGGATACCAAAGGCGACAACTGCTATGACGAGCAGTAACGCTGATTTTTTCAGGTGCTTCATACTCTTTTATTATACGCAAAAGCTTGCATCAAGGCGAGAAATAACTTAGAATTACTATCTTAAGACCCATGGCAAAAGCATCACAACTTATTGAAGACGAACACCACTTCGCTGCCATTATTGCCTCAAGCGACGATGCCATTATTAGTAAAACCCTTGAAGGCATTATCAGCAGCTGGAATGCGGCAGCAGAGAGAATTTTTGGGTATAGCCCACAAGAAGCGATTGGACAACATATTTCTCTTATTATCCCACGTGAACTTCGTAATGAAGAAGAGAGTATCCTTGCAACACTCAAGAGGGGAAAGCGTATTGAGCACTTTGAAACAATTCGTCTCACCAAAAACGGCAAAAGGATACCTGTCTCTCTTTCAATCTCTCCTATTTACGATAAAACAGGTACAATAATTGGTGCTTCAAAAATTGCACGCGATATTTCGATGCAGAAAGCATATGAAGACGAGCTTATGCAAAGTCGCGAACGGTTGCAGCTGGCAGTTGAAGCTGGCAAAATAGGCATTTGGGACTGGGATATTAAAAAAAACACCATTGTCTGGTCAGAGAGGGTGTATGAAATTCACGGAGTTCCCAAAGGCACGAATGTCGGAGAGCTGGAAAAGTATAAAAAAAGTCATCATCCAGATGATGCAAAGCGCGTGCAACAAGCTATTAAAGATGCACTCTCAGGCATCAAACCCTACCAGGAAGAATTTCGTATCATAACGCCTGATGGCAAACTCGTATGGGTAGAGACACGTGCTGTTGTTTTAAAAGATGGGAACGACGAGCCGGCACGAATGCTTGGTGCAACAATGGATATTACCCACAGAAAAAATTATGAGCAGCAAAAAGATGAATTTATCGGCATCGCAAGTCATGAACTGAAAACCCCTGTCACGAGTATTAAAGCCTACACGCAACTGCTTGAAAGTAAATTTCATAAAGAAGGAAACAAAGACAGCGCACTCATGCTGATGAAAGTAAATACGCAGCTTGATAAACTGACAGGACTCATCAGCGATTTACTTGATGTCACTAAAATAGAAAGCGGCAAGCTTGCATTTTACGAAGATTATTTCGATTTTAATAAACTTGTCGACGAAGTTATTCAGGATATACAACTGACAGCTCAAAAGCACAAATTGGTAAAAAAGCTTGATACAACAACGCTTGTTTTTGGTGACCGTGACCGCATCGGCCAGGTAATTACGAATTTTTTAACGAACGCCGTCAAATATTCACCCCAATCAAAAGAAATCCATATTCATACCCACCGTACTCCTGAGGCGATTACGCTCTCTGTTTCTGATTTTGGGATTGGTATCCCGAAAGAGAGCCTCGATCGAGTCTTTGAACGCTTCTTTCGCGTAAAGAGTGCCAAAGGCAACACGTTTCCTGGTATTGGACTGGGACTCTTCATCTCAAGCCAGATAATAAAGCGGCAACATGGTAAAATATGGGTTGAGAGCGAGATGGGAAGAGGGTCAACGTTCTCATTTAGCCTACCGCTTCATAAAAAAACCAAACAAAAATCATGACACAAGGAGAATCACTCATCGCTATCATTCTGGCTGTTATTGCTTATCTGCTCTATCAAATAGCACGACAGCTCACATTTCTGACTGGACGAAAAATGAAATCACCGTTTCGTGGTATGATGAAGAGCGCTCCTTTTAAACCCAAAACAAAACCGCAGGAAAAGCATGAAAAGCTTACTAATTGACAATTTTTTGCGCTCCTTTCATACTTAGATAAGCCCTATGTTTTCAAATCTCACAGATTTTAGTTATAAAAGGACCTCTTTGCAGGCGTTTGGTTTTTATATCACCTACTTGGTTTTGGTTATGATTTTTAGCGCCGCTGCAGCAGTACTTGTTAGTATGGTCGTAAACGAAGACGCAGGAACATTTAGTAACGGCGTCCGACTAGGCACATTTGTTTCTATTCTTTTTTCAATAAGCTTATCGTTTGTGATTCTCAGAGAAAAAAGACTGACAGGTTTTGGCTACAATTTACTCGCAATTACAGCCGGTGCACTTGCTCTTTTGGGAGGAGGAATACTCGGTCTTATTATCCCGGCAATCTTTACTACCAAGCCCTCAGTAAAAGCTGGTAAACGAGGAAAAAAATAACTACTGCAACAATTTGAGATCTGCAATGATTGCTGAGGCATGCCCTATCGGATTCACTTTGGGATATTCTTTCACAATTTCACCCGTGGGGTTTATCAAAAATGTTTTTCTTAACACACCAGGACGTCCCAGAAATTGCCGTTCTGACCACGCACCATATGCCTTTATCATCTCAGTTGATTCGTCAGAAAGAAGCGGAAAATTAAGATTGTGTTTCTTTGCAAATTTTTTATGTGACTTAACTGAATCTTTGGAAACACCTAAGATAATAACCCCAGATGCTTGCAGCTTTTCAAACGCATCCCGAAACGAACATGCCTCAACAGTACACCCAGGTGTATCGTCTTTGGGATAAAAATACAACACAACCCATTTGCCGAGGTAATCACTCAACTGCCGCACGTGACCATCCTGATCAGGCAAAGAAAACGAAGGAGCTTTCATAAGTCATATACTAACACACCCAAGAAATGATTACCAACGTTGATGGAGAGAACGTCTATAGTATAGATTGGCTGACCGTTCGCTCGTAACCACACAATCAGCTCCTAATGCGGCCCATTCCTTTCGCAACTGCGGTAAGTTTGTCACATTTGTATTAATTCCTATTGACCGTAATGCATCATTAACAAACTCTCCAACGAGTAGGCCGTTACTATAATCACTGGCAATCTCGACTGGTTTTTCACCTCGCTCTTTCGCTTCCTCAAGCGTTAGTTTCACAGGAAGCGATGAATACTGCTCTGTTCCTAGCCCGTTCTCTCCAGCGATAAATGTTCTCCCACTGGCGCCGATGAGCACACGATCAGTCTGGTTAAGATAAGGAGTGTCATAGGTAACGCTTATACCTGTTTGAGTAGGAAAATATACGCCGCCTACTTTTCTTTCAAACAGTATTTTCGAGACTCCACGTACTTTTAAATCCCGATCTTCAAGTTTTTGGACAGTATCAGGAAGAATAAGTACCCGTGAGCGCACCCGTATTGACGGATCACCTTCAACGAGCAGTTCTTTTATAGCCGGTCCTTTTGCTCGGGGAAGGTCATTTAATGATGCATAACCTCTTCTTGCAACCGTTCTTAACGCTTTTTGCGTTTCAAGACCCGGTTCACGGATAATGCGTTGCAAACTGCGTGCACTTTCAAGTGGAAAATTCATACTGCATAGTATAACATATTACTATAGGTTTTTCAAATAGAAGAGCTTTCCCTATACTTCGAGGTAGAACACTTTGTTGCCGGTTGCGTCCAGAAATTTTTTGAAGTCTGAGGTGGTGATGATGAGGGTTGCGGTATTTTCGTTTGGGTGAAAACCTATTTTGTCGTGTGTCATAAGTGATTTATCGATAAGCACCGTGACTACTTTTTCCTGATCATTGATCAGTCCAAAAGGTGAAACTGAACCCGGTGTGAGTTCTAAATAGTCAAATAATTTTTCAGGCGAGGCAAAACTGAGTTTTTGTTCATTTACAAATGCCGTCACCTTTTTTACATCCACACGTGTCTTGGCATCAACGACAAGCAAATAATATGCGTCCCCCGTTTTATTGGTGAGAAACAAATTTTTGGTTTTCACCCCTTCAAACTGCACATCATACGCCTCAGACTCCGCCACAGTAAATACAGCCGGATGGTCATGTTTGACATAGGAGATATTCAGATCAGAAAGAATGTCATACACAGATTTCATATACTTTCAATTATACACGACTCTCGAAACTGAGAATTTTATAATTTATTTTGGAGTTTATACATCGTAAGTGCAAATGGTTCTTTAAGAAAATATTTTGATAGATACTTGTTTGGTAACCAGCAAGAACTCTTTGCAGCTGGTGACACAGTGTAGTCATAGCTTAACTTTTTTGCGACGAGTTCAGCCCTCGCTATATGGAATGGTTCTGTGACCACAATTGTAGATTTTAAGTTGTGTTTCTTAAGTATCGATTGGGATAAACTAAAGTTCTCAAATGTTGACGTAGCATTTTTCTCTAATAAAACATCCTCTGCGTGTACGCCTCTTTCAACTGCAATTTTTTTCATTGTTTCAGCTTCATTGACGTTATCTTCGGTATCGTTCCCACCGGTCATAAGTATTTTAGGGGCATACTTCGCCTTATAAAGATCAACTGCA
This sequence comes from Candidatus Levyibacteriota bacterium, assembly GCA_052034235.1. Taxonomy (GTDB): domain Bacteria; phylum Patescibacteriota; class Microgenomatia; order Levybacterales; family UBA12049; genus JBPOIT01. Next base: position 11,000 of record JBPOIT010000039.1, read on the forward strand.
TGATCCACCCTTGCTTTTAGACACGGGTTATACTCTCCATCAATGTATGACCTCGCCCCAAGCACTATTATGACATCAGATTTTGTTTTTGTGTCCTGTTCGGCTTGTTTAGCCAGATAGACAGCACCTAAAAAATAGCTTGCTACCAAAACTATCATTACTACTAAACTTATGAAGAGAAAATATCGTTTGAAGGTTTTCAAAGTAAAGTAAGTATACCAGAGGCTTCCTCTCAGCGATAATTCCGCTGCATGACGGCTTATATTGTATAATACGTTTCTATGACTATTGAACAAGGACCGTTTGTGGATCAAAAAGAAAGGGATTTAAAAACCGGTTATCGTTATTTTGTTGAAGTAAGCCGCGATTATCCTGCATCGTATCCCGCGCAATCTGCACAACTTGCGATTCTTTGCCAGGAATCAGGACACGACCCGCAGGAGCTTATGGGACTACTCCAAAATGATCAACCTTCTCTTGAAATGTTATACACAACAGCTATTGCCATGCATGAAAAACACGGCATCACTGTCAGTGATTTAAGTACAGAACGAATTGCCAGAGTTTTGCAAAAAGACGGCTATTGGGCCAAACAACTCATGATCCTCGACCGCCCAGAATTACAAGAAATCCTCACTCACTACCCACAATCCAGACAATCCGAAGTCACAAGAGCACGATACAGAAACTACCTCTACACAACAATCGAAGCAAAAAAAATGTCTCATATCCCCACTCAGACCCACCGCCTCCGAACCGTCCCGTTCTATTCCTAAACATCTATTCGTACTTTATCTTATTTTGATTCTTCCTTTTTCGATTACCTCAGTCTTATATTCGAAGAGCTTGCAGAGAAAATTGGAACATCACAAACATGGATTGCATACATCGAAACAGGAAGAAATAAACCAAATTTAGATATGCTTGAGAAAATTGCTAAAGCACTGGGAGTAAAAACAAAAGATTTAATTCCTTTTTAATTTAGACAGTCTAAGAAAGTATTTTTCGTGGTTTTGCACCTTCAGCTGGTCCTACAATACCTTTTTCTTCCATCGTATCCAGTAATCTCGCAGCACGTGCATATCCAATGTCCATTTTTCTCTGAAGGAAAGATGCACTTGCTGTATTGTTTTGTTTTATCAATTTAATAGCCTCATTTAATTGGTCATCATTATGGGTGTCGTTCGTTGAAGTACCAATTAGATATTTCTCAGCTGAAGCTAATATTACGTCGCGTGGTTCAGCTCCATCTGCAGGTCCTACGATACCTTTTTCTTCTAATTTATCCAGTAACCTAGCCGCTCTGGCATAACCTATACTCATTTTTCTTTGCAAAAAAGAAGCACTAGCAGTATTGAATTGTGCGACGAGTCTAATAGCCTCATCGAACTGACTGTCTTCTATTGGATTTATATAATCATGTGGGTCAGAAGATTGGAATGAATCTAAGATATAATTTTCAATTCTTCCTATTCTGGTTTTTAACTCGTCAATTTCTTTCTGTAATTCTTCAACGGATTTAATTTGATTATCTGACACAAAATTATATTACCATATTTTATAAAGCAAGTTTTGAATCCATGAAATTCTCTACTTAAAGCACTTTAAAGAGTTGCATTTTCGCGCCTATTCTTTCACGTAAGTTAACTTGGCAAGGTTGACTCCAAATTACTATAGGAGTATAATGCAAAATATTATGGCGCAAGATCGTGGAGAACCAGGTCAAAATAGACCATTTACACCTCGAGATAAAAGTATGGCTGGGGTTCCTTTTGGTGAACAAGCTGATCCCCTAGCTGTATATCTAATAAAAAATTTTGAACCACCTGGAACAGGATTAACTGACGGTATTGGTAAAGATAGACTTCCATTAATATCTGGTTTATCATCATTGCTTGGGGACAGTAAAAGAAACCTTGAGAGTAAATTAAAAGCACCTTTTCCTAAAATTACATTTAGGCAAGATGTTTTACCATCAGGTCAGGGTGAAGTTGACGAATCTAAAATAATCAATATTTCACCACTAAGAGGTAAGTTTGATTTCTTAGATACGCCAACAATTTATGAAGATAGCATAATACCTGTAGATGGTGCAACAGGACGAAGATTTGATAGACAAGTCGGCACTCCAATGACAACATGGGAAACAATTGAAGATCAAGCCATTCCGTTAATTGAGCCACGAGCTACTTGGAAAGATCCTGAAGCATCTAGATTAACCAGATTTGCAGAATTTACAGGTCCACCGGAAGTACAGTATAAAATTATTAGTGAAGAAAGAACGCCTCGTCATAAAGGTGAAAGGCTAAAAGAAATAAAAAGTATATTTCCAGGAAACACTGGTGTTACTGAAAAAGATACTACGACATCTGATCCTGAAGTACGTACCAGACCGTGGAGAAAAAAACTTACTGTACCTACAGATACTATGATTATAGACGGCGTTGAATATTATCGGGAAGATTCTCAACTGAAAATGAGAGAAGTAAAGGATGATAAATAATTGCCTCAACTAAGCTCGAATTGAAAGATAGAGATAATCCAATCGATTCATTATATTCCCAACATACCTGCAAACACCAAAGAATTTGGATTTTATAAAAGTTTATATCTTTGGGTGTATCTTAAAAAAATCAGACAATCAAAAGGTGTCACTCAAGAAGAACTCGCAGAGAAAATTGGTACATCACAAACATGGATTGCCTATATCGAAACAGGAAGAAATAAACCAAATTTAGATATGCTTGAGAAAATTGCTAAGGCTCTGGGGGTTAAAACAAAAGATTTGATACCTTTTTAGTTCAACTTGGCAGATTTAAGCACTTTCATAGTGGCTGTACCTTTTTGAGCTTCTAGAATGCCATTCTCTTCCAGTCTCTATGTCCATATTTCATGACTTCCTTAGTTTTTTGCAATTCTTCCTCAGTAGGATTAAGTGCATATTTATTAATATCCTCTTCCCACCAATAGGTGTCTTTTTTTACTAGCTCGTCATAGCACTTATTGTATTCCTCATCACTAAAAAGGTAATTATAGAGAAGTTTTGGAGTGATCATAATTGAAATTTTACCAAATATTTGTTCAACTAGTTACAAGGATTTAAGAGATTGTAGAAAATTAGTAAATTCTAAAAGTGGACTAAAATTATTATAATAGAGTTTTATTAGAGTAAAGTTGAGGATAATATTATAATTAATCTCATCTATTCAATTTTCTAATAGTTAAAAGAAATTCAATAAATATAATGCTTTTATAGCTACTTAATTTCAAATATTTTCCAGTTATTGAGATCATTTTCATTATATTTATATTCAACTTGGTCATTATATCTCCATGTCCCATTTTCATAAATCACAAGTCCACCCCATAGATTCTTCCCATTACTGTTTTGTTCATAAATATAATGCTGTAATGCTTCAGCTTTTAATTTTGCTTCACTTTCCTCTGCAGTTCTTCCTTCTTTAGGATCGAATAAACCAATTTTGCCATTTTTAAACTTAACAACAAAATCTACATAAAATGCTCTTAAATATTTTTCTTCATCCATATAAGGAACAGCGAAATATTTAATTTCAGACTCACCATTTTTAAACCACCATTCAACTTCTTCAGAAGTATTTAATTTCTCAATAAATTTCTCTTCTGGGGAACTCAATTTTCTTATATAAAATGGTTCCATAATAGATTTTCCAGTTTTTCTCTGTTCAAATCTTGAAGTAAAACTAATAAACATAGGAACTTCCCATTTATCGATTATGATTTCCTCCCTACTTACAGTTGATTGCTGAACTATTTCTGTTTTGTATTTTTCTTTAGCAAGATTTATAACATCAACAAAGGTTTGTGCATTTTCATTACCTAAAATAATTAGCTGAACTTTTGGATCTAATTTTTCAAAACCTAATTCTTTATTAAAAAATTGATATAAAGCTGTCTTCATTCGATCACTTGAGTCTGAAGGAGCAAACGGAGTACAGTTAGTTTTTACAAAATTATCAAACATTTCTTGTATTTCTACCTCGGATAAATTTATGTTAATACTGCCACCGCTCTCGACAAGGCCTAGTTTGTCTATATTTACAATTTTGCCATCTGAAATAATGTTGTTAGCAATTTTTGAAGGTTTGATATTTACTTTTTCTTTCAAACCAAACTTTTTGGCCTCATGTGAAAATATTTTGACAAATTCACCAGAAAGTCTAGTTCTTTCTCTTTTACGTCTTAAAAATATAGATTTTAATTCAATATTTTTATAAATATCTTCTTTTCTTTTTGACTCATATATTGAAACATAATCCTTTACATAGTCTTCGGTAATTTCAATTGTTTCGAGATTGGTGAAAATATAACCAGCATTTAACTCCTCTGAATTATTGTAGTGCCTTAGTTCAGGCATACGCATAATTCTTCCAATAGTCTGGATTGTGAAAGTGAAACTTTTTGTCTCCCGAAAAATCACTAAGATGGAGGCTCTTGGACAATCCCATCCTAGTGCAATAGCTTCTTTAAATATTAATACTTCGATATCATTATCATTCTTCTCAATATTTGGAAGTGTATCTGATTTATCTTCGGATAACCAAACTGCGACCTTTCCGTTTTCTTCAGTTAAACCAAAATTTTCTTTTAGTATTCTCAGAACTTCATCTTTTTTATCATCCAAATCATTTTTCTTGGACGGTAGTTGAATAAGAACTAGTGGGTTAATGTCAGTTTTTTCCATCTCATATAATTTCCTTAATTGCACCCTTTTCTTTAAAGCTTGTTCAATAACAATTTCATCAGCACTTTTTGAACCTACTTTAACTTCCATAAATTCTGGGTTAACTAGAATATCATTTTTTATCATTTCTTCTTCTTTTACATCACTTAAATTTACTTTAATACTCGTAGACGCATCCTCCCTCAGTTGTGGGGTCGCAGATACCTCCACTGTTAATTTAGGGGAAATTATTTCTATTAATTCTCGTGATTTTTCAGAACTTGCTGTATGATGACTTTCATCTATTATTAATATTATCTGTCTACCATCTTCTTTCGTATTTTGTATAATGCTATTCAAATTATTATCTTGCTCATTATCTTTAATATAAATATTTATATCTTTTTTGTTAATACTCTGCCAATTTAGGAAAAGTATTTCATCTTCGCCTATTTTTTTGTCTTCTAACTCTTCAAAGTAAGAGCATTGTATTGATCTATCTATCTCATAGTATCTTTCTAGTTTATCTTTGCTCTGGTCATGTAATCTCCGAACTGATATCCAGATGAAAGAGAATTTGTTATTTAAGTCAGTATCAATTGCTATTTGTCTAATATATTCTGCAATGATTATTGTTTTACCAGAACCAGTAGGAGCTTGGAGAACTAAAACTTCATTCTCATCGGAGTTTAACAAATGAATTGACTCACGTTTAAGTCTATCTACAGCATCTATTTGATAATTTCTGAGTTGCATTATTTAAAAATCCTCCTGTAAACGTTTAATATTACTTCAGGTATCGGTCTAAGATTAACATATTCTAATACTTCTTCAAACTCTTCCTCTCTTGCGCTGTCATCAAGGGAAAAAACATAAGTATTAATAAATTTGTTAATATTTTTAATTTCATTTTTATAATCCTCTATTCCTTCATCATCATAAACTATTCCCATATATTTATTCTTATTGTTCTTAAAAATTTTGTAATGTTCATTTGATTTTACTGACTCAAAACATCCTTCTTTCAAACACAACATTTCAGTTGAATAGTTAACTAAATTTCTTTTACTTGCATCTGTATTAGCAGTTTTTACAAAATTTGTTTTGTAATATTTCAAGTTACCACCTAATCCTGCTTTCATATCTTTGATTTTCTTTATGCCATAAATCCTTAAACTATTATCTTCTATTTTTGTTTCAATTTTATCGAAATCTGCTTTCCTTTCAAGAGTTAGTTTTTCAACTTTTTCTAATAATAAGTCTATATCTTGCAAAACCTTAAAAGTTAATTTTGTATCAAGTAAAATTTTTCTTTGTGTACCTATGTATTTGTATCCATTAATTACATTTTTTACCCTTTGGTAACATACTTCTTCAGCGATTTTATTTTCATTATTCGTACAAAGTATAAATGATCTACTACCTTCATCTAACTCATTTAATTCCAATACAGATTGTGCTGTAGTTCCAGAACCAGCAAAAAAATCCAAAATTACAGCATCTTTTTTCCCGCTAGCTACTCTAATACAGTCAGCAGTTGCATATGGTGATTTCGGAAAATTAAACATTTCTCGTTTCCCCATAATTGAATCTAATGTTTGTGTTCCATATTCACTTGCAGAATATTTTGTATCATCCCAAAAACTCTTTGGCGTTTCACCTGTTAATCCTCCTTTGAATCTGAAATAAATTTGAACACCATATTTTGTTTCTTTTGCAAATACTTCTTTTCTTGAATACATATCATCTATCACATCTTTCGATCTTCTCCATATTCGTTTTTGTTTATTAGTATCAATAGGTAATACTTCTATTTGAAGTTTATCCTTAGTACTCACTTTACCAGTTTTTGGATCATAATAAATGGGATAAAATCTATCTGAATTAGGCTTTGCTAGACTATCTGCTCCTTCCTTCCTTAAGTTTCTTTCTTCATACCAATTTTCATTTTCATCTTGTTTATAACTATGTGATTTCTGATCGGGGTTCTTAATTATTGTAGCTACGCTTGTGTTTATATGCCTTGAAAAAAATAGAGCATACTCATGCTGTGCCGCAATTTTTCTCTTTGACTTTCTGCCTCCAGGGTTTATTCTAATTGCAATAGTTCCAAGAAAATTAATTTCACCAAATATTTCTTCCATTAGCATCCATAACTTTGCAATTTCATAGTCATCAATTGTGATACATATAATACCATCTTTAGAAAGTAAATCTTTTGATATTCTTAATCTATGGGCCATAAATGAAAGCCATTTAGTATGTCTATATGGATCTTCAGCATCTACAAAATTGTTGTTATATTTCCAGTCTTTTGCCCCTGTATTATATGGCGGATCAATATATATAACATCAATTTTCCCTTTATGAGTATAGTTCAAAACTGAGAGGGCATGGAAGTTATCGCCTTCGATTAATATATTCACAGGTTTATTTGGATCATTTTTTATTTCTAATTTTGATATTTCCTCTAGAACTGGTAATTCTTTTTTACATTGTTCAACAACATCTTCAAACTTATCTTCCCATACCAAACCATATTTTTTTCGTTTTTTAAGTTTAGTTAACTCTTCAATAATTTGTTCTTTTGTCCATTCATTATATTTACTATTTGCCATATGACTTATTATACAGGAATAATGAGCAATTTTCTTCCATTTGTTATCTTTAAAATGCTTTACCTAATCTTGATAAACAAATGTAATGATATATTTCTAGAATGAAAAGTATATTCTTTTATAATTTTTTAATAATATTTTAGTTACAGTGATAATAAATAAACAAGATAATTGCTAATACTTTATTAATTTTTTATTAAATCATCATGTTTCGATAAACCAGGATAATATATTAATCAAATTACCTCCAAGTATTAATAGTAAGTGCCTATAAAAACCTCTTCGGTTTCTCTTTGCAAGGGTAAATGCACGGCGTTTCTAGACGCCGCCCTTGCAAATTCACATCTCGCTAGGACTGCTGTCATGTGCGCGTCGATCAACTACAAACAATTATGAAAATAAAATATTAAATTTATTTTAATTTGAGGAGTTTCTTTATTTCTTGCAGTTCACGTTCAATGCTGAGAATGAGTGTATCTAGTGTCACATGATCTGTTGTGGGATCGGTAAAATATGATAGAGGATGTTGTGTAACTTGAGCAATTTGTTTTAGCTTTGAGACTGGAGGAGTGCTTCTTCCTTGCTCATAAGCTGAGACTGATTTGTCAGTTAGTCCGATACCCTTTGCAAGTTCAACTTGAGAAAGTCCAGCTTTTTTCCTTGCAGACTTTATTCTACTGGCTATTTCACTAATCGGCTGAACTATTTTCCCTTCAATCATAACAAGATTTTACTATATTTATTGTATAAGTAAAATAGATGGTTATTAAATATATATTACCTTTTGTCTTCTCGTTTAGCAGTTTATAACGTTGCTTTATTGGTGTATAAATCCTCAAGCTCACTCACTGATCCGAAGGCAACACGGTCTATGATTGTGTCTCTCATGCCCATCATGAGGGCCGGGACAACGGTGAACTCTCCGTATCTATCATCCATGTCATCTGCTGCATCTGAAATTTCATGGGTGGGGTTTTGAAATATTTCCATTTGCTCACTTTTTGCATCCATGAGGTCATAAACAGAAACTGCAAGGTTTCTCACTTTTTTTTCGTAGTTGGTTTTATTAAGAAGTCTCATGGCTTTAATGTATATTTCATGTGTTGTGTACAGTGCTATTTCCTGTTTCCGGCTTTGATGCCAGGTGGTACCGTCTGTGTAGAGTACCCATACGGCAACGCCTTGGGCTGAAGACTTATGTCTTCTGAGTCTTCTGCCTGTTTTTTCGCATAACTTCATAAGAAGCGGGCTTAATTTTTTCTGCTCTGCCGTTTGCTCTCTGAGTGCATAACTGTTACCAAATGATTTTCGTCCGAAATCCACTGCGTCAATTTCGTGCCCTCTGAGTCTTAAATACCAATAGTAGCCGAGAATTGATCGGAAAACTTGTTTTTTGAGCTTTTGGAGCGGTGCATGAAAAAATTGAAGCGGGGTAAAAATGCCGTAGGCATTAAGACGCGCTTCAAATCTTGTGTTTATACCGCACAGATCTGTAAGTTTAAGTGAGTTGTACACCTCTTCAAGGTTTTTATGCGTTATGACGTCTAGTCCGTCTGGTTTGTGAAGTGAGGCGGCAGTTTTAGCAAGGAATCTGTTTGTGCCGATACCAACGTTGCACTTCATCCACTCGTTTACTTCAGTTCTAAGCCGTTGTTTTATTTCTTTCCCAATGTCAGTTAAATCACGTTTAAAATATGAGGCAGTTTGGGTGAAATCGATAACAGCCTCATCAATTGACTTTGGTGTTACTGAGGGTGAATAGTCCTGAAAGATTGTTTTGAATTTTTGATGGATGTCCCGATACAGACTGGGAGTAGGCGTTCTGACGATGACTTTTGGATAGAGAAGTCTTGCGTCTCTGAGTGTCATGCCTGTTTTTATACCGAACTGTTTTGCTTCAATGCTTGGGGCTACAACACAGCCGTTAGGTGAGGCGTAGGCACACACCACAATGGGTTTTCCCCGCAGGTGCGGGTTCACGCACTGCTCTGCCGTTGCAAAACAGGAGTTAAGATCAATATGCATTGTGAGTGGTGTATTTTTATTAATTTGTATGTCCATCTGAAATCTCCTCAAGCCACCAGGTTAGTGTTTCCGTGTTAAAAAGTATTTTAAAGTGGAGTGCTTCGTTTGAAACGTGAAAGACGTGATTGATGTTTCGTCCTTCACGGCGTTTATAGATATACACCTGCTTACTTATCCGGTAGACCCGGTTTTGCCATTTGAGCTTATGGATAGCAACCACAGTCCCTAAGCGGTTAAATATTGCGAGTACGTCGATCTTTTCGTGCAGATGTTCAATCATCGATGTAAAAAGACTCCTGATTTTCGTGTTTTTTTAATTTTAATTTAATATAGGTGAACATTTGTTCACTGTCAATGCCTCCTTCACTTTTCTTACAGTTTTATGAACTTGCTTTTGTATAATAATGCGGTATGTGTGGACGATACGGGTTTACTGTTGAAAATGAAAAAGAGTTTCTTGAGCGGTTTGATCTTGAGAATGCAGCGTTTGATCTGAAGGAAAACTGGAATGTTGCACCAACGCAGGAAATGCCTATTGTTGAGCGGCATAGTCCGAACAGTGTCCATTTACGAAAATGGGGTATGCAGCCTTCATGGTCTCCGATATATCTGATTAATGCAAAATCTGAAAAATTAGTTGAGAGCAGGTTTTGGCATAAGCCATTTACGACGTCTCGAGTTATCGTTCCCGCGTCATACTTTATTGAATGGCAAAAGCTTGATGATAAGACGAAACAGCCATATGTGATCCGGTTAAAGTCTAAAGAGATGTTTGGGTTTGCCGGTCTTCTGGTGACGACGAAGGATAAAGAGGGACAGGACAAAGAAGGGTATGTCATTATTACCCAAGCTGCCGGGAAGTTTATGAGTGAGATTCATCATAGACAGCCGTGTATTTTGAAAAAAGAAGATGAAGAGGCATGGCTTAATCCTGATACGATGGAGAGTGAAAAGTTGTTACCACTACTTGAGCCATTTCCTTATGAAAAGGAAATGGAAAAAATACCGGTGAGCTCGTTGGTGAATAAGCCTGTGAATAACTTTCCTGAGATCCTCAAGCCCGTTGCTATAGACTAAATCTTCTCCCTTTTCGTCATCTTTCTAAATAACGGTGCGTAATATTGATAACGGGGGACATATTATGTGTACTTTATGTACATGAATACCACATCTTTACAGATTAAAATTGAACCTGACGTGAAAGTTCAAGCTCAAGAAACAGCGGATGAGTTAGGTCTTTCTTTGAGTGCTATCGTAAAAGCATTACTCAAGCAATCAGATGAAGACATCAAGGCTGGCAGCGTCACATTTTTGAAAGTTGGACGCGACGCACTTTCTTACCTTGACCGTGAAATTGAAAATGAAGGAAAAACAAAGAAAAGATTCGTTATTTATCCCAAATATATTTATCGTGATTCTCACTCAAATCTTTAGGACCATTAATATGTTCTTTTTCAGCCCATTTTCCGAGAGCCAATAAGCCCTGTGCAGATTGAGAATTAACTTGCATAGCTTTTAACATCTCTAAGCTAACAATGGCAAATTGAGGTTGATTATTACTTATAACAATTGTTGGTGTATTAGATTCTTCAACCTGTTCAATTACCTTTTTATAGTTTCGTCTCACTTCTTGAATTGTAGTAAAGTTTGTATTAGTCATAATAGGATTTTAAGTTAAACCTCTGAAAGTGTTTTCAGACTGTGTAAATTCTACACTATTGACACCCGTATGTCAATAGTTCGTCAAGAGTTTAAAGTCACTTTAGCAACTAACTAGCAACAGATTGACTTGACAATGATTTTTGATTTTGGTATATTTGGAATAATGAGAACAGTAGAAAAAATAGTTGTTGATGCGGATGCACTTATCGCCTTAGTAAATGAGGATGATGCCAACCATGATTTAGCCATTAATATAAGCGGAATCTTAACTAAACAGAATACAAAATTACTTGTTCCAGTAACCACAGTTATTGAAGCGATTACGGCCTTAAAACGAGTTATCGAAAGACCTGATTTAACAAAAGTCATTATTGACCAGTGTGTAAGTGGTTTGATCCCGGTTGTTGATGTGCCGGCAGATATCCTCCCGTTAGCTGAATCTTTCTTCGATCCAAAAAGCTCAAAGCAAGATACTTTTTTTGATGCAGTAATTGCAGCCTTTGCTAAAAAACATAATGCAGATGCCATTTTTTCTTTTGATAAAGGGTACAAAAAAAACGGCATACCACTCATAGCAGAATTGTTAGAAATTTAGACCGTATAACAGCAAAATCAACCAGTTCCAGGCTTTAACAAGGCATTTAAAAGAGGAATTAGTGGAATTCGTGCCTAAGCCTAAGTTATTAATCATTTATTGTGAGACATGAGCTCTTGAAAGTAACGTTCACTTTTTCCCTACTTAAATAAATTTCATTGAAGTTTTATATTTGGGATTTTATTCTGAATGCTCTTCTTATATCACGTCAGTTGATAGCCAAAATGTTCTGCAAATGATGTAACTTCCGTTTCAGCAACTTCATCTAGATGTGAATATCCAACTTGTCTAATTGCTATTGCTTCTTCCGTAGTCCATGAAAAAATTTGTCTTTCAAACGGTTGAAAAGGATGAAATAAAACTGTTTGTATATAGTTTGTATTGTCAGGTCTTTTGCTATCAAAAATTGCTTGTTGCAACGTGATCGCTTTATCCAAAACATTTGTAAATTCTGGATCATTCTCTCTCAGTTCTGCAAGTCTTTCACTAATTGTTTGTGTCTCATCGGTTTATCCATAAAGTGACATACTTAATTCTCTGTCTCTATCGATAGGAGCTGTTAACCCTCCGTAATTTTCTATTTCTAACATTAATTTACGTGAGGTTTCGATATCACTCTTTACTTCATACTCAGTCATACCCCAATAATATCGTTTAACCTCTCCAACATATTCCTCCCATGCTTTCTCAGGAGACCTATCTTTTGGTGGTTCATGATGTACGTTTTCAATTTCTGTCATGAGGGAAGTATAGCAATTTTAACCAAGAAAGTACTGACTATAAGACTTTAGGTGGTGTCAGGTATGTTTCCAATGCACTTCTTACCCCATAGATAAGGAGCCCCTTCGGCTCCTCTCGTCAAGGGTAAAGTGAACGTCAAGCACAAGAAAATTTGAATTAAGGAGCTTGACGCCCTTGACGATTCACCTCCCGCTCGGACCGTTGGTCAAGTACGTCGGGCAGGCAGGCTGCCCAACTAAAAAAATTATGAAAACGACTAAGAAAGGGGGTGAATTTATGAAACTACTTACAAAAGAATTAAAAGCAAAGCTTCCAGCTCTTTACACTCAGGAACATGAAGCTGATCCGATTGTGTATATAAAGTTCTTTGATCCTGTTGGTTCATGGACTTGGTATGCGACGGAAGGCGAAGAGAGGACGGACGGAGATTTCTTATTTTTTGGCTTTGTTATCGGGTTTGAAGCAGAACTGGGATATTTTACGCTTAGTCAATTGTTAAGTGCTAAGAAAAAAGTTACAGGGATTAGAGCCTTACCAATAGAAAGAGATTTATATTTCAAACCATGCACGCTTTCAGAGGTGAAAGTACAGCATAACAGGGAGCACGGGACACAAATATAAACACAGGGGAGCGAAAGCTCCTCTAGTGTTTAAAACTAAAAAGAGAGGAGGTGAAATTTTTATGACACTACAAGAACGGAATAAAGGGATAGAAAAATTTGTTGAGCATGAAATATATGCAAATCAAACATCACTGATTGAAGACGCACTAAGCAAAAAGTTTTTTTCAATTGATGATATTGAAAATATATACCGGCCATTTGACGGAAAGCTAATTAAACCATCAGTTTGTACCAGATGCGAGAGCGATTTTCCATTTCTGGATAGTGAAACCGGAGAATGTGAAGATTGTTTCGAGGAAACCCAAACACCACAGGAAATTTATGAATGGTGGGTTGTTTCTCCTTGGCTCAAAAATAGGTTACTGATTGAAGGTCAGCCAGTACTTTGTAACGTTTACGGCGTATGGTGGGGACGATGTACAACAGGCCAGGCGATCATGATGGATTATGTCATACAAAAAGTGTATGACGATGTAATGGGCTACACGGAGTAGTATGGGAAAGTAGGGAATAAGTAGGGGCATCAGTTATATGCCCCTACTTTCCCTTTGTATGATAGCAAAATATTAATGGTGTTAGTTATCTGACTCGACTTTTTCCCATATTCCCGTCGTTAGCCCCTCTTTTTTAATTTTATCCCTAGTAGTAACAAAAAAGCATAACGCAGTTTCATACGATGACTCAAAGTTTTCATTGATGCATCTTTTCAGCAGCCTCTTTCGTCTTTCATCAGGAGCGATAAATAATATTTTCGGGAATGGTTTATCTGTTTGTGCTTGCCAGTCACCTTCTCCAATGTAACGAAAATATTTTTTCACCTTTCCAATGAGCACAGATTTTTTAATTGTTTCGTCAAGCACTTCTATAAAATAACGGCTTGAACTCGTTTTCTTTTTTATCGCAAGATAGGCATCTGGAAGTGGTTTGGGCATATAATCATAGCCAACCAGATCTCTACTCGTAAAAAAAACACATTTTTCTGCTTCAGCATAAACGGATAGCAACAAGAAGTAAAAATCTGCAAGAAAAAGCTGTCTCTCTTTAAATGCTTTCGACAGTGTCTTCTCCTTGTAGATCCTTCTCAGCAAAGCATCTGCACAGTCCTTTTCCAGTTCTAGAATATGTTTACTTTTACTTGCTAGGCAATATACTGCGGGTTTTCTGTTTGTTTCAAAGGTTGATCTATCGTAGTCACTGAGTATATAGGTATTGGTTGTTAAGTATTGTAGCCATTGTTGGATACGGGTAGAGTTTTTGTGTTTAAGAAATTGTTTGATGTGATTGGTTGTAAGAAAGCGGAATCGGTAGAGCAGTATAAGTATTTGTCGTTGTCGTTTTGATAAGGTGTCTGTTGTCATAGTGTATTATGGATGATGTGTTATCAACTCTCTCTTTATATATAAAGAAAAGAGGATGCGATTTTTCATAAATCAGCTTCAAATCATAATTAATTCTGCATGTACGGGTGAATGCAAAAAATGATTGCTAAATATCTCCTGGCAAGGCCTCATCGTTTGCTTCTCTTCCGCCTTTTTGCTTGGGAGTTTGTTCTTTGACCTTTTTTGTTTTTCGTTTTGTTACTGACTTCTTCTTCGTTACTTCCTTTTCTGTCTCCTGCTCAATATCGGAGTAAATAGCATACTTTTCCCTTGAGAGGTCGATAAGTGAATTGACATAATCCTCATCTCCTTCATCCTTATCGAGTGGCATTGTCTCACCGGAAAAAGGCTCTTGCGGGGTTAAGGAAGCGATTTTCATGTAGAAGTGATACGATGGTAGATTCAAGATTTCATTTTCCTGAACATAAGGAGAAAATATCGGGAGTATCCGCTTTTCATCAGTACTATTTGCCGTCCTGAAACAGATAACAGAGCAGACATTCGCGAAGATAATATCAATCAGATTTTTATCAGCGATTTGTGAAGTTGTTTGTTCAGCAATAGTCACATTCAGATGATACTTTCTTGCTTCCGACAGCATATTCACAAAGGACGGCGTCGCGAAGTTTTGGAATTCATCAACATAGAGATAAAAGTCTTTTCGTGCCTGAGCTTTGAAACGGGCGCGCTTCAGTGTCGCCAATTCAATCTTGTTTAATAACAATATCCCCAACACCTCTGACGTATCTTCTCCCAATTTCCCCTTGGCAAGATTACAGATCAGAATTTTCCCTTCATTCATGGCCTGGTCAATATTAATAGTAGAATGCTCCTGTTCCAGAATACCCTTAGCAATAGGTGAAAAAAGAAACCGTCCAATTTTTGCGGTAACCGGGGCAACCATCTTTACTTGTTGCCAACTGCCTGCCTTATCAAATTCGTATTTCCAGAATTTTTTGAGATGTTCATCCGTGAGATTATTAACAACCTTTCTTCTAAAGGCAGGATCTTCCAGAAGATCAAAAAGCGTAAACAGTGTTGGGCTAGGAAGCGTAAACGCGGTGTGAATGGTGTTACGCAAAATATACTCTATCCGGTGAGCGTGATCATTTGAGGACTTGGAAAAAACTTTCCTAAAAAGAGAAACGACACTTTCAGCGATAAATTCCTTCTCCCGTAAGCTATCTGCTTTAGAAAGCCCGGGAGTTAATTCAAGAAGATTTAACCCGACAGGATACTCCAGATCATCAGGGTTGAAATAGATCAGATCGTCTTTTCGTTCTTCTGGGACATACGCAAGGATTTTTTCCGCCAGCTCTCCATGAGGATCAATAACACATACGCCTTTGCCATTCTGAATATCCCCGGCAATCATTGAGAGCATCAGTGTAGACTTTCCTGTACCTGTTGCCCCGAGCATATAAACATGTCTCTGTCGTTCTTCACCAGTCAGTCCGATCATTGTCGTTTCTCCTCCATAGTTATTTCGGGCAAAGACGATATCCAGATCAGTATTTGACTGTTTTAAAGAGAGTGGAGCAT
>JBPOIT010000030.1:0-3671 GCA_052034235.1 Candidatus Levyibacteriota bacterium
AATATTGGTGGAGGAAATATCGACGAATCAAGTTTAGCCGGTCTAGGAACATCTAACTTCACTTCAGCAGCGGTTTCTCAATGGACAAATGACTCTGGATATATAACCGACGGCAACACGAATTGGAACAATTCATATGGCTTAATTACAGCATCAAGTTCTGATGCGTTAACAAACAAAACAGGCAACATTTCAATGTGGACGAATGACTCTGGGTACTTAACTTCTGTTTCCAATGGTAACTTGGGTGATGACACCATTGATTTGACTAAGGTTGCTGATTCATTGACGCTTGATGCTGGTTTGACCTTTGTTTCTGACAATTCTACCAATGACTACAAAGTTGTGTTCGATAATTCATCAACAGGTGATATTGCAACACTCTTGCAAGTGACAACAACAGGAGTCGGCGGCACAATTGCAACTGCCCTTGATCTTTCAGATACTGATATCGCAACAGGTTTGGCGCTTGGCAGCAATGATGTCACTGTAAACGGTGTGACGCTTTCGGCTTCAGAATTTGGTTTGCTTGATGGCGGTGTTGCTTTGTCAGAACTGACTGATTCAGGGACATTGACCGCCGGAACTGTTGATATCAACGGTGGTGCAATTGATGGAGCAGCAATTGGTGCAAGTTCACGTTCAACTGGTGCGTTTACAACACTTGGCTCAAATTCAACTGTAACACTTGGTGATGGCAGTGGTAATGATAGTCTCACCATTGACGATGGCTCAGGAAACATTACATTGACTGGATATAACACATGTACTGCCCTTGAAACAAACGGTTCAGGACAGATTGTTTGTGGGACTGATGACACCGGCGGTAGTAGTCTCACTGTTAGAGAATCGGATGCAGCACCTTCAGTTGGGTCTGTCTCAACGCTTGAGTTTGGTCCAGCAGCAACTTCAACAGATGAATTCATTGTTGCAGATCAAACAGGCGGTGTGGTTCGTGTGACTATCGGAAATCAGGTCGCTATGTTGAATCAAGCAGAAACAGTGACTGGAGGTTGGACATTTAATACTGTTGCAACAACATTCACGACTGCAATCAATGCAAACGGTGGCATCACATTTGACCAGTCAACAGATACACTTGGTGCACATACACTTGCAGGTACAGTTGATGCAAATGCAAATATCATAACAAACATCGGTTCAACAGGTTCTGATTTTGATACAACTGGTGCACTCGCTCTTCAGCTTGACGGCGTTGATGCAGATGGTGCGTTATCAGTTGATAATGCAGCCAATGCTTCATCAATCTTTGTTGCAGAAGATAACGGCACACCTGTCTTTACCATTGCAGATGGAGGTATCGTTACCGCTACTGCCAATGTGAATGCTGACGGTGGATTGGATGTTGACGATACGTTTGTTGTTGCAAATGGTGGGGGCGTCTCAGGTTTATCAATCAGTGATACTGATGTCCCGCTGACGGGTGCAAGTTTCACTTTTGATTTTAATAATGCCGCAGACAGAACATTTAGTATCACCAATTCAGCAGGTGGTTTGGCATTATTATCTGTTGAAGGGGATATGACTGTTTCTGGAGGAGATGTCATTGGTGCAAATTCAGACAGTATTGATATCGGTGAGACAGCTGATGCGACATTTACTTTTGTACGCAATAATACTGGAATAGTCACTCTTACCAGTGCAGACGACAATACAGACGCAGCGCTTACTGTTTCAGCCGGAGGCACGGGTGCATTGACGCTTGGTGATTCAGGTTCAACAACAGCAATTACATCTTCAGATTGGGCAATTGATGCGGCGGGTGCTATTACTGGTGTTTCATTTGATGCCAATGGTAGTGGAAATGCAATTTCAAATATCGAAACAGGAGATATTGCCAATGGGACACTTGATGGAGACGATTTAGATTTTGCAACAGAAGACGGTGCAGCATCTGACGGTGAATGTTTGAAATATGAAACATCAGGCGGCGGCGATTTCAAATGGGATCCATGTGGTGGTGGCGGTGCAAACTGGGATGCAATTGGTGATCCAGCAGGAAACGGCGCTGTTGCAATGGCCGAAACAGTCCAAACACTTGACTGGAATACAGCAGCCAGTTCAGCTGTTTTTGATGGTTTAACTCTTACGATGACCAATGATGCGACAAGTGACGGCGGTGCTCAAAATCTCCTGACACTTGCCAATATTGATGACGGCGCCGGAGCCGGTGCAACCGAAGCACTTCTTGTTATCGACAACCGTGATTCTAACGAAGCTGTTGCAGATGGCATCAGAATTACTTCAGCAGCCGGTGGAATCACAACAGGTCTTGATTTTGATGATACTGACATATCAACTGATATTGAACTCCAAAACGGCGAAACAATTGATAATAACAGTGACGGCATCATTTTACTGACAGCAACAACAATTGATATTTCAGGAGCGCTGCAGGCAGGTTCATCCAATGTCGCACTTACGCTTTCAACTGGTTTTATTGACGGTGATGCGTTAACGTTAACAACCTCAGGAAATACCGGTGCAACGAGCAGTAATTCAGGTTTGGAAGTTCAATCTGACGGTTTAACCCTTCTCAAAGGCTGCAACGATAATCAGCTGCTTAAATATACAGACGCAGGTGGATGGGCATGTGCAGATGATAATACTGGCGGTGGCGCTGGTGGTTCATCAAACTGGACACAATCAAACGGTGTTCTGAGGCCAAATAACAGCACAACTGATATCGTCTTCGGTGGCGATGCCACAGGCTCAGCCAAATTTGCCTTCATGAACCTCGACGGTAATAGTGGTCTTGAGCCCATGGCTTCTTTCTCAGGCAATCTGAGAATAGGCGCGAAACCAAATTCAACAGCGGCAGAACTAACAACGTGGACAAAAATCTCTCAAACGACACCAGGTACAATTGCAAATGGCGGCACAGCAAATATTGCCTCAATTTCTGCATCAGTTTCATACAATGGTAGTTTGTATGTTGGAACATACAGGGACATGTCTGGCAGTGCCGAAATTTATCGCTATGACGGTACAGGATCGAACTGGACTAAAGTTTCACAAACGACAGCAGGCACTATTGCAAGTAGCGGTACTTCGGGTATCGCTTCAGTTTCAGCAATGACAGTTTTCGATGGCAGACTATATGTAGGAACTTCAAAAATGAATCAAGCTGAAGTTTATCGTTACGAAGGGGGTACAACTTGGACCAAGGTTTCTTTAACAGCCGCCGGAAATTTTAATGGTACAGTAACCGCACAAGATGGAGTAGCCAGTATGGCAGTATTTAATGGAAGAATGTATATAGGAACAAGAGAAGGTCTTGTCGCAAATCCAGATAATAGTGGAGCATGGGTATTAAGATATGAAGGAGGTTCACTCTGGAGGAATATTACGAGTGTCGCGGGACAAGCTATTGCCACCAATGTGGAAGGTGTTCATTCTTATGGTCCTATGGTAGTAGCCTGGGGTCAACTCTTTATTGGTGCATCTCAAGCCGGAGACTCTGACGTCATAAGGTATACAGGTGATAGTGCTGTTGTAAGTCCTTTCGTTGCCTTAAATACAGGTGCCGCAGTGAGTACTTTTAGCATTAATGGAGCTGGAGGTGTCAATGTTGACGAGATAACTTCTATGGCTGTCTATAATGGCATGTTGTGGGTTGGTATTAGAAGAAATAATGCTGCTGATGTGCT
>JBPOIT010000019.1:0-5366 GCA_052034235.1 Candidatus Levyibacteriota bacterium
CTTGCGAAATCTGATTTAAAAAACTTTTGTACGAATTTATCGATACTTTGAAAAATATCCAGTTGGGAGCCACCTCGCATCAGCTTTTTGTTAAAAAGATCAAAAAAGTTACGATATTCTTTATAGATAAACCCGCTGATAGCGATATCATATTTCGTTTTGGAATCCTCCAAGTAAGCCAAGAATTTCTTGCCGCCGCCTTTTTCGAGAGAATCAAAAAGTTTTACATTATCTGACAGTTTATCCGCAATATCGATAGTCTTTTTCTTATCAAAAAACATGCGGTACGCAGGATTAAGCCGTTTGAGGGTAAAAAAATCAGTAGGTTTTTTGTCAAAATTAGCAAAGAACCGCTCAAAGATATCAGGCATGAGATACCATGATGGCCCCATATCAAAGGTAAACCCCTTCTTCTTAAAAACACGAGCACGTCCGCCAATCGTCTTATTCTTTTCAAGGACAAGTACGTCAAAACCAGCCTTGCCGAGCAAAGCCGCTGCTGCAAGTCCGCCAAATCCAGCGCCGATAATTATGACTTTTCTATTCAATTTTTTTAACAGCTACCTTCAGGGATATCAATAATAACTGTGGTAAACCCCATACCCTTAAAGAGTGTGGTGAGTTGATTTCTGGCATTTTTCGAAGCTTCATCCAGAATACCACCTTTGCAAGCAGCTGTTCTGATCACCACTTCAGCTTCATTTCGTGCTTCAGATTCTAAGTCCCGATCACCTCGAGTGAGTATACCACTTTGCCTATCATACACACGTGTTTGTTCATTGTCGAGTTTGCTGACAAGGATTGAAGGTGCAGGCATCGTTACTTTTAACGTTTGTCCCGAAACATTTATATCTTTGTCAGTTATCTCACTCATATCAAATCCAGCAATCACTTCTCCGTGTGCAATAAGGAGCAATCTATCTCCCACAAGAAACTGCTGCAAACGGTTTCCTGTCGTTCCTGCATCTATGACTTTCTCAATAGTAAACGATGCTGTTTCCAATCTGTTAAGTGATTGAATTTGTTTGATGACTGTTTGGGAACTGGAAGTAAAAGCATATTTTTCACCTTTATTTTTTAATATTGAGATTGTCGCCAGTGAGGTAATTGCCAAAAGGAGAAACATGGCAATCATAATAATGAGCACTTTTCGCTGCTGTGGATGCATTATCTATTTATTATAGCATGGATATCCTCTTTCCAAACTCTTACTACAAGTTTAACGTATTCTTAACGTAGAGTTGTAAGCTAGTATTATATGTTAGCAGCACTCGTCTTATTACTCGCAGTCCTTTGGTTTTTTGGTTATGTAAATATCAGCGGAATAGTTTTTCCTGACATCAGATTTTTTACCATCAATGGCGTAGACGTAACTCTTTGGAATCTCCTCGTATTATTGCTCGTCGCAGGAGCAATAACTATTTTACCTTCACCATTCAGACAAATTGCAGGAGTATTGTTAGCACTGTGGATTCTGGCAGTTTTAGGAATTCTCTCAATAGCAGGCATCGGCCTCCCAAGCATTATCCTTTTAGCAATAATTGTCGGCCTCGTAGCTTCAATGTTCTCCCACGGAAGAGCATATTAATCAACTAGTGAAATACTGTATAATAGGGTAGTGAGATTTAATGGGACTGAACTTGCTGCCAAACTCTACGCTGACCTCCAAAAGAGAGTGGAGCAACTTAAGGAAAAAAATGTTACCCCACACCTTGTGGTCTTTTTAGTAGGGGAGAACCCTGCGTCAGTTGCGTATGTAACACTCAAACAAAAAAAGGGAGAAGAGATAGGTGCCAAAGTAACAATCCTCAGATACGAAACCTCAGTGACGACCGAGGAATTAGCTGCAAAAGTGACAGAACTCAATAAAGATTCGACAGTTCATGGTATATTAATCCAACGCCCACTGCCAGACCAGATTGATGTTGATAAACTGGAACTACTCACAAACCCTGAAAAGGATATCGACGGGTTTCACCCTGATTCTCCATACATTCTTCCACTTCCACTTGCTGTTGGAAAAATATTGGAAGAAATTTATAAAACTAAAAGAGATGAAGGAGAAGTTAATACAAAAACACAGGGTACGTTTATCAACTGGTTGCAATCAAAAAATATCGTTGTCATAGGCAAAGGACCAACAGGTGGTGGACCAGTGCTTGAATATCTTATTTCGCTTAAAGTTATCCCGCATATTATTGATAGCAAAACAATTGATCCAGATGCCTTGAAAAAAGCTGCAGACATCATCATTTCATGTGTCGGCAGACCAAATATCATAAAACCTGAACAAATTAAAAAAGGTGTCATCCTTATCAGTGTCGGCATTTTCAGAAATGAGGAAAACAAACTTTCAGGGGATTACACACCCGCAGACATTGAAGAAATCGCCTCATATTACACACCAACTCCCGGAGGCGTCGGCCCTGTTAACGTCGCTATGCTGATCGAGAACCTCCTTACCGCAGCGGAAAAACAAACCTCCTAGAATCAATTTATATATTTCTCCCCAATTTTTATAAAATATTACATATTAATCACTTGACTTTATATCATTTTTTAAATAATATGGTAAAAATGGTTAAAAAGATACACAATTTCCTTTCAATAACCGACATTTCACCAGCAACATTAACTCATTTACTCCTTTCTGCTCAGCGTTTAAAACATGCATCCCAAATCAAACCCATCATGAAGGGGAAATCACTCATAATGATTTTTGAAAAGCCGAGTCTGAGGACCAGGCTTTCTTTTGAGATAGGGATGACCAAACTTGGCGGTCACGCTGTCTATTTAGCACCGCAAGACATCGGACTCGGCGTGCGTGAATCAATTGCCGATGTCGCACGTGTAGCATCAAGTATGGGCGATATGATAATGGCACGGACATTTAAACATCAAACAGTTAGAGAACTCTCTGAGTTTTCTCAGGTGCCAGTTATCAATGCACTTTCTGATTTAGAACACCCGTGCCAGACGCTTGCGGATCTCCTAACGATTCTTGAAGTTAAAAAACAAATCAAAGGACTGACCATTGCATTTGTTGGAGATGGTGACAACAATGTCACACATTCCTTGTGTCTCGGCAGTGTCATGCTTGGAGCGCACTTTACCTGCGCAAGTCCCAAAGGTTATACAATGAACAAGGATATTGTAAAAAAAGCCAAAATCATCGCCCAAACAACCAACTCAAGCATTTTTGAAACCCACTTTCCTGAAGAAGCAGTGAAAAACGCAGATATTATTTATACCGATACCTGGGTAAGTATGGGAGAAGAAGCTGAGAAACAAACGAGAATGAAAATTTTTATGCCATATCAGGTAAATAAAAATCTTATGAAACATGCAGAAAAAGATGCACTCTTTATGCATGATTTACCAGCTTATAGAGGAAATGAAGTAACAAACGACGTTATTGAAAGCAGTCAATCAATAGTTTTTCAGCAGGCCGAAAATCGCATGTGGGCACAAATGGCACTTATCCTTTATCTCGCAAATTATGACACCCAAACTCTTACTATCTGACGGCACATCACTTGCTGGTACATCATTTGGCTATGAAAAATCAGCCTCAGGAGAAGTGGTTTTTATAACAGGCATGACAGGATATCCTGAGGCTTTTACCGATCCGTCATTTGCCGGACAAATACTTGTTTTGACATATCCTCTTGTTGGAAATTACGGTGTACCAAATAAACTCCTTTGGGAATCAGAAAAAATGCAAATCTCAGGACTTATCGTTTCTGACTACATCGATACCCCGTCGCATTTTGCAAGTGAAATGA
This sequence comes from Candidatus Levyibacteriota bacterium, assembly GCA_052034235.1. Classification (GTDB taxonomy): domain Bacteria; phylum Patescibacteriota; class Microgenomatia; order Levybacterales; family UBA12049; genus JBPOIT01. The sequence continues at coordinate 3,786 of JBPOIT010000019.1, forward strand.
CTCTTGCCATATGGCTCAAAAAACAAAAAGTACCCGGCCTCATCATAAAAGATACTCGCTTTTTGACCCAGCACTTGCGAGATAAGGGTGTAATGCTTGGGAAAATTGTTATTGATAAAAATATTGAAATGTTTGATCCAAACCAAACAAATATCGTCGCACAAGTTTCAACTAAAAAAATTGAAATGTTTACCCCGTCAACAAACGCAAAGGCAAAAACGATTCTCATGCTCGACTGCGGCGCAAAAAGAAACATCGAACACTGTTTTCTTAAACGCGGTGTAAACATAATCAAAGCTCCTTGGGATTTTGATCCGTTTGACGAAAAGAATACTACCTTTTCATTTGATGCACTCTTTATTTCAAATGGCCCAGGAGATCCAAAAATGGCTGATAAAACAATAGGTACCATAAAAAAATCTCTTGAGCATAAAGTCCCAACACTTGGTATTTGCCTCGGGAATCAACTCCTCGCACTCGCAGCAGGAGGGGATACCTATAAACTAAAATTTGGTCATCGAAGTCAAAACCAGCCTTGCATCATGGAAGGAAGCAACCGCTGTTATATTACAACCCAAAATCACGGATTTGCGATAGGAAAAGTACCGGAGAAGTTCAAACCGTGGTTTCTCAACGCAAATGACAAAAGTATCGAAGGAATCAAACACGAATCTCTACCTTTTATGTCAGTCCAATTCCACCCAGAAGCAACCCCCGGCCCAATGGACACTGAATGGCTTTTTGATTACTTTTTGGAGAAAATATCATGAAGAAACCAAAAAAAGTATTACTTCTAGGTTCAGGTGCTCTGAAAATCGGTGAAGCAGGAGAATTTGATTATTCTGGCTCTCAGGCAATAAAAGCCTTAAAAGAAGAGGGAATCAAAACAGTACTTGTCAATCCAAACATCGCAACTATTCAAACTTCAAAAGAACTAGCTGATGAAGTTTATTTTCTACCTGTCACACCGCATTTTGTAGAAGAAATTATTAAAAAAGAAAAACCTGATAGCATCTTACTCTCATTTGGAGGCCAAACAGCACTCAACTGTGGAATAGAGCTTGAGAAAAAAAGCATACTCAAAAAGTATGGCGTGAATATATTGGGCACACCAATCTCAGCAATTATCCTAACTGAAGACCGAAAAGAATTCTCAGAACATTTAGCAAAAATTAACATCCCAACACCCAGAAGCGAAACCGCAACGAATCTCAAAGATGCAATAAAACTAGCAAAACAAATTGGCTTTCCAATTATGATCCGTGCAGGTTTTGCTCTAGGAGGGCAGGGGAGTGGGGTAGCCAAAAATATGGCTCAGCTCAAACTTATAGCACAACGCGCATTGGCATTTTCGCCTCAAATACTCGTTGAACAATATTTACATCATTTTAAAGAGATTGAATACGAAGTCGTCCGCGATAAAGATGACAACTGTATTACGGTTTGTAATATGGAAAACATGGACCCGCTCGGCATTCACACAGGAGATTCAATCGTCGTCGCCCCAAGCCAAACACTCACCAATGAAGAATATCACGGGCTCAGAAAAGCCTCAATCGATATCGTCAGAAGTCTCGGCAT
>JBPOIT010000017.1:0-9146 GCA_052034235.1 Candidatus Levyibacteriota bacterium
GACGTCTGAATCTGCCCGGCATCTGAAATGTAGAGCACGAGACCTATTACAAAAAGTAAAACTGAAATAACAACAGCTATCCTGCCTACTTGGCTTTTTGCTGGAGGTGGCGTTTGATGATTTGCGGACATATCAGTTTCCATTCCTTATACTAGAGTAGAGAATGCACGAAGCGCTGTCAACTATGAAGAGGAATGGATGCGTTACGATTGTTCGTTAGGTTCAAGTGACGTTCCTGAACTATCTACTCCTGTGCTCAAAGATTCATTCATTTCTGTAGGAAACGAGTTCGTTGCAACTGATTCAAATGCACTTCCAGCCATTGCTCCCGCGCCTCCAATTGGCGCTGGTGGTGTTTGCGGCATTGTTGATGGTGGTTGCGTAAATATTCCAGGTACTCCCATTGGAGCACTAGGCGCTACTGGAGCGACAGGTGCTACTGGAGTTTGTGGCACATAGGTACTTTGCACTGGTGCTGCAGTTGGAATAAGCGGTGCAGATTGAAGGACTCCTACCGGTGGAGGTACTGCTGCTGGCGTTGGCGCAACTACTGGATTCACAGGTGCTGGGGCTGTTGGTTGTAAAGGCTGAGCTGCAGTTACAGGTGGTTGTGCCACTGCGTCAGCTGCTTGAACTGTCGTATCTGATTGAGCTTGTCCAAAAGGATAATTTGGATCAGGAGCCTGAGCTGCTTGTTGAGCTGCTGGCTGGGCGGTTGCAGCTTGATCTACCGGTGTACCTTTTGCAACGTCCAGTAACAAAAGCGCCATTTCATTTTTCTGTTCAGCTGCCTGTTCGAGTTGCTGTTTGAGATTTAAGACATCATCCTCAGTTGATGCATCAGTCAAAGCCATAATTGCTGATGCCAACTGATCTCCTTTTTGACCTGCCTCAGACATTTTTGTCTGCAATTGTGTAAAGGCTTCACGCTCTGCTGGAGTTTTAGCAGTAACTGGATTGACGACTTGCAGCAAAACACCTTTTAGTTGACTCACTCCTTCATATTTAACTGCAGCTTCAATTGCATCAACAAGCTCTGCGGCTAATGGATCACCTTGTTCTTTTGCGAGTTTTAGTTGATCTTCAAGCTGCTGAATATCCGCATCTGAAGTCATATCAGAAATCGTCAGAATAGATGCTGCGAGAGGATGATTCTGTGCACTTGCTGCGGATATTTTGTCATACAGCTGACTGAACTTCTCTTTGTTTTCAGGTGCTGCTCCGTAAAGTGGATTTATTACTTGTTTTAATACTTTCTTAAACTTCGTTGTTGGCTGGGCTTCTTGAGCCTTTTCAGCTTCTTCTGCAACTTCAGTATTAATGAGACTGAGAATTTCAATTGATAATTCATCTTCATTTTCTTTCGCTTTCTTCAAGTCATCAACGAGTTTGGTCAGAGCTTCAGCTGTTGTCACATCTGTGACACCCATAACAGCAACTGCAAGTGCATTGCCAGATTCACTTGCTTCGCGAACTTTATCATGAACGGCTGTAAACTTTTCTTTTTTGGCAGCATCTTTAATTTGTTCTGGATGTGCTAATTCAACAAATACTTTTCTGAGGTTATCAGCTACAGCTTCTTGCTGAGCTACCGTTCCTGCAAGATCAAGAATTTCTTTTGCGAGAGCATCACCCTTTTGTTGTGCTGCTTCAAGTTCTGTTCTTATTCGTTTGGTTTCTTCAACCGTCGTTGCAGCAGTGACAGACAGAATTGCACTTGCTGTTTTGTTACCGCCTGTGCTTGCACCTACAACTTTTTCATGCAGCGCTGTATATATTCCCTTGTCTGATTCACCCACAACGTTTTCAGGTTTAGCAATTCTCGTGAGGATAATCTTAAACTTCTCATCACTTAGATCTTTCTCCGTTTGTGTTTGACCACCTTTAAGGAAGGTGAATTCATTCACATTGTCGTTATAGTCAATAACGATCGTGTCACCTGGCGCAAACTTCTTAGCAATAATTGCAAGGGCAATAGGGTTCTCAATAACGGTCTGGATTAAACGGCGCAAAGGTCTTGCACCATAAACCGGGTCATAACCATCTTTTGCAAGTTTGGCAACTGCTTTTTCAGTGATTTGAAGATTATAGCCTTGCTCTTTTAAGAGTTTTGCAGTCTTGGCAATTTCAAGCCTAACGATACCAGCCATATGTTCTGGTCGAAGAGGTTTGAAAATCACAACTTCATCAAAACGATTAAGCACTTCAGGTCGTAAGAATTTGGTTAGTTCATCACGAATCATCTTCTGAAGATCTTTAAACTGCTTATCCATTTGCTCACCAGTTGGTTTTGCATCTTTATCAATCGTACTTAATGCCTGTTGAATAAGTGAACTTCCAATGTTTGAGGTACAAATAACAATCGTGTTCTTAAATGAAATGGTATTGCCTTTGTTATCTGTTAAACGCCCATCTTCAAGAAGCTGCAAAAGGATGTTAAAGACATCAGGATGTGCTTTTTCGATTTCGTCAAAAAGCACAATTGAATATGGTTTTTTGCGTACCGCTTCTGTAAGGACACCGCCTTCTTCATAACCCACATAGCCGGGAGGTGCACCAATAAGTTTGGCGACTTCATGTTTTTCCATGAATTCCGACATGTCCAAACGCGCCATTGCATCATCTTTGCCAAAAAGAAGCTCTGCAAGTGTTTTTGCAAGTTCGGTCTTACCAACACCGGTAGGGCCAAGGAAAATGAATGATGCGATAGGACGCTGGCCTGACGCAAGACCAATTCTCCCACGTCTCACAGCTTCAGAAACTGCGACGACTGCTTCTTCCTGATCAACCATTCGTTTATGAATTCTATCTTCAAGTTTGAGCAGTTTTTCACTTTCATCTTCAGTCAATTTGGTAATTGGAATACCTGTCCACGCACTGACAATCTGCTCAATATCAGATTTTTTCACTTGACTGTCGCCTCGTTTACCTGCATCTGTTTGTAGTTTGACATGAGAGGATGCTTCGTCGAGTAAATCAATTGCCTTATCCGGAAGATAACGCTCGCCAATATACTTTTTTGATAATTTAACACATTCCTTCAAAGAATCATCCGGAATAGTAATTCTATGGAATTTCTCGTATTTCGGACGTAGCACTTTAAGCATTTCAACTGCATTTTCTTCTGATGGTTCATCAGCAGTCACAGGCTGGAAGCGACGTTCAAATGCTTTATCCTTTTCAAAATTCTTTCGGTATTCTGTCGTTGTGGTGGCACCAATGAGTTGGAAATGACCACGTGCCAAATGTGGTTTTATGACATTCGCAGCACTCACACCTTCACCGTCACCCGTTCCCATCAGTGTGTGAATTTCATCGACAAAAAGGATTATTTTGTTGTTTGATCCGAGGACTTCATTAATAATACCTCTCAGACGTTCTTCAAATTCTCCTCTATGACTCGCACCCGCAATCATTGATGATACATCTAGTTGAAAAATACGTTTATCAGTTAAGTCTTTTGGTACACGTCCAGCAACAATCATTTGAGCAAGCCCTTCGACAATTGCTGTTTTTCCAACACCAGGTTCACCGATAATAATAGGATTGTTTTTTGTTCTTCTCAAAAGGACATGTACCATGCGGTCAACTTCCTTATCACGTCCTGCAACTGGATCAAGTCTCCCGGCTCGTGCTTCTTCTGTCAAATCGATACCATACTTCTCAAGGACTGTTTTATGTGAATAAGTGCTGTTAGGATTCTTCTGAATTTTTTCTACCACCATCTCTTTTTTCATACCTTTTTGCTCGAGGTATTTAGCTGTTGGTAAGTTTGGAGAGAACAAGACGACATAGATATCTTCAGGTGATATGAAATTTGATCCACGCATCTTTGCATCACGATATGCCTGGTCAAAAATTGATTGCGACGGCTTACTCAGCGTCGGCTGTCCTTTATACGTTCCCATTTTCTCACGCGCCTGAATTTCTTTTGAGATCGTCCCTGCATCAATCTGGAATTCTGCAATAAGTTTATAAATTTGCTCATCATACAAAAGTCCGAACAAAATCTGATCTGGTTCAATATACTGTTGTTTAATTCTGCGAGACTCTTCTTGTGCGTGTGTCAGTACTTGAGTCGCTCGCGGATCGAGATGGCTCAGTGATGACATATCTGCCCGTGCAGAGTTGTTGGCAGCTGCATCCGGTTGGCCAGGAGTTCCTGCAGCAGGTTGTCCTGCTGTTCCTGCAGGAGTTGGTGTAGCACCAGGCTGCTGACCATCTGCTGGTTGTTGAGCATTCGGATCAGTAGGGGTAGATGCATCTGTCGGTGTTGCTGCTTGCTGAACTCCAGGTTCACTCGGTGTGGGCTGCGTAGGCTGTGCAGACGTATCTTGACCAGGCTGCGCATTCGTTGGTGTTGCTGTTGGTTCTGACGTAGGTGCTGCAACATTCTGCGGTGCAGATGCAGATGGATCCTGCGCTGAAGTTGCATCCTGAGGTGCATTTGGATCTTGCGAAGGTGCTTGAGGAGCGTTAGGATCTGCTGGTTGCAGACCATCTTCGTCTTTCTTTTTTTGATTAAAAATACTGCCAAACATAGGCCTATTATCTATTAAATACTAATTTTCTTAAAAGGACAAGACCTTTTAATTTGTCTTTTCTTCTTGTGCTGTTTCTTTTGGCTGTGCAGCACTGGCCGCGGCATCAACAGATACTTTGCTATTTTCTTCTTCTTCTATCACTTTTATAGCATCCTTCGCAGCATCATATTTTGCTTTCAGATACGCAATCATTTCTGGCAATGAAAAACCGCCGAGCAGTAAGAATGGCAAAATTTCAGTCACTTTTGCAACGCCTTCTTTCATCTTTTCAGGATCCTTTGCGACAAGCAAATCAATGATTCCCTGAACCTCACCCATGTCTCTCTTTATCATTTCCAATCTACCTTTCACATCAGTACCAAATGATGGCTCAATAGGCATGGTTTTGTAATTCTCAAGCCACACATGCTTTACTTCATCAAACTCTTCCGGGCTAACTGCTTGTACTCTATTTGCAGATGGCAAAACTGACTGAACACCAACCTGAGCAAGGACATCTTTTGCAAATGGTTCACCTTTTTGATTTGCATCGTTTAGTTGTGTTTTAATCTTTTCGATGTCTTCATTAGATGTCGTCTCTTTCACATCGAGCAAAGCTGCTGCAAGTTGATTACCTTTCTCTTTTTCTTTGACTAATGATTCACGCATTGTTTGCATTCGTTCTTTATCAACAGGTGATGCACTCAGTGCAGGATTCGCAATCTGCTGGAGAGATTTCTTCACATATGCTGAAGCTTGCGTAGGATCAGACTGAGCTGCCGAATTTGAAGCAGCGGTCAATACAATATCTGCAGTCATATTACCTTTTTGACTCTCCTCAACGAGTTTTGTACGAACCTTTTCAAATCGTTCACGCGCTAGTGTGTCTGTGACTGAGGAAGGATTGGCAATACCTGTCAGGATTTCATGCATCTTGCTTGTTTCTTGTACTTGATCGTTCTTACCTGTACGTCGTGCAGCATCAAATCTGGCAATATCACGAATCTTCGGCAACTGCAGGTTAACGAGCGTAAGAATCTCATTGGAGACTTGAGGAGAAGTGACATTAGTTACCTCAATGTCCGAACCATCAGGTGCTGCTGTTGTGGAAGTCATATCAGTTGCTGAAACTGACATCGTCTTTACTGCAGTTGTTTGCTCGTTTGTTGAGACACTGACTTTTGATTCTTCTTCGGTCGTTATATCTTGTAGTACTTCCTTTGCTGCTTCTTGTTTTGCATTAAGATAAGCAACTATTTCTGTCTGTGAATAGCCACCCATAAGCAGGAATGGCAGAATATTGGAAACTTCATCAACACCCTTCTTCACATTTTCAGGATTGTCAGAAGTCAAAAGGCCTACCGTACTGTCAATCTTAGCAATATCATCCTTGATCCAGTCTGCCCGCGTCCCGGCCATACCTTGCGGCACTTCCAGATTAGTGTAATTTTCCTTCCACAGTGACTTGACTTCATCAAATTCTTCTTTACTGACTTGCTGCAATGTATTTGCTGATGGCAGAGCAACTGTCTCAGGAACGTTAGCGAGCACATCTGAGGCAATTGGTTCACCTTGTTGTTTGGCTTCTGCAAGCTTACTACGTAGTTTTTCAATCTCTTCAACAGACGTCGTCTCTTTCACTGCAAGAATTGAAGACGCGAGTTCATTACCACTCTTACTTGCATCCTCAAGTTTTTTATGGAGACTTTCAAATCGCTGTTTGTTTGCCTCAGTTGTTGGTGCCGCAATTTGCTGCAGTACTGATTTTGTCGTATTTTGTGAAGAAGCTGTTGTTTTGGTCGCACTCGCAGCTGCAGATAAGATAACTGATGCTGTTGCATTTCCTTGAGAACTCGCTTCCATCAGCTTTGCACGAAGCTGTACAAATCTGTCACGTTCAGGACCGACCGCCGCAGATTCAGGATTTGAGATTTTCTCAAGCATACTATGCATCTTTTGCACCTCAGCAACTTTTGTTGTATCTTTGGTAAGTGTTCGGGTCTCGTAACGAACGACATCGCTCATCTTCGGCAGTTTCAAATTGACCATCGCTAGAATCTCATTTGACACTTGAGGCGTTATAATGTTTGTTGTATTTGTCGTGATGGATGTAAGCGGTGACTCGTCATCACTACTCGAACTGCTGCTTGAGGTATCAAACGAAGCAGCCATTGTTTTTTCAGCATGGGCAGTCTGCGTTCCAACGCTAATCTTTGTATCCTCATCGGCAGCGATAGAAGCAACAATATCTTTACCAGCATCCTGTTTCGCCTTCAGGTAAGCCACAATTTCTGTTTGAGAAAACCCTCCCATAAGCAGGAACGGTAAAATATTGGCGACTTCATCCATTCCTTCATCAACTTTTTCTTTATCCGTTGATGAAAGTAATCCAACAATCTTATCAATCTTTCCGATGTCATCTTTAATCCATTCACTACGTGAACCTGCCATTCCTTGTGGGATTTCCAGATTTGAATAATTCTGTTTCCACATATCTCTGACTGCATCGTAATCTTCCTTACTGACTGTTTGAACACGGTTAACAACAGGTGCCGCAACCTTTGTCTGAGTCATATTTGCAAGCTCTGCTGCGATTGGCTCACCTTTTTGTTTGGCTTGCTGAATTTTTTGTTGAATTTTTTCGATATCTGCGGCTGAAGTCTTATCAGTCACTTTCAGAACAGCTGTTGCCAAATCATTCCCCTCTTTACTTGCTTTCGTTAATGACTCCTGCAATTTTGTTAATTTCTCACGATTGACAGGACTACTGGCTGATGCGGGATTATTAACCTGTTGCAAAACTGTTTTTACTTGCTGCGTTGACTGGGACTGTTTATTTATACTGGAGATTTGAGACATAACATTTTGCGCTGTTCTGTCACCCTGAGCAGATGCTTGCATAAGCGTGTCTTTTATCTTTTCAATTTCTGAAGACGAGGTTTTTTCACTGACTGAGAGGAGTGATGACGCTAATTGATTATTGTTTTGTTTGCTTTCTTTTGAAAGCATATCATGCAGTTGTGACATCTTTTCTCTATTAACAACAGACGAGGACGATGTTGAAGTAGAAGCTGGATTAGCAATCTGCTGGAGAATGCTTTGCATTTGGCTTGTTGAGACATTGCTGCTTGCACTTGTCTTGGAAACAGAACTTGCAGCATTCAATATAGATGTAGCCAAGAGATTTCCCTGTGCACTTTCCTGGGTCAATTTATCACGAATATCAGAGAACTTTTCACGATCGACTGTACTCGTAACCGCTACCGGATTAGCAATTTTTTCGAGGGTTTCTTTTGCAAGGCTTACCTCTTTCACACGCGAAGTGTCATTTGAATATTGCGCTGAGTCATATCTTGCAATATCACGCATGGTAGGAAGTTGTACATTGGCAACACTTAAGACTTGTGCATTTACTTGAGAAGCAGACGCAAAGGTCGATTGTCCAAATGTTGCAGTATTTGCTGTCGCTGATGAAGATTCACGTATAATTTCCTTCGCGGCACCACCACTCGTCGGCCCCAAACTGGTTGGCATCTGGAATTTTTTGGTAAATGGCAGCGAGATAGCCGCACCACCAGGAGCTGGCCCTATACCTCCACCACCAGCGGGAGCAATAGGCTTTTTGTTGCCTGCCAAGCTAACAAGCGTTTTCATAACAGCACTTTCACCTGGTGAGAAGTTAGACGCATAGTCAAGAAAAATCTGCAGCAAAATCCACGGAAGTAAAATGACAACCCACAACATGATAAGTGCGACAACGTAAAGTGCAAATGTTTCCGTCAGATTAACACTATTATTTGGCGTAACGAACTGTTTTGGGCCGCCGAGTAAAATATTAACGGCTGTAGGATAAATAATCTGGTTTACATCATTAACGGCACCTGTACCTTGAGGAGGAATAAAAAGCAAAGGGATTTGCTGGCGCCACATATAGACAAGGCCATTTAAAAACATTGCAAAAAGTGGCGCATAAAGCAGCCATCTGAAAAATTCTCCAATCCAGATTTTACCGGTATTACGGACAGGGTAATACAAAAGCAATAACGGGAAGATGGGTGAAACGATAATAAAGAACCATAAGATAATCTTACGCATCAGGAGAATACCAACCATAACAAAATAGGTTAGCGCAGTCAGTTTAGTCAAAAGTAAGGAGATGAATGCTGATTCGGCATAATAATCATGAAGTAATCTTAACCCGACAAAATCTTCATATTTCCATCCGACATAGAGGAGATCTTTTTGAGAAATACAATTAGGAGGACAAATCAAAGTGGTATCACTTCTTAAGAAGAACCCCTGAATAACATCCGTGAACTGGTAGAGAAACTGCAAAAGTGAATATGAGAACACTATAAGCACAATGACAGCGACAAAACGAGGAATAAATCGCATGATCGTCAAACTCTTACCTCTGGTAATGATAATAACAATAGCTGTTGCGAGAATAACGACGAAAAGAAGCGGCACAACGATAAAGCTCACGATTAAAAGCCAAAATTTTGCGAGAGGATTTTCACTGTCATCACATTGGTATTGATTAATAGCATTTGTTCCCGCTTGTTTCACACAAACCCAGTTATAATTTCGAAGTGTCCAGTCAAGAAGATTTCCTGATCTTGC
>JBPOIT010000044.1:0-2857 GCA_052034235.1 Candidatus Levyibacteriota bacterium
ATCAGAATTTGGAAAAGCGAGTATCTGAACAAAGAGTTGAACTCATAAGAGGAGCAAATAAAGATTTACTCTTGAGATTATTGCCGGTTTTAGATACACTAATGCTAGCCCAACAGCATTCAGAGGATAAAACGATTGAAATAAGTATTAGTCACTTTTTGGATATCTTAAAGTCAGAAGGTGTCACAAGGATTACTGCTGTTGGTCAAGAGTTCGATCCTTTACTGATGGAAGCAATTTCAACAGTCGAAGGAGACGAAGGAAAAGTAATTAACGAAGTACGAGCAGGTTTTCTGCTCAACGAGAAATTATTACGAGCAGCACAAGTAACAGTCGGAGCTGCGAAATAAAAGAAAGGAAATACTATGGCAAAAATAATTGGAATTGATTTAGGAACAACAAACTCATGTGTAGCCGTTATGGAGGGTGGATCTCCGAAAGTGATCCATTCTGCAGAAGGTCGAAATACGATCCCCTCTGTGGTTGATCCAGTATCACATGTGGTTGGTGACGTTGCAAAACGACAATTGGTACTTAAGCCAAAACAAACACTTTTCTCAATTAAGCGATTAATGGGTAAGAAGTTTAATGACGCTTCAGTTCAGGAAGATATGAAATGGCTTCCGTATACCATTAAAGCAGGCCGTGATGATATGGCTGTTGTTGAAGTTGGCGGAAAGACATATACACCTCAGGAAATCAGTGCAATGATTCTGCAGAAAATTAAAGCAGATGCTGAATCATACCTTGGTGACAAAGTAACGCAAGCAGTTATTACCGTTCCTGCATATTTTGATGATTCAGAACGTCAGGCTACCAAGCAAGCAGGTGAAATCGCCGGGCTTGAAGTACTCCGTATTATTAATGAACCTACCGCAGCAGCGCTTGCATACGGCCTTGATAAGAAAAATGCTCATACCATCGCAGTTTACGATTTGGGCGGAGGCACATTTGATATCTCAATTCTTGAGCTTGGCGAAGGCGTCTACGAAGTGAAATCAACAAATGGTGATACACATTTGGGCGGTGATGATTTTGATAAGAAAATTATTGATTATATCGCTGAGGAATTCCAAAAAGAAAACGGTGTTGATCTGAGAAAAGACGCGCAGGCACTCCAGCGCTTGAAAGAATCAGCTGAAAAAGCAAAGATTGAACTATCAACGTCCCAAGAAGCACAAATTAACCAACCATTTATTACACAAGGCAAAGACGGTCCGTTACATCTCACAATGACGTTGACTCGTTCCAAACTCGAACAGATTGTTGATGAGTTAGTGCAACAAACGCTCGTTCCAGTCGGTAAAGCGCTGAAAGACGCTGGTAAAGAAAAATCTGCTATTGATGAAATCATTATGGTTGGCGGTATGACTCGTATGCCGAAAGTCGTTGACGCTGTTACGAAATTCTTTGGAAAAGAGCCAAACCGTTCTGTAAATCCAGATGAGGTCGTTGCAGTCGGTGCAGCAGTTCAGGCTGGTGTTTTGGGCGGAGAAGTCAAGGATGTTTTGCTCCTTGATGTGACACCATTAACACTTGGTATTGAAACACTGGGTTCTGTTTCGACACCACTTATTAATCGCAATACAACAATCCCGACATCGAAATCGCAAACCTTCTCAACTGCGGCTGATAATCAAACACAAGTTGAAATTAATGTTTTGCAAGGAGAAAGACCAATGGCAGCTGATAACAAATCACTCGGACGCTTTATCCTTGACGGTATTCCACCTGCACCACGCGGTGTTCCTCAGGTTGAAGTTACGTTTGATATTGATGCAAGTGGTATAGTGAGCGTCAAAGCAAAAGACAAAGCTAGTGGTAAAGAACAAAGCATTAAGATTACTGGCAGTACAGGTCTTTCAAAAGAAGAAGTCGAAAAGATGACTCAAGATGCAGAAGTGCATGCAAAAGAAGACGAAGAGAAGAAGGCAATGATTGAAGCTCGAAACCATGCTGATGCGCTCATCTTTACAGCGGAGAAAGCACTCAAAGACGGAGGAGATAAAGTTCCTGCAGAAATAAAAACAGAAGTCGAAGGGAAGATTACAGCTCTTAAGGAAGTTTTGGATTCAGGTAATAAAGAAGAACTTGAGACAAAGACCAAAGAACTTTCTGACTCACTGCAAAAAATTGGTGAAGCTGCATATCAACAGGGTCAACAGGCACAAAGTGAACCTGAAATTGAAAGTGAAGAAAAAGAAGGTCAACCAGCTGACAGCGCTGATGACAAAGAAAAGAAAGACAAAGACAAACCTGTTGAAGGAGAAGTTGTTGAGTAATAGATTTATGATTTAAGCAAAGATTTAAGTGTCTTAAATCACAAAATCGCATATCTTAAATCTAAAAAGCGCTCAAAAGCGCTTTTTTTAGTATAATAGGACACTATGGCAGATACGAACGATTACTACAGTATATTAGGAGTTGCAAAGACTGCAACGCATGATGAGATTAAGCGCTCATACCGAAAACTTGCGCTGCAATATCATCCTGACCGAAATAAAACAAAAGAAGGGGAAGCGAAATTTAAAGAAGTAACCAAGGCATATGAAGTTTTGGGCAATGAAGAGAAAAGAAAGACGTATGATCAATACGGTGCTGCGGCATTTGAACAAGGTGCAGGCCCTGGCCCAGGTGGCCCCTTTGGCGGTTTTGGGCAACAAGGTGGACAGTATGGGCCATTTTCATATACCTATTCTACCAATGGAGGTGGTCAGGGATTTGATTTTGGCGGCTTTTCAGATCCGTTTGATATTTTCGAACAGTTTTTTGGTGGACAAGCTCGACCTCGAAGAGCAGTCTACTCGGTAACGATATCCTTCAACGACGCAGTTAAAGGTATAGAAAAACAGGTCAC
>JBPOIT010000003.1:0-17516 GCA_052034235.1 Candidatus Levyibacteriota bacterium
GATGGAGCAATAATACCCAGGTACACAACTTTACCGATATACTGCGGATTCTTCTCAAAAAATGTATCCAGCGCTTGAAGCCGCTGACGAATACCCTTGGTATAATCGAGCCTATCGACTCCAAAAATTACTTTGTATTTTTCAAAATACCACTTAAGCGGATGTTCTTTCTTCTCTTCAATACCAAAAAGATCACGGATAGTCTTCGCCAGTGGAGTTTCTTCTTCATCGACACGAACCATAGATTTCACCACATCAATATCAAGTCCCAGTGGAATACTTTTTACCGTTGTTACATGTTTATTATAATGCACCTGCTGGGTTTCCCTATCAATTCTGACTTCAAGTTCTTTTTCTACTGTATCTAGGAAATTCTGAGCCTGGTAATTCCGATGAAACGCCAAAAAATCGCTTGAGAGCATACTTGTCAGAATTTCTTTCTTAAAAGGTAGGACACGGAATACTTCCCACGTTGGCCATGGAATATGCCAAAACATGCCTATGATTGTCTTTTTATTGCGCTGTATCATTGAAGGCACAAGTGCAAGCTGATAATCATGAATCCAGACAAAACTCTTTTCTTTTATTTCGTCTTGGATTGCGTTTGCATATACTCGGTTGACCATCTTGTACTGCTCAAACCATTCTCGATTAAATTGCGGTTCTTCAAAGGCAACGTGGCAAAGCGGCCAGAGGGTTTGATTAGAAAAGCCGAAATAGTAGCCTTCTAAGTCTTCTTCATTAATAAAAAGACGCTTAAGCGTGTAATTACCGTCAGCATTGCCAACCATCATCTTGTCATCTTTATCAAGAGGTATACGTTCATTGGGACTTTTTGCTCTGGCAATGTAGAGGGCGCTGGTGGCCTTTGCGATTGGGTCAAGCACCATTGCGACCCCTCCGGCAGGCACTTGCGCCATCACACCATCTTTTGAAGGTACAGAAGCTACTGGTTCACCATCAGCTGCGATGATAACGTTATAGCCTTGTACATTAAATAGTTCTCGTAAGTCTGTAAAAGCTACCATATGATCTGTTTAACTACTTCCTTACTATATCAGAATACTAAGCAATAAGTCGATATGCAACATTAAGAGCTATCGCTGAGAATATCCAATATCGAACCATTGTAAAGCTCTCAGTTAAGTTTTATGTAAGAGGTTGAGTACTATGGTTCATACAACTTGAGGCTAGATAGCTCCTAGAGGACCTGCAGTATCGATTCATCGTCATTTACCGTGATTGTTTTGAACATAACATCAGGAGCTGTGGCTTTAAAAGCTGCAACATCAGCTGTTTTGCCAACAATCCAGTTGATTTGTTTTTGTTTAATACCTTTCACAAGGTCCATTCGGTTAATCCAGTATGTTTCTGTTGTTTGTGTGTCAACTGGTGACGCAATAATTTTGCGGTCTGTATAATACACCGTCGTCGGATACAAATGATCAAGTCTGATGACAATATCTGTAGGTTTGGTTAACTTATTAATCAGTTTGCTGCTTTGCATCTGTTTTTCATTGGCATAGGTATCAATAACCGGAAGAATATTAATCGTATATGTTCGATACCCTATGATAAGTGACAACCCAAGGACGCCGATAAGTACAAACCGATTATGTTTAAATAGCTTAAGGAGGTGATATGTCCCAAAGGCTACAAGTAGTGACCAAAACGGCATTGATGGCACGAGATACCAGTTATTATCGCGTTCAATAAAGCTCAGCTGCGTTATAAGCCCCAAACCAAAACATAACATAAGAAACACTTTTCCCTCTTTTATATAACGCAGTGCAAATAAAACTCCGGCGGCAAAAACAAAAAAGAACCGGCGCTGCAATGCGTAATACGTATGCATAACATAATTGTTGTTCAATTTGGAAAGAGCCACAGACGCGGCTCCCCTATCTGAATTGAAGAGAAAATAATCTGCAAAAGTCGGTCCAATCTTCATGGAACCAATAAGAAGCCACATAGCAGGGATAAACCCAGTAATTAGAAACATTTTTATATACTCTTTATAACGTTTAAACAGGTGTTTACGTTCATATAGCAGTTCATGAAGGATAAAAACACTAAGCGGAAAAAGCACAAATGAGGCTCGTGTCAAGAAAATTGCAGCAAATAAAACTCCCAGGAGAGGATATTTGTACTTATGTTTACTGACGGTGATAAAAAAGACAAGAAATAGCAACAGTGAAGCAAGTGTGTCGATGTTTCCGCTGCGCATTCTCCAAACAAACAGATTATTTAAAGCAAGTGTTATATATGCTAGAACTGCCGGCGCAAAGCCATAATGCTTATACGAAAACCACGTAACAAGCATGATAACGATCACACCACTAATCGCAGAAGGTACACGAACTGAAAATTCAGAAAGCCCAATCACACTTGAAACAAGTGCAGAAAGCCACATATAAAATGGCGGTTTATCAAGCCAAAGTGCATTATTCCAATACAATACAAAAAACTCTTTCGTCTCAAGCATATGCCGCGTCACATCCGCATACCAAGCCTCATCCCAATTCTCAAGCGGAGACTTCCCAAGCTGATAAAAGGCAAGATAAAAAACAAAAAAAACTGCGAGGACAAAAAGAAGCCTAATACTATTTTTTTTCATGCTCATATAAATAATACCACCTCATCCCCCATTTGGCGTAATCTAATCCATGAAAAACGTTAAGCGTGCAGTATCCTAAATTTGATTGAGTAAAATATTTCATTAACTTACCTCTTGCCAAATCCTTCTTTTACTATTAGCCAGATAAATTCTAGGAGGGAGAGTTGTCTTTTTATTCTCCAGGGTTGTCTGATGAGGCGGAAGAGCCATTCGAAGCCTATGGCTCTTATGATGTATGGCGCCCTTAGAACTTCGCCGCTGATGTAATCAAAGGCACCACCCACACCCATCGCGGCTTTTATTGGCAGACGGTCGAGATTGCTGTAGATCCATTCTTCCTGTTTGGGAAATCCGTACGCGACAAAGAGAACGTCGATGGTTTGGGAGTTCTCTTTGCTCGGTGGGATGTTAAACATGCTTTCAAAAACCTCAGTCGCTTTTGTTTCTGAGGGTTTGGCAAACTTCAAATCGAATAATTCTTCGGGCCACTCCGATGATGCGAAGGCAATTTTGATCCAGGGATACTTTTTCTTCAAGCACTCAGCAGTACGTTTTGCTATCCCACTCTTTCCACCCAATAATCCTATGGATACAGCCTTTCCGTCAGCCCTACGGCAGAGTTCTTCCATGAAATCAACACCTGGAATACGTTCTTCTAGCTTATGTCCTAACAACCCGCTAGCGATAAAAACACCCACACCGTCTGGTAATGATAGATTGGCTTGATTTAACAACCTTTTATATTCAGGGTGCTTGTGAGCGTAGACGAGGATTTCTGGATTTGGGGTGGTAATAAACAGCTTGTGACGAGCTGTTTTCATGTGGTCATATACGTACTCTAAGATTTCATCTGATGGTTCATTTGTAATCGAAACGCCCAACAGTTTATGTGCTTTTAACATATTTCACAATCAAACTATATTTATATTATTGTAAATCTTTTTTGCCGTCTTATCGCGTTTTGTATATTTATTTTACACAAAATTTTAAGTTTAATCTTACGACCCATGTGGCTAGTAAATCAAACATATTGCAACTAATGCTTACTTAATAATATAAGATCTTACATTGGTGAAAATTTCACTTTATATTCTTACATTAGTCGACAAAAATGCTAGCCATTCTCTTTAGTCTACAGGACTAAACGCTATCTCTTATTAATACTCCGTTTATACAGTTCAATATTTTCCATTGCAACACCAGTTCCTCTTGCTACACAAAGTAGAGCGTCTTCTGCTACGTGACAAGGAACACCTGTTTGTTCTGTCATCAGTTTGTCAAAATTTGTCAAAAGAGAGGTTCCACCCGACATGACAATTCCTTTATCGATTATGTCACTTGCCAACTCCGGTGGACATTGTTCAAGGACTTCTTTAACCCCTTTCACAATTTCCATAAGCACAGGTTTTATCGCTTCGTTTACTTGCTGCTCTTCAAAATCCACGGTTCTTGGAAGTCCTGTAATGTTATCTCTCCCGCGAACTTCAATTGATTTGGCTTTCTCAGCATTTTGCCTTGGAGATACAACAGCATTCCCAATGTCGATTTTGATCATTTCAGCGGTTGTCTCACCGATAAGGAGGTTAAATTTCTTTTTGACATATGACGTTAAGGCCTCGTCAACTTTATTACCGGCCACTCTGACTGAGCTGTGCACGACTACGCCTCCAAGGGAGATAACCGCCGATTCTGTTGATCCGCCACCTATATTCACAATCATATGCCCCGCAGCTTGTGCGATGGGTATTTTTGCACCTATAGCAGCTGCAAGCGGCTCGTCAATGAGATATGCGACCTTGGCACCGGCAGACATCGTCGCGTCAAGAACTGCTCTTCGTTCAACTTGCGTCACACCTGATGGAATACATACCATAACTTCCGGTTTGAGAAATCGTGCCCGACCACATACTTTATCAATAAAGTATGAAAGCATAGCTTCAGTGATCGTATAATCAGCGACAACCCCATTTCGGAGTGGGCGGAGTGCCGTTATATTTCCGGGAGTTCTTCCAAGCATTTCTTTCGCTTCTTTACCAACCGCGACTACCCTATTTTCTTCAGCTGTGACGGCAACGACGGTTGGCTCATTGAGCACAATGCCTTCACCGACAACATATACCAATGTATTAGCAGTGCCCAGGTCGATACCTATTCGTTTGGTTTTGGGAAGGGAAAAGTTCATACTATAATTGTCCTAATATTCAATTGTTCATTATTACATTATTTCCAATTATTAAAGACAATCAAGCAATGTAACAATTTAACAACATCATAATACTATATATCTATATCATTTACCCCAAGATCGTGTTCAGTATTGATTATAGCAAGGCTTCAGTGAGTTGCAAGGGGTCGTTTGGGAGAGTATAATTATGACAACGAGTACACATACTTCTTGCAGCACCCGTAAGCAAATTTGAACACTTCCCATAGAGCATTTGCCGATTGACTACTGAGGTGCAGACACAGTACAGTACTTGTAGAACCATGAAAGAAAAAATTACTAAATCCGAAGTCGAAGCAGATCCAATTCATACAAGACTGAATAAACGCAAACAATTATTTATCTCTATTTTTATTGCATCTTTTCTTATTATAGGAACAGCAGGTGTCATATTATATGGAGAAGGCTACCGATTTCTTTTGCAGCAAGGAGAACCACAGCTCACTAAAACTGGTATTCTCAATATCACAAGCAATCCTACTGGTGCACAGATTTATATCAATGACCACCCAAATCCAACGACCGCCACCAATGATTCCCTTAATCTTACACCTGGTAAATATAAAGTGAAAGTCGCGAAAGACGGTTATACCGATTGGATAAAAGATTTTGAAATAAAAAAAGAAGAAGTATCTTCTGCTAATGTTATACTCTTCCCGAAAGCACCAACCCTTCAGAGTATCTCAACATTAGGGATTGATTCTGTCGTTGTTGATCCATCTGGTACCAAACTCGCTTTTAAGATTGCGTCACAATCCGCCAAGAAAAATGGTATCTATGTTGTCGATATGACAAATAGATCTTTTCCAGTTTTAATAGGTCAAAGTAGTTCAACTCAGATTGCAGATGACACAGGAGATGCAGCTTTTTCTGAAGCTGCAATTTCTTGGTCACCTGATGGCAAGCAGATCCTTGCTCGAATTCCAATAAATGAAGAACTCAGTTCCTATTATCTATTAGCAGCAGACAGGCTCAATGATGCTCCACAAGATGTCACAGCAACTCTGCAAAGTATCACTGAACTCTGGGACGACTTAAGACTCGAGAAAGAGACTTCGCTCCTGAAAACCCTCAAACCAGCTGTACAGAAATTTGCAAAAGCGAATTTCCGTATTTTGTCTTGGTCACCAGATGAAGCAAAAATCCTGTATCAAGCATCATCTTCTGGCCAAATGCCTGTTTTTGTTACACCGAGAAGAATCGGCAATAACGGGTTGTACGAGAGACGCGACCTCACTGAAAATGCAATGTATGTCTATAACATTAAAGAAGACATTAATACAAGAGTCATAGAGCCATTAGACGCCGTTTGTGACCACCAGCTTCCGGAATGCAAATTACCATTCACGTGGTTCCCTGATTCGAGCCATTTGCTTTATATTCATGATAAAAAGATAGACATTATTGAAGAAGATGGCTCAAACCTTACCACACTCTATGCAGGACCTTTCATTGACAATTATGTTTTCCCATGGCCAGACGGCTCCAAAGTCGTCATCCTCACCAATCTTGGAAACACGGCTGTACAGCCAACGCTGTATACAATTGGTTTAAAATAATACTCAATATCCAACTAACCCTTTACATCTTTAAAAAATTCTGCCATTCTAAATATACGTCCTCTTGCGTTTATTAGGAGGTATTTTTGATGGGAAAAGTTATTACATATCTAACTTGTCTCGTTGCTGTCCTTAGTATTGTACCTCAGGCTGCTGCAGACTCAATAAGCTCGATTGGCATTGCCAATTATCAAGTTATTAGTGCTGAGAAAGTTGAAGACGGTGACATCATTGTGTCAACCGGCAAAGGCTATTTTTTGAGCCTTGAGCAATATGATCCGCGTGTAAGTGGCATAGTCACAGTTAATCCAGCCATATCATTGCGCACCTCAGAAAGCAATACAAGTAAAAACTCCTATCCAGTGGTGAACAGCGGGACTGTTAATGTAAAGGTTTCAGGTGCTAATGGAGATGTAAAGCGTG
The DNA here is from genome assembly GCA_052034235.1 of Candidatus Levyibacteriota bacterium. GTDB lineage: Bacteria > Patescibacteriota > Microgenomatia > Levybacterales > UBA12049 > JBPOIT01. The sequence continues at coordinate 6,824 of JBPOIT010000003.1, forward strand.
GAGATTATATAACAACCTCAACAACCCCTGGAACAGGCATGAAAGCAGATAAAACTGGTTATGTCATTGGCACAGCACAACATGATATGAAGTTTGCAAATAAAAATGATATTCAACTGATAACTGTTGCGCTCAATTTTCACTTTTTACAACTTGGATCCCCTGTCAGCAGTTCACTCCTTGATGTCTTCTCCCTTAGCCGCATAGCGGCGTATGAACAGCCTCTCCGTGTCTTCCAATATGTTATGGCATCAATAATCCTTCTTGCATCATTTGTGTTTGGTTTCTTGATCTTTGCAAAAGTTGTCAATACAGGAGTTGAAGCTTTGGGCCGAAACCCTCTTGCTGGTAAAATGATTCAATTATCAATCCTTTTTAACGTTGTTCTTATTATAGTTATCATTATGACAGGCGTTAGCTTGGCATATATTGTGATAAGATTATAAGTATGGAAACTGCCCTACTACAGCCTAATACGTTACTCTTTACCGCTTCAGTGTGCATTATTGGCGGTATCGCACTTTTTGTATACACAATCCTCAAACGTGAGCAGGAAATCCAGGATAAGCAAGCTAATACATTCCAGCGTTACAACAAAATCATCAACAATGCCCACAATGAAGCTCGGGCGATTATTGATACAACATCAATAGCCTCTGCAGGAATTATCTCTGATAGCCATGCTACCAACGAACATGTAGCAGAAAACCTTGACCGCGTCCTGCAGCAAGTAGCCCAAGCTCATATACAGCATTTAAAACAATCGAGTGACCAGTTTACAAAATCGTATGATGATAAACTCTCAAAACTACAGGAAGAGGTCAAGAACCATACTGAGCAGGCAATCAAAGACTCTGAGACGCGTATTAATCAGTCACTAGAGAAATACCTGGAGCCAATTGTGACAAGTGCAACCAATTCACATAATGCGATTGATGCGCGCACGCAAGAAGTGATTAGTCAGGTTGAGAAGGAACTTGCAGATTATAAAGCTGCCCGTATGGCAAAGATAGAAACAGAAGTTCAGGAACTTGTTAAAAAGACCTACCGTGAAGTACTCCGAAAAACCATTCCGGAATCCCTCCAGGAAGAGTTAATCTTAGATAGCCTCGAAAAAGCAAAAGCTGAGGGAGGAATTACCATTTAATTTTCCTATGGATATCCAGCAACTAAGTACATTTCTAAAAACAACAAAAGACGCTGCTGATCTTGAGCATATACTCGAACAGGTTTCAGATGGACTCTATAGGACAGATACATCCACGCAGGAATTATTAAGGAAGCTGCTTCCTTATGAACAAGCAATTGTTATTAACAAACTTGCTGTTCAGTACGGCTTGCAAATTGATGATAAAGCCAAGGTTCAGGAGTTCTTTACAAAGATTCGCGCAGCAATAACAGCATTGCCTGTTGTACAAATTACGCTTGCCATGCATCCGAATGTATCACTCGTAACAATTATCCATGAATGGTTCTACAGGACGTATCACAAACATGTACTGCTTGATATCATTGTTAATCCCAACATTGTCGCGGGAAGCATTATCAGCATTAGTGGGAAATATTACGACTTTTCACTTGGTAAAAAGACAGCCCAACTCTTAGGAGCACAATAAGCATGAATAATGATTACAATTACTATTTGGCACAGTTTGGAGAATACGGTCAGGTAACACAAGTTCACTATCCGATTGTTTCAATCGTAGGCTTGCCCTCTGTTAAGCTTAATGAAATTGTTGTTTTTGAAACTGGCGAACGAGGCCAGGTGATTAGTCTCCACGAAGACGTAGTCAATATATTACTTTTCTCACCAAAAGGTGTCAGAATAGATACTAAAGTATCAAGAACAGACTCTCCCCTGATGGTTCCGACTGCAGACTCGCTTCTCGGACATGTCCTGAATCCTTTCGGTTCTCCCCTTTCCGATTCAACACCAATGCCAAAAGTAAAAACTTACAGAAGTATCGATACTGCTCCGTCTGGCATTTCAACTCGCGCTAAGGTTACCAAACAAATGGCAACAGGAACAGCACTTGTAGATATCGTGATTCCGATTGGTGAAGGCCAAAAACAGCTTGTCTTGGGAGATCGAAAAACCGGAAAGAGTACATTTGTCTTGTCAACAATTGACAGTCAGATAAAAGAAGGCGCCATTGCAATTTATGCAGCAATCGGTAAACGTAAGTCTGAGATTAAATACTTAGAAGAATTTATGATGCAAAATGGCCGTAATAAGCGCATGGTGATCATTGCAACCAGCTCGTTTGACTCACCAGGGCTTATTTACCTCACACCGTTTACTGCAATGACTTTGGCTGAATTTTACCGCGACCGAGGCGAAAATGTTATTCTGGTTATGGATGATCTTCTGACCCATGCGAAGTTCTACCGTGAATTTTCACTATTAGCCGAGACTTTCCCAGGACGAGATTCGTATCCGGGAGACATTTTCCACGTCCATGCAAAACTCCTCGAACGTGCAGGTAATTTCATCCATGAGAAAAAGGGGCAAGCTTCAATTTCATGCCTTCCGATTGTTGAAACACAAGAAGCCGATCTTACAGGATATATTGTTTCAAATCTTATGAGTATTACCGATGGCCATTTGTTTTTCGACTATAACGTGTTCTCTCAGGGCCGCCGTCCTGCTATCAATATTCCCCTTTCTGTGACTCGTGTGGGGAAACAGACACAAGACCGTATTTCAAAAGATATTAATCGTGAATTAAGCTCCCTTTTTGCTATTTACGACAAAGTTGAGAATCTCTCTCACTTTGGTTCAGAATTAAGTGCGAGTGTCCAAAGTACCTTTTCTATAGGTGAGAAAGTACATCACTTCTTTAATCAGCCAGCTATGTTAAATATTAGCCGGGAGGTCTACCTTGTGCTCTTTTCGCTCGTTTGGCTCAACATTCTCAATGATGAGCAAACAATTGAAAAAGCACGTAAAAATCTTATTGAAGCAAGCAAACAGGAACAGAATCGTCTTTTACTGCGCAGTTTGCTCAACGCAGAATCATTTAACGATCTCTTGAAAAACGTTCGCGAGAATAAAGAACTTATCGCAAAACTTTGGGATCCACAAGCGACTGTTCCAAACATGCCTGCAGCCATTATCAGATCACCACAACAAGCTCAAGCTGCGGCGGCGACACCACAACCCACAACACAAGAGATAGCTACCACACAGCCAGCAGCAACTCCGGAACAGCCACAAGCCACTCCTCAACCTGGAACGACAACACCAGAACCAGAGAATAAAACCTCGTAATCTAAATCCATGGAACAGAAACAACAGCTGAAACAAGAATTATTAACAACGAGAAGCATGAAAATGCTTACTACCGCATATCAGGAACACGCACTTGAACAAATCAATATTGCCAGATATTCTGTGCTTGCATCACGTGATTTTGCCATAGAGCTCACCACCATTTTTTCGAATGTCCGTACATCCTATGAGAACTTACTTTCATCATTGATTGATAAGGATAAGAAGCAACTTGCAGAACTGCGCAAACGTATGAAAAATGGCAAGGAAGTCCTTGTACTCGTATCCGCCAATAATAAACTCTACGGAGAGCTTATTCCAAAAATATGTAGGCTCTTTATGGAACATGCCGAAAAATCTGATTCCGACCTAGTTATTATAGGCAGAGATGGCAAAAACTTTGTTCAGGCACATGGTTTGAAAAGGCCCTATCAGTATTTTGAGATCCCTGATACAAATATCAATCATGAGTCACTTAAACCACTTTTAGGATATCTCTTGCCTTATGCAAGTGTTTTACTCTTTTGCGGCAAATTTAACAATGTCGTATCACAAGAAGCTATTGCAGCATCGATTACCGGGGACCAGCCTGCAGAAGAAGACACGAGATCAAACGAGGAAAAGAAAAAAGACGATTCTTTTCTTTTTGAGCCGTCTATTGAATATGTTATGGATTTCTTTGAAAGTCAGATCTTCTCTATCATTCTAAGTCAAACGATATCAGAAGCGCAACTTGCTCGTTTTGGCTCACGTATCCAGGCTATGGAATCTGCCCAAAATAATATGCAGCGCTTACTTGAAATATTGCTAAAAAAAGAACGACGATTAAAAAGTATCGAAATTGGCAAGAAGCAACTGCAGTTATTTGCAGGAAAGGCTTTGTGGGGAAAGAAATAGTTTTGAACAACTTATGCTGGGGACTGGAAAAATGTTCAGAAACACTGCATACTATAAAGTAGGTTCAAAAGGAAACCTATCAATTTATTATGGAAAACGTTGGGAAAATTAAAAAAGTGAAAGGCCAAGTGGCTGAAGTTGAATTTTTGACTGATAAACCTGAGCTGCATGATTTACTCGTACTAGAGTCAAATCCTGAAACAATGCTTGAGGTATACCATTCTGCAAGCCCAACATCATTCTTCTGCCTCATCCTTTCTAATGCTAACCGTTTGCATCGCGGTGCACGAATCTTAAATACACATAGAACACTCGAAATACCAGTAGGACCTGAAATCCTTGGAAGAGTTATGGATTTATTTGGAAATCCAATTGATACCAAAGGTCCAATCCCAGCAAAAGAACGCAAATCAATTTATAATGAAGAAGTAAGTTTTGACAGAGTTACTCTTTCAAAAGAAATTATCCAAACTGGAATCAAAGCAATTGATTTCTTCTCCCCCATTCTCAAAGGTGGTAAGGTTGGTCTTTTTGGAGGTGCAGGCGTCGGAAAAACAATCTTGTTAACTGAGATTATCCATAACATTGTCTCCCAAAATGCATCAGATGTTGTCACTGTGTATGCTGGCGTTGGAGAGCGTGTCCGTGAAGGACAGGAGCTACATGAAGCCTTAACTGATAGTAAAGTACTTGATCACACAACGTTAGTATATGGTCACATGGGTGACAATGCTACTATCCGTTTTAAGACAGCTCTTGCAGGTGTTTCGATTTCTGAATACTTTAGAGATGTGATTGATAAAAATGTTTTGTTCTTTATCGATAATATCTACCGTTTTGCTCAAGCTGGGTATGAATTGTCCATGCTTATGAACACAATTCCTTCAGAAGGTGGATATCAACCGACACTTGCGTCAGAAATGGCAAGTCTACACGAAAGACTCTTCTCAACTAAAACAAAAGGTATCACAACGTTTGAAACTGTATACGTACCGTCAGATGATATGTTAGATCATGGTGTGCAATCTGTCTTTAATTACTTGGACGCAACAGTTGTACTTTCTCGAAATGTCTACCAAGAAGGTCGCTATCCAGCAATTGACCTGCTCTCTTCCCTTTCAAGTGCTCTGAAGCCGGAAATTGTCGGAGAGCTACATGTGAGAACTGCAATCAATGCTCAAAAACTTCTCAAAACAGCTGCATCTCTTGAACGTATCGCATCACTCATTGGTGAATCAGAATTAAACGATAAAGACAAAGTAACTTTTTTCCGAGCAAAAATTCTTAAGAACTACATGACTCAAAGCTTTTTTGTCACGGAAGCGCAATCAGGTAAGCCAGGTGTATTTGTACCGCTTGAAGATACCGTAACTGATGTCGCTGCAATCCTTGAAGGAAAATATGATCATATAGATTCCTACGAAGTAAAAGATATTGGTTCACTGAAAAATATTAAGATACCTGTCTAATAATTGCTAATTAACAGACTGAAATTCATACTTTGGGATTGGACAAAAGTTGGACATTATACTTAAATTAACATACTATGAACAATGATAACCATACCAATTCAACCCCCGATCCTAAGAAGACATTAACTGTTCATATTAAACGACCTGACAGAGTCGAATATACGGGAACTGCAAAAGCAGTCACTTCGACAAATATGAAGGGAACATTTGATGTCCTCCCATATCATTCCAATTTTATTAGTCTCATCAAAGATAAATTAGTAATCCATGTTATCGATGGCGAGCCGATTTCCTATCGCCTGCAGTCAGGCATTATCAAAGTGAGTGAGAACAATGTTACTGTCTTAATAGGAATAGAAACACAAATATAATCTTCCCATTCTTCGCTAAACTTATACAAAGCAAGGCTAAATGTATAAGTTTTCTTATACACATTACATCAATAAAAAGTAATTCATCTCATCTTAATAATCAGATTTCGACGAAATGCCTATTGATGTATAAATCACATTCATTAATTCACTAACCAGCAAAGACGGGTCATTTCCTGAATATCATTGCGCATAAAGATGAGATACCTCAGAGAGTACCTATTACCCGAATTTTTATTTCTCTAGCTATATCCAGATGCATCCCATAAGTATCAACTCTTTGCAAAGTAAACATTGTTCTTTTTACTCGCAAAATCCCATGAAAAGCACGCCGAGAATCATTGCTTTTTATAAGATTACGATAAGATGTTTTCACGCCTTGACTTAAGGGTAAAAGTATGTCGTAATTAATGTGGAGCAAAACTTATCCAAACTTATCCATTTGGAAATTTTGAGCTCAGAATACCTGCCCAATGAAGGAAGAATTTTTATCAATACAAAGCGCTGCAGAATTTCTTGGAGTTTCACCTACCACATTAAGACGCTGGGAAGAGAAAGGTGTACTGATACCCGAGCGTACTTTCGGAAATCAACGTCGATATGCACTTTCGGTTTTAAAGGTATTCAACAAGAAAAATATTAGCCTCATAGAAACTCATGCTCAAGCAGAATCGGATGACCAAAAAAATCAAGAATCAGACACTACACCACTTTCTCATAGTTCAGAAAAGCCTATATTACAAGAATATCTTTTCACTTCCCCGATAAATGCACCTATAGAACCTTTTTTCACGCATGAGCAGAACGAAGCTATGATATCTGGCAATTCTTCAGAAACACTCAATGCCAATGATCTGCAAACTGCAATTTTGATCAATAAGGCTAGAAGAAAAGGTAATTTTTTTAATAATAATCCTAAAACTGTTAACGGCCTTTTCATCATAACGTGCATTGTACTTATACTCACAGCCTTCTCTTTCCGACCTTATGAAAATAATACTACCAATGCTCAAGCCCAAACTGGAAAATCGGTGCTTGGAATTGAATCCAAAGGTCGTCCGCTTATCGGAGATGTGCTTTTTAGTATTCCAGCCTTATTTAACGAAAAAGTGACAATCAGTAACGAATTTGAAGTAAACGGACAATCTCTTTTCACTGAGGATATCAAAGTTGCTAACAAGAATATTGATTTGGGTTCTGGAGAATTGACTGCTTCAAACGTAATCTACACAATAACTGCCGGTGCAAATGTTTCTATTTCTGGAGATCCGCAGAACCCAACTATCTCTGCAAACTTGGACATTCCGAACGCAGTTGTATCTTTCCAAGGCCAAAGTGGAAACGTAACTTTAGCAGAAGGAGACGGAATTGGGCTAGACGGATTAACCATTTCCAACACCGGTGTACTATCAATTGGAGGAGAAACTGGTGATGTAGAATTAACCGCAGGTGATGGGATTGAAGTAGACGGAACTACAATTACCAATACAGATACAGGTTCTGCTCAGAATATTTTCAAAGAATTCATTATCGATGGCTCGTCAATTTTAGCTGGATCAAACAGTGATGTGTTTACTTTTGAGGCTGGATCTGGAATCGTCTTGACGCCAGACACAACAACAAAGAAACTGACAATCACCAGTAATGCTTCAGGAACACTCTCCGGGCTAAGTACGAACGGAGTTTTATATGCAACGGACAGCACCAATGCGACATCGACTTCGCCAGGAACAACAGGAACAGTTCTTAAAGGCGTGACAGCAGGTGCACCGATATTTGGAGCAGTATCCTTATCCGCAGACATCACTGGCACACTTCCTATCGGGAACGGCGGTACCGGTGTTACAGGAACACCATCAAACGGACAACTTCTGATCGGAAATGGATCAGGATATACCATAGGAACCATCAGTAGTGGCTCTGGAATCAATGTTTCAAACGGTGCAGGCACGATTAGCATTACAAACAACGGAGTACTCTCACTTGCAGGAACAGCTAACCAAGTCAGTGTTTCAGGAGCAACTGGATCAATCACACTCTCACTACCACAAAATATACACACTGGAGCCACTCCCACCTTTGCATCGATGACCTTATCAAGCAATACAAACCAATTAACACTTGGTACAGGAAATACGGGAACCTTTACCTTGGCATCACTCACATCAGGGCAAACATATACTTTGCCAGATCAATCAGGCGAAGTTTGTCTCTCAACCGGCAACTGTCCCGGAGGCGGTAGTGGTACCATTGACGGATCTGGTACAACAAACTATCTTGCTAAATTTACGGGAGGAACGAACATTGGGAATTCTCTGCTGTATGATACTGGACAGCGAATAGGTATCGGTACTGTAAGCCCGCAAGGGCTTTTTTCCGTTTCTGGGGCATCTACAGGATCAGCATTATTCAGCCTCAACGAAACCGGTGATCAGGCAATTTTTACCGCAAGCTCATCAGGAACAACCCGTTTTACCATTGGAAATAACGGTAATTTGAGCGCAACCGGAACAATTACAGGACTTACGGGCCTTACATCATCAGGAACAATTACCTTCTCAGGATTAACAACAAACAATGGCTTACTGTATACAAATGGATCGGGAACACTTTCTCAGGCAGCCGCTGGGACATCTGGACAACTACTCGTTGCAAATGGTTCCGGTATACCTGTCTTTGTTTCGTTGAGTTCAGATGCAACTTTGGCTTCGAACGGAACACTCACCATAGCAGGTGACGCTGTTGCTTTGGGCACAGACACTACTGGGAATTATGTCCAAACTGTTTCCGGAGGATCTGGGGTTAGCGTATCTGGCTCTGCAGGAGAAGGATGGACACCGACCTTTGCTCTTGGACCTTTGACATCTAATTGGGATCAAACAGGCGCTTTTGATATCATACTAAATAATTCCAGTTCAGAATTCCGCATACTTGAATCCAGCGGCGCTTTTTACGCTACCATTGACGCTGGTGATTTGGACGCAGACAAAACCTATGTATTGCCTACCTTTACCGGTTCAAGTGCGGACTTCTGTCTATCAACCGGCAACTGTGCAGGAGGTGCGGGAGGGTCAAAATGGCAGCTGGCGAGTAATGTAATAGCTCCACTCACTGCAACCGATCGTCTCGTACTGGGAGGTAATATTTCTACAGGACATCAATTTGAAGTTAATGGAAAACAAACAGGTAAAGCACTCGTCTCCCTTAACGAAACAGGTAATCAGAACATCTTCAGTGCTAGTGCTTCCGGAACAACCGTCATGAATATAACAAGAAACGGAAACCTGCAATTATTGGAATCCGCTGGCAACACATATTTCGGCACAATTGCTGTAGGAGATCTGGATGAAAATGAAACATATACCCTCCCTCCAATAAACGGTGCCTCCTCTGCAGATATTTGTCTATCAACCGGAAATTGTGCAGGAGGATTGGGTGGAACAAAATGGATACTGAACAGCAATACCCTCTCCCCGCTTACCGCAACTGACAAAGTTGTTCTTGGTGGAAACACGACTTCCCCATTCCAGTTTGAAGTAAATGGCAAGCAATCAGGTAAAGCACTTGTTTCACTTAACGAAACTGGTAATCAGGATATTTTAACTGCCAGTGCGTCGGGGGTAACTCGGTTAACACTCTCAAGTACCGGCAATCTCAATTTGATTGGCGGCGTGTATCAATCAGGAGGCACAAGCGGTATCACACAAGGTTCTGCAAGCTGTGTTACAACGACAGGAGGTATCGTCACCGGATTTGGGACATGTCAACTCGGTTCGGAACAATGGCTCGTCAGTAGCGGATCAATTTCCACTGGAAATCCAAGTCTTGATCTTCTTCTTGGAGGAAATGCCACTGCTTCCTCTAAATTTGCATTCATTGGTGTCTCCGGCGGGACACCTACTGCATCAATTTCTGCCGGCACGGGAAATAATGCAACCTTTTTAACAGGAGCTGGTAATCTGGGTACAACCAATGCTCAAACACTAACTGTTGGAGGATCCAGTACCGGAAATATCGTACTTGATAGTGGTTCTGGCGCGATATCGATACTTGACGGATTAACAATAGCAGGAAATACGGATGCAACAAACGGTCTTGATGTAACCGGTGCAGCGCTAACCGTGGGAGGAACAAATGCAACTATTTCTATTGCAGGCATCATTTCAGGTACGCAGCTGGATGTTGATGGAACACTCCGACTCAATGGTCAAACACTCTCTGCTGAATCAGGAGATCTGCTTTTAACAGCTGCTGATGGAGATATTGCGTCTGCGAATAGACTCACAGTTGGCACACAAACACCAGGGATTGGCCAATTTAATGTGATTGGCCGCCAAACTGGAAAAGCGTTAAGTATTTTGAATGAAACTGGCGACCAAGCACTTTTTACAGCTTCAAGTTCCGGAACAACACGATTCACTATTGCAAACAATGGCACTGTGACTGCTTCTGCGTATGGAATTGGCGTTGCCAAATTTGATCTTAATGGCACGATTTCAAGTGGAACGCTTGATTTAAGCAATGCTTCATACGTTACAAATGCACTTGATGCATCTAATGGAGGCACGGGTTTCACGAGTTATGTAACTGGGGACCTTCTTGTAGGGAATGGTTCAAACACCCTTTCCAAACTTGGTATTGGTGGTGAAGGATCGATACTCACCGTTCAAAGTGGCACACCA
>JBPOIT010000025.1:0-59412 GCA_052034235.1 Candidatus Levyibacteriota bacterium
TACCTTCCAACGGGAACTTCTGTAGGTATTAACGCCAATAATGAATTCTACGCGGCTTCGCTTTTTAAAGTACCGGTCATTATGGCCTATTATCATGGACTGGAGCGTACTGGTGGGACCGATGATAAAATTTTGACTATTAAAAAAGAGTTTATTGATAACGAATTTGGTGACTTATGGAAAAAAGGGGAGGGATATCAAATTAAATCTTCAGAGGCTGTAAGATTAGCAATGGTAGAATCTGACAATACAGCTGCAAAAATCTTGAGTGAATATGTAACTGACGAAGATTTTGAAGCAGTATACGAAGCGTTAGATATTGATTTGCATGCAGATCAACATGGAGCATCAGTTTCTGCAAGAACCTATTCTTCAATTTTAAAAGCATTATATTTTTCATCAGTTATAAGTAAGGAAAATTCACAAAAATTACTCACACAACTTACAAAGACAAAGTTTCCAGACAAATTGGAAGCAGGTGTACCAGAGGGTATTTCTGTTGCACACAAAATAGGTAATTTTAATGATTCGAATGGGAATGAAGGTTTTAGAGATTGTGGAATTGTATACGTGCCTAGAAGGCCGTATGTCGTCTGTATGTTCTCAGTAAGTGATGAACAGACCGCAAGGGAGAGAATGCAGCTCGTTTCCAAAACGATTTACGATTATGTAGCGAAAGAAAAACAAAACGACCTCCTCACGCCTTAACGGAAGAATATATACTTGACTTTATTTGACGGATTAGGTAACCTTTTTATAGGTTATGAAATTAACTGCTCTTCTTATTGCTATTTTTGTACTCAGTTTGCCACAGCTTGCCTTTGCGGAAGATACAACGACACTTGAACCTACGACAGTGAATAAAGACCGCATGGAAAAGAAAATGGATACTCTGAAAGATCGAAAAGAAGATCTTATGGAAAAGAAAGATCTCCTTATGAATACCATGCAGGCAAAAGCTACAGATAAGAAGGCGCAGCGGGAGCAAAAGAGAGTAGCATTGAAAGAAAAACTCGCAACCCTAACTGATCAGCAAAAGGCAGCGGTAGCTGAACGTCTTGATCTAAAATTAGAAACAATAAATAAAAACAGAACAGACAGATTAACTGAGCGCGTTACCAAACTTAGCGAATTACTCTCTAAGCTTGAAACAAGAAAAATTGAGGCTGAAACAAATGGAACAAATGTCAGTAGCGTTAATGCCGCCATTGTAGCTGCAGAAAGCGCAATATCGACTGCAGAAGCTGCAATTGCTACACAGGCAGCAAAGGACTATACAGCACAGGTGACCAACGAAACCACCTTGAAACAGAGCTTTAGTGTCGTTTTAACACAGCTAAGAATTGATTTGCAGACAACACAAACAACAGTTTCTGCTGCAAAAGAAGCTGTTAAAAATGCAGCAAAAGCGCTACAATTATTAGTAGGGGAGACAAACACGGTTTCGGTAACACCAGAGATATCAGTATCTCCGGCAATATAATATGGATCAAAAACCACCACAGTCATCAGATGCACAACAAAACCCGCCAGCTGGGCAAACTCCTGCTGCGTCTGAATCAGCACCACCGCCAACTGAAGCGCATAAAGAAGAAGAGCACAAACCAGAAACACCAGAAACACCAGAAACACATACAGAGGCACCTGCAGCTTCAACCGAACAACACCCAACGACAGATACGGCACAACAGCCTGCAACTCAACCAACACCTCCTCCAACAGAAGGAGAGCATCATGAAGAATCAACGCCACCAGCATCTCCTGCAGGTACTGAACCAGCACCAGCTGTGTCACCAGCTGCTGCTCCTGTAACAGGGGACACACCACCACCATCTTCTGGACAATCTGATGAGCCTCTACACAAGAAGAGCAATGCACCACTTATGTATGCGTTAGTTACACTCGTCATTGTTGTAATCGGAGCAGCAGGAGTAATGTTTATGAGTAGCACAAGTCAACCGACAACAACAGCAAATTCAACAGCTGTGCCACCCACAGTTACATTGACACCAACAGTTGCACCAACAGTTATCCCATCGCCTTCAACGCCTGTAGAAGAAGTTGAAGCAGTGAACGTGACTGAAGACGATACTGATCTTCAAGATGCAGAAAAAGATCTGCAAGCACTCTGAACTCGCTGATAACTGATAATTGAAAACTGAAAGAAACGAAAAGTAGAGATACTGTTCAAAACAGTAGTTTTTTGTTATAAGTTATTAGTTTTCGATTAATTAGTTATTTTATGAAACACCACTCGTACGTACTCATTGGTTCTTTGGCGCTTTTTTTAATTATCGCTGCAGCGAGTGGGGGATACTTATATTATAATTACCAGGCATCGCAGCAAGAAATTCAAAATTTGAAGAGCAGTAATCCTCAGGCAGCTGCAAAAGAAGAAATTCAACAGGTCAAAGGGAAAGTAAGTAAACTCATGGAGCTTCCGAAGAATGAGGAGCCGACACTTGCCACAGTAACTGATATCAATAAACTCAAGAATCAACAGTTTTTTTCCCAAGCAGTAAATGGAGATAAAGTCCTCATTTATACACAATCTTCAAAGGCGATTCTGTATCGCCCTGAAAGTAATAAAATCATTGAAGTTGCATCAGTTAATCTCGGTCAAAACCAGGCGATTAGTCCATCTGCAGCACAAATTCCCAAGTTAAAAGTCGCTATATATAACGGCACCACAGTGGGCGGAGCTGCTGAGAAAACGCAGAAAACAATAACTGAGAAGGTGACAAATTTAGAAGTTATCACAAAAGACAATGCTAAGAAGAATACGTATACAAAAACACTCGTCGTTGACGTCACAGGAAAGCAAAAAACAGCCGCAACACAGTTATCTAAAGTACTAGGTGCGTCAGTCGGGCCATTGCCTCAAGGTGAAATTGCCCCGACAGGTGCAGATATACTCGTCATACTCGGCCAATAATCTACTTACAGGTTTATACTCACAGCTTCATTAATACTTCCAATTATTAACAATAGCCGTCAAACTAATTAAATCCAATTAATCAAGTAATTCAGATGCCATTTTACAGGTCGCAAGGTGGCATCCCATTATATTTTTGATTACATATCCATGAAAAGCCTGTGTGTTGTTAAGAGGCTTTGTGAAAAAAAAGATACTCTTCGGGAATTAATTTTTCTAAAAAACAACTAATTTTTAAGAGTTTCTATTTCTTTTATCAAAAAATATATTTTTTGGATAAAAGTTGTGATTTTTTTGTAAAAAAGTGTACAGACATGTCACTATAAAATTTTTTATACGATTTAAGCTCATATACTTTTCACAAGAACAATAATGTTATACAGATAGAATTTTGTAGATAAAAGGATTAATTAGTGAGATAAAATCTGTTTGAGTTCAAAAAGCAATGTCATGAAACGCCCTAGGAGCGATGAAAAATAGGTTCTATGCCAAGTTGCATGGTATTTTGATCAAAGCGTGCGCTTTGTGGAGACAGTTTCGTGGCTAAAGTCCAATTTGTTAATGCTCGTGCATAAGCCATTCTTAAACACATAATAAGTATTTATCATACAAATGTCATGTAAGCACTACTCAACATGCCTAAGACCTTAGTACGTTGCTTAGTCATAATTTAATTGTGGTTCTTTACATACAAACCTCATTTTATAGGTTTAATATAGGCCTATAGTTGAAGTGAAATAGATTAAAACCAAATTATGCAGTATTGTCAAATTTTATTTTCAAAAAAATAAACTTCCTGTTCCGCGAAGTTTATTCATACACTATTTATTCTACAATTTCACTAACTTCAACTGCTGTAAATCCAGTTCGTTTAACAGGCTCCGGGAAGACCGGTTGTGCAGGTGTGAAGTTTGGTAATACGTCGAGATTCTTGAAGTAAAAGACGACATTGAGGTAGTTGTCAGGCTTTGGACTAAAAGCAATTGGCAAGATCTGTTCAGACATCTCCTGATCAAAGAATGATATAAAGGCGTAGTCAGCTGTGATTTTTTCTCTAGAGGCTGCTATGAGGTCAGAAGTCTCTTTTTCATTCAAGCCTAATTTAGCGGCATATTCTTTAACAACTTTTCCTGCGTTATCTTTGGTTACATATGCACCTTTTTTCGGCGGAGAGACCCTCTTTGCGTTATTTGTATAGTCGTAAGTAATACGAGTATATTCCTTATCATTAATCTTCATTTTGCCATTATCAGCAAGAGTAACTTGATAGCCGTTTTTATACGCTGGAATAGCATTAAAGAGAGGTGTTTGTATCTGTACATCTACCAAAAGACCAGCCGGTCCATATAAATAAAGCGGTGAATCTGAACAAAGGCCTGAGGTTTTTTGTGTTTTGTTTTGATTTTTATTTGTTTTGACACAACTTTCATAGGTTTCTCCATCAGATTGTGATAAACCTTGCTGTGTGCATTGTTGTACAGCCAAATCTTCACAAGTTGGTGCATCATCATTGTCCATTCCAGGAACGCCACTAACCAGGGTTAATCCGACGAGCGGTGTGCTTTGCTGTTTAAGTCGTGTTTTTTCCAAATCGTATTTAACAATGAATGTATAGAGCTGCTGATTTGTCTTTGTTTCATTTTGAGTTGAATATAAATCTACAAATGTTGGTTTTGGTGGAACCACTGGTGCCTGAGCTTTTGCTTCAATACCAAGAACTGTTTTGAAATAATTACCAGGTAAAAGTGTTATATATTGTGCAAATGTATCCTGCAGCTGGACAAAACTGACTTTAGAGGAAGCTCTGTCTAATAGTGCAATTTGTGTAAATGGAAAAGCATATTCTTCACCAAGATTGCCTAGATTTGAAGTGTTTGTATCTTGTGTGCCTATAATTGTCGTATTATCAGTCACTTCTGTCAGGAATCCGTACGTAACATTTTCTGTTGAAGGCGTTGCAAGTTTTACGATTTGTTTTACATTTGTATCATATGCATAGACACCTGTCGTTTTTGTTTCAGGAGAGATGATAGTTAGTATAATCTTGCCAGTTGAAATATCCCAAGCTGAGGAAGAATAGATATTTTTATTGTCTAGATTCGGAAGTTTTGCCCTCGTAAATGTTTCTGTATCTAAAACCTCAACAGTGTTTGGGGCAAGGACTGCCAGGCGATAACCGTCTTTCAATGTATTTCCATCGCCTTTGCTACCATCATAACCAGAAAAGAGTAAATGTTTT
This sequence comes from Candidatus Levyibacteriota bacterium, assembly GCA_052034235.1. Lineage (GTDB taxonomy): Bacteria > Patescibacteriota > Microgenomatia > Levybacterales > UBA12049 > JBPOIT01. The sequence goes on from JBPOIT010000025.1 coordinate 5,175, forward strand.
CCGTCAGCTGAAAGTGTTGGCTGTGTTCCGTATGTACCGGCTGCCATACTTGTTAAGTCTTGTCTATTGGTTCCATCGAAATCAACGACACTTAATCCATATGCCCAACCCGCACCACCTTTTGGATCATTTGGAAGAAACTTATCCGCAAAAACACGTCCATTATTAAGAATTGCCCGAGGGTAATGAACTGGTGCGGTAGGACCGGCAGTTTCGTCATAAAGGAGTTTTTTAACAGTTGGTCTGCTTAAATCAACAGCATAAACGCGAGATTTGCCTCCTTGTAATATTTCTGCATTCGGTGCGAATGCAACTTCCCAAATAGCTAGAAATTTCTTGTCTGGCGACAAAACATAATCGTCAATACCGTAGCCTTGAGCTGCAGCGATATTCCCTTGAGGTGCTTTCGTTTTAATATTATAGATGACTAGTTGTTTGCCGTGGTCGCGCTTGTCGGTCTGGTCGATATATAAGATCGTTTCTGCTGAGAGAACGCTTACTTTCTTTATACTAGAGGGCAATGTTGCTAAAACGGTTGTTGTATTTGTAGAAAGTTCAACGGCTTTTATAAGAGATGTCTGGCCGCTCCATGCGCCATAAACAAGCAATTTTGAAAACGCTTGAGGGTTATTTATATCTGTCTTTGAGGTGTCTTTTTGTGGAGCAAGCGTAGGCTGTACAATACCTGTTGATTCAGTTGTATTTGTTACGTTGGTTTTTACTTGTGTTCCGGCAGTAAGGAAATAAGCAAAAAGTGCCGAGAGTCCAAGTACTAAAAGCGCGCCTATTATAAAAAGGATTTTTTTTGAGGAAGGTTTATTTGAAACAGGTGCTGCAACTGGAACATTTTGTGGAGTTGGCTCGGCAGTTGGAGGTGTGTCTCCTGCAGAACCATTTGTACTAGGAGCTTCACTAGGTTGGCTAGCTTGAGCTGCCGAAGGCGCAGGTGTTTCTGTTTTCGGTTGATCGGTTGGTTGATCAACTGGTTTAGTCTCTGATGGGACATCAGTCATATGTATATAAATAATGACAGTATCTATGAGATCTTGTCAAGATAGGTGTTGGAAAGTATTTGACCCTATGATATGTTTGGTATTTAATAGAACTATGAGTGATTATAAATTTCTGAAAAATCCATCGTCAGGTAAATGGGTTATCTCAGCACCGAGACGTTCACATAGACCTGATGGAGACATTCATAAAGCAATTTGTCCTTTTTGTCCTGGAAATGAAGAGCAGGATGAAGTCTATAGAATTTCAAATGGTGAAGGAATGAGTAATTGGGCAGTGAGAGTTATTTCAAATAAATACCCATTTACTGAGCACCATGAAGTTATTATTCATTCACCAGATCATGTCAATAATTTTGATACCCTTCCTCTTATGCAAGCAGAGTTGATACTTTATACTTATAGGCAAAGGTATAACCAACATGCTAAACAAGGGCAAGTATATATTTTCCATAATCATGGGCATGCAGCAGGAGAGAGCATTCATCATCCGCATAGCCAACTTGTCGTCGTACCAAAACATGTCCCACTCGATATCCCGCCACTTTCAACAGCAGTTACACAACAGGTTGCAAATGAAGAAATGCCATTTTTTACGCAGAAGTGGTGGGGTATGTCTCAGCCTTCTGAATTCGATGCAATTCCTTCAGCAGAAGATCGTTTAGAAACTGAACATTTTTATCTAACCTGTCCATCTATCTCAGCTTGGCCTGATGAAGTATGGATTGCTCCAAAACAAATAGGGGAAGTTTATGGTCAGATAACAGAGCCTCAAATTAAGGATTTAGCCTTTACCCTCAGTAGAATCATTCAAATATTCCACCTCAGACACGGAAACGAATTCCCATTTAACTTTTATATTTACCCTGGGGTAAATTGGTACTTACGTCTCATTCCACGAATTAAAGTTCTTGGAGGGTTTGAAATAGGGACAAACATTATGGTAAACACACAAGAGCCAGCAAAAACTATGGAGTTTATAAAAGAACATTTTAAAGAGCCAAATCATGAAAAGATCAGAACAGAACATCAAGCGGATTATAGAAAGAATGTTTAGCTAGCAAGATTTTGTCAGAAGGCCTAAAGCGCCTTTTATACTGCTGTCTTCCTGTGGTTTTATCTTAATGACATTTTCAGGTATGCCCAATTCGTCAAGTTGATATTTAATATTTTTACGGTAATTCCAGCCTTTCCAAAGTACGCTTCCTTCACCAATGATAATAAACTTCTCAGGAGAGCCGGCATATTCATAAGCTCCAGCAAGTATACTTGCTGTAAGAAATGCTGAGCGTTCCATTATTGCTCTAGCAAGGAGTGTCTCAGGGTTTTTATTTTTTGCTTCTGCAAGTTCCGAAACTTGGTTGGTTGCTTTTAAGGGTTCAATTGTGAGATCCAGTTGCTTGGCTTTTTCATTAAAATATAATGCCATATATCTGCCTGCAATTGTTTTTTCAAGGTAATAATCTCCAGGTTGTTGCAGTTTGGTATCGAGCTTTTTTAGAACAGAGGTTATGGGGAATTTATCAAAATTACCAGATTCTAAGCTGACAATAGTAGTTTTCTTTTTATCTGAAAGCTTTATGCACATATTGGTACCAGTACCAATAATGAGAGAGCCATCTTCACTTCCATCTCCTGACATCGTGAGGCAAACGCTATCATTTGCCGCACTCACTGGAATATCTTTGTTATAAGTAATTTGATAAATTTCCCTTACTATTTGCCCGATAGGAGTCGTAACGCCTAAAAATGCGTGTTCCTTCGTTCCCTTAATTAAAGCACCATCGATTTCTCCAAAATCACCTTTGACTGGTATTAATGGGAAACCAAAATTTATACCTACAGCATCTGCTTTACGGTCTAAATGGAGTTTGAAAAAGGTAACCAGCGTTTTGAGATCATTAAAAATAGGGAGTTTTCCCCAATGGTGCGTGAGTACTTTCTGTTTGCCGCTTTTGAGGATCCTTCTCGTCGATACGACATAATTCGTTCCACCGATGACAATTCCTTGGACTATCCCTGATGTCACGAGTGGCGATTTAGGAAGGGAATAGGAGATATATGACAAACTGGAGGGTTTGCCGTTAGCAGCAAGTTCCAGTTCTTTTGTGAAGGCAGCTTTTACTTCTGTGTAGTCTATTTGGTCACTTATCATCCGTGCTTTACTTTAAGAATAAGCATAACAAAACACAAAAAAGAAACAATAATATTCGTTACATACACGGGAGGAGATTGTAGCATAAATCCATAAAACATCCACAGTAGTGCGCCAGAAAAGAGTGCAAGGTACATTCCCAGGGAAATATCTTTTGTGCGCCGAGTCTTAACCGTTTGGATTACCTGAGGAAGAAAAGAGACAGTGGTGCAGGTAGCAGCAACGTAACCAAGCATAGTAACCGCAGATTCAGACATAGAATTTATTATTGATGATTTAACTTGCAAAAACAAGAAGAAAACTCTTAGTTACCCAATTCCGCCTCCACCTTCTCCAGGTTTTAAGGTTGGGGAAGGTACCGTTGATACCTCTGGCTCAATCGTTGGCTCCATCATATAAAACTCAGGTTGTTCGAGTGGTAAAGTGTTATAACTAGCAGGTGCCTGGAAATCAAAGCATTGTCGTCCTTCCTTATGTCCGAATTTACTTTTATATGTATTGTAATCGTAGTTTTCATTGTCATAGGAGTCTTTTTCTTTTGCAGAATCTGTCGTAAATATCGCACATAGTTGGTAAGTCTGGTCAGTGATCTTGATGTATTCGTATGGTTTATTTGTGTCAGGATCAGTTTTGGAAAGCTCTTGTGAATACGAATAGGTAGTCGTTGTTAAATTATCCAAGGATTCAGGAAGGATATTGTTATTACGATAATAATCATCTATTTGGTATTGCAGTTCACCGAGATCAGTTACACGTTTATGGTCAAGTTTAAGCTCTCGCTGCGCTGATGGGTTTGGAATAGTTGAAAAACCATACACAAGAGCAATAACCGTTAACACAGTTGTATAGAGCAGCATGAAATATGTTTTACGATTTTCTATCATGTATTACCTCACTTACAAAAAAACCAAAAATTGAACCAGCGACTAAGAAAGTTACACCTAGATGGGCAAGGGCATTCACCGTTAATTTACCGTCGAGAAAGCTATAGATGCTAAAAATGATATGTCCAAGCATGATAAGAAAGGTTATAACCAGTGTTATATAAATTAATTGCTTGCGTGATCGTAGATTCTTAACAGCAGGCTGTTTGACTATCTGCTTCTTGAGCATAAAAGCAAGTGTTGTAAATATTGGATATGAAACGATGATGGCTGCAATCGCCCCACGGTTGAACGAATTAGAATAGACGTCAGTATATGTTTCATATACTTCTTTGATATCTGGTAGGAACTTATCAACCATATTATGCAAAAGCCCTGCGATTGATGATGCTAGGACATATAATGAGATAAAAAAGAGGATATATAAAAAACCTGTCCACATGCCAATGTGCGCAAGCTGAGGGGGAGGTGGTGGAGGTGCTAAATCTGGATCGATAGGGCTTGCATTCAGAGCCTTCAGTACTTCATTCTCAGGCCAACCCGCGTTTACCAGTGCTGACTTTATAACATCATTAGGTTTATTTTTAGCACGAGCATCTGTAATATAACTTTCCAGAGTGACAGCCATACATCAAGTATAATTGGAAAAGATTCCGGTAAGCAAGAGGAAGAATTGCCTATACAGTTTTTTGTTGAATACCTAGGAGCCAAAGGACTGCTTCTTTCTTATAGCGGCGATCACCTCGAGAGTTGATTCTAATTGCTGGTAATTTCCCTCGTTTGCCCCAACGTTTGATAGTAAGAGGAGAGACTCTGAGGATTTCGGCTACTTCACGAACAGTAAGGAGATCAGGAAGGGTATCTATAGAGAGTTTTTGATTGTTCATAAAGAAACTATAACTATATTTATTACTATCAATTTAGTAACTAAGTTGTATATAAAGTAACAAACTATAACAAAGAAGTCAAGTAAGAAATATTTTTAGTGGCATTCCGTGGGTAGCGGATCAAAATCGATATCAAGTCCTTTGAGATCTTTTGCTGACTGGTCATTTATCGTAAATGTGACAGGCAATGTGCAAATGGCTTCAAGACTTAATCCTTTCACACTGAACCAATTGACAGCTTCTCGTTTGGCAGGTTCAATACGGACAGTCGTAACCTCGGAGACAAAAATATCTTGTGTTGGGTCGTATCTCACTATGATATTGTCTGACTGGTACAGAGGATTTGGTTCACGTTTTAATTCATCAACCAATTGCTGATCTTTCTCCGCAAGCTCAAAATCTTGGCTCATAATATAATCTTTATGAGCAATTCTATCAGGACTGTACTCAAGCGCCGGACCTGCGACTCTATCTATTTCAGTTATTTTTGGCAGGGGCTTTGAATAAATATGCAGGATCCACAAAATTGGTGGTATGATAACTGCGATTATTATTAAGATGATTAGTTGTTTATTTCTCATTTGTTATTCTTAGATTATCTTACATGTTTGCCTCGAGTTTATCTATTCATAGTTAAAATATCTCGACACGTCTATTTCTTGCTCTTCCATCAGGTGTTGTATTAGACATGCGAGGTTCTGTTTCTCCTTTTGAAACAACGGTAAAGCGATTAGCCGCAATGCCTTTGCCAACTAAATAGTTCTTCACAGCCTCAGCGCGTCTCTTTCCAAGATCCATGTTGTATGCCGGTGTGCCGACATTATCGGAATGGCCTTCAAGGGTGACTTTAGCTGTCGTATTTGTCTTCATAAATTGAATAACAGTATTAAGATCACTCGTATAAGCAGACTTTATTACAACCGAATCAAAGTCGAAGTAGACGATTTGTTGCGTTAGCTTGGCAGTTTGTGTATTTGGTGTCCCAGGTTTTGTTGCTGGAGGAACTGCTGATTTCATACATTGTCCAGTTGCGCCATTATATTTACATTCATATCCGTCTACACATGTATTACCTTTGTTAGGGTCACAGGTGCCGCCAGCAGGTGTCTTAGGAGCTGCTTGAGTACATTTAGCAGTTGTTCCTGTTCCGGTGCATTCATAGCCGTCAGCACATAACTGTCCGCCTCCCGGGGTGCAGGTTTCTCCAGCAGGAATTTTGTTCTCAGGTTTTTGGGCATCGACGGGATCAATAGCGCCTACGGTAAATGTCTGTCCAGGGTCAGCGAATATCCAAGATTTATCTACTTTTTGGTAAGAACCAACTGCTGTCCACGAACATGTTGGTTGATCGCCGCATGGGTTAGGACTAGATGGAATCGTTAAAGCTCCTGAGATAATTTTTTCAGCATTTGGCGCAATGGTAAGTTTACCAGTTGGTTTTGAAAAATCATCAGTCGTTGTACTATTTCCTGTTCCAGGCTTTTTGACTTGAATGAGCATATCATTTACTTCATATGCTGTTGCACAAGGATTTTTATACGTAATTGTTCCATTTATCGTTTCACCTACATTAACATGTCCCTTATCTACAGAAAGTGGTTTGGAAACCTCAAGGCCTTTACATGGTTCAACGACCGTGTATTTTATATTGTTTGTCTTGTCTGAAAAGGGAACCTCTGTATTGTTGGGCCCAATGGCAAATAATGAAGCTGACCATTCACCAACAACTTCTTTAGGATCAATTTTAAGTGGCGTCGTAAAGGTCAATGCACGGCCGCCGTCGAGGAGTGTAGGCGTGCTCTTTTGCTCAAAAATAACAATTTTATTTGAAGAATGAAGAGATTTCAGTGTAAGTTGAGTAATTTGTTTACCGACATTACATGAATTCTTAATAATAAACGTGCCAGTAACTGTTTGTCCTTGCTCAACTTGCGCTGGTTCGACAACTGCCTTTTCGATGACAAGACACTCAGCCATTGCAGGATCTGATACAAAGGTACTTTCGCCAACAGCGGTACAAACATCTGAGCTTCCAAGACCTAGACATCCCCAAACAGGACGTGATATATCTGAAGTTTTTGTATCTGCATGCTGCTTGATTGTTTGAGGTTTTTGAAGCTGATTTACAGCGACAAAAATAGAGAAGAACGATATGACAAGGACAAAAAAGAATAACAGGTTTTTACCTGAACCTAAACGAGAGCGTCGATATACTTTTTTGCCGCTTTTTTTTCTAGCCATAGTCTTAAGCCCACCTACGATAAATATAAAGGCTCAGTATCTACGATATCCTACATTTTGCTACTGTGTCAAGGGATAAGAATTAACTTTTGAAATAATGTAGGGGAGTAATCAAACAAAAATACCTCGTCTGCTATTACACAAAAACATAGTTTGTATAATGGTTCGACGAGGCATTTTGTTATTTGAGTTCTACAGTAGCACCTGCTGCTGTAAGTTTCTCTTTAGCTTCTTCAGCTGTTTTTTTGTTGACTTGATTTAAGACTTCTTTTGGAGCTGCGTCAACTAAGTCTTTCGCTTCTTTAAGTCCGAGTGTCGGAGCTAATTCACGAAGTGCTTTAATTACAGCAATCTTTTGTGCGCCTGCACTTGCAATGATGACGTTAAAGACTGTTTGTTCTTCTGCCGGTTCAGCGTCACCTGCTGCTGCTCCAGCTGCTGGTGCTGCTGCTACCATAGTAGCTGCTGCTGATACACCAAACTTTTCTTCAAGAGCTTTTACAAGTTCTGAAAGTTCGAGAACAGACATTTCTTCAATAGCTGTCATTAATTCTTCTTTGGTAAGTTTTGCCATAGTATAATCACCACCTTCCGTGTTGGAATAGTTATTGTTTTTTCTCTTTAATCGCGTTAAGCGTTAAAACGAGTTGTTGTAAATTCCAGTTCAAAGCGCGGTGCAATCCTTGTACAGGTGCGTTCATCTGACCCAAAAGTTGTGCACGGAGGACTGGAAGTGGTGGAAGAGATGCAAGCTGAACGACTTGCTTGTCCGTTATTACTTTGCCTTCTAAAATACCGAATTTAATTTCAGGAAGTTTCAGTTCTTTTATTGTTTTGGTAAGGTGTTTAAGAGGTTCTATGATATCGTTATAAATGAAGAGTGTTGCTGTTGGCTTAATAAAATGCTTTTTGTCTTCTTCAGAGATCTTTAGGCTTTCAATAGCTCGAAGAATAAGTGTATTCTTTGTCGCTACAAATTCAGCTTCGGATTTTCTCATTGCCCGCTTAAGTGCTTCAAGCTGGTGATGCGTTAATCCCTGATAGTTAGCAAAAACCATACCTTTTGATTTCGCAACCTTTTCAAGGAGTTCAGCAACTATTACTTCTTTTTTTTGTCTATTTTGGCTTGTATTTACGTCTGACATATTTTTGTAATAAAAAAGACACTCCGCGAGTGCCTTGCTGTTTGTTAATAAACTTGTGGCTCCTCGGTAGGAATTAAAAACAAAGAATACTCTGTTAGACCTACTGTCTTTGGAATAGATGTATTATAGCAAGAAAGAGGCGTGTTGTAAACACATGTTATCTTCCTCGCTGTAAGTTGAAAAATACAGTTGGGGTTGCACCACTGATGCCAGTTGGCGCAGGTGAGCTTGATGGAATAACACCAGTAGTTGGTGCTGGACTTCCTGAAGGTAGGAGAGCCCGTTTTACTGCGAAATCAGCTGTACCTGAGCCTGTTATTTTACAGGCGATCTCTTGTTCATCAATTGCACCTGAACAGTTGAGGATTTCCATAGGTTTTGAACATACCTGTTGTGTGTTTATGGTTCTGCATGCTGAAACGCTTACCAAATATGTTTTATCTGGATGAAGGTTTGTAAATGTGTATGTATAGTCACGATTCGCGTATGGGTCATTTACGGTATGTGTTCTTACTTGTCCGAGTGTTTCTGTATCTGCAACTCCTATGTTAAGCGTTGTGAAATACCTGCTGTCTGTTGTTACTTTACCACTAATGACTGATGTATCTGCACCACCGCATGGTGTTGGTTCCGCAGTTGGATCTCCGCTAACGATTGCTGGCGCAGAAGGTTCTGCTGAAGCTCCAGGTTCTTCTGAAGGCTCAAGAGTCAAAATTGGTTCATTAGTAATACCTGGATCTGATAGTGTTGGCACCGGTGATGGAACAGGTGATGGATTTGTCGGCGTTTGTCCGATCATTTTAAATATTCTTATAAAGAACTCAATTATGAAGCGCATAAATTTGGTAATAAAGCCATTGTGCCCTTTGTGTTTGCTCTTTTTCTTTTTACTGTGAGCGACTGATGCGACAGGTGCGCACGGATCTTCTGTTGGAGATACAGCGCCAGGACTTGTTGATTGACTTGGTAGAGTTGTCCCTGAAGGGAAGGTTGATGTTATCGGTGTTGAAGGGGTCCCTGGTGTGACGTTTGAGGTTGGATTAACAGGAACTGAAACTTCAGGCTCTGAAGGTAGTGGCTGTTCAATTGATGGTTCTGGTTCAGGCGCTTCAGTTGGTGCACATGGATCAACCGTTGGGAATTCCTCCTCGTCTTCTGATGGAACAGGATCCAGTGGATCTTCAGATATAATCGGAGTTATGCTTGGTGATGGAACAGGATTTGGGTTTTGATTATTACCGATGAGTTTCATTAACAAATTAATGAGCTCCATAAAGAATTTCAAAAGCATTTCCATAAAGTTACTAATGCCGCCATTGTGGTCTTTATGTTTACTCTTGTGTTTACTATGTGCAACTGATGTTGTTGGGGCGCAAGGATCCTCTGTTGGGAACGGTGAAATTGTTACTTCATCACTCGGCTGGACAGCAGTTGGCTCTGGTTCACTAGGCTCAGCACTAGGCTCTTCGCTTGGAGCAAGTGTAATAAACGTCGTTGGTACAGCTGTTGGTGCTACAGTTGGTTGCGGAGGCGCACTAACTGATGGCTCAACTGAAGGAGTAATTGGGCATGGTGCTGCTAAACAAAAGAAGGTTGGGACAACATAGGGTGATGTAGGTGATAGTTGCACAGTTGGAACTGTTGTAGATGGAGCTGGTGAGAGACTCGGCACTGCTTGTGAAATAAGTGGAAATGTCGGAAGTGGGCCTGCCCCATATGTATTCCATACGCTATTTGCGAGGGCTTTTTTAACCTTTGCTATATATGTTTCGGCTTTTGGATTATGCCAAGCGCCAGTGTTCCATTGACCGATGCAACCCCATTCATCACCAGCCTGATAACCAACTCCGGGTAAACGAAGTTTCCCTTCAAAACATGCCCGTCTTATAGCAAGTGTGTAGTCAATATTAAAGGCGGTACTTATCCTTGCGTAAGGCCACGTGCCAGGATGGGAGGGTGGAATATTTGCAGAGGTAACTTGCATGATCCCAACACTGTGACAACTGTTTGTATCTGGCTGGACTTGACCACCTAAGCATTTTCCTAAAAGCATCTGTTGCCAAGAACTTTCTGCAGATGCTTGTGCTCTGACAGTATTTTCATCAAACCCCCATTTACAGGCAGCCCATTGTATTATTTCATCTGTTGTACCAGTGAAATTGCCTGTCACTTTATCTTCATAGCCAGGTCCATATTGAGCTAATTCGCTCCCGTTCAGTCTATATCCTTGGATATAAACATTGGCATTGTTAGCTGTTACATTTCCAGGTCGTGGCTCCCAAACAGCTCGTCGTACTCTTATTGTACATTCTTCATCAGATGGAAGAGGGGATCCAGGAGGGAGTGTTTTAAAGCTTAGTTCGGAAGCTCGTTGACGTGAGTCCTGTTGTTGTTGCACTGTTATCAAGACGAGAGGGAGCATGAGGAGAAGAAAACCTGCTGTTAACAAAAATCCCTTACGAGTTTTTCCAGTGTGATTGATTGGGTTCATACTAAAACTACCACGGCACAGCCGCTTAATCTAATCATTACGTTTTTTGACATACTTGTCAATGGTTTAGTGAATTTTACTTGTTAAGAAAGGATCTGAAGTTACAAGGATGAGGAGTCAAGTTTTATACCAGGGGACATTGTGGATTTCAGTGTAACTGTTTTTATTTGTTTTACAGAAATTGCTCTAATTGCTGCTTTTATATTGTCAGTCAGTTTCTTTTCTCCAAATGAGATTTTACCAACTGCAAGATGCAGTAGAGGGAATTTTGATTCTGTTTTAAAATTAATTTGACCGCCAGCGAACTTTTTTGCAATTTCTTCAGGTTTTGGTGTTACTGTGCCATTTTTTGGATTAGGCATAAGACCGCGTGGTCCGAGAACACGTGCTACTCTTGCAAGTTTTGGCATGGTATCAGGTGTTGCTACAAGAACATCAAAATTAATTTGTCCGGATTCAATTTCTTTGATAAGTTCATCGACATGTTTTGCATCAACAGCAGCATTTGCAATGACGACTCGTGTTTCTTTTCCAGTTCCATGTGGAAGTGTCACACTACCTGATATACCTTTTTCAGTTGTGTTTATATGGAGTTCAACTGTTTCATCGAATTTTGTGTATTTCACTTTTTCTAACAGCGTCAAAGCTTCAGTCAGTGCATATTTTTTGGTTCGATCAACTTCTTTAGCGACTGCAAGATATTTTTCAGAACGCTTCTGTTTAGCAGCTTTTTGTTTAATGACAACCTTTTTCTTTTCGACAGGAGCTGTTTCTTCTTTTGCGGCTTCGACTGGCTGCTCGTCAGATTCAGAAGCGCTCTTACGAGCTTCTGCCGCTTCGCGAGCTTTTTTTGCCTCAGCTCTCGCTGCGGCTTTTTTTACGTCTACTTTTTCTTGTTCTTCGTCTCCGAATGTTTTAATGCGTACTTTTCCCATAATATTACTCCACTGCAATACCCATACTTCGTGCTGTTCCAGCGACGATTCGGGCGCCCATTTCGATATCATCTGTATTCAAATCTTCAAGTTTATCTTCAGCAATTTTTCGTGCTTGATCCATAGTCAGTGTACCAAATTTCTCACGACCTGGTTTTTGTCCGCCTTTGTCTTTGCCAATCATTTTTTTAATCATTTCAGCAACTGGAGGCTTTTTGGTAACAAATGTAAACGTGCGATCTTCATAAACAGTAATAACAACCGGAATAATCTGACCCTTAAGATCAGCTGTACGGTCGTTATATGCTTTCACGAATTCCATAATTGGAAGTCCGTGAGGACCAAGTGCTGTACCGACAGGTGGTGCTGGTGTAGCAGCTCCTGCTGGGATGTTCAATTTAATATATGTCTTTACTTTCTTTGCCATAGGTAATTGGGGAGTGTGAACTGTGGATATCTACAAGCGGACAACAAATGTGTCAAAATTGTATCTAAGTCACAGGTTCAAACGTATCACTTCAAAGAGTGATGCTCCCATATGCTTTCAATTTTGCTATTGTAACACAGTAAATGTTACAGTTTCAAGCTTAGATTTTCTTAACTTGAAGGAAATCTAATTCAACGGGTGTTTCTCTACCAAAAATACTGACCAAAACACGTAGTTTTCCGCGTGTCTCATCAATGGATTCAATAGTACCCAAGAACTCTGAGAAAGGTCCGTCAGTAATTTTGACTGCTTCTCCAACTGCAAAAGAAACTTTGTACAGTGGTTCTTCCATGTTCATGAACTTTTTGATTGCTTCAACTTCTTTTTCTGAGATAGGGGTTGGCTTGTTGCCTGCACCGATAAAAGAGGTAACTCCTTGAGTGCTTCGAACCATAAACCATGATTCATCATCAAGAATCATTCTGACAAGAACGTATCCTGGGAAAATCTTTTCTTTAACCATTTCTTTTTTACCTTGGGCTACTTTAATGGTGTTACGAGTTGGGACGATAATATCGAAAATACGGTCATCAAAGCCCATTGCTTCTACGCGCTGCTTGAGGGAACGAGCCACTTTGTTCTCGTGACCTGCGTAGGTATGAATAATGAACCACTTTGCTTCATCAGGAACTGCTTTTGGAGCTGCTGCTTCTGCTGGTTGTTCAGTTTGTTCTTCTTGAACTGTTTCGTCCTTTTCGTCTTTCTCTTCAGTTGGTTGTGCTACTGTATGATCCATATTATTTTAAGATTACTTCCATTCCTTTCGCAAAGATCCAGTCGAGACCTCCAATATAAATGCCCATGACCACACTTATAAAGATAACAATCAGAGTTAATCTGAAAACTTCTTGTCGTGTGGGCCAAACTACTTTCTTTAACTCTGCATACGTCTCTTGCAAAAATGCTACCGGCTTACTCATTGATCAGGCACACAACACCAACACAAGCGCTAGTGTGTGATTGAAGTATTTTATCAGATACGAATACGCATGTAAAGAGGCCATGTGTGCGATTACTTAACCGTTACACTCTTTGCTAAGTTTCGTGGTTTATCAGGATCTTTAATCCCACGGGCGAGCGCGAGGTAATATCCGAAGAGTTGAGCAGTTACTATTTGGGGGATAAGCGTTGCTTCTTTGAGATCTGCAGTTTCAATAAATCTGTCAAAGACATTATTCTTCTTTGGTCCGACACCTATAATAAAGCCTCCACGAGCTTTAACTTCTTGTGCATTTGATATTATTTCGTCATAAGTCTCATCATTTGGTGCGAAAATAAAACAAGGTGTGCCTTTATCAATGAGTGCAATAACGCCGTGTTTGAGCTCACCACCTGCAAAACCTTCAGCATGAACATAACTGGTTTCTTTAATTTTAAGTGTCGCTTCCATAGCTGTAGCGTATGAAAGTCCACGGCCCAACAAATACATATGTTCGCGGTTTTTAAGCTCTTTTGCCAATTGCTGGATTTCTTTTAGCTGACCATTCTTTAGCAATGCTTTGACATTTTTTGCGGCTTTCCTAAGTAAAAGGGCACCCTCATCTTGTTTTTTTGCAAGTGTGTAAGCGGTCAAAAGCATGACTGATACCATTGCAATAAAGCTTTTGGTTGCTATAACTGCTTTTTCCTGACCTGCTCCGAGTAAGATTTTGTGGTCAGCTTGACGATAGAGAGTGGAACCAAGAACGTTTACCAATGCCGCAATAGTTGCTCCTTTTTGTTTTGCACGCTCAACAGGATCGACAATATCAATTGTTTCACCTGATTGGGAAATTGGTATGACGAGCGTTTTCTTGGTCACATAATCTTCAAGGTACTTAAATTCTGATCCTATACTGAAATTGACATGTTTTTTTGCAATTGATGAGAAAAGATATGTTCCTGCAAGTGCTGCATATGATGCTGTGCCGCAGCCGAGCATAAATGTTCCAAAGGCATCGTGAATAAGTTTTGACATGTGTTTGGTTTCGTTAAGATAGTTAAGTGCTATATTGTCGATAACACGTGGCTGCTCATGTATTTCTTTTTGCAGGAAGTGGGGGAAATCGCCTTTTTCCGCATCTTCAAACTTCCAATTGAGTGTGTGTATCTTCGGTTTGATTTCAGTACCCTTCGGAAGAGAAATTAATTTTAATTTTTCTCCTAAAATAGCCATTTGATTATCCTCAAGGAAAATGACTTTTTTGGTGTATTTCACAATGCCAGCAGCATCAGATGCGATATAGAATTCATCTTTGCCGACACCAATACACATTGGAGAACCAGTCTTTGCAGTAACGATTTCTTTTGAGGGTGCATAGGCAACAACAATAGCATTCATGCCGTGCAGCATATTAAATGTCTCACGTACTGCTGAGGAGAATCCTACTTTCTTCAAATGTTCCTCGATAAGATGGGGGATAACTTCGCTATCGGTTTCAGATATAAATGTGTGGCCTTTTTTAATCAGCGAGTCTTTGAGTTCCTGAAAGTTTTCAATAATTCCATTATGTACCACTGCCAATTCTCGTTTACAATCGACATGTGGATGAGCATTTTTATCAGTGGCTCCGCCATGTGTTGCCCAACGTGTGTGACCTATACCCAGTGTACTTCCGGAGAGTTTTACTTTAGCATTGCCGATTTTACCTACATGCTTTTCAACGACGATTGAGTGTTCATCTTTTATAGCAATACCCCAGGAGTCGTAGCCTCGATATTCGAGTGTTTTCAGTCCGCCAAAAACAATTTCAGTTGCTGCTTTTTTAGGTCCGATGTAGCCAAATATTCCGCACATAGAAGAATGGACGTAGTGTAGTGCTTGCAGCTTAGATTGTCAATGTTATAAATCATCAACGGTTGATCTATTCACAACCGAGTATGTCCTATTTCATTTCACAATTGCAGGATGGATGGGGGGCTATTTTTAGTTGTCGATAAATGACGTCAAATGTCAGGTTAATGTCAAGAGTTCTTAACTCTACCGTGGTATATTCCTGCAATAAAGTTTTGTATACTAACGTTTATTGTTGGTTTATGGATACTGTTATAGATATTGTCAGCATTCAGTCAAGTATAGCTAATAATAAACAATATACACTTTAAACTGGACTATATGCCACGAGCTGAGTTTATTGGTGTAAATCAAGGTCTAACCTCACAATTGGGGGCTGATTCTGGTGGAATAGATGCTCGTTTAGCAGCACTTGGGCTCACTCTGGCAACTGAAATGCCAGGTAAAAGCTCTCCTCGGATGCAATCAGGACTCCCAGCATCTCTTCGAGGAGGCTTTATATACACAGATACACTTATTGTTCCTGAGAATGCTTTACGTGCCCGCACTTCGAGATTAGAATTACATCCAACAATCATAGATTTTGAAACACGAGCTAATCAAAGACCACCAGAATATGATACCTACGTAAAGCGAACAGATGGCCAAGCACGGTTTGACTTTGATACACCTAAGCATACTGAAACGATACAGTATATAGGTGGTTTATATGCAAAATTGAAATTTGATTCGACAGGAAGACTTAAGGAGTTTGTTGAGCCATATGGTTCTGATTCGGTTGATGAGCTTAGAGACAAAATGATGACAGGCGTAACTATCACAGAAGGAGGTACATTAGTGGTTCCGTATGACCATCATATGCCTAATAGAGGAGAAGGACACTATAATGGCGATTTTTTCTATTGGGATACCTTATGGAGTGCAAAGTGGGCAAGTAGTAGAGGAGACGTTGAGTTTCTCAAGGGTGTGATGAATAATTTTGAGTATGAGTATAGGGCAGATGGCTATATCCCTACTTCAAACAGAGGAAAAGTTGGTGATCGTAGTCAACCACCCATGCTTCCACTTATTTTTGCAGAGACAACTAAAGTTCTGCCTGATACAGAAGAAGCTAATAAGTGGAGAGCAAGAAAGGTAGAACTCTTAAAAAGCGAATATTTTAATGTATGGGTTGATGATCCAGTAGGAGAAGGGCTTTATGATGCATATACGGGGTTAAAGAAAGACGGAAAGTCTTCTCTTTGGAAGAATCAGGCACAAACACCCACAGGTTTATCAAGATATGGTTGCGCTGATATTACTGCAAACAGATATTCAGGTGAAGCTGCAACGGGTGAAGATATTGGTCCTCGTTTTCGAGGAGAGCCGGAGAAGTACAACCCTACAGATCTTGCTGCTTTACGGGGAATTGCGCAATCGGTCTTTCGTGAAGAGGCACTTCGTGTCGGAAATATAGAAGAAGCAACTTATTGGGGAATAAAATTTGAAGAGACAAAAGATCTTGTTAATGCCGACGGTTTTATGTGGAATGAGGCGCGGGGTTGGTACATGGACTACAACTTTGTTGACAATAAACAAAGCGATGTCATGGCTTCAGCAGCGGCGTTATTAGTTCTTGCAGGTTTAGTGCCTGATGACAGGCGAGATCGTATGGCTAAAAATCTTCATAAATTTGCTGCGCCATACGGTAGCTTTGTAACAACAGGAGAAGAACCTGCCACTCCAGGTAGAGAAGGGATGGAATCATGGGGGCATCCAAACAGATGGGCAGCGCGAGAAGATCTGTTATATTCTGCTTTCATGCCGTACAAAGAGTATCATCCTATTTTAGAGGAATTAATGATTCGGTCACAGATAGGTTCAGCTGAGTACAGAGCTAGACATCAAACATTACCGGAGGTACTTGATGGAAATACTGGCGGATTAGGCGGATCAGCGTTATATCCCAGGTCGGTAGAACATGAGGGCTTTCTGTGGACGGCAGTTACCTATTTAGAAAATGATAGACGACTAGCTGAAATATATGCACTGAGAGATCGTAAAGAAGAAACAAACAGTGATTCTGACGTACATGAGCTCTATGTTACTAGGTCTCGTTAATGAGAAACTAGACATTCGGGTTTTGAATGAGGTATAATATAAAGATGTCTTTTAAGAAAATTCGTAAGGCTGTTATCCCGGCTGCGGGGTTTGGTACTCGGTTCTTGCCGCAGACCAAAGCGATGCCTAAGGAGATGTTGCCGGTTGTTGATAAACCGATTATCCAGTATATCGTTGAAGAACTGGTTGATGCAGGTATTGAAGACATTGTTATTGTTACCGGATACCACAAAAGAACGATTGAAGACCACTTTGACCGCCCAAGTATGGAACTTATTGAAAACCTTCGTATGGGTGGAGAGAAAAAACTTCCACTACTGCAAAACATTGAAAGAATCTCAGATATGGCGAACTTTTTTTACGTCCGACAAAAAGGCCCATACGGTAATGGCACACCACTGTTGAATGTTCGTAAAATCATCGGTGACGAGCCGTTTATTTACACATTTAGTGATGATTTCATCAAAGCCGAACCAAAATCCCGTTTCAAGCAAATGATTGAAATTTATGAGGAATATGGCTGGTCAGTGCTTGCAAGTATTAAAGCGAAAAAACATGAGGATTATGACAGATATGGTTTTGCTGGAGGACGTGAAATTAGAGACGGACTTATTGATGTTGACGTCTTAATTGAAAAACCAGGCAAAGACAATGCACCATCAGATCTTGCCAATGTCAGCGGTTATGTTTTGACACCTGATATTTTTGACTATCTGGACAAAGCGCTTGCAAACCTTCGCGAAGGTGACGAGCTTTACTACAATGACGCGCTAAAGCTCATGCTTGAAGATAAAAAACATGTTCTTGCCGCAGAGATTAAGGGTGGCAAATATTATGATACTGGTAACAAACTTGAATATCTCAAAACAGTCGTCGAATTTGCGCTTGAACATCCTGATATCAATGAAGATTTCCGTACATACCTCAAAACACTCAAACTAAAGTAGTTTCAAAGCGCAAAATCCCGTATAATAAAAAGATGTCAAAACGCCTTCTGTTTATCCTAGCCGGGAGTTTCTTCTTTGTATTATTTATTTTCTTTTCATATTTAGTTCATGAGGATCTTTTTACAAAATTTGATTTTGACACAACGGTAAAGCTGCAAGATGATATTGGCCGAAATTGGGATAACGAATTTTCATTACTAAGCGATGTTGGGAAATTTGAAGTTTCGACAATTATTGTCTTTGCCATAATTGTTTTTCTTTTCCTCAGAAAAAAACTTTTTGCAGCTTTTTGTGCAGGGAGTTTGTACGTCGGCTTTCATATTATTGAACTATTTGGTAAATTTTTTGTCGATCATCCACCGCCTCCACAGTTTATGCTGCGAACAGAACAAATATTGAATTTCCCGCAGTTTCATGTACGGTCAGAATATTCCTATCCATCAGGTCATTCAGGAAGAACTGTATTTATCGCCGTACTTTTATTATTTCTTATTTGGCAAAGTAAAAAAATGCATATGGGATTAAAACTTGGTTTAACAGGTCTGCTTATTGGCTATGTCGCAGCAATGCTTATTTCAAGAGTAACGCTGGGTGAACACTGGTCAACAGATGTTATTGGCGGTTCATTGTTGGGCTTGGCTTTTGCTTTGGCAACAGGAGGATTACTGATCGGAAACGAGCGGACAAAGTGGTTCAAGTTCTTACCGAAATACAAAGTGGAAATCAAAAAGGTTGAATAATTATTCCATTGGGTATGTAAATTCTGCAAGCATTTTTTCAAGGTTCTCTCTGTTACTTTCTCCAGTGGTAACAACAAGCACATCAGCTTTCATTTCTATGTAGACACCGATTTCTGCTTCAAGTTCCGGATCTGGAGGAATAGGGGAGCTTATAAATTCAAAAGCGCGAAGACCACTTATTGTTCTATTTTGGACTTTGGTGAAGCTTTGTGACCCGCCTGATGGATCTTTCATTTCTTGTTTGGTGTTGTCAGGAAGGTCGTATGACTTATCAAAATCTTGACCGATTGCCATACCGAGAGCCTTAGGAAAGACAAGCATTTGGAGATTGGCAGCATAGTCTTCAGTCGTATTCGCATGTCTTAATTCAACGCTTGAAACACCAAACCCGTATGAAGTTTCATTTGCTTCTAACTCTTTATCAATAGGCATAGAGAATTTAAAATTCTCATTCTTATAGGTATTGGTAGAAGAATCTCGTGGGGCAATAGTAGTCTTGGGCGTTAATGGTTGAGGATTGAGTTTATCAGGTGTAAGTCCTTGGCTTTGCAAATAATAATATGCACCTACAGCAACGAGAATGGTAAGAAGAATGAAAAACAATACGATGAAAAGAATAATCTTAAGAACAGATCGTTTTTTTGGTTTATGCGCAGTTTGAGCAACTGTTTGCTCTGCCGTAAGGGGAGGAGTACTAGGATGTTCTGGCTGCTGTTGTGGTACTTGTTGTGCGTTTGTCGGTTCCATACACAGAGTATACTTCCACAAGATATAATTGTAAACTAAGTACATCACATGCGTGCGCGATTTCAGAAGCCAGTATACGGGCTCGTTCTTCTTTTCGTGTTTCTTCTGCACGTAACATACCTCCCAAATGGATTTGTCTGGCTTGATCATGGTGATATCGAGGCAAAACGAACCATTGTACCGCTGACACAGACTGGGTATATGTTTGAAAGTCCCTTTGGGCAAACAGGGTTTTATCGGCCAGTTATAACTTTCCTAAATAGTACAGATTATGCACTCTATGGTTTGTTTGCGCCTGGCTATCATTTGACCAATGTGCTGCTTCATGTTGCGGTTGTAGCGGTTGTCCCGCTATTTCTATCAGTTTTTTTTACTTTCACTTTTAGTGAAATTATTGTAGTAATGCTTATTGTAGGAATTCACCCTTTGGGATGGTTGCCGGTCGGAGCAATTGGATATCGTCCTGAGCTTCTCGTGACATTATTTATTCTATTAGCAGTTTATTTTCATGCTAAAGCAAGATTAACTAGTAGTCCTTTTTTTGCAACAATTGCTTTAATTACCTTCTTTTGTGGTTTAGTAACCAAAGAAACCTCACTTGTTCTGATTCCTCTATTAATTTTGTTATGGGAGTTCACAACAAAAAAAGTGCACACGAAAAGTTATCAGACGACACAAAATTATATCCTGTCGCTTTTTCTCCCTGAAACGATCGTTGTGGGATTATATATTTTTATGCGAATGCAAGCTGTACCGCAAGTATGGAGCGTCCATCAATATCAGTTGAGTTTGGCTGAAGCTGTTGGGACGAGAATGGTAGTCCTAGGAGAACTATTGTTGGATTTCGTTAACCCAATGATACCGCCACTTAGTGATGCAGTAAGAATTACAGGTATATTTAGTATGTCTACGGCACTCGTTCTCATTCTCTTTGGTGGGAGCTGTTATGTAATCTTTAAACAAGGGCTGTTTAGCTCATGGACCAAAGTACTAATATTATTTTTTATTATGCTATTACCTGCATTGGCTGTCGTACCAGTCCCACGTTTGGGATCACCGCATTATGGATATATACCACTTGTAGCATTTAGCGCCGTTATTATTCTAGCTTTAAGAATTATTCCTCGAATAAAAAAGCATGTTACATTGGTTTCATATGGTGTCATCACGTTATGGATAGTAATTATGAGCTATGCGACTTTGATAGGTGGAACAAGGTTTTTCGATGACCGAACACTTTTTGAGCCTGAAGTGACAAAGAACGAATACTTTTATGAAGGGCATTTCTATTTAGGCAATTATTATTTTTTACAAAAAGATTACGAGTCAGCAGAAGTATCATTCAAAAAAGCTCAAGGGATTAATACAGAAGTCATAGCGTATCATGAACGTACTGCATCGTATATCAATCTCGCAATTGTTAAACTCGAGCAGGGCAAAACAAAAGAGGCTATAGCTCTTCTTGAGAAAGCCAAAAGGTATGGAGATCCGAGATTTACGAAATCAATAATATTGATGCTTGCCCAAATTAAGCATGGAAAACAGTAGATTATGACACATCAGTCTTGACAAGACTAAGGAGTTATATAACACTTAAATGTAGACAAAAATATGTTTAAAAAAGTACTTGTAGCAATTGTTGTCGTTTTACCTCTTCTAGGATTAGGCTTAGCACTATTTGGAGATACAGGGGACTTAGGCACGACACAAGATCAGCGAAATTTTAGACCGACATATCCTTCGCGTACACCCGCTAATGTTCCTCAGACCATAGTGAAATTTAAGGAAGAATCTTTATACCTCAATAAAGAAGGGCTTGTTGAAGCTGAAATCTTTATGGGAGCCTCTGAAAATCAAGTTACATCGGTACATCTTGAAATGGGTTATGATCCTAAAGTGTTTAGTGTTGTTGAAGTAAAAGGTGATGATTTTCTTGGCAACAGAAAGGTTTCCATCAATAACGTTGATAAAGTAACAGGGACAATTACATTCGAAGTTAATATTGATACTTCAGCGACCCCCCCCATAATGGGGTCTGACGCTATTGCTGAAATAAAATTACGACCGCTTACGAAATCTGTCAAACAAAGCGAGTTAACATTCCTGCCAGGTACTAAAATTGTAGCCGAAAATATATCTGGCAATGCTATAGTGAAAATGGAAAATGGACTGGTGAATCTGTCCACTAAGTAATCTATGAAAAACAAAAAAATATTTATAAGTTACATTTATAAACTCTTGCCATTACTGACAGTTAGTCTGTTGGTCGTGGTTTTTGGAAGTATTATCGCATCGAAATCGTCTCAACAGGCTCAAGCGCAAACAGATTCTTTTTCATTTGGTACAGCAGGAGATTATTCTTCAACAAGTAACACGGACGCAGTTTTGACTACAGTTAAAAATTCAGGAGTTAATTTTCAGATAGCAGTAGGTGATCTCAGTTATGATACAAAAGGAAGTCCTGCAGGATGGGGAACGTATGTTAAAAATATTATAGGGACAGTGCCTTTCCCAATTATCATGGGAAATCATGATGCGAGCCAAATTGATGAATTTGTCGCAGCATTGCCAAACCCTATGTCAAATGTGCAGGGTGACTATGGGAAACAATATTATTTTGACTATCCAGCAACCTCTCCAATTGCTAGATTTATCCTGATAAGCCCGGTTGATGGAAGTTTGGATAATGCTTGGCTAACCAATGCTATAGACAGTGCGAAATCGTCTGGGATTCAATGGGTTATTGCTGGAATGCATCAGCCTTGTGTGACTGCCGGTACGAAAGAAGAATGTGAAAGTGGGGAAGCTCTCACAAATCAGTTAATCTCAAAAAAAGTAGATGTTATTTTGTATGGACACGAGCATAACTATCAGAGATCCAAACAGTTAACGTGTGTCAAAGCAGGCTCGTTTGATAGCAGTTGTGTTGCAAAAGACGGTTCAGCATTTACACAAGGTGCTGGTACCGTTATGGCAATTGTGGGCATGGGTGGAAATAGCTTTTATACTGTCTCGCCATCTGATTCTGAAGCCGGTTATTATGCGGCTATGAACAGCGACACATATGGTATTCTCAAATTCACAGTCAGTAAGTCACAAATTGGTGCTCAGTTTGTAAAGGCAGCTGGCGGATCGTTCTCTGACTCATTTACTATCAGCGCTTCAACCACAACGCCGTCAGGCACTCTCCCTTCAGGAGCTGTCGTACCATCACAAGTAATATCTTCTGTTCCATGGAACTATCTTGTACCTTGCCCAACATGCAACGGCCCTTCAGTCGTGCCTCTTCCAAGTGGTTCTTCAGTGACTGGTACTGTCCCAAGCGGTTCTGCAGTGAGTCCAGCCCCTACAGATCCTTGTGTGACCGGTGAAGCATCTATTGCACATGGTAAAAAGAAAAAAGGTTCAAAACACAGCAAACACAGAAACCATCGTGGAGAAATAGGGAATTGGATGGAATCATTGTTAAAGTTCTTAATTGAACTGATAAATAAGCTCATTGAAAGATTTGGAGGAACACCTCTTAGTCCTGACATACTTGATGAAGATCAGAATCCAGAGGAGAATCCTGTTGAAGAACAACCGTGTGATCCTGTTGAACAAGAACCAAGCGGCACGATTACACAACCAGTCACTGAGCCCTCATCAGTGCCTTCAGTTGTTGTCTCACCAGTTACTTCATCAGCACCATCTGCAGTTCCTTCACTTTAATTAAACTCTTTCTTTCTCTCAGTTGATACTTTACAATGGTCTGCAATGGCTAAACTTTTTATACCTATTTTACTGGGAACAACGCGTCCTAAACGAGAATCGATAAAAGCTGCAAAGCTTGTTGAAAAAGTGGGAAAATCCATTGAAGGAATTGAAGTACAGCTTGTTGATCCTGGTGATTATCATTTTCCTTATGATGGAAATGATCAGGAAAATAAAGACCCTCGTTATACAGAACTAACTCAAAAAGCTGACGCTTTTTTTATCGTGACACCTGAATATAACCATGGTTATCCTGGGACATTGAAGCGAATGCTTGATTCTGAGCTTAAAAATTATATTCATAAACCTGTTGCGTTTGCGGGTGTTTCAAATGGAATATTTGGTGGAGCTAGGGTAATTGAAGCGCTTGTGAATACAGTTCGTGAGATGGGTATGGCTGTAACCTTCTCGGATGTCTATTTTCCTCAGGTACAAAATTTGTTTAATGAGGACGGTACAATAAAAGATGAAGGATATATCCGTCGTATAGAACGAGCGTATGCTGAACTGATTTGGATGGCTAGATCATTGAAGTGGGGACGGGAAAATCTCGAGAGTATATATCATCCCAAAGCGCAAATTCCTCAGGCAAAGTAATCAACTCATTCGGTATAATATTCAGATGGATATCCTTTGGATTATCTTATTTTTCTTAGCTATTCTTATTTCTATACAAGTGTATTGTTGGCAAAAAGTTCACGCATCATTACACCTGCCTCATGTGGAACATCCTGACACACCTGCGACATACGGTCTTATGTATGAAACAAAGTCATACAAAAATGAAAAGGGAATAAGCCTAGAAGGATGGTATGTCCCTGTTAAAAATGCAAAGGCAATAGTGATTGTGGTGCATGGCTATCGTGATGTGAAAAATACCGTTTCCGTACATGCTCAATATCTCAATAAGGCTGGTTACACAGCGTTTCTTATAGATCTTTCATCAGATTTACCAGGTGCAAAAACGACATTAGGAGTTGAGGAATATAAAGATGTTGTAGCTGCATATGAATTCATGAAGTCAATGCCAGAACACAAAGACAAACCTATTGGTTTTTTTGGAGGCTCAATGGGTGCATCAGCATGCATAACTGCTGCCGGGAAAACTGACAGTGGCGATTTTATTATCGCATCAGTGCCTTTTGCAAATTTTACCAGCCTTTTTATCCAACGCATCAAACTTGAAAAGTTACCTACAATATTGCTTCCGTTTGTCAAAATTGCAAATGCAATTGAGCTAGGAATAAATTATGAATCATTTGCGCCTGAGAAATATATAAAAAATATCAAGAAACCTCTTTTTATCATCGCATCAGCAAACGATATAAAAGTAAATGGTCATGATGCTTATGCACTCTTTCAAAAGGCAAATGAACCAAAGGATTTTTGGAAAGCAAATGCACAACATGATGTCTACAAAGATCTACCGGAAGAATATGCAAGACGAATTGTTGCCTTTTTAGATAAAATGGTTCATTAAAGCCCGATTATAGTAGTTTCAAGTGTATTATTTACATTCGGGTCCGTTGTGTTAGTTTCATATTGCAGTGTAGATTCATTTGTCCATTCCTTCACCAATCCCTTTACTGAAAGCATCTGCATTTTATTATCAGCGAGTCTAATGACAATGATTTGTGTAGCAGGATCAATTTTGTCTTTATAAAAAGTGTTTCCAAAACTAAACGCAACTTTTGATTTATCTGGTGAGGCAACCAATCTGCTGAAAACTGCTGATTCGTCAATTTGCAAATCGGGGAGTGCAGCTTTCATTTGATCAAGGGTTATATACTTTAGATTTCTATTGAGGGGGATAGAATAAAAAGTGATTTTCTGATAATCGATTTTTGTTCCACCCAGGTAAATAACTTGTGAGAAATCTGGAGAAAAAAATGCTGAATTTCCAGGAGAAAATCGATACATATTGCCAATTGGTCGTACTTCTAATGTCTTTTTATTCCTAAGTCGAATTTCATAAAACGTGTCTCCTTGATCATAAAATGCATACACAATCTCTAAATCATTCTGCTGTCCGTTTGGTGTGAAAAAAACTCCAGGGAGCGGGGTTGGTGTCGGTGTGAATTGTGGCATAATTGCTTCCATATCTTCTTTTGAAATAAAAGGGATATTCGTAGGTTTTGCAGGTGCAAGCGTCATTGCTGTAATTTCTTCGGGAGTGCTGACAGTTTCATTTGCATCGGTGTTGTCTGATGTGGATCGTTGCGAAGGTGAAAGGAAAATTGTTATCATGAGCAAAAAAATCAGAACAAGACCACCACCGACACTCACTAGAATGATGAGGACTTTTTTTGTTTCACCGGGAAGTGCAGCATAGGATGCTTTTAGATTATCAATAAACTGCATAGTACTTAAGTATTCCAAGGATGGGGAGAAAAAGCAAGTTTATTAGGTGAAAAATATGGGTATCCATTCAGGATAATAAAGGTACAACAGTACGAGGTAGAGCACAAAATCGACTGTCAAATGAATCGTAATAACATAAAGAAGAGAGTGCGTTTTGTTATAAACCCATCCTTGCAGTAGAGCGAAAAAATAAATCACTAAAAAAGCCCATCCCCGAAATCCAAGTTCAAAAAGGAAAGATGTGAATAGGACTGCTTGGATTAGATTTGCTGCAGAAAAGGACATGTGCTTACGCAGGAGTGCAAGTACTGTATTTATAAAAAATAATTCATCCCACAACCCCAGAATATTTGTGCCCAAAAATAAGAGTCCCAAGTTATAAAATCCAGGTTCAACAGTCCAATTGTTATATGAGCCAGTTTCTCTCAGCATAAATGGAAATGTAACGTAAGCAACACCAAATGCAAAGAAAACATAAAAAATCTCTCGTTTCGTCCATTTTCGTCCGTGATGTAATGGATAGGTGATTACATGATCTTTATAGACATAACGCGAGATAACATAAGGAGTAACGACAGCTAATAAAATTAACAATCCCATTTGTGAGATGTGTATAAAATCTATGCTGGTACTAATAGGAGTAATTCCCAGCATACCCAAACTGAGATAAACAAGGGAAATATGTTTTCTAAATTCTTTACGAGCAAAAAGGAGTGATATAAGTCCGGCAGCAAAAAGATACCATCCAAAAGGTTTCACTTGTAGCGCAATAAGTGTCGGTGCTGTTATGCAAAGGAAGAAGAGTGAGAGGTATTCAAAGAATGTTGTTTGTTTCATTTCTTTTTTACTTATTCCCACTCCATAGTAGCAGGTGGTTTGGGTGTGATGTCGTAAACTACTCGGGAGATATTTGGTACTTCATTAACGATTCGGGAGGAAATTTTCTGCAAAACTTCATACGGCAAATGTGCCCATTGAGAAGTCATCACATCTGAAGATTCATATGCTCTGAGTCCGACCACTTCAGCAAAAACTCTTGCATCACCTTTAACTGCTGTGCTGTACGCACCTGTCATAAGTGCAAAGCATTGAAAAACTTTTTCATAAAGTCCCGCTAGCTTAATTTCTTCGATGACAATTTGATCAGCAATTTTTACTTGCTCAAGTCGTGTTTCTGTAACTTCACCTCTTATACGCACTGCATATCCAGGTCCCGGAAAAGGCTGCTGCATAACAACCTCTTCTGGAAGTCCTGCCAAACGTCCGAGTTCACGAACTTCATCTTTGTAGTAATTTCTTACTGGCTCAAGCAGTTCCAGTTTCATTTCTGCAGGTAAACCGCCGACATTATGATGGGATTTTATTTTTGAGGCATGTTTACTACCTTTTGATTCAATGACGTCAGAGTAAATTGTTCCTTGTGCGAGGAACGTAGCGTCTTTGTGTTCTAGTGCAATCTCCTGAAAAATATCAACGTAAAGTTTACCGATTATCTTTCTTTTCTCTTCAGGATCTGTAACGTCTTTTAATGCCTTAAGGAAACGCTCTTTCGCATTGACAATAATGAGGTCAGCGACGACAAGCTCTTTAAAAATATATGAAACAAATTTATCAGTATGTGCTCTCATAAGTCCTGAGTCGACGTAGACTGGTATGAGGTTTTTGCCAATCGCTTTGCCGATTAAAAAGGCAGCAACAGTACTATCAACACCGCCTGATACAGCCGCGATAACTTTTTTATCACCAACTTTTTCTTTAATGATTTCGATATCTTTTTGGGGATCAAGTGCAAGTGGTGCCATGATTTCACCGGTAAGATCAATGAAGTTTCGTAAAATTTCCAAGCCAAATTCGGTGTGTTGGACTTCTGGATGAAATTGCACACCATATATTTGTTTTGCTTCATTTGCAACTGCTGAGAATTCTACTGACTTCGTAGATGCGACATTTGTAAAACCAGGCGGTAATGCGATGACTGAATCGCCATGAGAGACAATAACGGTAAAAGATTTTTCAGGAAGGTTTGAAAATATTTGTTGTGTAGCATTATTTTTGAAATGGACTGTTTCAGGTCCGTATTCTTTGGTAGCATTTTTTACGTCTCCACCCAAAAGTTTGGCAGTTAATTGCCATCCATAACAAATGCCAAGGACAGGAATCCCAAATGAAAATATATCTGCAGATACGGTTGGAGCGCCGTCTTCATACACCGATGAAGGTCCGCCAGATAGAATAATTCCTTTGGGT
Organism: Candidatus Levyibacteriota bacterium; assembly: GCA_052034235.1. Lineage (GTDB taxonomy): Bacteria > Patescibacteriota > Microgenomatia > Levybacterales > UBA12049 > JBPOIT01. Next base: position 33,078 of record JBPOIT010000025.1, read on the forward strand.
TGCGTTTTTTTAATTTCAGTTATGGCGTCTTCAGGATTTACGTATTGGACAGTTACTCCAAGCTGTCTGAGGCGTCTGCCGATGAGGTGAGCAGTCTGGGATCCGAAATCAACTATCGTGATCATACTTTATTATAAAGTGTTGAGCTTAGATTGACAAGCAGAAAGTTTTACCACCTCCAAGCATTGTTTTTAGCTTATGTTTTCAGTATAATTGCCCCATGCTCAGTCTAACCAATCAAACCCTCCTCGTTATTGCACCACATCCAGATGATGAAGTTCTTGGTTGTGGCGGTCTTATTGCAAAAGTCAAAAGTAACGGCGGGAAAGTCTATGTTTTGTTTTTGACAGTTGGTGATACTGATGACTATCGTAAAGAAGGCACCTCGACTGGTTCAGAGCGTATGAAAGAGATTGAACGAGTTGCAAAACATATGAAATATGATGACTATCGCATTGCTTTTCCAGGTAACAAATATCACCTTCGTCTTGATGAAATTGCACAATTGGAACTTATGAAAGAATATGAAAATGGTCCACTTTCACTGAATAAATTAAAACCCACAATTGTCGCCACACCATTTTTTTCAGATTATAACCAAGATCACAGAGCAGCAACAATGGCACTATTTGGTGCAACAAGACCAGCGCCAGACGATCAAAAACCACTTCAAAGAGTTATTCTTGGCTATGAATCAGTACCGACAGCTGGTTGGTGGGACACGACAGGAAGCAAAATGAACTTTTATCTTCATCTCAGTGAAAAGGAATTAAAAGCCAAAATGAAAGGATTGGAACTGTATACATCGCAAGTGCGAATAGGAAATCATCCACGAGCACTGGCCTCCATACAAAAACTTGCAGCTATGCGAGGTATTGAATCAGGTACTGCAGCAGCAGAAGCGTATTATACATATAGAATGATTTTATGAGATTGTGCGGCTATCAACCCCAATATTTCCCCAGACTTCATTATATGAATAGGGTACTTCAGTCCGATGTCTATGAAATTTCAGATTACGTGCAATTTGTAAAAAAACATGCGTATGAACTTCCTGATGGTACAACAAAGCGTGGTAAATCATATCAAGCACATACAATTATTAAACAGGTTCAGGGAACTCAGTTTCTTGCGGTACCGACTAAGGGAGAATTACTACCTATCAATCAAACACCAATCGATTACTCACGTGATTGGGCAAGGGATCATTTGAAAAGTATTGAAATTGCATACCGTAAGGCACCAAACTTTGAGAAGTTTTATCCGGAGATAGAAAAAATACTTAAAACGACATATGATTCGATTGGCGAATTAACAGTAAAAACTTCATTATGGGGAGTCACGCGTTTGATAAGTTATGACCCACTACCATTTGAAACATTTACCATCAAGAACATAAATGAATTTATCAAGGAAAATAATCCTTACAGATTAAAAACAATTTTTCTTGCATCAGAATCGAAAGTCCCAGCGCCAACAAAAGGAAACACCAATGAATGGTGTATCGCACTTTGTAAATATGCAAACGCTGATGAGTATATATATGGAGGAACAAGTCATAATGCATATATGAATTTAGAAAAATTTAATAATTCAGGCATAAAAACAGTTTTGCAGGATTGGCAAATCAAAGAATATCAGCAACAATATAGAAAGGCAGGATTTTTGCCTAACCTCTCAGTTATTGATTTGGTAATGAACGTGCCTCATGATGAAGCAACTGCCATAATAAATAACTGAACACATGTTTCATGAAGAGAAAGTTATTTATTGTTACTGCATTTATTGTTGGATATGTTCTTAGTTTGAGCTTGGTGTTTTATGCATATATTTTGTGGATTGATTACGAAGCGAATAAGAACTATGTTACCCCGATGATTACGACAGGTACACCTATGCCGACGATTACACCATCAACTGAAAAAAAAGTAAAAATGCACGCAACGATTCCTTATTGGGAACAAGATAAAGCAATTGAAGTTATTAAGAATAATACGTCAAAATTTGATTATCTCAGTTTGTTTTGGTATACCCTTGATGAAAATGGGCAAATTGTGAAGTATACTGACGCGTTTGAAAATGACGCAATTATCACATACGCTAAAGAAAATGACATTAAAGTTATGGCACTCATAACAAACCTTCCTGACTTTGATGATTCGGAATGGGATTCTGATAGTGTTCGAAATGTAATCAATAACCAACAGAACAGGAAGGATCATATTGAAGATATTAGTGCATTACTTGATACCAAAGGTTTTGATGGTGTAAATATTGATTATGAAGAATTAGATGATGATTTGAGGACCGAATTTTCACTTTTTATCCAAGAACTTTCAACAGAACTCCATAAGAAAAACAAACTTGTCAGTGTCGCAATACATCCGAAGACCACAGAATATTTACCATCAGAAGATAATGGTTCACGTGCTCAGGATTTAATTGAAATTGGCAGATATGTAGACCATATGTACTTTATGACATATGGGGAACATTGGGATACAAGCGCAGCAGGCCCAGTTGCTTCAATTCCTTGGAGTACAAAAATTATTGAGTACGCTAAAAGTCTCAATATTCCAACTCAAAAAATATTTTTAGGGACACCTCTTTATGCAGTTCGTTGGCAAAAGGGGACACGAAAAGGAGAAGGGTTACTCTATGAAGATGTTAAAGTCTTAGAACAACAATTCGCTGTTTTGCCAATATGGAATGATGAGTGGAAATCACCAAGCCTTGAATATACTGAAAACGGCAGAAACTATGTTGTGTGGTTTGAAAATGCAAAAAGTGTTAAAGAAAAACTTAAACTAGCAGAACAATCAGAACTAGGCGGCATCACTTTCTGGCACATAGGAGGCGAAGACCCTGAGATTTGGAAAATTATTTAATTAGGCCTTTTTATTCTCTTAAGTTTTATAGCATCTAGTAGCAACGTATTCATCGCTTCTAACTGTTTCTCGAAAGCTGGACTAGTTTCCTCTTTTTGTGAATCATACGTTAAGGTTTGTAGACGCGAATTATCTTGTAACGAAGTTACCGTAAGTGTTGAGCTTCCATCGGGGTTTTTTTCCAAAGAATATTCTTTTATAGGAGTTCTTTCCTCAGGACTATGAAACATCTTGGAAGCAGTATAGATACCTACATAAACTGTGGTTGGATCACCTTTAAAAGTGCCATCCTCATTGAAATCTCCCTTATAGCCGATAACATAACCAATATCCTTTCTTCCATTATTTGGTTTAGCTGGATCAAGGGGATATGTCCCATCACTAATAATTATTTCTTTCCTCCTAGTTGTTTGAGATCCGCCAATCCCTTCTTCTCGTGGCATTATTTTTCTTGGCCTTTGGATTAACTCTCCTGAATCCACATATCCAGTGACTGCTGCTTTTCGTTCACTAATAGCTGCTTCCAGACGGGTATTTGAAGGACGTGTCTCTGTTGTACGTGGAGTCAAGTCTCCAGTAGGAGCATTCGTAACTTTCGGTGTTGATGTAGCAGTAAACTCACTGGGTAATGGAGTAGTATTTGAAGTTCCAGTGGGTTCTGATGTTTGAGCAAATACTGTAGTTTGAGTATCAATCGGAACTGGTGTTTCAGGAGAGCATCCTGCTAAAGTAGCAGCTATGCCAAAAGTAGCTACTGTACGACGAAATGGTCTTGTAGTTTGTGGACTAGTGGCATCTTTTAAAAGTGAGCCACCGTTAATTGTACCGGTAAAAGGTTTCTCTTGATTTACTATTCTATCTAAAGACTGCCCGAGTGATTCTCTTAAAAGACCCATAGTAATGATTTTACCTTAAGTTTAGCCTTTTGTCAACTAAGGCTCAGCTTGTGAGTGTATGTCTTTTGGGGGATACCCATTTGCCGTTTGAGGTTTTGAAAAAGCCGGGGATAATTGCAGACATAAGAATGAGCGCTGTGACATAGTGCATGAAGAAGAAAAAGAGTCCATAGAAAATAAATTGTGGTTTTCTGCCCATAATACCGATCACAATCGTTATCATGTAATCAATCCAAAACATAGTGAGAAAAATTTCAAAAAGTGTAAATTCTGAGAGGGGAATGAGAAAAGCAAATATTTGTGATGCACTATTTAATACAGGAATTGATTCAAAAGGAATTGGGATAAATTTGAATAATATAATAAATGGTAACACCAGAATAACTGCTGAAGTTATGAAGACTTCAAGGGAAAAAATAGTTGTTGAGAGCCAAAAAAATGATGGCCAAAACCCATGAGATCTATAGGTTTGAAAAAAACCAATATTCCAGCGCTGTACCTGATGCCAATAGTCTTTAAGGTTGTCAGGATGTTGATCCCAGCCGATAAAAGTCGGATGGAATGTCGCAGCGCCAAGTTTTTTTCTATGTAATTCAAATGCCAGATTAAAATCCTCAATAAGAATTCCAGGGCGATCGATACGTAGTTGGCGAAGTATTACAGATCGATAAATTGTTGCAAAACCAGGTGTCACCATATTTGCATTAGTATATTTCCATGTTTGTCCGTATCCCACAAAAAACTGTAGTGCACGATCAAGCCGTTCGCGATATGCTACAAAATAGAGCGGCAATCTAGGAATGATATGTTTGGGCCATTTTATTCTCGCTGTAGGAAAAACGGCAGAAATGTCAGGGTCATTAAAATAGGGAAGTGCCCGAGTAATATAGTTTTTGTCTATTTTTGTATCAGCATCGACAATCATAATAAATTCGTAATTATCATAGAGATTGTATGTATTAATAAGATGCAGCAATGCACGAGCTTTTCCAAGTCCTGGCATCGTCGCAACGACGTTACATCCTTCTTTGTTTACAATGGCGTATGTTTTATCAGTAGAACCGTCAGAAATGACATGAATTTGTTTGGGAAGGAATGAGTTCTTAAGTGCACGTATACAATCTTGAATTACCAGTTCTTCATTATGTGCTGGTACAATAACAGCAATATCACGAGGAGAATAGATAGCTTTGGTGGGTAAGGGCTTTGGGATCCCTAATGATTCTGAAATAGAACGGAAAAGTCCCATGAAAAACCAAAACGTTGTACTGATTCCTAACGGTAAGCCTATTTTCATGAGCCTGTATTGTACACTTTTTGTCCTATAGAAGGCAAGTTAGTGGCTAAAAGGATTGCATTTCTTACATAATCAGACTACAATGCCTGTGTCACATGAATAAATGGCTTATTATCATTCTCGTCGTAGCGTTTTTTGTCCGCGTCTATAACTTGGGTTATAACACTGCATTTTTAGACGAAGCTCAGTATATTACTGAAGGTATGAAAATTCTTTCAGGAGATATCGAAAGTGGCATCGGTGCAGTTTCTTGGATTGGAGGATCTCCATTTATGTTCCCAATGACAACAGCCTTTTTTTACTTGATAGGTGGTCTGATGGGCTCTCGGATGCTCATGGTTCTCTTAGGGACACTCTGTGTCTATCTCATATATCAATTTACAAAACAACTGCAAATTTTTAGAACTGAACGATTAAATAATCGGGCAGGTTATATTGCCGCTGCATTTATGTCTGTAACAACGATAGCTGTTATTTCAAGCCGTTTAGCAATTTATGATGGTTTGGCTTTCACTTTTTTTCTTGCAGGCATTGTTGTTTTTCATAAAGCAATTTTTAACGAGGAGCGTAAGTTTTATATACTTTCTTCACTATTATTCTTCCTTTCATTTTTAGCTAAATATATCGTAGTAATATTTTTCCCATTCATACTTCTCGTTCCGGTGCTATTGGCATTTAAAAAGAAAAATCTGAAAAGTCTTAAAGGAATAGGACTTAATTTCGGTGTGCCTTTTATTCTCTTAACTGGATTATATATCGTTACAAACTTTGCAGCACTTGGAGAGTTTATTACAAATCAAGGAGTGGTTTCGGGAACGAGTTTTGGTGAGATCTTCAATCTCTTTTGGGAATATACTGGTGTGAGTTATATACTTTGTCTTGCTGGTATTGCGCTGCTTTGGAAAAAAGACAAGATTGTTTTAGGTATACTCCTGTTTTTATCTCTGCTACCACTTATTGTTCATGGTATGACAGGTAATGATTCATCGGTGCAACAACATACATTCTTAACACTCGTATTTATTCTCCCTGTCATTGGAGCAATATTTACCGCGTTGATAGTAAAGAAACGAAGAATTGGCATACTCATTACCGTTTTGGCGCTTGGATTACAAGTGGTTTTTACGCTATCTCAAGTCGAAGCTGCTGAGCAATATTGGCCAAATCTAAATGAATCTGCGAAATTACTAAATGCAAACCTTAAACCAAGCGATAGGGTACTTGCTGAGTCAGGAGACAGTTTGTATTTAGAAATTGAAAGTAAAATTGCACACGACCAGTTAGAAGGCCCATTTGTTTTTTCCTATGGCGTCTATGAAGGACAAGCGGCATATGTTGAAGCAATAAAAAATGGCTACTTTAATTATGTGCAGTTTGATGGCATCTTCTTTTCAGAAGAAGATACACTGGCAATAGAGGAAGCAATGAAAAAGAACTATCAAAAAGTCTTTGATGATGGTAAAGTGAGAGTCTATAAATTAACCAACTAAAACCTTATGAAGAAATTCCTATTATTTCTCCTTGTTATTTTTGCTTTCCTTATTTTTGCGCGGATGAATATGGATTTTGATAAAAATGCAATTTTTAATAGTTTAAATACTGCTGGAGTAACACCAACTGTCATCCCCACAAATACAATCGCCCTTGGAAAAATGGAGTTAACTGCTTGGTTTGCAGCCTGGGATATTGAAAAAGCTGATACAGCACTGCCGCCAATAATGGACAGGTTTGATACGTACTCACCAATGATGTATCGGGTAATGGCAGGAAGCACGTTAGGTCGTCACAATATTAGTAATTGGGAAGAAATTCTTTCCTATGGTCGGGATAATAATCTTCCAATTGCTCCGGTTATTACAGATGAAGGAGAGACAAAGAGAATTAACAAACTACTTTATAACGCCAAGACACAGGAAGCATTTATAGATGAAATGATAAGCGAGGCGGAAAAGGAAAATTTTTCAGGATGGAGTATTGATATAGAAAAAATTACTTCAGAGGATCATGACGCATTTTCTGACTTTGTTAAAAATCTTTCAATAAAGCTACATGCAAAAGGTTTGAAACTCTATATGATTGCATATGGGAGAGATGCTGATGAGACTTATGATCCAGCACTAGCACATGATTATAAAATCTTTGGGCAATACGCAGATGAGGTGCAGCTTATGATTTATTATTACAGTAATGAATATACAGCACCAGGCGGCCAGACACCGCTTAAAGAATATCGTACAGTATTGCAGTATGCTCTTGAAAATATTCCAAGAGAAAAAATTGTCATAGGCCTTTCAACGCATGGGAATGATTGGGAGGGGGAAAATGTGACAGGTATGACTTATCCTGAAGTTGCGAAATTGATTGAGCGCGAAAAACCTGATATATCTTATGATTCCAACGAATTATCAATGGTTGCAAAATACACAGTAGGGGATAAAGAGCATATTCTAATGTATGAAAATGCTGATACAATTCTCGAAAAAATGAGAATTGCCAGAGAAGAATTTCAGTTAAACAAATTCGCCTTCTGGAGACTCTCCGCCGAAGACCCTGAGTTATGGAAGAAGTTGTAAAGTCGGGTACTTATTCCTCAGCAGTGAAGGGGGTCCAGGAGAGGTCGCCTTTTTGGAAATATTGCCAGATTTTTTCCATTTCTTCATGCATATAAAATGCTTCTGAATGGATGGGGGTGAGTGAAAAAACTTCAACAGTTACTGATTCTGGAAAGAGATTAAATTCTTCAAAGTATCTCAGAATTCTTGGTATGTGCGGCGCATGTGAGACGATAGCAATTCGGCTGGTGATCTCTTTGCCGATAAGTTCCTTGGGGAAACTTTTCACTTGATCAAGGGTGTTTTCTATTGGTTGAATACTCTTTTCGGAAATAATTTTATCAATCAGAATGACTTTTTCCATTGGTAAAATGTTGAGATCATGTCTCAATGCTTTTCGGATATCTTCATTCTCTTCCTTCGTACCGTTATAGATAAAAAATGGACCACTTTCTAAAATATCCTTTTGAGTAATTTCGCTTAGTGATTTTTTTAGTTTCTTTGCTGTGATTTGTTTAACGATACTGAGTCCATAGAGAATTCGATATCGATCCATCCAACGGGTCATACTCTCTTCACCCTGTTCTAGAGCCTTTAGAAATGTTCCGGGGCCACTGAAAACCCAGACTGCATCAGTATTTGTGTGGATAGGTGGGTGCTGGTTATGAAGTAAAAGATATTCGATCTCATGACGCACTTCATTCTTGAGAATTTGCTCTTGTGAATTCATTAAATTATTGTAGCATTTTATAAACCGTACCAGGTAAGAGTATTTTTGAGACCATTTTCAAGAGTTATTTTTTGTTTCCAACCAAGTTTTTTTACTTTTTTTAAATCAGGTCTTCTGGCCTGATGATCATGTTCTGGACGGGGGATATAAGAGATTTTCACTTTCGGATCGTTATTCATTTTGATAATTGCTTCAGCCAATTGCTTAATTGTATATTCTTTGTCACCGCCTAAATTGTAAGCCTCACCTGGCAGACCTTTTTCCATAACGGTTAAAAATCCTTGAACCAAGTCATCTACAAAACAAAAAGTTCGACGCTGTATTCCTTTGCCTTGAATTGTTAGTGGTTTGTTATGCTTGATTTGGTTAATAAAATTAGGAATAACTCTCGTGTCAGTAAGCGTCATGTATGGGCCATACGTGTTAAAAATTCTGACTATTTTTGCCTCGAGTTTATATTTGCGAGCGTAAAAGGCAACCAAACTCTCTGAGAATCGTTTACCCTCTTCATACGTACTTCTGAAGCCTGTTGGCTGCACATTTCCGGTATAGGTTTCTGTTTGAGGAAAGAGTTCAGGATCGCCATATACTTCACTTGAACTCGTTAATAATAATTTGGCTTTATGGAGTCGGGCGAGTTCAAGCACATTTTTTGTCCCCACAGAACATGTAAGAAGCATTTCTTCACCAAGCGTTAACAGATTTGGTACACCTGTCGGGCAAGCCAAATGAAATATCTCCTTAATTTTTAACTCTTTATTTTTAATTTTTGTCGGGAATGGTTTAACGATATCGTGTTTAATAAATGTAAAATTTTGATGTTTTTTTAGTTCTTTTAGATTCTCACCGGAAGATGTAATGAAATTATCAATAGCGATAACGTTATGACCTTGATCTAATAGCATTTTGCAGAGGTTTGTTCCTATAAAACCTGCACCACCAGTAACGAGTATGGTTTTCATAATTTAAAGATAAAAGACGTGTGGAGGTTTATTACCGTTGTAGACATGCCTTGTGTCAAGAATTGGTTTGTTGTAACTTGCGAGGTTAGTGTAATCAATATTTGTGTGATGGGTTGCAATAACAATCATATCATGATCAGCAATGACATCTGATGTTAATTCTTTTGATGAAACACCATTGTGAGTTGGGATATATGGATCGTGATAGGAAACACTAAAGCCTTGTTTTTCAAGTAATTTCCAAATCTTAAGCGATGATGATTCTCTCATATCATCAATATCTGGTTTGTAGGCTAGTCCAATCAGTAATACTTTTTTTGGCTTGTGTGTTTTACTTGCCGTAATACTTACGCTTTTACTATCTTTACCGCCTTTTTCACCACTTATTGCAACAGGTAATTGTTGAGGGACGAAGGTGTTAATTTTGTTTATTTTTTGATACGCCTCAAGCATATCTTTATCTGCCATACCACTTTGGAGAATTTCAGTAACTCGAGAAACAACTTTGACAGGTTGCATATCGTTAATTTTGCCAGCCTCTTCGATCATATGGAGTGTAATCCCGCGTTTTTTTGCGTCATCAAGCATGTAGAAAGGATCAACGGGGATACAATGACCTCCAATGCCTGGACTTGGATAATGAGGAAGGAACCCAAATGGCTTTGTTGAAGCAGCATTTACAACTTCAAACATATCAATGCCCCAACTTTTTGCATACGTTGATAATTCATTCACAAGACTAATATTGATGAGGCGAAATGTATTCTCGAATAATTTAACAAGTTCTGCTGTTTCAAGCGTTGAAACAGGAACGACACGATCCATTATTTGCTGATAGAAAAGTACTGAAAGTTCTTTATCTTTTTCTGCAAGTCCTGCTACAACCTTTGGTATTTGGTTCAAATCAAACTCTTTATTTCCTGGATCAACGCGTTCAGGTGAGAAAGAAAGATAATAATCTGTACCTGCTTTGAGTCCTGAATCATTTTTTTCAAGAATTGGAAGAACTACGTTTCTTGTTGTGCCTGTGGCAATTGAGCTTTCAATAATAATAAGCTGGTCTCTTTGGAGATGTTGTCGAACTTGCTCAGTGGCATCTCTCAGTGCAGTAAGGTCTGGTAATTTATTTTCGTCAACAGGGGTCTGGACACAAATCAAGATAATATCACGTGTCGTTAAGAGAGAAATATCGGTAGTTCCACTAAGATAGTCTTTTTTCTGATTATTAATTTTTTCTGCACGTTGTGGATTGCGGACAAAACCAATTGTTTCAAAGCCTTGTTTAATGACGATATCAGCGAGTGCAGCTCCCACGTATCCCATCCCAATGATTCCAACTTTTGCTTTTTTTGAGGTGATTTTTTTTGATAGTGTCTCTAGTGAACTCATAGATTTTTTATGCCACAGATAGAGTCTGTGAAACCGTGATTTCCCTTACAATTCTAAGTAAGAACTTAGTAAACCCAAGGAATAGGGTGGAGATTTACGTGGAGCAGAAATAGTAAACCTAGAGAAAATTCTATCGTTAAAGAGACGATTTGTCAATGCATAAAAACGTTCTATCCTATACATAATAATAGGGAAGCATGGGATAGTTGTTTAAATATCCTATAATATGATATAATTCCTTTTTATTAGTCTTTCTTTATGAAACAACTCAGTGCATTAATTAAAAAGAGCCAAAAAGTAAGAGGCGAACCACTTTATATGAATTCACTATATATGATGGCTAGTACCGCCATGGTTTCGGGAAGCGGATTTTTTCTTTGGATGATTGCTGCACGTTTATATCCTGAATCGCAAGTTGGTTTGGCAACGGCTTTAGTCTCAATAACCAGTTTTATAATGAGTTTAAGCATCCTTGGATTCAATTACAGCATTATTCGTTTTCTTCCTAAGTCACGTTACAAGCACCAATTATTAAGTTCAAGTTTATTAGTTGTCGGTTTGGCAGCAGCTTTATGCAGTATCGTATTTTTGAGTTTATTGCCATTGTTCTCACCGCAACACGCATTTATCAGAGAAAATCCGGCTATGATGCTTGTATTTCTTTTCTTTACAATAGCCGTTTCTATAGATTTTGCCACCGAAGCTGTCTTTCTTGCTCTCCGCAAAGGTAAATATATTTTTTATAAGAACGTGGGCATTGTTTTTTTGAAACTACTTTTGCCAATCTTATTGGTACCTTTGGGGGCTTTTGGTTTATACATGGCGTGGGCAGTTTCTATTTCGAGCGCATTACTTGTAAGTAGTTATGTACTTTTGAAGAAGTTTGGTTTCAAATTTAAACCTTCATTTAGAAAAATACATTTGAAACAACTTTTGAAATTCTCATTTACTAACTATATCGTAAGTCTTACAGGTATAGCACCTGCAATGATTCTACCGCTTGTCATAGCAAACACAATAAACGTTGAGTCAGCAGCATATTTTTATATTGCCTTTATGATTGCTAATCTGCTTTATACTATTCCATACGCGGCCACGCAATCATTATTTGCAGAAGGCTCACATAACGAGAAAAAATTTATGCTAAATATTAAAAAAGCTATAAAACTTTTAAGTATTTTACTTTTGCCTGCAATCCTTTTCCTGCTCGCTTTTGGTCACTTTATTTTATTAATATTTGGGAAATCATATTCTACAGAAGGAATGCAGTTCTTGGAACTTCTAGCGATCGCTGGAATTCCTATGGCGCTCAATTATATCGGTCTGACAATCCTTAATATTCGAAAAAAATTACAATCTCTTTTAGTCATCAATATTTTGGGAGCTGTAGCTGTACTGCTTTTAAGTTATGCTTTTCGTGATTTGGCACTTACTGGAATCGGCCTTGCATGGCTTATTGGACATTCATTAAAAACTATTATGTATGGAGGTTATATATTTTATAAAATTCCTCGATTATCGCTTCGTCATGCGCGTCATGCGAGAGTTGCACCTGCACCAAGGTCATTTTAAAATACTTCAATTTGCGTCCCGTTCTCGGCCCAATTAAAGAGCCATTCTGCAGAAACTGGGGGAACATTCACACAACCGTGGCTTGCTCTTACACCGAAATTATTATGCCAATGTGCAGCGTGAATGGCATAGCCTTGATAAAAATACATGACATGTTTAACGTCTTTAATATAATATTTCCCTGATGGATAAATATTTTTATAAGGTGAAGGGCCACGCATATCCTGAATAGGAACCTTTCGTTGAATTTTGAAACTACCTTTAACTGTTGGCGTTAATTTCATACCAGTTGAAACTTTTGTCTGGTGTACTATTTGACCACCGTCCCACGCATAAAGCATTTGTTTTCCAGTATCAACGGTAATAAGTTTACCACTTGTGATGATATCCGCTGATGCCGTAGTAGGAAAGAAAAGTATTGCAATGAAACCAATAATAAGAGGTATAAATCGTCTCATAAAATAAGCGTAACATGCTTTGTGGCAGGTTGTCTACTAATGATTTTGCTACAATAGATCTATGCTAGACATTTTGCGTGAAGAGATTAAAACTGCTGGTAGTCCTGAACGAGCAAAAGCTTCTGCATGGTTTTTTAAAACTGGAAAAGGACAGTATGGTGAAGGGGATATTTTTTATGGTATAGCAGTGCCAGAGCAGCGAAAAATTGCACTTAAATATATAAAATTATCTTTAATAGACGTAAAAGTACTCCTTAAGTCAAAAGTGCACGAAGAGCGACTTATAGCGCTTCTTATTCTGGTTTTAAAATTCACTGGTGCAAATGTTCCTGAACAAAAAGAGATATTTGATTTCTATTTGAAACACACAAAGTATATAAATAATTGGGATCTTGTTGATACATCGGCACATAAAATAGTAGGGGAATATTTGTTGAAGCGGGATAGAACGATACTTATAAATTTAGCAAAATCTGAAAATCTTTGGGAGCGCAGAATTGCGATAATAGCAACCGCTACCTTTATAAATAATGCCGAATCAGAGTGGACCCTGAAAATCGCTGCAATTTTAATTAATGATAAACATGATCTTATCCAAAAAGCAGTTGGATGGATGCTTCGGGAAGTTGGCAAAAGAGTCTCACAAGATGTTGAAGAAGCCTTTTTAGCTTGGCATTATAAAACAATGCCTAGAACAATGCTGCGATACGCAATTGAGAGATTCCCTGAAGAGAGACGAAAAGCATACCTCAAAGGAGAACTAATTTAAAACACTAAAGTCCTATAGGATTGACCATTGAAGAGAATCCTGTTATACTCATGCACTATTATGGCTTTATATGAAACTCGTGCTTATTTTGGTTATTTAGATGACAACCCTGATATGATTGCCTCAGTGGTTGGTGATTCCTTGCATGCTACTGGAATTACTAGTCCCATAATAAACTCAGAGAAACTTTTTAAAGAATTTGGTGAAACGATTAATTTACATGTTGTTCAAACATTAACTCCTCGATGGATGGATTATTTAGGTATATATCAAATAGCGAGTGATATTACCCCAGTAGCAGTATGGAGAGATATATTTTTAAAAACTCCCGTAGAAATGGTAGAAGGTCTTGAAACAGAATTGCAAACAGATAACTTAGCTGGAACATTTGCTCAAAACAATAAGCGTTTTTCCACCTCAGCACTAGCATTAGGATTATTAGGTGCTGCTTTAGGAACTGGAGTTGAAAAATGTATTAAGGGTTCAGACTCAAGTGGGTTAAATACGGCATTTGCAGTAGAGATTGGTAAACATTTTGATACACCCTCGAATAATCTATTGACTTTTATGCAGAGAACTGAGGAATTGCTTCCTGACCCGACAACTTTAAAAGAAAATAAAAAAAATTCTCTCTTAACCTATTTACAAAAAAATAAAACTTTTGGAGATGTAAAGGAAGGTTGTCCAGCTAGGACATTTACAAAGGTTATTCTTGGGGAATGGGGACGTACTTTACATAGAGATGAGATTTACAGAAACCATTTTAGACGAACGATGCTCAGAATAAAACAACCTAGTTAATAACTAAATTGACAAAAGCTAATAAGCCTAAACTCGTCATTATCGAAGCAGCAATGCTTAACATTCCCAATTTAGTAAACACAACAGAGCTTCGCTTTACGTAACTTTCATCCTTTAAATATAATCTTGGATGTTGTATTAGTTTTCTTTTAAATGTTGGAAGGGTAAATGGTTGATGGTCTATTACAGCGATCATAGTATTATTATAATTTTAGGCTTTGAATAGTTGGGAATGATGAAAGAGCGGTTAGAAATTTGTAAGAAGATTTAAGATGTTCTTTTGTAGTGATTAAAACGGTAGGGAATTACATTGGCACTTTTAAATTGATTTGTCATAAAAAAGAAAGAGAGCAGAAAATATTTTAAGGTTGTCCTCAATACGCCATCATTTCTAAATCTTCTGTCAGAAACATACACAATAATAGGTAACATACAGAAAGAGCTGATTTTGGAGGCTTTTCTAATAAATGCTATATCATCATAGCGAAATGCTGAATTAAATCCGTAGATTTTTTTGAATACGTTTTTCGTTACAATAATGCACGAGCCTGCACCGCTCGGAGAAATTTTTTGCCAAAGAAAGAACATACTATTAAAGAAATAATAAACACAGATAATTAGCATATTTGATTTATGAGGGAGATAATAAGGGCAGGCAATTGAAAACTTTTTTTTCTTGTAAGATTTTTCTACACGTTTCAGAAAATCTTTTTTCATTCGGACATCAGCGTCTAAAAAAATCAATAATTCATTCTTTGCTTTTTCACCACCAATTGTGCGCTGCCTTGCAGGATTTGGTTCAGTCGTAAGTAATGTAACATTTTTAAAAGCGCGTATTATTTTTTTTGTTGTATCAGTAGATTTTCCGTCAACAACGATAATCTCGTCTGGCTTATGTAGCTGTTTTGAAAGATCATAAAGAAGATTTCCTATATTGTCTGATTCATTCAACGTTGGAATGATAACGCTTATTTTAAGCATGTGTTTTGGTAGCAAAGAGGACAAAGAATAATATCAGCCCTAGTACCATTGTAATATATGGAAAGCGCCAATACACGTATTCTAATAAAGATGTATTTCGCAGTAAAAAGAGCGGCATGAGAGGGTAAATTAAAACGAAAATCGACCATGGAAAGAGGAGTGGAATAGTAAGAGTAATGAGTGAGGTAAAACTCCATAGTAACGCGCATGTTATAAGTGATATGTTTTCTCCCAGATATACAGCAGTTGTTGTAATATGTGCTTTCTTATCAGGTTTAATATCAGGAATTGCTGAAAAAAGATGCATTGCTGCTGTCCAGCAGAAAGCACTTAAAAACACATTAAGAGAAGGAAATTGATTGGTTATCTGTGCATATGCTAAAAATGCCGGAATCGCATAAAGAATATTTGATGCAGAATCAAAAAATGGGTGGATCTTAAATCTAATAGGTGGTGCGCTATAAAATATTGACATGACTATAAATAACGCAAACCAGAAAAAAGAGAGTAATGAAGTTTGCATAATGAAAAAACCAAATGAGACAAAGAGCGATATGCCGATGAATAAAAGTAATTTTCTTTTTTCAGAAAGAAGTAATTTATGTTCATGTGAACTCTTTTTTTTATTAAATTGATCTGTATCTGTATCAAAATAATCATTAATGCCGTAAAGTAAAAGATTGGCAAATGTGACAAAGTAAAAAAGATGAGAAAAGAAAAATATACTTACAATTTCACTTTGTGTTTGAACACCTGATATGTACCCAATAATGTATGGACCTGCAAGATAGCCCCAAAAGCGAGGTCTAGAAATTCGATATGCTAAAAGTAGTAAAGAAGTCATTGCTTTCTTTTTTGCACAAATGAGAGCAATTCTTCAAGGATAATTTTATATTTTTTCATAACAGTTAGTTTGTCTATATGCTTTTGAGCTATAATTTCATAAGAAACACAAATTTCCTGAATGTTATCATCGATTGCATATTTTTGAATAAGTAATTGCACAAACAATAAATCTGCATGAGTCATTTCAGGATTACCAAAAATGTGGGATAATTTTTGTTTTTCTCCAACTGATGCTTTTTGGAACAGGAGTGCACGATAAAGCGTATTTTTCCCTTCACGAATATCAGATCCAATTTCTTTTCCAGTCGTTTCTTTTTTGCCAAAAATATTGAGTCGATCGTCTGCAATCTGGAAAAGAATCCCTAACGCAGTACCGAGTTCTTCAAGATCTGAAATATTATTTTGTGGTGCATCTGCCAAAAGTGATCCTACAATAAGTGGAAGTGAGATGCTATATCTGCCAGTCTTGTACTGATACATTGTTAGAATTCTTTTTTTATCGAGCAACAAATCATCATACGGGTGTATGTCTTGCATCTGAGCGATCCCGACGAAGCTTAATTCGCGGGCGATTTTTTGTGTTATTAATTCTTTGTTTTTATACTTACATGCTGTTAGTACTTCCCAAGCTATAAAAAAACTTAAATCGCCTAAACATAAACCCAAGCTTTGTCCGATATGTTGTGCATCTCGATGGTGTCTAGACATTGCAAATTGTTCGTATTGTTTATGTATACTCATATCATATCTTCGCATGGCATCGTTATCTATAATGTCATCATGAATAAGCAGCGCTGAGTGCATAATCTCAAGAGCTGCCGCAATATGTAGGATAGTATCATCGTTTTGTTTACCGTACATATTTGCTCCTAAATATACCAGGCCTCCTCGAAGTAATTTCCCTTGCTTAACGAATGTGTTTAGTTTCGTTATTGCATCTACACCCCATGGACTAATCTCTCCATAGGGTTTTTTTCTTTCAGCAAAAATGCCGTCAATAACAGGTAGCACTGCAGATTTATATTCTGAAAATAATTTATCCATACATTGCAAAACTATTTTTTATTCCTGTTGCTAGGATTCGAAATTTATTTGGTTTTACTTTTCTTTCATAGACAATAAATGGATTTTTTTGTATTTGAGATGCGGTATATGCATACATATCAGATGCTGTTCTAATTGGTATCAGAAAACGGTGGGGGATAAAATGATAACCTTTTTCAGCTTCATTTTGCCACTGATGATAAAGCGTTATTTGTTGTGTAATAAACTGAGAGAATGCTTCAGGATTTGCCACTGCATCTTTATTACGTACACCTTTTAGACCAAGAGAGTGCATTTCGTCGACAGGTAGGTAGGTTCTTCCTAACTGATTATCTTCTTCGACGTCTCTTATGAAATTTATTAACTGCATTGCTTTTCCTAAATATCTTGCAGATGTAAAAGATGCAGTTGGTAAGTTCATTATCTTTGCCATAAATAAACCGATTACTTCTGCCGATCCATACATATACTTTTCAGTTTCCTTTAGTGTTTTGTAAGTTTTCTTTGATAAATCCTGTTCCATAGCATCCAGGAATGCGTCAACCCATTTCTTATCAAACTGTTTTCGTTTCATGAGTGATATAAACGCATCTATGATTTCATCATCGACATTTCCCCCTTTAAGTGCTAGTTCATAGTCTTCGCGAAATTTGTAGAATTCTTTTTTTTGTTGGGGAATTGCATCAACAAAATTATCTGCAGTTCTGACAAAACTATATAGAATAAATACGTCGGTCTTTATCTCTTTTGGAAAAAAAATACTGCTATAAAAATATGTCGTGCTGCCGTTCTTAAAAATAGTAGTAAATGTATCTGTCACCATAAATTAATATTTTGGGAATTGACAAGTGTAGAAAACAATAGTACGATCGTTCTATAAATTATGATAACACGCGATCGAATAATAAAACAAGTACTAAAACTTTTTGCCAAAGGCGGTTTGGAAACAGTTAGTATGAGAACACTTGCAAAACAAGTAGAAGTTGTTCCGTCTGTTCTGTACTATTATTTCCCAACAAAAGCCGACTTATTACACGCTATGTATGATGAGAGTAACAGAATTTTGGGCGAGAAACGAGCGAATTTATCACAGCCCAAAACAGCATCAGAAATGCTTAGACAACGAATTGAATTTCAAATTGATAACGCAGAACTTATTGTTGGTGTTTTTAAATTTTATTTATCTTTTCGAGAAGAATTTCCTAAACTAGATGAAGGATTTCTTCCAGACAAAACATATTTACATATCCGCGAAGTTCTTGATTATGGCGTCTCAATAGGTGAATTCGCTGATATAGATCTGAATGAACAAGCAAGAGTTATGGTTCATGCAATAAACGGGTATCTCTTAGAGTATTATCCTCATTCTCCAAAAGGAAAAGATAAAGAACGAATAATCAGCGAACTCCACTCTTTCCTCTACAGAAGTATAGTCAAGGTAAAAAACTAATCTTTTTGCTATAATTCCTCCCTATGTCTGAGCGAATTCATTTCTCTATTCATCCAACTGCAAGACCAGGGCATCAATGGAGAGCAATAGAATTGTCAAAAAGTCTGGGTAAAAGAGGTTCTTGGGATTGGCTTAAGTTTGATGACAATCCTATTCCTGATGAAATTGATACTGTGGTGGTTATTGGGGGAGATGGGTCACTTAGACAAGTGGCAGCTAAAATGCATGAAAGGGAAAAGTTAGGGATTGTATTGGCAGGAGGAGGCGGTTTTCAAGATGCTTTTAGACGTAATTTAGTTAGAGCAAAGAGTTTTATTGAAACCCAGGATCTTTTAGTTGGTAATGAGTTAGCGGTGCGAGATTTCCAGCCTGCAAGAGTCAACGAACAGTTCTTTTTACATTCTGCAGAATTTGGACGAGCAACACTTGCTTTTAATGATAGAAATGAAAGGTATAGGAATCGTCCGATGTTTCGTGATGCAAAAATGCTTTTAGCAGCTTTGCAAACAGGCATTGAACAAGCTGGTGAAGATAAAAAAGATCCCATTATCGAAGCTGTTTTTACAGCTCCAGATTTAAGATTCAAAGAATTTTTTCCAGGGCAAGACTTATACTCAGATAAACTCACAAGAGTAACAGTTCCAGCAATGAATAAAAAAGATATGGTTAAATTAGCATCAAGAATAGTTTGGGGATTATATACTCCTAGTGATATGCCTGATGATCTTTTTCAAATTGAGCAAGTTGATGATGTTACAATTAAAAACAATCATCAAGAAACAATAAATTTAACAGGTGATGTTTTTACATTGGAAGAACACAATAAGTTGTATATTACGAGGAAAGATACAAAACCTATACAAATTGCTGCACTTTATATCCCCCCAGCTCGCAGAACAAGAAAGACGGCAAGGGAATTACAATCCAATTTTAGTTAGAAATATTAACCAAAGTTTTTTCATAAGTGGAGCTTTTTGCATTGCGAGATATCGTTGGCGTTTTTTGTAGTCTTTGGTTCCTGGGAAGGGGGGATTGGCCCAACAAGATATTATGATATATTCGCCCATATGATTTCGTTTTATAATCGTTGCAAAAGTTGTTCCATCAATAATTTTTCGTATCTCCATTGCGTTATCACTTCTTTTTGATGTGTGATCAGGCCTGGTCAGTACTTCTCTAATATGATCTCTAGTAATTTTTCTTTCCGAGAGACGTTTTAGTGCGTGATTTGTCCAGATATATGTTTTATCCATGTTTAAAAAATTCAGGTTTTTCAAGTTGTGTGAGGGCCATGATAATCGCATATTTGGTATAGTCTTCTCTTGTTACGCGTCCATTAGTTAACACACCTATTATTCCACCTTTAACAGCGCCTAACTTTTCGTGAGTAGTATAACCTAAATCTTTAAACGCTTTACTTGCATCTGCCTCACCTTTAAGTATTATCTTGGTGACTTCAGGAGGCCATTCAAAGGCTGGGCTGAGTCCAAGATAGGTATTTGTCCCATCATAAATTACACACACTCCAGTTTCCATATAGCCCGATTGAGAATATGGAACTTTCATAAGCCCGCCTTCAATGCCAAAACTAAAATCACAATCAACGAAAGCTTGTTTCGCACGATCCATTGCCCCCTCTATCGTTTCTTCAAGCGTTTGTGGATGTCCAAATTCTTTAAGGTTTACATCAATTGCTTTAACTTTTGGGTTTGGGAATGAATGAGGATAAAGAAACAAGGTCTGTTTTACTGCCTCAATTTTCGTTTGATTCTTAGATCCGACGGCAATAATCATAGTAATATTATATCAGCAGAATGTCCATCAGTATCAGTAAAAAACGAGATTGAAGCTATCTTTCTCTCAACCATAAATTTGCCATGACTGTTACAAAAAGTGTTGTAAAGACGATGCCGAAGAAGGATTCCAGTATGAAAAAGGACTTATAAACGATGTCTAAATCGCGAAGTTGTTGACTTTCTACACCGTTGGTAAAGTATGCTCCAGTACTAAGTAATAGTCCGTCTGGATAACCAATTTTATTGATAAAGATACCGGAGAAGATAAGAAATAACATTACCATCCATACAAGCACCCGAAGTGGTTTTGTACCATATCCTGCAATCAATTCCAAAAAAAAGTTTCCGAGTTTTTCGTATTTGTTATCTATAATATATCTTGTAATTGCTTGGCGCTCCAAATAATAACAATCTCTACTTTTATTAATAACTTTACCAGTAAGATAACTGTTTTTTAAACTCTTATACAATTCTGCAAGTTCTTTGGGGTTAAAGACAACTGTCTTTAGTGACAGCTGGGATGTTGAGCGTAATCCTTTAATACTTGTCCGTTCATCAAAACGACAGCTATGAAAAAGATTTGTTTCGATAAAACAGTGTTGGAAACTGACATTGGTAAAGCGACAATTGCGGATATCATTTCTTTCCATAAAATCACAACCAAAAAATGAAACGTCTTCCAAAAGGTTTGCATAAAATGTTGCATAAGAAAAAAGGCAATTGGTAAAAGTCACATTATATAGGTTGGCAAAACTAATATT
Source organism: Candidatus Levyibacteriota bacterium (assembly GCA_052034235.1). Taxonomy (GTDB): domain Bacteria; phylum Patescibacteriota; class Microgenomatia; order Levybacterales; family UBA12049; genus JBPOIT01. The sequence goes on from JBPOIT010000025.1 coordinate 54,270, forward strand.
GGTATTTGCGAAGTTAATATTTTTAAAATGAGTATTCGTTACATACAGATAAGAAAGATCTGCACCGTTTAATATGTCAGAAGAGCGAGCAGTAACTTTCTCGTTAACCAACGATAATCCTTTAAGATCGTACTCATTTTCAAGGAGTGAAAGTTTGTTTTGGGGAAGATTTCCTGGCAAAAGAGCTTCTTTGTTTTCCGTTTTAATTCGGTGGATGATATGCTGCTTTAGACGGATCCCTTCTTCTGTCCGCCACCGGCTTTGGTATTTGGTACATTTATCATGATTATTCTGGTTGAGTAAATAAACAGAAGTGTACATGAATTGATGAGCTCAGTATAACAGGTGTAGAAAATAAAACATGACATGCAAAAGTCAGCATATTGTCATACTTTTGCAATGACGCGTACTGGAGCAGCATCAGCTTTTAATTTGAGAGGAAGTGCAATCACATCAAACTTTTCTGCATGTAAAAGCTGATGCAAATTGGTCAGATTTTCAAGGATCATAATTTCTTTACCGAGTAAAAGCTTGTGTACAGGCCAGTTTGTATCATGATCTGGAGTAGAAGTATCCATTCCCACCATTTTGACGCTCAAGTCAATCATTTTCTTTGCAAAATCTTCTGTCATAGCAGGGGAGTTCTCAAAGTAATTGTCGGAAGTGAATTTTTCTCCAAATCCAGTATAAATAAGGACGAAAGAATCTTTTTCTATTGTTACTCCTTCAAGAACTGATAGGTCTATTGCTTTTTTCCCTCGGGCATCAATAAGTACACCCCTCCCAAAGAAGTGCTCAGGTGAAAATTCGTCTATACGTTTTCCACCCGCTATCATGTGAAATGGTGCATCGATATGCGTTCCGACATGCATTGCTGTTGTAAGCGCATGATCATTATTTCCATCTTTTTCAATGAATACAGTTTGTTCAAGCGCTACCGAAGGATCACCAGGGAAAACCGGCGTATCAGAAGTTAAAGTATGAGTTAAATCAATAAATTTCATTCCTTCGATTATATCAGAGTATGAATTAATCTGGATTATAGGCAATTGATACTTGATTTGCGTTACTCAAATAATGTTACAATAAATATATGAAGTTAAAGCGTTTTCGGGGGGATCCGATTCTTGAGAAAGATCCTGAACATGATTGGGAAAAAGGGTCTGTGTTAAATCCTGGGGTAATTCATGAGAATGGATTCTTTAAGATGGTATATCGTGCTACCAATGATATTCATCCAGACCAGCCAGGTTCCTATATATCATCTATCGGTTATGCAGAAAGTGTTGACGGAATGCATTTTGAGCGTTTTGAAGAGCCCCTGATTGCTCCGACAGAAAGTTATGAGAACGGCATGGGTTGTGAAGATCCGCGCGTCACCAAGATGGACGGTGTGTATTATCTTTATTACACGGCAGTTGGAGGTAGTGATAGTGAACAAAAAGTCAGAATTGCTCTGGCAACAAGTAAAGACTTTGTCCACTGGAGAAAACATGGCATTGTAGGACCTGATATCTTTTCAAAAGCAGCTTGTCTTTTCCCTGAGAAAATTAATGGCAAATACACAATGCTGTTTACTTTTGAACTCGAGAGTCCAAAGGCAACCATTATGATGGCTCAGTTTGATGATCTGTATGATTTATTCTATCCCAACCAAGAAAGAATGAACCGAATTGTGAATGAAGAATATGATAATCAAGTGGTTTTCAGACCAAGTGATGGTAGGGGAAATGAAGTAGGTGCTGTCCCTATCAAAACACCACATGGCTGGCTCTTTATATACAGTGCTCTCTGTACCGTTGATGACCACACAGAGTGGTCAATCAGCGCAGCTCTCCTTGATCTTCATGATCCACGAAAGATCCTTGCAAATATAGATCATATCCTAAAACCTGAAACAGAACGTGAAACACATGGGGTAGTAGACCACGTAGCGTTTCCTGAAGGTGCAGTCGTCTTTGGTGAGAATCTCTATATCTACTACGGCAGCGGAGACAACGGCATTTGTCTTGGAATGTGTGATTATCAAGAACTCCTCAAGCACCTCACCTCACAAATTTAACATTCTCAAATTAATAATAGCGCAAAAATATTTGCAAAAATTACTACGCAGAAGAAGGCTGTAGCGAATCTTTTTCTTATTTGAATAAATTAATAAAATTATTTTGGTCAAATACTGACATTCAAAAAGCAAGGAATGGAAAAAATGTTTATGAAGATAACAATTTTGTGACAGAGTATGCAGCCTCAGAGCCAGAGGAAGATATAGCTGAGTCTTTTGCTTATTTTATTATTGACAATAAAAACTCAGATGTTGAAACGAAAGATAAAAAAGTATCATACTTCTATTCATGCCCTGAATTATTGAGCATAAGAACAGAAATAAGAAAAGGTATTTATAGTGACGTGATAAGGTCTAGAAGGTCAAGTGTAAATTGAAGATATTAAGAATTGAGTAGATATGTCCGCATATTCATCATAATATTCGTATAAGCTGCATAGTTTGCTTTAAATGAGCTTAAAGATATTTTTTACGCCACTTTTCACGGAAGGCTTAATTACGTTGATTTGCGTATTTATTTTGGTAGCTCTAATCATATGAGTGGAAACAAGCTTAACTCGGATAGTTTTAGTATATTTATGGTATTATTAAATAGATCTTATATGGAAATTTCAGGAGAAATTGGTCCAGCACAACGAACAGAATACGCTTCACCGGAGGAGGTAGAAACTGCAAAAAATGGAGTTGCAGAATTTAAGGAATTACTTGATCGTAGTGGTTACAGGACAAAACGATTTTTAACAAAAGGAGGAGAGGCTGCCGATATGATACAAACAATGTTTCTTGGGTTAAAGCCTGTGTCTTCAATAGGGGTTAGAGATGTTGGTCAAGTAGAAAAAATTTCCTTCCCAGAGAGATTTCATTTTGTGAATGGTTATTTATATGATGAAAATCTTGTTGCAAAAACAATACGCGAAAACCCAGATATTTTTTCGGATTTTACACCTGATGCCGATATTAATTTTTATATAGAGGAATTCCTGGAAACTAATCCAGATCATAAGGACAGTGGGGAGAGTGCTACACGAAAAATTGGGCTGTTACATGGCTTTCCAAAAGATGCAGTGAATGCTTTTATAAAAAAAAATGCCTATAGAAGCAGTGCTTCCCTTTATCCAGAAATACAGAGTCATGGGATACAATTTGGGATAGGTGATTCCACTGACGAAATACTTTCTTTCCCAAAAAAAGTTGATCAACTATATAAGGTCTCAGGTATGAATGATGTTATTAGGCAACGAAGTTTTGTTAAGTCAATTATTAGAAGACAATTTTAGTCCGGTTTTTGTTCGGTAATTTAATTGCGGCTAGTTCTTTAATAATGGATTTTTGTAAGTGTAAAAAGAAATCCAAAACACCCAAAGTTGCAAAATGAGCCAAGATCCAGCTTCTAATGCAAAAATAAGATTGCTTTGTTTGGGGGTTATAAGGAAAGCTGCAAAAAGGCTTAAACTTCCAACAAGCATAAGCATTGTTCCACGATGGACAGTTTGATTATTTGCCTTTTTTGCCATAAAAAATAAACCAATACTTAGTAAAAGAGCAGAGGTAAATCCTATGGTATTGTGAATTATGTCACTGGTAGGATTATGAGGGTCAAAGGGCACTAATGCCAGGCCAATAAAGAGTAACATTGACAATCCGAGTAGTTTAAGAGGAGTAGGGTAGTGCTTGTGAAGGTGATATTTTATAAAGATCCAAAAAAATACTCCAGCAAGTGTATAGCAGATATTAAATATAAGTCTTGTTTGTGGCAATGAAGCAAAATAGCTGATTGGATAGCTTCCTCCGAAATACGCTGGCTGTTGAATATAGTAGAGCAATAAAGCTAGCCATTCGACGCTAACTGTGGCTATCCCAGCATATTTTGCAAATCTTTCAATACGATTTTTAATCATTCATTTATTATACAGAAGTATTTGCTGAGGTCCTAGTCTGTCCGCCGTCAGGCTAGACTTCGAGGCTAAAATATTTGGTAGGCTCTCGTGAACGACGGTAGAACTTTTTACGCACGAAATCAACAGTTTTCTATTCCAACGTTTGCTTGATCTCTGATACAATACTCACGTAATGATTAAAGCAATAATCTCAGATGTTGATGGTGTCATCATTGGTGAAAAGATTGGGTATAACTCTCCGCATCCCCATACAGAAGTCAGTACAGCATTAAAAGCAGTGAGAGAGAAGGGGATTAGCATTTCTCTTTGTACAGCAAAGCCACATTATTCAATTTCAGAAGAAATAAAAAGATCTAATCTTCATAATCCACATATCGCAGATGCTGGAGCAGTCATCATTGATCCAATCGACAAAATCATCGTAGAAAAACATGTACTTGATAAAGACTTGGTGAAAGAGATTTTGCAAACTTTAAGAGATGCGAATGTGTATGTTGAGTTCTATAAACTTGATGGTTATTTCATTCAAAAGGATAAAGCCTCAGAAATAACAGCAAAGCATACACATATTTTGCAACGAGAACCAATTTTGCTCACTAATATCATGAATGAAAGTGAAAAGTATGAAATTACAAAGATCATGCCGATTGCAAAAGATAAAGAGGATTTGCTACGAGTTTCTGAATTACTGAAACTATTCAAGCCGAAGGCATCAATCAGTTGGGGAGTGCATCCTGTGGCATTACCTTTACAATTTGGCATAATTACGGCATTTGGCAGTTCTAAGAAGGAAGGATCAGAAGCGATTGTCAAAAGTCTTGGAATTTCTTTTGATGAAGTGTTGGGAATTGGTGACAGTACAAGTGATTGGAGCTTTATCCAATTATGCGGTTACGGCGCAACATTGTCCAATGGCACAGATGAATTGAAAGAGAAGCTTAAATCAAAAGGTGAAGGAAAGTACTTTATCAGTAATGATTCAGTAGACGAAAACGGAATCCTCCAAATTCTCAATCACTTTTCTTTATAAAAGGTTCGATTCCGGCTGCCGTCAGGGAGACCGTTTCAAAACGGGCGCTTTTATTCTTAGATAAGACTGGTTTAGCAATCTAAATAGACAATTTCACTAGGTGAGAGGTATGGAGAGAATGGTATACTAACCGGGTGAAAAAAAGTATCAATG
>JBPOIT010000029.1:0-30043 GCA_052034235.1 Candidatus Levyibacteriota bacterium
TATGAAAAATAAAGTCACCCATGATAGAATACTTTTTGATGAGCATTAAAATCTACACGCAAGTTGCTATTCTAATATTCTGTTATTATTTAGTTTATTATTTTTATATTGGAATTCTTCATCCAGTACCAGCACTTGGTGACAGTTGGGATTATCATATTCCCATCTCCAAATTTATAATCAATGGTGAACTATTTACTTTACCTAATGCAATAATACCTCAACATTATTATCCTGGCTCAAGTGAAGCAATTAATTCACTGCTTTTGCTCTTAGGAATTCCTTTAACTCTTTCTAACATGTTAGCCATATTTATACTTTTTTTTGTTTGTTTTAAATTAGCGACAACTTTTCGATTGCATTACTATATCTCAGTTCTATTTGCCTTAACTATTTGTACTTTAAATGTATTTGTTCGCTGGTATAATGCTGTAAGTATTGATGTATGGATGATTAATTTCTTTCTAATGGCAATTATTTTGCTCGAAAAACCCAAGAAAACACCTTCTTATGTTTTTTCGCTTGGATTTATATTAGGTATGTTAATAGGTTCAAAGTATACTGGTCTCATCTTTCTATCAATATTAATACTATTTTATTTGAAAAATTTCTATTTGGCATTATTCAACAGATATGCTGTCTTTTTTATAATACCTTTTTCTATTTTTGGACTATTTTGGTATGTGCGTAATTATCTACTTGTACAAAATCCTTTTTATCCGTTACCTCTTTTTGGATTAAATGGAAAACAGCTATTTACTGATACTGTATATAATGTCTCTTTGAAAAATCCGTTAACGATGCTTAATGCAATATATGGAGAATATAATATATGGCTCATAATAATACTAGGTATGATTGGCTTTTATTTATTTAGAGCTTTAAGAAGAAATATACTTATTATTCAGAAATTTCATAAATTATTTTGGATTGGTATTTTATGTCTTTTGATTTATTTTACATTTCCAACATCTGAGCAGTCATGGATTATGGTTTCGAGTTTAAGGTATTCGTATCCTGCATTTATTCCACTCATACTTTGCGTATTTATGATGGCTTCTTACTTTAATAAAGAAAACTTGTTAGGTTTTGCTGCTATTGGATCTATGCTTATGGTTGTATCTATGACTTATTATCCGAAACTTACATTTATTTATATACCACTTGCTTTCATGGCAATCAATTTTTTACATTTCTATGGCAAAAAATTCAAACCTCATAAACGTTCATAGTATTATTTTATTTTAATTTTAACAAGTATATATATAATAAGCATCCACAAGATTAATGCTCCAAAGAATACATGATTTTGCAATAAGAAATGTAGCGATGAAGGGTCCCTGCTGTTTACTGCTATGCATATGTAGCTAAGAAATAGAAACGCATAGAATATCGATGAAACTTTTATTTTTAATAGTGTAAAAAGTACAATAAAATACGGCACTAGTAAAAAAACAAAATGATGTTGCCAGGAAAAATTATTTATTATGACACTTACTGTTAATATCGCTGCGAATTCAAGGTTTAACCGTTTTTGATTTTTCTTTCGCTTAATTACTATCGCTATTGCTGTAAAAAATAATAATATTGCAGAGATAATTATTCTTAAATAATTACTAATTACTTTATCTGGGAATATCCTTATTAAAACACCACTTAAGGATTGGTTATAATAATCACCTTTCCACGAAGATAACAATTCAGGTAAAATATTCTGGTAGTAATTGATTACAACAGGAAAAGTAAGAATAAAACACGTAAGAAGCATCAAAAATATTGTTGTGAGTATAAAGATCAAAACAATTTTCCACTTCTTGATATACACCAGATATGGAATTAGTAGTAATGGAAAAAATTTAAGAAGTATTGGGAATGCTAATATAATTCCACTGTATACATATTTTTTTAAATTAAAATAATAAAAACTAAAAGCAATTAATACCAAAATTATATTATTAAGTTGCCCCATTCCCAAAGTAAATTTGAGAGGGAATGAGAGACAAACTAAACCCATTAGAAAAATGTTGTAGGTAGAAAAAAAAGATATTTTATATATACTTGTAAGCAAGAATATAGTTATAAATACTGCTGCTATAGAAAGAATAATCCACAATTTTGATGCGATATAAAAGGGCAAGAAACCTATCGGAACATAGAATAAGATATCAAAAGGAGGATAAACTTGTGGTGTGAAATAGTTAACACTGGTACTGTATGGATCAATGTTATTAATGACATTAATAGATGCATAATAATTTGTATTAAAATCAGGAAAATTATCATTCATTAATACTCGCAATAGCCATATCAGTGAGAATGCAGTAAAGGTAATAACTACATAACGTAGAATTTTTGAATTATTATTAAAGAGAAAGTTATTCATTATATTGAATTTTAATGACATAATCTTCGCCAAATTTATTAATAAGTTCAATACCCTCATTTTTCATTAGTTCATTATATGTTTGCTCGCCATTTTTGAATAATCGTTCTTGAATAATAACTTTATCTTTTTCCAGTCTGTCATATTCACTTTTATGGAGAATTATGTAATCAACTTTTAAACTTCTGAGTATGTTTACCGAATCTTTAGAAGGGAAAGTACTCATTATTTTTCTAACCATTTGCATCCATGGCTCTGGTGAATAACCACTTGCCCCATTAACCATTTTTTTATAATGAATCGTTGAATAATATTCTCTCATATTTTCAGCAAAGACATATGGCTGCATATCCCATGTATAAATAGGCATTTCAATAAATATACTCTCAGGTGGAGTGGTTGCAATCCAACTATAAACTTTTGGGAAATCTTTTTTTTGGGGAATAGTATTGATAAATTGCATTGGAAAATTGAATTCTGCAATTGTAAATAAAATAAGGGTCGAATATAAAAATATTTTTCTACGTAAAGAATACTTTTTTGTTACTAGATGAAAAATTAGCGCTATTACTATTGCCATAGCTAGAATAAAAAGCATCTCCCACCTCGCACTATTTCTTATACCCTGAAAGCCAGGTATAATATAGTAGAATAGTGCGTATGGGAGTGGGATTAGAAAGGGATCATGCACAGTTTGTCTTCCTAAATGTAACAGCGGTCCAAAACTCAAAATCAATCCAACAAATCCAATTGTCATAAAACTTTTTGAATAATATTGTTTCTTTTTCATTTTCCTGAAGAAATACCATATTGAAAATATCAGTGCTAAAGTAAATATAAATCCGAGATAACCTGGCTTGAACTCATTATTTTGCGACATTTTGTTGAAAGGTAAATTATTTAAAAGATTTACTAAACGACTATCAATTGAGGTATAGAATAAATCTTCAGGTTGAAGGGCTAAATGAACACTTTCTCGGATATCTCTCGTATAATTAAATTCGTTTGAGACTTTGTAGTATGGAAGTATAATAGGGATAAGCAATAATAATGAAGTAAACATCATTAGTACATTCTTTTTTGTAAAAATGTACTTCATTTTTTTCTTTTCAAAATAATAGTAGCCAAGAATAATAACATATGAGAATAATATAAAATATCCCGGCATAAAACTGTTATATGTTTGAAGTAAGAAACATAAAAGGCTTAACAAAAGATATCTTGATTTTTTTTTATTTAAAAAATAGATGAAAAAGAAAAGTGCAAAAGGAACACCAGCGATCGCAAGTATTTGCACATGAACTCTTTTATCTAGAACCGCTGGTGAAAAAACTACAAGTAAGCCAGAAAAAAGTGACACCCCGTAATCCTTTGTAAGATAATAACTCAGTATATATATCGAAAATCCTAATAGCGCTAAACCAAAGATAATAATTATATTATTTGCAGCAATTGGTTGCCCGATTAGATTTGTTATTAAAAATGAAAAAAGACTTGTGACAAAAAAAGTGTCTGAGTAAGCTAGTGAGTTTTGGTAAGGGTAATAAATATTTGCATCAAATATTAAAAATATGTTTCCTGATAACAAAGAATGCATTACCCAACCATGAATCCATGCTATAAGTAATTCATCCGCCAAACCAGTTGTCAACGTTCCAAGGTGGAGAATCAATGGGAATGTTATGTATATCGAAGCTATAATAAAAATTACAGCACCGATTAATAACACAATGATATTATTATCAAAGAATTTTTTCATAATTTTTAATGATTTACTCTCGTATAAAGATGCAAAAGGTATGCAGAAAGAATAATGACAGACCAAACCAAAAAAATAAATGTAAGGAGATAACGTTTCATTCTATTTCTTAGTTGCAATAGCGATCAATGATATTCCTAAAGGCATGCGTACTTTTCCTTCTATAAATCTTAATACTGGAACTATGCTATCAAAAATTTTTATATGATACGGCTTTAAGTGAACATTATTTCTTCTTACTTTATCTCTGATGGTCCAACTCAGTAAACCTACTATATTAAAAAAATATATCTTTTCAATCTGATACCCAGCTGCAAGAAGTTTATTTTCAAGATCATTCTTTTCATAGCGTCTAAAATGACCTAATTCTTTGTCTAGTTTCGTATATGCAAATTTTTTTGCAGGTATAAGTAAAATAATTTTACCACCAGGCTTAAGCATTTTATATATATTATCTAAAGCTTGTTGATCATTTTTTATATGTTCCAGAACATTAATAGCAAAAATACACGAGAAGAATGATTCGTATTGTTTTGGAGGTTTTTTTGATATATCAAGCCTATTAATGGTTAGCTGCTTATATTTGCTAAATTTTTGTTTTATATGCTTTAACAAACCCTCATCGTATTCAGATATATGAAAATTTTTATAATCAACAAAATAACTTGTTAGATTACCCGTACCTGCACCTAATTCAAGCAAAGGGCTTTCAAAGTGTTTCCTAATCTCGTCTGCAATCCAGGCATTATAGTTTTTTGCTTCGACAAGAACTTCAAGCGTTGATATGCCTTGATATTTTATTTTGTTTTCTGCCATAACAACCACAGCTTTCCCCTTACAAGAAATGAATGGAAGGACATCATGAGTGCAAAGACTAGCCCAGGAATACCATCGAGAAATCCCCTTCTCAATAAATAATTAAGTGCGAATTTACCCATGGGATAAAAGATGATTGATGAAGCATTTACTTTTTTCTTCTTTGTAAACAATTCTTCAGCACGCATACTTGTATATACATTCACTTCACGTAAAAATTTATTCATCGTCTGATGAGGCATATGAGCTAGGTTATTCTTAAGTGTAAAAGTTTTACCTTTTACATTCCAAATTTCATGAACTTTACCTTCCCATCTGCCTGCATCTTTTTTTGCTAATCGCAGTAATTTAATATTAGCAATCTCACCATGTGTTAGTTCTTTTTTCCACATTGTATCGATTCGTTTAATATAAAAGCCCGCATATTCGTTAACAGGGTTATTAGTGTACTGCATTATTTCATACCAGAGTGTTGAACTGACTTCTTCATCGGCATCAATAAATAATACCCAATCACCCTTCGCTTTATCCAGACCATAATTACGTTGTGCAGAAAAATCATTATAGAGCGAGTGAATATATACCTTTGCGCCTCTTTTTTTTGCTTTTTCTACTGTTTTATCTTCAGAATTATCATCTATTACAATTATTTCATCACACCAAGAAATGCTTTTAATGCATCGTTCAATATTGGTTTCTTCGTTTTTTGTTATAATTACGGCGCTAATCATAGTTATTTTCCGATTTGTAATACGCTAGTCCTATCGGGTCTGGCATTAATAATAAACTGCAATTCTTTTGTATCTCTGGATGGAGCATTTCCTAACCACCAGGTTAGATATTCAAAATTCATTGTGAAGCTTTCAAATTGACTCCCCAAACCTTCTCCTTTTAGATTATACTCTCTTCCCTCAGCTTTTCTAACTATTTCTTTTGACAAAATAATTTGTGTGGATAACCCACCACTATTACTGATGAAATAATTCTCTTTTATAAGTGTAACAACATTCGCAAATGCGATTACACCAACTATGAGTATGACTACAAACGACATTTTCGGTTTCGTCTTTATAAGTTTATCAAAAAATAGAGCTGTTATAAGTATTATTGTCGGAAATAATATGGGTAAATATGCTTCAGAAGTTACTCTTATCGCGAAAATACCTAAAATACTCACACAAGTTACAATTCCAACTACATACTCAGCGATATTATGGTTTTTTGAACGTATTCTGTCGAAAATACTCTTGATAAGAAAAAAAGAACTAGCAATTGCAATCGCAAAGGCCACCAAATGATTAGGTATGTAAATAAGCCTCTTATAAGATTCTGCTATGAATTCTAGAACATTTTTTATACTTGTAGAACCTATATCCGGATGCAGTTGAGGATACCCAACTACAGTTGCAATCTTATATCCAATCCAAACAAGAAATAAAACTGTTTGAGGAAAACCATGTCCTAGATCATATAAAAGCATTGGAATCATTGGAAGGAGATATGCTAAAACAGAAAATAATAGTAGCTTTGGAGTTAATGATTGCATAAACCAGGTTTTCTTTTTTAAAAATCCATAGCTAGCAATTACAAGAAAACTTATTGTTAATAAGAACGTAGAAATTTGAAAATTATAAAGAATAGCCAGGATTAAAATAACAATAGGTAAAAAGATTGTTTTACCTTGTACCCATTTATAGAGTGCAAAAATGTAAAGTAAGGTAAAAAGTGGTATAGGTGTCGTATGATAAGGCATACGTGTATAATAAATTATTAACGGTGAAGTCGCATATAATAATGATGCGATCAATCCAACTCTTCTAGAAAACATTCTTGTAGTTACATAGTACATAAGCCAGATTGTGACAAGTCCTATTGCTATTGATAAATAAGCCCCACTGAGAGGATGGAATTGTCCAATTGCCAATGCAAATGCTAGGAGATAAGTCCAAAATGCGCCTTGGTGAAGCCATGGATGACTGGAGGTGATACCTACTATGGGGATAATACCATTTATTAATATATCTCTTGCTGATAGATAAAACCAAGCCTGATCTCCTATAAATACCATCAATTCGTCTACTTTATAAAGTGTAATGGCAAAATTTAAAATAAGAATTCCCAAGAGCATTATTGAATATTTGCTAATTCGTAAAATACTTTCTGCGAACAAAGCTTTTACTATACCAAAATGCTTTTTTAAATAATAAAACCTGCTCTGTTGAAATATAGTGCTTATGTTCGGTGATTTCTTTGTACTAGCGCCTAAAGAATGGAAAACTTTTGCATGAGGGCTCATAAATATTTTCCAGTTAAGTTCCCTGATCCTTTTGCATAAATCATGTTCTTCAAAATACAAAAAGAATTTTTCATCAAACCCGTGTATTTTTTCAAATACTTCCCGTCTAACCATAAATGCTGTACCTGGAACTGAAGCCACTTCTTTTATTGATTTCCTGTCCCATTCCTCAATCATCCAATATTTTTTTGCAATTATGTTATTTGGAAATAATTTTTCGATGAAGGAAAAAGCAAAAACAGCTGACAGTGGTGTGAGTTCATTAGCTCCTTGTTTGTATAAATTATCTTTTTTATCATACAACAGTGGGGCAACTACTGCAGCATTTTTATTTTTTCTCAAATACGAATCGAGTGAGTCTAATGTTAGAGGATAAATTTTTGTATCGGGATTGAGGAAAAATAAATGTTCACCTTTTGCTACAATTGATCCGACATTATTCCCTTGACCGAATCCTTTGTTATGATTCGCTATATATACAACTTTTGGGAATTTTCTTTTTAGTTCCTTATTGAGTGTTTTAATTTCATCATTGTCTACAACAATTATTTCGTATTTCAGTTTGGGTTTACTAGCAATAATTGACTCAATGCAATTAAATATTTCTTTTTTTACATGATAATGAACAATTATAATTGAAATCATATTCATTCTCTTATTTTGTATAACATATACTTGTTGCTTTGTGCCTGATATGACACAAGTAGATCAACGCTGATCTTATCACAATCTGATAATTTCAAATGCTTGCAAAACCAGGCAAAATCTCCGCCTTTTATTAATAATTTAGTCATATTTCTGTCTTTTAGATTTTGTGCAGACCGATTTCTCTTTGAAAAAACATAGTTTACATCTAGGTAATTAAAATCGGCATAATAATATCCAAAAATACCATAAGTCGCAACCAAATCTTTTGCATTGATATGTTTATCAAATAAATGGTCAAAATCATAGTAACTTGCATTATCTTTACCAAGTACCCTTGTAAGATAACTATTTTTATCTGCCCAACCAAAACCATAGGGTAATTGAATGATTGTCGTTATTGCATAGTATATAAAAAGGATTAGATAGAGACCAAAAAAGGTTATTCTAAAAATTCGATTCTTCAAGCTATATGTTATTCCTGCTGATGCAACAATGATTACGATAGTATACCAAGCTAAAAGATACCTTCCTAAATCAACTTTTATTAAAAGTTGTTCAATCATAAATATAAATATGAAAACAAATATTGTTGATTTTTTAAGTTGAAGAAATATTGGCTTTCTATAGACAAGTATCATTATAATGCTTAGAAAAAAAATGGGGCTTAATACAATCATATTATCAGGAGAAAACATATTCCAATTAAAACCTAAATAGTTACTAAGAGGCGCTTGCACTGCTTCATTTGATTCTAAAGATTCAATTTTAGCTAAAATAGGATAAATCGGATTTCCTGTAATGATAAATGTCCTCACATACCATATTGATGGGAATATGAAAGCACCAAATAAAAATATGATGATTCTTTTAAGATTATTTAGTACTCCTTTCTTTCTAAAAGTTAGGTAAATAGAAATGATAAAGACCGGGATGTAAATAAGAATCCATAATTTTGTTGCCAAAGCAACCCCAAGAATAATACCAGATAAAAATATATCTTTTTTTGTTTTGCTACTTATTATTAATAATACCGATAGCAAAAATGCAAAAACCATGAAAAAATCTATATACTGTGTAGGAGCATAACGTATAACAACAGGAGCTGTTACAAAGAGCAATGGTGAATATTTACTAAATGAAGCGTTAGTTTTCTGCGAAAATTTGAACAACAGTAATACAATGAGTAAGTAAAAAATTGTATGGAGAAAACGACTTGCTTCTTTGTGACCTAAGACGATTGGAATTATATAATTCATTTCAGCTAATTGTGGAAATGTAATAATATGAAATGGATCTTTGCTTTCATGCATCGTAGTTTGAGTAGCAATATAAAAAATCGGAAAATCTGTATGATAAGCATCTTCTGCAATCTCTGGAGTAGCAAGTCGTACTATTGAAATAAAACAGAATAAAAAAATTCCAACTGTTAGAAAATTTATTTGTAATATTTTTTTTGCCTTTTTAAAAATTACTTTGTAATAGTCCTTTTTGGGATGTAAAAAATTATATGGATATAATCCTATTGATGCTAAGATGCTGATCGTTAGAAGTAAAATATCTGTTCGAAGCAGAGAAAAGATCCCTAATATGGCGATGACCGAACCTACTAAACCATATCCTAATACTATGTCTATAAAAAAATTATAATTGTTATTGTGATGAAATATTTGCTTTCTTATCTTTTGACCCAACAATTTATATATAAGGACAATACACAATGCAATAATAAATCTAAGAAAGTATTCAAATATCCCAGGAAAACTTATTGAAAACCCAATAAAATCATTTTGGAGTGCATAAAAATTGTTAGTAATATTGTTTAATAGATTCATAGTTGCTATTTCTTTTTATATATAAAAACAAGGATTGCCTCGTCGGCTTTAACTTCATACACTAGATCATAATTCTCCCGAATTAAACTATCATCAAATCCATCACGTATAATATGATAATAATTAACTACTACAAAATCATATTCTTTTTCTGGAGTCCATTTTTCATATATCAGTTTTTCTGACTTTGGTAATACATGTTCTGGTGAGACTGCAAGTCCTATTTTGGACTTATTTATAGCGTTTTTATTTATATACAGCCCTGCGTCACGCATTCCCTGACCCCACCATCCTTGCTGAAAAAATTGGTATTTATAGACAGTATTGGTACCACCCACTAATTCGTTAAAATAATCAAGATAATATGGTTTTATTTGCATTAGTGACAAAAGCAAATAGATAATAATTGATAGGAAGAAGAGGAATTTCTTGCCTTCATTTTTTGTTATCCTACTTATAAATGTATTAAAACCTATTGCAGCAATTAAAGCTATAGCAGGATAGATTTCAATAATATAACGCAAGCCGTGTTGTCGCCATGAATAAAAAGACATTATAAAAGGAATCAAAAACCAAAAAAGCAGACTGAAATATACCCAGTCCTTTTTCTTAAATATACTTCTAAAACCTATTGTAAAAAGTACGAGAATTATAACTGGAATCGAAATAAAGAAGTACACAACATAATAAAAAACAGGAGTTAACATAAGTTGTCCGAAGAAGATTTCTGGTTGCGAAAGGGTGATTTGCCAAGGTTTGGGTGAGAATTTCACATCCCAGTAATGACTATGCAACGACTGTATGTCTTGAAAATGCAGTAATGCTTGCGGCCAGAAAAGAAAAAAAACTACTATACTTATAAACCCAACTATTATAATAGACCTAGATTTATTATTTATAAATTGTAATTTTTGCTTTTCCTTAAATTGATGGAAGTAACTAATATACATCGCAGCAAAAATGAATAATAGCAAAAGATTTGATTGTTTTATTTGTAATGCAACCCCAGTAATAATACCCGCGAGTAAAACTTTTTTAATTGAATAATTTCTAAGAAGTAATATATAGCTGTATATTGCTAAAGGGTAAATAAATATTTTCCAACTTTCTGTTGAAACAAGTTGTGATAATCCTAAAGAAAAAGGCATCATTGTTAAGATAAAACCTGCCATAATACCTATAAGAGGAGAAAACATACGCCAACCTATGAAACTAACAAAAAGCACACCAAGCGAAAATATAATTATTGATAATAATCTAGCATGCGTTAAATCGTAATAGAGAATAGTATTCCCATCAGCAGCGTACTCTTTAACATCATATTGTGCAGCTATTCCGTAGAGATATTTAACCAAAGGAGGATGATCATAAGTTGTATAAAAAAAACTATTATCTAAATCACCTTGTCTAATTAATTCAATCATCTTATGTCCTTGTTCAACATACAGAAATTCATCCCATGTTCTTCCTATTTGATTTATAGTAAGTAAACGCAATGCTAGGGAAAAAACAAAAATTCCGAGCATAATAACGACAAAATAATTCTTTATGAGCTTTGCTGATTTTTGTTTCTTTAGATTCATGGATTACAGCTTTGGTATTTGGAGTTATTTATAATCATGCATAGGCAGCAGATACATACGCAAGTGTCTTTTCAACAATTTTATCATTATTCTGAAAATTGTTTCCCCTCATTTCAACAGAAATCCACCTATTATAATGCAATAATTTGAGAACACTTGCTATTTCTTTATGATCCAATGAAGTCGATCCTATCGGAAGTAAATCCCTTTCACTAACATGAAAATGTTTTAAATAAGGAAATCCTTCAGTAATAGCCGATTTATAATCCTCCTTATTAACACTGAGTGCCCCTGAGTCAAGATGAAGCCTGAAATATGGATGATTGACACGTTTTATTACTACGAGTGCTTCTTTTGTCGTATTTACAAAATTTGTCCCATATACTTTCGGGTTAGGTTCGATACAGAAAAAAGTTTCATATGACTCAGCTATCTCACCTATTTTATAAAAAAAATCAGCCGCGATATCTAATGCTTGTTTTATCTCCATGCCTTTTGTATCACGATTTTTTGGAGAACCAAAAACTATAGCACTTGCTCCAAGTAAGGCTGATACACGAATCATTTTTTCAATATAGAGAAGCGTTAATTTCCTTTTTTCTAAACTTTCAAAAATGTTGAGTTCTGGATGACCAAACAGTATCGATTGTGTCGATGAAATACTAATTCCCTCTTTTTCCCAATATTTTCTGTATGCTTTGATTTCCTCTGATGATTGGGATATTGGATCATCCCAAATTTTTGTCGGTGCTATCTCGACTCCTGAAATAGAATATTTTTTTAATATCGGAAGAATAACTTTATCTTCCTCTTTATTCCAAGCAATATTTGATATAGCAATTTTCATTAAAGTATTTTTATTGGCTTTCCGTTCGTTTTAATTGATTCTTCAGCTAAGTTTAATACTTGAGTAATTTTGATTCCAAAATCCAAATTAGAATACTTATTCTTACTTTTATTCATTATTACAGCTACAAATTCCCCAATTTCAGCCTCAAGAGGAGAAATGGAGCCATATGTAGGATATGAGATTTCGGAGTTATCATTTTTTTTAGTAATATCCCTTGGAATCATATTTTCATAATAACTAACTTTTTTTTCTGCAACAGCATCATAGACAATTCCTGAAGTTCTACCAATAATAACAAGTTCCCGCTTTTTCATGGGAAATAACCAACTAATTTTTATAAACGCCTCAGTTTGATCGAAAAATCTAAGTTTAATAATTGAAAAATCATAAAAATCATTCCCTGGTCTTAAGGTGTCCATTGCCCAAGCACTTACATATTCTGGCTCTTTTTGATTAATGTCCATGCATAGAGAAACTGCATGTGGTCCGATATCCCATAAAGCTGATGTCCCTTGACGATATGGACCATTATTAGTCCCTTCATACGAGATATACCGAATTGGACCTATGTTTTTTACTAGTTCTTTTGCTTTCTTATAAGCAGGGTCAAAAAGATATGTATGTCCAACTATTCCTTTAAATTCGTTATTTTTCAGTTTGGATTTTAGCTTAAGACCCTGGGAATAATTTTCGATAAATGGTTTTTCGATCAGCACAGGATAATTTTTGGAAAGGAAAGCCTGTGCAATTTCATAATGTGTAGAATTAGGTGTTGCAATAATGACTCCATGAATATCAGGAAAAGAAAATAACTCTTTATAATCAGTAACTTTTATATAATCATCTCCATAAACATTAAGACTTTTTGTGGATTCAGCGCATAAATATTTAATACGACAGTCAGTAAAAGATTTAAGAGTAGAAATATAATTTTTACCCCATGCCCCAACACCAATTAATGCAAGATTAATCATATTTAAAAGTTATATATAAACCTAATACTAAAAAACTAATATTCAGATTTTTTTTGTTTTTTGTAACGTATACTAAATTCTTTTTTACTTTTAATCTTCTTCCACCATTTCGAATTATCGATATACCATTTTACAACGTCTCCAATATGCTCAGACACGCTATATTCTCTCCTCCACCCAAGTTCTTTTATTATTTTACTTGCATTAGGCGCATATCGCATATCTCCTCCAGGTCGATCATCAATAAAATATATCCCCTGTTCAAAATCCTGATTCAATGCTTTACTTAATTTTTTGATAATTTCTATATTGCTCATTTCTTCTCCAGCAACGTTATAGATGCTATAATCGGGAGCATTATGCATGGCTAGATCTATTGCCTTAGAAAAATCTTCAACATGCAGCCATCTTCTTTTTTGCTTTCCACTTCCATGAACCGGGATTTTTTTATGTTCAAGTAAATTTGTCACAGCAAGGGGTATTAACTTTTCAGGATATTGGAACGGACCAAACGTGTTTGAACCCCGCAGGATAATTGCAGGTAAGTTATGTGTTCTTATATATGACTGTACTAAAAGATCTGCTGCAGCTTTTGAAGCTGC
The DNA here is from genome assembly GCA_052034235.1 of Candidatus Levyibacteriota bacterium. Lineage (GTDB taxonomy): Bacteria > Patescibacteriota > Microgenomatia > Levybacterales > UBA12049 > JBPOIT01. The sequence goes on from JBPOIT010000029.1 coordinate 13,744, forward strand.
ATAGGGGTTAGAAGGCTGAAATTTTGACTGCTCGTTTGATTCATCCTGCAAAACGTCACCATATACTTCATCTGTCGAGATTTGAATAAAGCGAGGGATTTTATATTTTATTATTAAATCTACGAGATTGTGAACACCTACGAGATTCGTACGAAAGAAATAGCGAGAATCAACTATCGAACGGTCAACATGGCTTTCTGCAGCAAAATTTATAACAATGTCTGGTTTATATTTTTTTAAAATTTTAGCTACGAAATCAATATCACAAATATCACCGTGAATAAAATTGTAGCGTTTTTCACCGAGCTTTTTTTTCGATTCTTTCTTTTCTATATCCAAAAGATTATCCTTATTGCCTGCATACGTAAGAAAATCGAAGTTGAAGATTTTATATTCGGGATAGTTATTATACATGTAGCGGATGAAGTTTGATCCAATAAATCCCGCACCACCTGTTATTAATATTTTTTTCTTCGGCTTTACCATTTTCAGAGAATCTTTACTCCTTCAACTGGAATAATAAATTTCCCTCCATTCTCAAGAAATGCTTTCTCTTTTTTTATAATTGCATCCGTATAATTCCATGCTAACAGTAAATAGTAATCTGGTGGGCTTTTTCTAGCGGCATCAATAGAAATTACTGGTATATGCATACCTGGAGTGTAATAGCCGATTTTAGAAGGTAATTCTTCAGTAGCGAAATCCAAAATATTTGGTCCAATGTTGCAGTAATTCAATACCGTATTACCTCTTGCTGGAGAACCATATGCTGCAAGAATAAGCTTTTTCTTTTTCAGATCAGATAACAATTTGTGTAATTTATTTTTTGATTTCTCTATCTTATTTGCTAGAGCATAATAATTCTTAATAGTATCCAATCCTAATTTTTTCTCTTTACTTCGTAGTTTATCAACATTTTTCGTAACAGTCCGAGAATTAGATCGAGATACGAAAACCCTAATAGATATCCCTTGTCGCTCCACTAGTTCAACATCAAAAATTTCCATCGAATACATTTTAAAGAGATAATCAAGTGGTGAGATCGCAAGATAAGATAAATGCTCATGATAAATTGAGTCGTAAGCTAAATTTTCAAACATATCGATAAGATATGGAGCTTCAAATATAAAGACACCTTCTGAATCCAATACTTGCTGTATTCCTTTCATCATGTCATGAAGATCATTAATATGTGCAACCGTATTGTTAGCAATTATCACTTTTGCTTTACCATGCGTTTTTGAAATCTTCTTTGCTTGTGCATAGCTAAAGAAATCTGCAATTGTTGGTATTCCATTTTCGTTTGCAACTTTTACGATGTTTTTTGCCGGATCTATGCCAAGCACTCTCTTACATCCTTTTTCCTGAAATGCTTTTAATAAAATTCCATCATTGCTACCAAATTCCAGAACCAGTTCTTTCTTTGGATTTGTGATGAAACGTTTCATCACGTCGTTTGTATATCGGGTAAAATGATCTGAAGCGGTGGGCATTTTTGAATAAAAATAAACATAATCAGAAAATAGATGAGTCTTACTAACAATATCAATAAGTTGAGCCAAATGACAGTTGCTACAAAAATAAACTTCTAGAGGAAATGATTTTTCATGGCTAAAGTCTTTTTGTTGTAAAAAAGAATTTGCTAAAGGGGTACTGCCAAGCGATATAATCTTGTCTAACTTTTCTGAATTACAAATTCTACAATGTAAATTTTTTTTAATTAAATATGACATTCGTGCAGATTAAATAAGTTTGACTCTTACTGTATCAGTTTCATATTTTTTAGCATCTCGAGGTTCAGTAGTAAGTGCTAAAAATTCTGAGTCCTCTAAAAATTTTACTGCATGAGCAGTCATCGGTGGCGTTTTTATTATATGACCTTTCTCAACTGTCACTGTTTTATTTTTACTCTCTTTGTCCAGTAAATCTTTGTAGGTATATTCTACTTTGCCTTTGAGTAAATAAATATAATGCGTGTCTTTTTTATGGTAATGGTTTGCACGAATAGAATTCTTTTTTGAGGTAATCAGTAAAACACTAGTTATCGGGATTTCATTATCTAATAAATGAGACATTATTCCTCGCTCATCAGTAAAAAATGGCTCAACTTTTCTTACATGTTTCATGCTAAATATCATAACAAATCAACCTATTTAAAGCAATCAGTAAGTCGAAAGATTGGTAATAATGAGATTCTCTAATTCTTTTGCTCGTCTTGCCCAAGTCCATTTTTCCACAATTTCTTTTCTTCCATTTATTCCCATCTCAATGGCTTCTGATTGGTTTGAAAGTAGCCATTCTAGCTTTTCTGCTATCTTTCTGGAGTTCCGTGGTACTAAAAACCCTGTTTTTCCATTAACTACTGTCTCTTTATGACCAGCTTCTGATACTGCAACGATTGCAACTCCACATGCCATCGCCTCTAAAGTTGCAAGGCCTAACCCCTCTTTTCTCGCTGTGCATACTAAAATCCTAGACCTTTGATATATATCTCTAAGTTTTCCATCACCAGATATCCACTCTTCATCAGTAAGAATCGCTCTGACTTTCGGTGGATTTTTCATAAACGTGAGCGCTTCACAAAATGTATCATATCCATCAATTAAATTACGCGATCCAATATAGAGAAGATCTATATCTTTTTTCTTATCTGACATCCGAAAAGACTCAGCGTTAACTCCACAATATACGACACTAACAGGCTTGTGATATATTTCAGAAAATAATTTTGCACGATATTTAGAGGGGGCGATACAGATTTCAGCAGATGCATAATTTCGCTTATCTATCATTTTTCTAAACCATCTATTTATCTTTTCGTATCGATGTCGTACAACATTGGATGTTAATTTATTCGAGAGTAAGGAGTCATAAACTATACGAAGAGGCTCCTGACCATAATATATTTTTTTTGACTTTAATAATCGTAGCAAAAAAGGTGCTTGAGTAAATTGCGAAGGATTTACAATAACGATATCATACTTCTGCTGATCTATTACCTTGGCAAGTTTCTTATGTAGTAAATATAGCTTATAAAGCTCAATTGTATCTTTATATAATCTTACTTTCCAGTTTTTCCCTGCCCAATATTTGGGTACAAATTTATAAAAAAATACTTTTGAATAAAAAGTCTTTTCTTCTGTTTTTTCTTCTTCACCAATATAATAAAGATCAACCTTATGCTTTTTCTTTAGATTGCCGGCAAATTCATTAACACACCGACGTGCACCACCCGGATTTAATTCATGAAAAAAAGCTATATTCATAATACTTTTTCTTTTTTCTGAAATATACCTATCATCATTGAAAAAAGCTCTTTAGTTTCTGCTCTGACAATTATTAATAATAAAAGCAGATATATTACAATACAGATCAAGATTTTAAATATAAGCATAACAAAATTTTGTGGTAATAAACTATTAAAAAATAAACATAAAAGAATTGTCGCTAACGATACCATTAACTGCCGCATGATAACAGAAAATATTGAAAAATTATATTTCGCATTCTTTAGAATATAAACATAAGATATAAAAAGTATGCAATAAATGAAAAAATAAGCAATCGCAATCCATGTAAAGTTAAAAGTATTGCTAAAGAAAGCTGCAAAGGACCAACCAAATATAGTTGCGATAGTACTAAACCAAAAAAGCATTTTTGATTTTCCTATTGCAAGAATGACTTGACCAAGTGAAGTAAGTGTCGGATAAAAAAATACTGCTGCACTGAACCAAGCTAATGCAGGAGTAACATCACTCCATTTCTCACTATAGAGAAAATGGATTATTTCGCCACCAAAACTTAGAATAAGAACTGGAAATATATAAAGAAGAATAGCAAGCATACTTACTGATTTTTCTATAGCTCGTGATACTTTTTCTTTTTCGTCTTGAATACGTGAAAACCCTGTAAATGCAACTCTGGCAAAATTCATGGATATAATCGCTGGTATTGAAGATAGTGTATATGCGAGGTCTAAAAGTCCTACTGCGTTTGCTCCACTTACCCGTCCACCCACAACAGGAATAATGGCTGGAATAAAAAAAGATATAAGATTATTTCCCTGAACGTAAGCACCAAACCGTATGAATTTACGGATTTTATTAATAGAAAATTTAAAATGTGGATAAAACGGTTCTTTAAAATAGAAAATTAGAGTTTCAACTATTTCCTTAATAATTGAACCCAGAACAAAACTCCAAACACTCAAGTTGAGAGATGCACCACAGATAGCTACAATATAATAGACAACTATACCTATAATATCTATCTTAGAAATCAAATTATAATCAATTTTTCTTTCAAGCAATGCAATAGGTAGAGAACGCAGGTTGGTTAAAAGTAAGGTTACTGAGAAAATCTGCAACATAAGTACGTTTGAGTCTGTAAAGGAAGGAATCAGACTCTTTGCAAAAGGTGCTAATATCAAAACGAGTAAAATTAAGCCCAATGATAGGAAGATTTTTAACCAAAAAATGCTTGATAATTCATTCTTCGTAGGTTCTTCTTTTTTTTGAATTATTGCTAGAGATAAGCCAATATCTGAAAAAAGCCCAAATAGGGTTACAATAAAAACTATTATTGCATAGATACCAAATTCTGAAGGTATAAGAATTCGTGCGAGAATTAATTGCCCGACAAATGAAAAAAGTTTAATAAAGAACTCTCTAAAAATGAGGGTGCCAAATCCTTGAATTAAGCGGGATTTTAAGTGTTTGTTTTGAGCCATGAAAATTACTACCTGAGTAAGTCTTTGTATTATATATACTTAAAGCTTGTACCTCAATGATAAAGTGAAAAAGAATTAAAAATTGCTTACTCCGGGTATAATTATTTCTTGTTTAATGTTTTCACAGCCATTAATTCAAATCCAAAAGAAGGAATTTTTATTGTCAAAAATTCACTTAGATAAGAAAAATATAGCCATAAATACCATGGCTTGTATTTAATTGCAGCAAACTCGCCTCGGATAAATTTAAACCCTCTTAATCCATAGGGTTTATATTTCCGTATTTTAAAATCTTTCACAAACCATCCTGAAACATGCTCCTGATATGGATTCCCTGCATATGGATCCTGAGGTATAAAACCATTTGGTGTAGTAAGTATGACTTTTTTCCTGGCTATGCTTTCCATTTTTTCAAGAAATATTTTGCCTTCGCTTCGTTTCAAGTGTTCTAAAACTCCGAAAAATACAACGGCGTCAAAAGTTTTGCTTTTATAATATTTTTCAATATGTAAAATGTCTCCTCTTACATATTTATCATGTATTTTATTTTCAAATTCCTCCATATGAGCATTTTTTGACTTCAGGGATTTATTTCGACCTTTTATTTTATCTTTAACAGGAATAAGATCAATTCCTTCTAGATAAAATGACCTATCAATTTTTTCTAAGGGAGAATTCACCCCGCAGCCAACATCTAAAACACTGCTGCAATCTTTAAGTTCTTTCTTTAATATTCTGTTTAACCCAAAGTCTGAACTAGCAATTACATATTTTTTTAAACGGGCTTTAAAGCGTTTATATGGAGATTTACCTTTTGCCATATTTGTTAACAAGTTTAATTATATTTGATTGATTATAGCCACTTGCCAACTGTTATTCAAGGTTTATAATGTAGTGTATGCAATTCATAGATAAGAATGGCTATAGATTTTATACCCACTGTCGCTTTTGCAGTAGTCCGCTATTTGATTCAGTGATAAATCTTAACAGCATGCCGCCTGCCGGAGGCTTTTTAAAATCATCAAAAGATTTTTCTCAAGAAAAACTCTATCCTTTAACACTTGCCTTTTGCGAACATTGCTATTTACTCCAGACTCGAGAAATAATCCCCGCTGATACATTATTCAAAAATTACTTTTATTTTTCATCAGCAATAAAGACCCTCGTAACACATTTTAAGACAATTGCTCAAGAATTCTCCAGCCAAGTTTCGAACCCTCAAGAGAAATTAGTTTTAGAAATTGGCTGCAATGATGGGAGCTTTTTAAAAGCATGTTTGAATGAAGGATTCAACGCAGTGGGTGTTGACCCCGCAATAAACGTTGTTACACCTCTTATTAAAAAAGGTATGCCTATTATTAATGATTATTTTACAGAAAATGTTGCTGAGCAGATTAATAAGCAGTATGGAAAGGCCGATATTATTTTCAGCTCTAACACTCTTGCACATATAGAAAATATGCACGATGTTTTTGCAGGAATTACTACCATTCTTAAAGATGATGGGATGCTTGTATTTGAGAACCATTACTTAGGTAATCTTATTAAAGACATGCAATATGATATGATTTATCACGAACATCAATACTATTATTCAGTATCTACCATGGTAAATTTTCTCGCTCAACATAATCTCGAGCTATTTGATTTACGCTTTATAAAGATTCATGCAGGATCAATTAGATTCTATGTTCAAAGAAAAAATGGTGGAAGAAAGGTAAATAAAATCGTCACAGACACGCTTAAACAAGAACACTATGACAAGTTAACTGATAAAAAAACATTTATTTCATACAATAATAAAATTAAAAAAACGAAAGCAAATCTTATTTCTTTACTCAACAAACTTAAAGAGGATAAAAAAACAATTGCAGGTTATGGTGCGTCTGGAAGAGGGACAATTGTTATGAATTATTGCGGACTTACAGACAAATATATTGACTATGTTATCGATGATGCTCCGGCTAAGCAAGGCACATATACACCAGGAACACATTCGGAAATTGTATCTTCAGCTATTTTACAAACCAAAAAGAAACCAGATTATGTTGTTCTTTTTGCCTGGTCATTTATTGACGAGATTAAAAAACGAAACAAATCATATTTAGATTCGGGCGGCAAGTTTATCGTACCACTCCCAAAAGTACAAATCATTTCATAAATTTATGAAACCTATTACTTCTCCAATTATTGTTGTTTTAGGAGCTCATGGTATGCTTGGACATACAGTCTTTAATTATCTAAAAATTCACCATACTGTTTGGGGTACAACTAAAAATTCAGTAACTGAGTCTCATTTATTAAAATTTGACGCCTATAATTACAACGATCTCAATAATCTCTATAAAAAAGTTAAAAAAATTGACTATATCATCAATTGCATTGGTGCGCTACCTCGTGATACTAATGAAAAAATGACCTTTATAAACGCACAATTTCCAAATAAACTTGCTACTATTGCTGAAAAAAATAATTCTTACTTAATCCACGTTTCATCTGATGCTGTCTTTTCACCTTTGAGCAATGATGTCTATGAGAATGATTCTCCATTCCCTATTGATGAATACGGGAAAAGTAAGCTTCAGGGTGAACCCAAATCGACAAATGCATTTTCTATTAGAACTTCTCTTTTAGGCCTCGACCCTTATAAACACAAAGGACTTTTAGAATATGCTTTGCAGGAAAAGAGACTAACAGGTTTTATGAATCAGGTCTGGTCTGGAAGTACGACACTTCAATTTGCACACCTTTGTCATCAAATCATAAAAAATAATGCATTTGAGCAAATGCGTCAAAAATCTTCAATATTTCACTTTGCACCTCTTACTGATTACACAAAGCATGATATAATTAAAACGCTTCAGGAACTTATAAAAAATGATGCAATGTTAGTTATGGGTGAAGGTGAACAGATAACAAGATCACTTAAAACAAATTTTCAAGAACTATTAAAAATCAACCAATTTACCCCGAATCTAAAAAGAGCACTATATGAATTATTATTGTTTGAGAAAACTTTTTCAAAATGAAGAATAAAAAGAAATTAGCATTTGTCTTAGGAACACGAGCAGAACTGATTCGTGCTGTGCTTATTCTTGAAAGACTTCAACAAGCAAAAGATATTGAACTTATCCTCATCTGGTCAGGGCAACATTATTCAGATAATTTAAAAGGCGTCTTCTTTAGAGAATTTAATATTAAAGAGCCTGATATAACACTAGACTGTAAAGGCAGTACAGATGCAGAAGTCGCATCAAAAACAATAGCCCAATTATATCCTGTTCTGGAAAAAATAATGCCTGATGCTGTCGCTTTTTTAGGAGATACTAATACTGTAGTAGGTTGTTTAGCTGCGGCCCAGCTCAACATTCCAATTCTCCATATTGAGGGCTGTTGGCATTCATACGATTGGCGCATGCCAGAAGAAAAATATCGCACTATGGCAGATCATATGGCTGATGTTATTTATACTTATGCAGAAGAGTATAAAGACCGTGGCGTCTCTGAAGGTCTAAATCCAAGATATATAGTTGTAAGCGGTAACCCTGCTGTTGATATTCTTAACAGGTTCTATTTCTCAAAACTAAGTTATTTTGAGAAATTGGCATCTAAAGATTTTTTTACTCAACGTGGAATTGAGAAGGACAAATATTATTTTATGACCTGCCATAGAAGAGAAAACGTGCATATTGAGAAAGCGTTCAAAAACATCTTACGTTTATTAACATACATTAAAGAACCAATTTATTTTGCTGCAAGTTACCGAACACAATCAGTTATTAAAGCCGGGAATATACAATTACCAAAGAATGTAATTCTTGTAGATCCAATAGGTTATGAAGAGATTTTGGTACTTATGACACATGCTAAAGCAGTTATAACCGATTCAGGCACTGTAAATGAGGAAGCCTGTATCTTGGGTAAACCTTGTATAAATATTAGAAAAGCAACAGAACGACCACAAGTATATGATGTTAAATCTGCAGTAAAATTTGACCCGGATCAACCAGATATATATACACCTGAAATTGTTTTAAAAAAACTAAAGAAAATATCCAATACTAAATGGCAACAACCATTAGGAAATGGAACTGGAACAAAAGTTATTGCAGATGATATTATAAAAAGACTTAATGATTCGAATCTCAGAGGACACTTGCCATCAGATAATCATTTACCAATACAGCGCTCATTCATGGAAGATGGCATTGAGGTCTAATACTACTAATTATTTTGTATACTATGTATCTTCCGTGGCCTTCCTCTTTTATGAACAGATTTAATAATATGTGTTTTTAGTTGCCCATTACTTTTAACAGTATAGTTTTCAAGCTCGTATTTTATCTCAGATAAACTACTTAATAGTTTAATAGTCTCCTCAACATCAAGCCTTTTTGTATTTTCAGATGTGTACGGTTTAGTTGAAGATATATCTGATTTATCTCCTCTAATAAAATAAGTATTATAATCTAGCCCTTGGCTTTCAGGTGGTATTTTATAATATCGCTCCATATCTACACTCCTTAAAAATTCCTCTTGTGTTATCAATGTTTCATGCATTTTTTCACCAGCTCGTATACCTACTTCAAAATACCCCTGTTCGTAATGAAATAGCTTACAAAGTGCCTGAGCTATAGTTTCTAATGTCGAGGCTGGTGATTTTCGGATATAAATATGACCATTTTCCCCATATGCGAGTGCATAAAAGACAAGATCTACTGCCTCAGTTAACGGCAGTAAAAAGCGTGTCATTTCTAATTGTGTTACAGATATCTTCTTATTCTGTTTCATTAAACTAATGAAATACGGAATGACTGAACCTCTCGTATATAACACATTTCCATATCTGACACCGCAATAGATAGTTTCTTTTTTGCCAGATTCAATAACATTCTTTGACTCTGCAATCATTACTTTTTCCATCATTGCCTTTGAGATACCAATTGCGTTAATAGGATAAACCGCCTTGTCAGTACTTAAAACGACTACCCTTTTAACTTTGTGATAACGTGCAGCCGCTAGGACATTTTGTGTTCCATAGATATTTGTTTTTACTGCTTCCATAGGAAAAAATTCACACGTTGGAACCTGTTTTAGCGCAGCTGCATGAAAAACATAATCAACATTTTCCATTGCTCTTAGAATACTTTCAGATTCTCGGACATCACCGATAATAAATTTTAATAGAGGACTATTAAATTTATTTCTCATATCAAATTGTTTTTTCTCATCCCTGCTAAATATTATTATTCTTTTTGGCTGAAAGGCTAGAAGTTGTTCGACGACTGAATTACCAAAAGATCCGGTCCCTCCAGTAATGAGAATTACTGACCCTTTAATTTTTTTCTTAATAATTGATTTCATAGGCTGTATTCTTAAATGCACAAAAGTATACCATACAGATGGTAAAATTAGTAGCTTTTATAGTCTTGCAACTACTCAGTGTATATTTCTTATTTTATAGGGAGTAATTTATGTATCTTGCGAACTCTATAACTGAGGAATTCTTTTGTATAGAACCGTGGTGCATAATATAAAGAGATTAAGGAAATGAGTATTTTTGAACTTAGCCTATCACCCCTACATATTCTTGCCGCTTCACATGCTTTATTGTATGCTTGAGGTTTCAGTTTTCTTATGTGTGGGGGTAAATTGGGAGAGGCAAATATCTTGTTTATTACAATTATATGATCCAATGCAGCTCGTAAACTTCGACCGGTAAACGTTGCTTGTCCTGGGTGTATTCTGGATGTAGCAAGTATTTTGGGTATTCGTGCAAATTTACTGATAAGTCCTGCACGGAGCCAAAAATCGTAATCGCTTACATATTTAAAACGAACATCCCGCCCTCCTAATTTATCAAGAAGTGATTTTCTAATAAAAGCACTGGCACCCAAAGGACAATTGTGAGTTTCAATCATATACTCATAGCTAAAGTCTTTTGTGATAAATTTTTCAATTTCTTTCCCTTTTTCATCTATGTATACCCAATCCGAATAGACGACACTTATTTCAGGATTTTTAGTCATATATGAAACAAACTCTTTAATTGCTCCTGGAAGCAACGGGTCATCTGAATTTACTACTCCAATAATTTCCCCCTTTGCCATGGAAAAACCTTTATTAACTGTCTTAACCTCACCCATATTTTTGTGTGACACAATTCTAATTTTATTCCTGAATTTTTTTAAAAAATTAAGTGTATCATCAGTTGAGCCATCATCTAAAACAATATATTCAATATTTTTGTAATCCTGGTTTAAAACACTGTTCATCGTTTCTTCCAAAAACTTTACCCTATTGTAAGTCGGGGTAATAATTGTAACAAGGGGATTTTTGTTATTCGTGATACTTTTTTTCATTTTTTAAATATTTTTAACAATAAATATAATACAACAGGTATTTCAATCAATGCAGAAACCGTAACGGCAATAGCCGCACCATTGATGCCAAAGTTTTTGACTGCCGGATATAACAAAAAAAGAAGTGCCAAAAGCCTTGTAAAGGTTGTAACGGTAACATAATTTTGTCTCCCGATACCAAGAAACAATGCAGAAGCAGAGCCACTAATAGCCCTGGATACTCCATAAACCGCAAGGAGCTGCAAAATAGGAATTGCAGCAAGCCATTTGTCTCCCAAAAGTATTAAGACTATCTCCTTAGGAAATAGTAGTATAACAGTGCCAAGTAATAAAGTACCAAAAGCTGTTATAACTGTACTCTTGAAAAAAGCTTTTTTAAGGCGAGCTTTATCCCCCTCTATCTTTGCATAAACCGGAAAGACCACTTTACTCACAACATCCGTAACTTCTGTTATCGGCAATGTTGAAATTCTATATGCCATTTGATATAAACCTAATGGAGTTGCACCAAGATATTTACCTACTATAACTTTATCAAGCTCTTGAGCTGCATAATTAAAAACTCCATAAGCCGTAACCCATTTTCCTGCATGAAATATTTCTTTTAAATCTTTCCAGTGGAATTGTAGTCTGGGAATTGGCCTTATGACTATAAAAGACAAAATAATTTCTACTATCACTCCAAATATCAGACCCCATACCAAGCTATAAACCGACTGCGTTGCAAGTGCTATTCCAATAGTAACGAGCGTATCGAAAAGAAAAATACTACTCCTAAACCAAAATTCTTTATTAAATTGTAACTCTTTCTGAAAATTGACGACTGCTGGGTTTATAAAACCTCTCAGAAATGGAACTATGCTCATTAAAAGGATAACGTTATATGCGTCAGGTGAATTAAAAAATATAACGATAAAGGGACATATTAAGATTAGTATGAGACTTATCACCGTTCCACGTATGATAGAAATGACCCAAGCAGAATTAATATACGAATCCATTGGCCTTTTTGATTGCACTAGGAAGACATTAATTCCAGTTTCAGTTAACATTTCGATGAATGCAAGGACAATTGAAGCAATTCCGAAGATCCCAAATTGTGCAGGCGTTAAGATCCTTGCCAACACAGCAATTTTTGCGTAAGCAAGAATTCTTGTTACAATTCTAAAAATTGCTACCCATGAAATGCCTTTTATTGCATCTTTCTTGTAACCCATACTTAGCATTATAGCAAGCAATTTGCTTTATTTCTCAAAAAGCCTAACATTACAGTTGAAATTCTATTAGTTGTTGCACTATAATACAAGAATAATTTACTTGAGACTTCTTCATGTCTAAAACAATTGCAAAACAAAATTATTGCCGCGCATGTACCTCAAAGAATCTTGTCGATATTATTTCTTTTGGTAATCTTTATCTTTCTGATTTTGTAAAAGACAATTCAAAACCTGGAAAATATCCACTATCGCTTATTATGTGCCGTAACTGTACACTCTTGCAACTGAAACACACAGCTCCGCAAACCGTTCTTTATACAGAGCATTATGGTTACAAATCAGGGATTAACCAAACGATGCAAAATGAATTAAAGGAAATCGTTGAAAAAACTATGTCCAAGCATCAAAATGCTGACAAGAAGTTGTGTGTTGTTGATATTGGTGCAAATGACGGAACACTACTGAAATTTTATCCAAAAAGATACGAACGAATAGGTGTTGAACCGGTAAAAAAGAATGCAAAAGAATGTAAGCAGCATGCAAGTATAGTTGTAAATGATTTTTTTAATTATGAGTCATTCAAAAAAGCAGCAGGTTCGAAAAAGGCTGATATTGTCAGTGTCATCTCGTGCTTTTATGATATGGAAGAACCAAATACCTTTGTGTCTGATGTTAAAAAGATACTTGAAGAAGATGGTGTATTAGTAATTCAGCAAAATTATCTCGTGAAAATGCTGACACAAAACGCATTTGATAATATTGTGCATGAGCATCTTGAATATTATTCATTACTCTCGCTCCAGAATCTTTTGGCACGACACGACTTAGAAGTTTTTGATTTAGAATTGCGTGAGCTAAATGGCGGAAGTTTTAGAACATATATTTGCTATAAAGGAAAACGACCGATTTCAAACACAGTACTTGAACAAATAGAATTAGAAAAGTTAATTGGCTTACATCGAAAAAAGATCTTTACTGATTTTGCAAAGAGGATAAGAGTGTTAAAAAAGACTATCTACGAATTTGTAACTGCAGAGGTCAAAGCTGGCAAAAAAATCTATGTGTATGGAGCTTCAACTCGTGGAAACACTTTACTTCAATATTTTGATCTTGATAATAAGTTAATTGAAAAAGCAGTGGAGCGTAATCCTGAGAAGTGGGGCACAAAAATTGCATCTGTCGGTATACCAATTATCTCTGAAGAGCAGGCGCGAAAGGAAAAGCCGGATTATATGCTTGTTTTGCCATGGTTTTTTAAAGAAGAATTTTTAAAACGCGAAAAAGAGTACTTAAAGCAAGGCGGACATATTATCTTTCCACTTCCCGAATTAAAAATTATATAACCAACACTTCATTTCTCAAATACTGACGTTGATAGCGGTGAGGCAACAAGTAGCCCTGATAAATAATAGTCAGTATCATTGCCAAAGAGCCTGAAGTACGTTAAATCGGGTGAAAAAACTGCAACCTTTTTATAACCCTCTCTTTGAAGTCTTTCAATTAACTCTTTCTTTGGCGACTGAAGAAGCAGTTCATTCTCGATTTCCCCATTGGTTATAATAATAACCGACGGTAATGGATTGTTTGTACTATTAACTATTTTGTAACGATATTTTTGGTCGTGTGTTTTACTATATTGATTAAAATAAAATTCCTTTTGAAGTAATTCAGGCAACATCTGATAAATGGGTATATTTTCAAGACCGATAAGTGTGTTTTCTTTGAAATTCTTCTCAATCCATTTCGAAGCCACTATCTGAGGGCTGTCTGCCCATTTGATTGCTATCCATGCAAACGATTGGTAAATCTGTGTTACGATTGCAAGAATAATTATTATTGATGACAACACTTGTAAATTTTTTACCGCTGCAATCCTATTAAATGCCAAAATTATCATTAAAACCATAAAGGGTAATAATACAAGACTCCTATTTCCCCCTGCTAATAATTGCAAAGGTAATATACTAACAAAAAATGCGCCAAAGGAGAGAATTATAAATACTTCAAGTTTATGATTTTGGAGTTCTTTCTTAAGAAATGCTTGAATAAAAAAATAAATCCAGTAAAAACTCGAGAAAATGAAAAGCGATATGAGTCCATAACCAAAGACGAGAGGATAATGTCGAGTGAATAAATAAACGAGTGGATGCATGTTTAAATTCATATTAAACGATCCCTTTGGAGTGACTAATAAATTATCGTAAAGATATGACACTATATTTCCTTTACCAAAGAGCGTGTCAGGAAGGCCAAACAGTAGAACTGTTGTAAATAAGAGTATTAAGCCCAGGATGAGGTATTTGATATCGTACTTCCATGATTTACTAAATAAGAAATATGCAAGTAAATAAATTGCTATGAGAGGGAGAGCACTGACTTTTACCGCAATTGCCAATCCTGATGCAACACCAGCCAAGCTGTATTTCATACTACTAGGGTTTCTTGTATAAGATAGAAGTGCTAAGAGCGCAAGAAGAATAAAAAACATCAAAGCAATATCGTATTTAAAATAGCCACTCAACATTAACCATAAAGGCGTAAGGGTAAACAGTATAAGTGCAAGTGATTTCGGCGCTTTTAATTTTTTAACAATTTTATAAAAAAGAACCATTGAGAGTACACCAAAAACAATTGTTTGGATTCGTAGTACTTCAAAAATTCTCTCCCTCATAAATAGATTATCAATCTGAAGCTCAAATGGATTCACATACTGAACAAGCGTAAAAGGTATAAGGTAGAATCCACTAATTATAAAATGCAGCATCGTACCATTAGCAGAACCTTCAGTATTGGGAGTACCATCTCGAAATGTCGTCCCTATCGCATGTAATTGATGCCATTCATCCATATGATATGGAAATGGATGATTTTCGTTAGGTATACCCCACCCAAGTGTTAGAAATAAAACGAGAATATAAAACACTGATAAAAAAACAAAACCCAAGTTATTTTTCAATAAGGCCATCACGTTAATAGTTTTAAGGCTTTTAACTAAACCGTATAAAGTCCCACTTATGACAGCGGCATCTGCAGTTATCTGCAGTAAGGGTAAAATATACAGTGCATTTTTATGTTTTATATATCTATAATTCTTATGTATCGACCATATGACATAGGCGACCACAAAAAGTGTTAGGACTGCAATAGCAGTTGTTGATCGGTAGAGTAAACATAAAAATAAAAGATAGAGTCCAAAAAAATATCTTGCAAAAAGCAAGATTACTTTAGATCGTAGGATATGTGCTTCTGCATCACCTAAAGCAAATCTGTAGAGCATGATGAAAAACTGTTTGTATGTATTTCTCGGAGTCCAGTTAACGATTGCGTTTTTTGCAAAAACTATTTTTGCACCGGTTTGTTTTAGTTTTCTTGCAAATACATAATCTTCATTGTGACTGTATTGTTCTTCGAACCCTCCTACTTTTTTCCATATAGCTTTTTTAAATGCTACTGATCTTGTAGCAGGAAGGAACTGTTTTGGATCTATCTTATCTGGCATGACAAGAGCAAATGGAACAACGCATTTTTGAAAAATGTTTTTTGTATCTCCTTTATAGTATCCTGCAACAACATCAACATTCTTATCAGAAAATGGCTTTATAATATTCTTCACCCAATCTTTATGTAATGTATTTCCTGAATCAGAACACACGATAACATCACCATCTGCGTTTCTGATTGCCTCATTTCTTCCGACAGATCTATTTCCGCGTTTCATCAAAATTTTAATATTAACTTTTTTATTCTTAACTTTCGATTTAAACTGCCTCATTATTGCCAATGTATCATCCGTACTTCCACCATCGACTATAATAATCTCGTCTGGAATAGAGGACTGCTCCAGAATTGAGTTGAGAAAAGAAAGAATAGTATTTGTTTCGTTATATACAGTAGTAATAAAACTTATTTTCATGCTTGCAGCGAAAAGTATTTACAATGTATTATACCAATATGCTTGACCCATATAAAATGGTCTATGTTAATCTCACAGC
>JBPOIT010000036.1:0-38772 GCA_052034235.1 Candidatus Levyibacteriota bacterium
GAGTAATGCCGCCCGTACCACTGTTAATGACGATGTTACCGGTATTACCACCACCGAGGGTGAGAGTTTGATTGGTTGTTGTGGCTAAATTGCCAGCAGCTGTTAAGAACGCGCCACCAGCATTGCCGGCCGAGACAGACGCTGTTGGAGTGCCGCCGGCGACATTGAGGACAGCGAACTTGGCGGAGCTGGTTGAGACGCCACCAACAAGGAGATCAACAGTACTATTCTTGGCTGCGAGTGTTCCATTATTCTGATCCCAATATGTCGTTGTGAGTCCTGAACAATTACCAGAGGTGTCACAAACCTGGTTGCCAGCTTGATAGATAGTTTGGCCATGAATTTCAGCATAACGGCGAGCGCTACTTCCTAAGTCGTATGTATTATTTACTGTTGGGACCAGATCAGTTGCAACACCGGAAATATTTTGGATATTTAAGGCTGCTGTAATGACGGTTGTGCCATTAAACTGTAAGTCAGTTGACGCTCCGAGATTAACAATATTGCTTGATGCGTCCAGATATGTCGATTCGATTGTGCCAATGTTATTAAGATTTCTCGATGAATCAATCACGTTCATACCACTGATTTGAACATTTCCACCAATTAAGTTCAAGCCACCGTTTCTATCAAAGGTAAAGCGGGTAGTACCAGACGCTGAACCTGTCAAAATATTTTGATCACCGGTCTCGTTGAGTGAAACGAGTGTTTTACCTGTCTGTCTGCCGGTCACTTCAAACTGATGGGCGGTTGTTGTTCCACCACCGAGTACGATTTGTGCACCAGCAGTTGTTGGATACATAACATTTGAATTAGCGGTCCATTTAGAGGCGCCTGCACCAATTGCTGCATCAAGGTCATTAAGAACAGCCTGGACATTGGTCGAGTTAGAATTATCAAATTCATCATTAACGCCTATTAAGTAGGCACCTGAATCAGTTGGACTTGTGATTTCATTTAGAGCAGTTGTTCCAATAGTTAAGGTTCCGCCGCCGTTGATCGTAAGGTTATCTACGTCAGAAACTGTGCCAGCATTAATATCAATACCATTAATTGTTTCATCAGTCGTTGTAGTAATAAGACCTGTTGTTGAAACACTGAATTCGTTAGATCCGCCAACAGTCAATGTGCCAGAAAGATCGACGTTGCCCGTAACGTCAGTATTGTCATTAAGTGAAATATTGCCATCCAAGTCTGAAATTGCACCCTGAGTTGTAATTTGAATACCGTTTGATTGGCTGCCAATGGTTGTTAATTCTGTCAGCGCAATATTTCCAGTTGTGTTGCCACCCAGTGTAAGGGTTTGATTCTGCAGTGATTGAATAATACCATTGCCACTGAAAGTGATACCATTTCCAGTGCCGGTTGCTGAAATAGAAGCAGTTGGTGTCCCAGCTGCAATGTTGGTTACTGCAAATTTTGCTGAATCAGTACTCGTGCCACCTATTAACAAATCGTAGGTATTGTTTCCAGCTGCAAGAGCGCCGTTATTGAGCTGCCAATATGAAGTACTTGCACTATCACACGCAACCCATGAAGGAGTTGCGCCTCCACTGAGACATTGATTTGATCCTCCGACTGAAGTTTGTGTAACATTGCCTGAGCCATCGGTAAAGAGTACTCCGCCAGCATTGGTTAATCCCGAGAATCTGATTGTGCCACTTGATGTTAGACCTGTTAATCCTGTAATCGTACCGGTTGCGCTAAGATTACCATTATTGCCTATGGTAAACCTCGTTGTTCCAGATGCTGAAGCTGTGAAGATATCATTATTGCCATATTTATTAACAACGAGTGCTGCTTTTCCTCCCGCATTTGGTGAAACGATTACACCGCCTATGCCTGCATTTGTTCCAAGG
Source organism: Candidatus Levyibacteriota bacterium (assembly GCA_052034235.1). Taxonomy (GTDB): domain Bacteria; phylum Patescibacteriota; class Microgenomatia; order Levybacterales; family UBA12049; genus JBPOIT01. Next base: position 1,860 of record JBPOIT010000036.1, read on the forward strand.
GTTAAGTCATAATCATTCACTGCAATGCTCGTAGGGTTATTATCGAGTGCAAGTGTGTCTGAAAGTTCACTGAAGTTTAATACGTCATTAGCCATAGTTACATGAGCTGTGCTTGACGGACCTGTTGTTACATTGAACAGGCTGCTGAAATCGATGGTATCAACCGTTCCTATAGCAGAACCATTATTCTGCACGTTTACAGTTCCTGCTCCTCCAGCGCCGCCGGCATCGCTTCCGCAGGTAAGGAATCCGTTGGCATCCGTATCAATCGTGTCACAGCCTGTGAGATTGGTAAATTGAAGTCTGCTACCTGTAAGTGAAACATTCCCAGTGCTTGCAGTACCCAAACTTAATGTCTGTTTATTCGTTGTTGCAAGAGTTCCGTCTCCAGTGAGGTAGAGTGCATTATTTGCTGTACCTGCAATGGAAGCAGTAGGTGTTCCTGATCCTGGATTGACATTTAGAAATGCAAATCTGGCACTTGAACTTGAAGAACTACCAAGTAAGAGATCGAGAGTATTATTGTTAGGAGAGATTGCACCGTTTACGATTCTCCAATTTGAGCTGCCGTCTCCGCCTGTGCCTAAATCGTCAGTGCCGCAGTTAACTAGACCAGTGGCATCTGTCTCAAGAGCAGTACAATTTGCCAGGTTATTAATCCTGATGTTTCCATTGTTTAATAAGGTAAATTTGGTTGCGCCACCTTTGCTTGCCGTAAAGATGTCACCAAGCCCGTTGTTATCAACCAGTAAACCTGCAAGAGCAGTTTGGCCTGAGAAGGATGCTATTGGTGACGTACCGCTTAACCCTCGTACATCAAAAGTTGCAAGTGGGGAAGTCGTGCCAATAGAGAGCGTGTCCGTAGCTGTAGCTGGTGAAAGATTTGTGCCAGTTCTTGTAAGATAGCCGACAGTACCTGAAGTCGCACATGACTGGCCGCTTACACAAATTGTGCCGCTAGTGTTTGGTAGCGTGTAGGTTTGATTTCCTGTCAAATCAGCAGTGGTCAGTGTGCCTGTGAAGGCATTTGAACTTGTTGTGTTTGGTGCTAATGCAATACTATCAGAGTTTGCTGTTGTAGATGAGAACAATGCAGTATTGGTTGTACTAAGGGTTGTTGCAAACGTACCTGAGGATTGTGTGAATCCTGTTATATTACTGAGTACGCCACTGTTACTTAAACGCTCTACATTAGCAGTTCGAAGAGCACCGTTTGAAAGATTAACGATACTATTTGCAATGGTTGTAGTACCAGTAGTTGCTCCGATAGTAAGTGTCGTTACTGCTCCTCCAAAGTTAAGTGTAGATACATTTGTATTAAGAAGGTCGAATGTACTTGATCCGGTTAGAATGCTTGTTGAGAAAGTAGGAGAGGTATCAAAGACAGCAACACCTGTTCCAGTTTCATCTGTTAATGCATTCAAAAGTGCTGCAGAATTACCACTGCCCGTCACATTTGATGAGCCGTCACTGAAAAGCGCTCGGTTAGCTGTGACACTTGAAAGATTGATTGTGCCACTTGAGGATAAGCCTGTTAATCCTGTCAATGTTCCCGTAGCAGTTAAATTGCCATTATTGGCAATGGTAAATCTTGTTGTACCTGCTGAACTGGCCGTAAAGATATCTTGGTTTTCTGTTTGGTTTAAAATGGCAAGTGATTTGCCAAGAGCTCCTTGTGCTTGGTCTCTGGTGAGATAAAAGGATGAAACAACATCTCCAGCAGTTGTTGTACCAATACCTACCTGATTACCAGCATTTGAAGGATAAATCACATTGCCGCTGACAGACCATTTGGATGATCCCGCTCCCAGCGCATTATCAAAATCATTAAGTACTTGCTGGATGGTCGTACCATCTGAGTTTGTAAATTCATCATATGTTCCAATGAGAGAGGCACCGGAGGTGACATTATTTGAGCCCACATCATTTAGAAAGATTGAACCTATTCGTAAATCTCCAGCAAGAGTTAAATTTCCAGATCTATCAAACGTAAATGCTGTTGTTCCTGAAGCTGATCCAGTAAGAATGTCTTGATTTCCAGTTTCGTTAAAAGATACTAAAGCTTGGCCTGCCTGCTTGCCGTTGACTTCAAATTGATGAGTTGTTGTGGTATTTCCACCTATCACCAGTTTATCAGTATCATTTGCAGCATTTCCTGGAGAAATATTATCTCCATTAATTTGGAAATAGTTCGTTCCACCATTACAGTTACCTGAAGTGTCACAAACCTGATCATCTCCTTGGTAAATAATGCCGTCAACTTCTAAATTACCCCCAATGTAAAGGTCATTATCATCTTGGATTCCTGCCTGATCAGCGGTTTCACCGCTATTGGCAAAGAAGTTATAAGAGGTACCACTTGCACCACCACCATTGAGTACGTTTCCATTTGCGATAAAGACATTTCCGTCAAGCGCGCTAAGCGTAAGATCGCCTGTTGAAGCTCCTATATTATTCCCATTGATTGTAATACTGCCATCTATATCAAGCTGTGTTCCTATAATAGCTCCCGCAAGTGAAATAGAAGCATTGCTGCCGCCGACGTTTAACGCAGCACCGGTAACATCTAAACCATTCGTTGCGTCAACATTACCGTTAAGTGTGACTAGTCCTGTGCCTGTTGTAAAACTTGAAACGCCTGTTTGCGTAAGATTGCCATTAAGCGTTACGCCGTCCTGAATAGTAATCCCTCCAGGTCCACTATTTAAGACAATATTTCCGGTGCCGCCACCACCAAGATAAAGTGTTTGACCTGAGGTTGTTTGAAGGCTGCCTGTTGCGCTTAAAAATGTTCCACCATTTGTTCCGGAGAGTGAAGCAATGGGTGTTCCGCTGGCCATATTCAATACGGCAAATTTTGCAGAATCTGATGTCGAGCCACCGACAAGCAAATCGACTGATGGATTCTTTGGTGAAAGTGCTCCGTTTGCTTGGTTCCAGTATGTTGTTGTTTGCCCTGCACAATTTCCGGAAGTATCACAAACCTGATTGCCGTTCTGGTAAACCGTCTGCCCGTATACATTTGAGAACTGGTTACCGCTTGCCCCTAAGGAATACGTGTTATTGGCAGTTGGATTTAAGTTCGTTGTGACGCCGGCAACATTTGTTAAATTGCGTGAAGCATCAATTATGGTCGTTCCATTAAATTGCAGCGCTGTAGATGCTCCGAGATTGACAATATTGGTTGAAGTAGTTAGATAGGTACTATTAATTGTACCAACATTTGTTATGTTTGCAGTACTGTCGATGATTGTTGTCCCATTGATTCTATAACCGCCACCGATACTGTTCACATTACCTGATCTATCAACAGTGAATCGAGTTACTCCGGAGGCAGATCCAGCGATGATATTCTGATCACCTGTTTCATCAAAAATGGTAAGTGCTTTACCAGTTGCAGCGCCTGATACATTGAATTTGCCAACTAGGTTTGTCGTTCCAATACCTACATTTCCTGAGTCGCCAATTCGTACTTTCTCACCAGTCGCTGTGGTGAAGCGTATGTTTGACCCACCGTTATCGTTACCGATAATTGTATCCGTTGCCCCTGATTGATAGAAACCATTGCTTGATCTTACATCACCTGTCACACGGGTGTTTCCGGTAACTGAAAGTTTGTCGGATCCAGGTATTGTACTACCAATTGCTATATTACCATTTGGATTAAGAATAATATTTCCTGTAGTATTTGTCCCCAGGACGAGGGATTGTCTTGCTGTTGTTCCAATAGTACCATCGGCAGTAAGATACAGAGCACCTGCTAAACCTGCTGAGATAGAAGCAGTTGGTGTACCACCGCTGACATTTTTAAACGCGAATTTTGCTTCACTTGTTGCTGTTGCTCCAAGAAGGAGATCCGTAGAAGCGGCGTTCTTTGGACTAATGGCTCCATTTGCGCTATCCCAATAATTTGTGCCTAGTGATGAGGTCGCGATCCATGAAGGATTTTGTCCGGCCCCGTTGGTTGTCAGAACATAGCCTGCAGTGCTTGGGGCAAGAGCACTCATCACACCCGTTGCTGAGAAATAAGGGATTGCACCTTGTGCAGCTCCTGAAAGATCAGCGCTTGTTCCACCTCGGGCAGTTGAGAGTTGCGTTTCGTATTGCCAATTTCCAGCAGCAATATAAGGAACGCCTGTTGTTCCTGATGTATTATCACCGGTTCCACCGTATTGTGCACCGATCGCAGTTGCTTGCCATGTGCCGGTGCCGATTGTTCCTACAGTTTGCAAAGATGAGTTAATAACACTGGATCCAAGAGTTGTACTATTTAAGACACCGGCTCCACCTATTTGATATGAGCCGCTTGTCAGGTTTAAATTGCCTGCATTTGTAAGGGTGAGTCTTGTTGTTCCTGATGCAGATGCTGAGAAGATATCTTGGTCACCAGTTTGGTTAAATATTGCAAGAGCTTTGCCCGCAACTGCTCCATTAAGATCTAATTTAGCAACAGGGGAGTCAGTTCCAATTCCTAATCTGTCATTTGTTCCGTCCCATGAAAACCCGGTGGTATCAGAAGTAAGCGTTCCAGCACCATTAAAGTAGGCAATTTGTCCGACTGTTCCGGATCCTGTCAATCCACCGCCTGAACCTGCACAGTTGCCCGTTGTGAGACAGATTGTCCCACTAGCATCAGGTAAAGTATACGTTTGATTCTGAGTAGCAAGAGAGGTTAAGGTATTTAAGAAGCTTGTATTACCACCAAACTGTATATTACCGTTATTTGTTACAACAAATCGAGTCACGCCACTTGCTGAGGCAGCTATGATATCATTTGCAGCAGTTTGATTGAAAATGACCGCTGCGTTGCCGCCTGTTGCTATGCCATTAACATGCAGCTGTGCAAGTGGACTTGCTGTTCCGATTCCTACTCTCCCTGATGCATCAAGAGTCATAGCAACACCTGAGGTATAGAGGTCATCGATACTTGCATCACCAATCGCGGTTGCACCAGTGAAACGAGTAAGTCTATTTGTCGTTCCTCCAGCAGTTGATACACCACCACCACCGCCGCCTGTACAATTTGCAGCTTCAACGATACAGATTGTGCCACCAGTAGCGGGGAAGCTATACGTTTGATTGCCGCTTAAATCGCCGACATCTATTGTGCCGTAAAAACTCCCACCAGTTGATTCGAGAATACGCAGTTCTGACCCAGCGTTATTTAGTACGATATCGAATGCTCCTGTTTGATCCCAATCCCCAGTGAGTGCAGCAAGTGCGACGGTAGGAGTCCAACCTTCACCAGCAGAACCTGAAATGCCAATACCAGATCCGCCGGAAATATTAGAAACGAAGTTACCAGTTGTATCTCCGCCCAATGCTACTGCATCTGTTCCAATGGCTAAAACACCTGAGGCATTTATCGTTGCGTCTCCGCCAAGAGTTTGGAATGAAGGAGCACTGCCCGTTTGTCCGAGGAGTAATTGTCCGGTTGTACCAGCAACGGTTGCCCCAATTGCACCACTGCCGTTTCCGTATAAGACGCCATTTGAAGTGAGTGTGGTTGTGCCCGTTCCACCTTGCCCTACTGAAAGAGCAGTCGAAAGACCTGATAGAGAAGTGATATCTGCGTTTGCACCACTTGCAGCTGCTCCCAGATTTGTTCGTGCCCCGCTCGCATCGCTTGCTCCAGTGCCGCCATTTGCCACTCCTAAAAGTCCTGTCACATCTGTACCCGCAAGATTAATCGCACTTGAGGATAAGACACCTGCTGCATTTGACTTTACGATGCCCGTGCCAAATCCGTTCAAAACGATATTACCTGAATCTGCACTGCCGAGAGTTATTGATTGTTTCGCGGTTGTTGCGAGTGTTCCACCTGCTGTCAAATAAACGCCTCCGTTTGTTCCAGCTGAGATTGAAGCAGTAGGTGTGCCTGATGCGACATTCTTAAACGCGAATTTTGCACTCGCTGTTGCGTTTGATCCGATAAGTACATCGTTTTGGGAATTAATAGGGGAGATTGCATTATTTATGTTTTGCCAGAAGTTAATTGAGCCGGAAACGTCAGTCCATGAAGGAACTCCACCTGAAACAGTTAACACTTGACCATCAGTACCAATTGTTCGATTAGCAAGCGTGTTTGCTCCTGAAGCATAAATCAGGTCACCAGCTGCATAGCTTGTTAAGCCTGTACCACCATTTGTTGTAGGAAGTGTGCCTGAGATGTATGAAGCGCCACCGCCAATATTAAGTGCTGCCGAGGATATATCCCCAGAACCATTACTTTGTACTACCCCAATGCCCAATCCGCCGAATTGAATTGTGCCGCTTGCTGAAAGATTGTTAAGACCTGTAACGTTTTGTCCGTTTCCAGTCACAGCACCAGTTAATGTAAGTGCGCCTAACTGCATCGTTCCTGAAGATGCAGTGATAGCATGAGTGCCTGTTCCTGAAAATACGATACCCGCTCCATTGCCTGTCAGTGTTAATCCTGTTACTCCAGTTCCTGTTAAGTTACCTCCTGATATTGCATCTGTGCCTGTATCGATAGCACCAAAGCCTGCTGAAATAGCGCCGCTATCAAGAGTGCTTACGCTGGTCAAAGATGATGAAACAACAGTTGATCCAAGGCCAGTGCTTGAAAGTACATTGACGCCTCCTATTTGGTAGCCAGAACCAGTTATATTAAGATTGCCTGAACTATCAAAAACAAATCTCGTTGTGCCTGATGAAGAACCAGCAAGAATATCTTGATTACCAGTCTCATTAAGTATTACCAAGCCTTTACCTGTAGAGGTCCCAATAACGTTAAAAAGCCCTTGCGGGCTTGCTGTGCCGATTGCAACTTTTCCGTCGTCGTAAATGCTGGAATCTCCAATCCCGCTAGCGCTGGTAAACCGGGGAATATAATTTGTTGTTCCGGATCCTGTCAAACTACCTCCGGAGCCTGAACAATTTCCGCTTGATAAACAAATCTCTCCTGACAAATTTGGTAGGGTATAGGTTCTTGGATTATTGAGTGAAGCTGTAGTTATTGTCGCAGTGTTACCACTCCCAAGGACGAGTTGGTTTGCACTAGCTGTTAAATTTAAAGTTGCAAATGTTGGCATAGCGCCTGTATGAATATCTTGTGGAGTACTAAGTCCGATACCTCCTGCACTATTATTAACAGAAATTTGGTTTGATGTTCCTGTGATGGTACTTAATGTATATCCTGTACCATTTCCTATCAGTAATTGACCGTTTGATGGGGTAGTACCTAGTCCTGTGCCGCCGTTAGCTATAGGCAAAACATCACTCACATCCGCAGTTAATGAGACAGCTCCAAATACTGGAGCACCGCCAGTTACTCCTTTGAGGACTGTTCCAGTTGTTCCATCAACTGTTGATGTTGCTTCCGTAGAGCTAGTAGCGTATAAAACGCCGTATGTAGTGAGTCCTGAAAGGCCACTCGCTACAGAGCTATTAATTGTAATTGATTTTGCATTTGCATCAGGAGTGAGTGTTATTCCTGATCCGGCAGTGATGGTAAATGTATCGTCATTTGAGTCTGCAATTATCTCAGTTGCATCTACTAAGATCGTTTTAAATATATTTTGAGCACTTCCTGGATCATCGTTCGTGATTGTGGTGCCGTCAATAGCAATGCCATCACCAGCTGTTAATTCCACATCTCCTGTTTCACCTGCAAGAGAGAGAACACCTGTATTTGAAATAGTAAGACCGTCAATTCCAACACCATCACCCTCAACAAGGGTAACAACACCACTTTGCCCCTGAAAAGATTCAATGCCACCTGTAATTCCTGCTGAGATAGTAGGATTCTGTGGATCACCAGTAATAGTGACATTTGCACCGGCAGTTAATCCATAGACGACATTAGAAGCTGTGAGTTTGCCAGTTCCCAAAGTAAGGTTCTTGTTTGCAACAGTGATATCCTCATTAAAGAGAGATTTACCATTGACGACAAAGTCATTTTCTACAGTTACCTTACCTTCAAAAATTGCAGGGACGTTGAAGAGAACGTCGCCTATAAGGTTTCTTCCTTTTGTCTCTGCAGCAAGCACAGATTGTTTATCAACGTTTATTCCCGAAGAATTTTTTGAAAGGTTCAATTGAGATGCAGTTTTTACCGGGCCGTACATGGTTGCCATGAGTAATGCTGTGAAAACTATTAGTCCTGCAATTGCGTATCGAGAGAAGGCGTGGACTTTTTTACGAGCAAGAAACTGTTGGAGAACTTGGACACGATCTTGGACATTTGTGACCTGATCTTGGACAAGTTTGTTCGATTCTGTTCTGACAGGCACATCTTGTGTTATTGATTGCACTGGTGTAGTTTGGAATGCTGCAGCGGGTATAAATGGTTGCTGGTTTACCGAATTGTGTAAGGGGGTTTCTATAGAAGTGGCTTGAACAGGTGTTTGAATAGGTTGTGTGTTTTCGTGTGATACTACTGGTATTTCATTGGTCGTTGGTGCTGTTTGAAAAGCTGGTTTACCTTTGGCTTTGAATTCTTGGAGTTCTGTTAAAGTATAGCGCCTTTGATTACCAACAGTCCTTGCAGGGTTAAGAACGCCTCGTGCTTCCCAGCGACGGAGTGTCTTTGTGGAAACACTTAAAAAATCGGCTGCTTGTTGGATCGTTAGCAATTCTTCTTTCATTAGGGCAGTTTTTAATTTGAAAAACTTAGACTATCGATCTTAAAAGTCTAAGTTTGTCCATATTTATTATGGTCATATTTTTCACGGGATGTCAAGCATTTTTAATATACTTTTAATCTTATCGCAAACTATTCAAGTGTGAGCGATTTGAGTTCAAAAAAGATAAATGGAGAAAATAGCCTAAAAAACTGTAGCACTGAGCAGTGAAAAGTGTTAAACACCAATTCCGCAAGGCTATTAATTTACAACCCACCAGTTAAATGTGATATCTTTTGTTACATTTTCAGGGATTTGTACGGTAAATGAATTCTCACCTTGTCGAGCTACATAAGGTGCAACTTGTTGAGTGTTTGATGTGGCTGTTACGTAAATAAGGGAATTTTTATTAACGTAGGGAGTTCTAATTGTTCTCTCTCGTTCATAGGCTGTAATTGTACCTGTTCCAGCGGCACCATCAGCCACAGTTTCTGTAAGTGATGTATCAGCTTGTACTCCACGAATAATTTTAAAAGTTTTACTTGCAATGGTATTGAATTTACCTTCCCCTGAAGATATAACATCACCAGATTGATTTATTGCAAGAACTGCACTTCCTGTTGCATTTTTCACAACCAGAGAAGAGCCTTCGCGTTCATTTTTTGAGGGTAAACTTATAAGTAAATCTTCCTGTGGAACTGGTGCAATAATGCCTGCAGCAAGCTTTCCTTTCACTGTAGCATCTTTAGCAAATGAGGCATTGCCGTTTACATTTAAATCTCCGTCGGTGGTGATAACGACCAATCCTCCCATGATTGAAAGATTGCCTTGACGAAGTGGCTGTAGATTAAGATCACTGCCCACGGTGTTTATTGAATTGCTATCGATACTTAGATTACCTCCTAAGCTTAATTTGCCGCTAATGCCTACGTCTGTTAAGCTTGTTGGTCCAAGAGCAATAAGACCTTGATTAAATGTCGCATAATCAGATTTAAAATTAGGTACAAATGCTAAATCTGCTGCATAGGAAGCTATATTTGCATAATCTGTCTTTTCAGCCTGGTATTTGATATTAACGACATTTCCAGGTTGGAAGAGCGGAGACTTAACCTCAAAAGTGCCGGAACTACTCGCAAACGTATTTGCATCTGGATTAACAGACGGTAGCGCACTTGAAGAAGCGTCAGCGCTCTTACTTGATATATTATTAGATAGATAGCTACTATTTGATAATAATAATTGAGCTGAAGTAGAGGACGATTCAAAACTTGCAGCATTACTAGCTGATTTTGTAAGGTTTGCATTTACTGTAGGTGATTGAATCCCTGAAGTCGATGCAACCGGCGATGTGATTTTGGTCATACTATCTGTTTGAGAAATATTAGTGTTATTTGATAGACTACCGGATATTTTTTCGTCAATATAGTCTTTTATTTTCTCCCCACCGATAGTGACGTTATCTGTTATATTTATTAGATTATTTGATGCTATATGTTGCACTTCGTCATATCCAGCCTTAATTGTGACTAGGGTTTCTTCTAGGGATCTAATCGTTAATTGTTGTCCTTTGACTATCTCCAGGATATAAATACTCAATTTATCATAACGGATTGCATCAGGCTTGCCACTTTTGTCATATACGACCAAATCTTTAAGCCCTAACGCATCAAAATCTTCTGCAATGTAGCCGATGTCATAAGAGCCAGTGTCTTTATATCTGAAAGAAACTGGTGCAGCATTTAGTAATACTAAAGCATTAGTATTGAGTGGTTTGATATCATCTTTATATTGACGAGAGGAACTATTTCTAAAGATATTACCACTACTGTCAATAACAAGTGCAGTGCCTGTTCCGGTTTCTAGATTGTTAATGGTCAGCTTTGAACCAGGATTGTTTGTACCTATTCCTAGACGTTTCTTTGCTACGTCCCAATAGAGATTTGCAGTATCTGATGCCAGTCTGTTGTTTCCATCAATAAAGGGAATTGAACCTGACTGAAATCCATTTAATGTGATATTTTTACCTTGAGCTACCGTTAGCCCTTCATTAGCTGTAATAAGGCCTAGTGCGTTCATTGCACTAGCAAAAGTACTGATACCGCCTACCTTTAGACTATGGTTTATACTCGTAGTTCCATAGGTGGTTCCAATACTGAGAGACGAGGCATTTGTGCCGAATGAGATATTGATTGGTGTGCTCAAAAGTGTGAAGTCATTTGCACTAGAGGATAATTTATTTCCGTTTAGGGAAATAGTTCCCCCAGCAAAAGTGTTACCCTGGCTATCTACAGTAAATTTGGCAATACCTCCGGCACTTGCGCTAATGATGGGTCCTGTGCCGTTTTGATTGATAGTAAAGGCTGATTGACCACTTGAGGTGGCGAGTATCGCAAAGAGATCATCTATTTCAACAGCACCCAGTGCTGAAGGGATATTGTTATATTGCGATGTATTTTGAATAGGTCCCTGAAGATCTATTATACCTGTTCCGTCAGGCTTGAGTTGAATATTACTATTGGAACCTGGATTGGTTGTGAGAGTCAAAACCTGTCCAGAAAGTGTTAATTCGCCCCCACTTGCTTGAAACACAGGATTTGCAGATCCTCCTATAGTCAGATTTCCAGAAGAGTCGAGTGCAAGTATGACATTCCTTGTCCCGGCGTTAGATTGGGTTATCGGCTTTAAGCCCTGTAGTAAATTGGCATTTCCTGCTGTTGTAACATTTGGAAGCGCTTCACGAGGTTTTAATTCATCGTCATTACCCACACTAATCCCGAGAAAGAGGCTCGGGTAATCTGTAAAGATATTTTGATGTAATAAAGACTGCCTACCGAGTGTTACAGTAAACGTTCCATCATCTGAAGGAGTAACTCTTTGTGTTTCTTCCCAAAGTTGTGCTGAGCCTGTGGCAGTTGGGCTCTTATATATGGCGAACCGCAGACTGGTTTCTGCGGTAATTGGTAAATTATTTTTGTCTTTTAATTTGCCCTGAAAGGAGAGTGTTCTTGGGGGCGCCATTGCCGGACTTGCAGTCAATTGAACCTGCGCCCGACTTTCCAAGGCTAATGTAGAATAGACATGAAAGCCAATCATACTTGTTGCCATGAGGAGAATGCCATAATGAAGATACGTAACGATTTGATAAGAATGATATTTGTGATACCATGCTGGCCTCGTATGTTTGACATGGTGCCACATTCTTTTTGTTAATGGCAAATTCCGTGTTGAAAGTTTCAGTGGGGCATAAAATGATTTTGGAAAACTTTGGATGCGAAGATGTGAAGTTGGTTTTATGCCTAATTTATTGCTGACAAATCGTATAATTTTAGCAGTCTGCAGTGATTGATTGATAGGATTTGCAGCCTGTAGTTGGTTTGCAGCCTCATTCGCTACAATTGGAGCAGCTGTTCCCATTATCTCTTCAATCGTTCCAAATACTTTTCGTCCTGATAATTTCCAATAGGTATAATGTGCTATTTCAGCCGTTTTATCAATAGGTTTAAGAATTAAAAGATTTAAACCGAAGTTGATTCCTTTTGTAGTTTTTTGAAGAAATCTTATTGGTCCGAACTGAGAATAGTGCGTAGATTTCCGCTCAGCAGATTCTTCTAAATCGTGTAAGTTGTAGAGTGAAAGTGCAGGTTGAGATTCAATTGTCGTTTTATTGAATTGTGGCTCTGCTATTTCCTCTTGAGAATTGATTGATAGAGGGGATTGTAGTAGTTGTTGCTCTTGTGCCCAGCCGAAATATTTTCTTAAAGAAGATAATTTTCTGTTGATTGAGACGGGAGAGAGTTTTGCTTCGTGTAACAATCGTGTTTTGTATTCATCAATGATGGAACTATCCATCTTTTGTAAAACAGAGCCCTCTGTGGGCATTTCAGAGCCAATTACCGCTTCTTGTGCCCATTGATTAAATTGCTTTATGTCGATTATATAATTTTTGAGTGTAATGCTACTGACTTTACTCAGAAAGAGGTAGTTCTGAAACTCTTTTATATGCCAGGGATCTGAGTTATGGCTATATTCTGATTTAATAAGTTCAAATGGATTTGTTTGTATGGCTTTTTCTTCTTTGAGGTATTCATAGTACTTTCGCAGAGACGAACCATAACGTTTGAGTGAACTTGCAGATGGAATGTAAGTAGAGGAATTTTGTCCAATGGCCGAACCCGTTAAATATAAATTAGCAATTTCTTTTGTAATGAGGCTAGGTTCGAAGTCTTTATTAAATTGGCCTTCATACCAAGCTATAAATTTTCGAATATCAGCAAGGTAGTTTTTTATTGTCGCTTTACCTGCCTTATTGCCAGTTATCAGATGGTTTTTGTAAATGATGAGCAGATCACTTTTCATAATAGCTTGGGTGTTTTCACATACTCCTATAGTTTATCTTTTACTTTATAAGCTTGAAATATAATCTAGCCTCGAAATTATACAGATTATACCGATTATTTCCGTATTTAGGGTCTATTAATACGATAGATGAGATGCCCCTGTAATGTCAAGGTGTGAAAATAGATTTATAATACAGATTGATATGTATTGATATACAATAATAGTCTGTGGAAACATTACCCCGCAGGTGTGAAAACCTTCCTGGTGACAATGAGGCTTATGAAAAGATCAATTTTCATAAAAATTTCTGTACTACAGGTAATTTATTGTGGCTATTTGTGATTATACTTGCCTGACTAAGGCTGATTGGGTCTATTGAGTTAAAAATGTATAGCAATACCTCGCCAGCTATTCCTGCTATGGGTCTTTTTTAGATATTTAATATGTTTACGTATAGTAATATTGATAAATAATGTTATTGAAGTAGGCTACATAAACCAGAAAGCATGAAGGGGATTTATCAAAATGAATTACCGAGTGCTAAGTAATTTCATATGCTGTTTTGATTGCCATTTCAGTCTTTAATTAGCATCTATTGTTCGGGTCAGCTGAGTCTTGTGGAGTGGTCTCTACGCGTTGTTTTCTGTGTTGTATATAGCAGTACATAAACGAAAGAGGGCATAAATGTCGTGGTGCGCATTACTATGTGATAGTTGAGTATATCGAAAATAATAAGAAGACTGTTGTCTGCATGAAATACGGCATTGTTTGTCTGAGGCTAGCTTTTAATCGGCTGTTGGCATTAAAAATGATCCAACGGTGTGGTTTCTGTTAAAAATAAGCATTTTTCTTATCAATCATCTTACGGTGAGTGATAATATCGGCATAATTTACCTAGAGTATGTGATTATGGCTTTGACTCGGGAATAAAATATATCTTATATCTATAAGATTATACGGTAATTATCTGTCTGTATGTCAATAGTAATAGAATAAACGAAGAAAATATTACTAAAAATCTAATTATTAATGCTAGTTTGTCTTTCTGAGCCAAGATGCTATATTTAGCTTTGAAATTATCAACAAAAAGGTCAGATCAGGAACGTGAAATTAAGGCTAAGACTCGTTGTAATGCGATTTGAGGGCATAGAATGGTCAATGGTGAGGATTCCACCATCTTTCTATCGTACATTCAAGGCATGCGATATATAAACAGATAAGTATAAGAAAATACGAAAAATAATTAACGAGAAAAAGAAATATTATTATTGAACAACGATACACGTAGATAGAAAAACAATAGTAGACCTATAGCACGATTAGCCTTAGTAACGCTCTTGAAATAGGCCTTTTGGCAGAATTTTACTCCGAGTGATAGATATATTTTATCCCTTTAAATCAATGTAATCGTAGTTTTTGTAGAGTATTTCTCTGTAGTTTGGCCTGGGGTATTAATCTTCGTTTAATTGCCAATTCCGAAGCTGATTATCGTAGCATCATAAGAATGATTTTCTTGAGATCTATATTTTATTAACTGTTTTTCTATCTATTATCATAGCAGAAAAAGTTAATTCATTGCAATCGCATGTAATCGGCTTTATAAGTGGTTTTATCAAATAAGCAGGGATTTACTGCATTAAGAGGACACAAGGCTTTTAAATCGATACTCATGACATATCTATTAAGAAGAAGAGCTAAGTCATTCTAATATATTTAATCAGGAGAGTTATTCTTCCTTTGAAGCTAAATTGCAAATAGATATTAATTTATCAATAAAAATATCAGAGTGCTAATTTGTTTAATTTAGCCTTAATTTCTAATTAGCATTTAAACATTTTAATTGATAATAATCGTTTTTGTGCCTATTTATGCAGGTGGAAATAAGATTTGAAAGCCAATTTTATCAATACATATAAAAGTTTGATTAATTATTAATGAACATTTATTACCGAATAAAACAAAAGCTAAAATATAGGATATATTGATAATAAAGAAACACTTGCTCTTGGGGTATAAATAATAAATTAAATACATTATAGATAAGCTTAAATCATAAAATGAGGTTAATAATTATTATAGTTATAACTTTAGGATATTATTAAACCTATTAAATATGAATTCATGGGAATTTTTACCGAAATCCCTAGCCTCATTTCATTAGATAATTGCAAAGATGTTTATTTCTTTTTAGCCAGGATGTGCAGAAAAGCGCCCTTTAAAATTAATTAATTTTAAAGAAAAACTCCACAAAATAACTCTCTAAGTCCCAGAGTTATTGTTATATAGACTAATGAGTGGTCGCCTCTATTCGTGACCATATTCTTGGGTGGAAGTATGCCGCCTTAGACTAGAGTTAGAGGCTAATTAATGCCATCTATTCTCTAGAAGTGGCTAGAACTCTATTTCAATTAGATATTATATATATAGACTTGTAGTCATTTAATGATTAAGAATATATAGATACAAATAATATCCCCTTGGAGCATGTTAGGCGATGGCTTGATAATATCCTGTAAGATAGTATTTCGAAGAAGCCTGTAGTGGTATAAAGTACTTCGGGAAAAATACTTGATAAGTATATCACTTAAATACTATCAAAATGTTCTAATTCTCAATAAAATGATAAAAAAAGAAGAGATGAAGAAATACTCGAGGACTAAAATAATACATGTTGAAAGACGTTACATTGACACTGAGATAGGACTGAGCGTTGCGATTCTCAATGAACTAATGGGCATTAAAGCAGCTAATTGAATAGATATTATTTTATGATGTAAGTAGGGCGTTTATTCCAAAGTATAATATCAAATTCTTAGAGTTAAACTACTATCACATATCTAATTGAGGAAGAAAAGGCACGATAAATTATATAAAAAACCCATAGTTACATCTATCCACACCCATAGTATAGTTATCAACATCTCATAGGAAATTATAATTTTATACAAAACCATCTTGATGTGAAAAAATAACATATGATCACGACTTGCATGCTTATTTCGACAATTGTTGGTTGAATTAAACTGTGGCTATCTTGCGGCGAATTCTAATAATAATCATGATAATTATCCAGGCTAAAAATACCATAATAAAGAGTATATGAACCGGTAAGGCAAAGAATCTTAATGACTGGTAAATGATAGGACCTTCATCTGAAAGTGAAAGACTTAACTCAGCAGTATAAAGTCCAAGAAGAAACTTTTCTGGCCAAATAGTTTTTTCGGTCGAAAAAGTTGAATTTTTGTTAGCATTCTCTGCATGCGGAGTGCCAGTCATCAAACGGCTTGTCCCAGCAATGATATTTGAATTTTGGAGATCTATTCTTCCTACAATTTGACCGAAAATATTCTTAATAAGTATAATTCCTTTGGGAGTTATAAAGTGATTTCCGTTGTTTTTTACCTTTACTGTAAATGGAACAGGCCCTGAAGTTCTGTACGGCAAGGTCGAAAATTCTTCCAATAACCCATGTGGTAATTCTTTTGGTCCGACCTGAAGAAGGACATTTATCGCGATACCTCCTTGGATAACCGTCTGAGCAGAGGCTTCATTTTGCACCTCTTTGGGGAGTTCTTTAGCTTCATGTAAAAAAATAATAGAAAAATAGTGGTCAGAATTGGGCAGAGTTTTATCGGTGGTGATTTGTATCGTCAATTGTTTACTCTGCCTTGGGCCAAGCTCGATGGCTGTCACGGCTGACTCATTATCAAGTATCTTTACATGTTTAAAAATTGAAGGTGCATCGCCCTCAAGATATATTACTTTACCATCGTTAGTCGTCGTATCCGGTTTGAAAGGTTTCAAGGCTATTTTTAGCTTGATAGGTAGATCGCTTTTATTCTCAATGGTAAAACCTCCACTTGTTTCTGATTGTTCTTGTGTGCGAAGTTGTATGGTATTCGGATATGTACTAAGAGCTATAGACTGTGCATGTGCACGTGGAGCAGAAATATCAATTAATAAACAAATGAATAATATAAGTAGTAAAAGTTGACCAGAAAGAGCTATATTTCTACACGTTTTATTAGAATAATGATTCCTTTTTGATTTTTGCATATTAATCATAAATATTTCAAAAATTAGGTACAGCTATGAAGGTAACCATATTACTGTAAGCTTCTTTTTGTTGTGAGCCTGAAATGTTTACTTTATAAGTGATTTCTGCCTGATGATTTTTTCCAGGCACAGCACTTTGCATAATTGATTCAAGTGGTTCATTCATTCTATTATTACTGAACTGTTTGTACGCATCTTTATCCTCAAATCCTCGAGAACAAAGTAATTGGATAGCACCGTCGCAGCGATAGCCAAAGCCATAAGTGAGGTTATTCTGCCAAATCGAGGCTGTTAAATTTGAACAAGAGCCATTATCACACGTAGTATCTGGAATGCTAATATTTTTATTTGAGGCTAGCTGTTGATTTTCAAATGCGAATACTTGATAACCACTTCCAGGGCTAGAAACAGTTAGTATATTATTTCTAATAACAGGATTTGTGGCTGAGAGAATTCCGAAGTCAAGGGATGTACCTTCTATAGAAAAAGAAAATGGCAAAGGTAAAGTTGTTACGCCTGAAGTAAATTGAGGTGCATCTTGAACCCTTTCAGGAAGTGTCGGCCGCGGATCTTCAAGAGGTTCAACAACCTCAAGCTCAAGTTGAAAGTTGTCATTTGTAGCGGTAGAAGCCTCAATTTGGTTCAAAAGCCATGGATTTAGTGCAGCATGAAAGCTAAGAGTTACTAATCCAAGTGTTATTATTTTGACATTTTGAACGAACATACTGTAATTCAATGGTAGTTTATTTCTATCAAAAAGACAATCGTAAAGGCTTTCTATTGAGGCTAAACGTCCTAGAGAAGACTGTTATAACAACAAGAATAAAGACGACTCCAGGCCGCAAAAAAGACTAAAATTCACTCAATAGTTGTGTATAAATCATGGATGTGAAAACAGGTTGTCCCCATAGTGTAATCGTGAATCGGGAAATACTATTATTATTATAGTATGTTGCTTACAGGCTTGCAAAAAGGGGTAGAGAAACCGATAAAATCCCTGCTTTTTTATGCGTAAGTAGTATGCTATACTTCAAAATATGGTTAAAATCGAGGCTAAAAGAGAGAAAATTAAGAATAGCGGATATGACCATTCTTCGATTGAGTTGAAATGGCAAGCTAAATGGCAAAATCACGGTATCTATCAGCCGGATTTGGCCTCTGCTAAAAGGCCTTTCTATAATTTAATGATGTTTCCATACCCTTCAGCCGAAGGTCTACATATCGGTGGTGTGCGTACTTTTGGTGGTGTCGATATCTATGGTAGGTTCCAAAGGATGCGTGGCATGGAAGTCTTTCAGCCATTTGGCCTTGACGGATTCGGAATTCATGCTGAGAATTATGCGATGAAAATTGGCGCTCACCCTATGGAGCATGCTGATGTTACTGAGGCTAATTATTATCGTCAGGTTCGCGAGGCTGCAATCGGTGTCGATTGGTCCAGGACGGTGGAAACATACAAGCCTGACTATTATAAATGGACGCAGTGGCTTTTTCTTCAACTGTTTAATGCTGGCCTCGCATACCGTAAAAAATCTCCAGTTAATTTCTGTCCAGGCTGCAAAACTGTTCTGGCTGATGAGCAAGTGATTGATGGCAAATGCGAGAGGTGTTCTAGCATTGTTGAGAAACGCGACCTTGAACAGTGGTTCTTCAGGATCACCAAATACGCAGAAAGACTCCTTGGTAACATAGAAGATCTTAACTGGACTGACAAAGTGAGGCTAACTCAGAAGAATTGGATAGGCAAGAAGACTGGTATAAATATCAGATATAAAGTTGCAGGCACAGCACACACGGTTGAAGTGTTTACTACAAGGCCGGATACCAATTTCGGAGCTACCTTTATAGCCTTGGCTCCTGAGAATCCTTTGGCTTTGGAAATTGTTACAAAAGATCAAAAGGATAAGGTCGAGAACTATATTAAGGAAGCTAAAATGAAATCTGAGGTTGAGCGTCAGGCTGAAGGCAAAGAAAAAACTGGTGTATTCACAGGCGCGTATGCGGTTAACGAGCTCACTGGCTATAAAATGCCAATCTGGGTTTCTGATTTTGTGCTTGCAGGGTTCGGCACCGGTGCGTTGGTTGGTGTGCCTGGGCATGATAAGCGTGATTTTGAGTTTGCAACCAAATTTGGCCTCGAAATTATTAGGGTTGTTGCTGGCAAAGACAAAGATCAATCGCCAATAACGAGCCTGGAGCAAGTTCAGGAAGAGGAAGGGACGATGGTTAATTCAGGGTTCTTAGATGGTTTGGATATCCATGATGCAACTGAAAAGATCATGGATTATATGGAGGATAAAGGCTACGGAAATCGTGAAGTGACCTATCATCTGCGTGACTGGCTAATCTCAAGGCAACGATATTGGGGCCCACCAATTCCAATGATTCACTGCGAAAAATGTGCAGCAAAAAAGCCCAAGGTACTCTTGGTTCATGGGCTTTCTGGTAGCAGTAAAGAAAATTGGTTTCCGTGGTTCAGGCACGAATTGGCAGCCAAGGGATACGAAGTGCTTATTCCAGACCTTCCTAATCCTGACAATCCTAGCCTTAAAGAGTGGACTGACGCATTAAGTAACCTTGGCATTACAAAGCATGATAGGTTGTTTATTGTTGCTCATAGCCTTGGTGCGCCTGTTGCTTGTCAATTCGCTTTACAAAACGGATTGAAGGTCGAGAAACTTTTACTCGTTGCTCCAACGGGAATGGAACTTGATAAAGTGCATTTTGATAATCTAGATAAGGCTGGATGTTCTCAAAAAGCAGTTGACTCATTGAAAAAAATCAATGCTGCTAATACAAATCTTTCAGAACTTAAAAAACTGGTAAGAGAAACCATTTTGTATTTATCAGATAACGATCCGTATATTCCACTTTCTGTTGAAAAAACGTATAGGGAATTAAAACCTGAAGTTCGGATTTTTAGAAAGAAAAAACATTTCGGAGCAAGTGATGGTCATACTGAATTTCGGGAAGCATCTGCAGAATTTCTTCCAGCTGATGAATTAAATCTTGGATGGCATCCTGCTCCAGAGAAAGACTTGCCTGTCATGTTACCGCACATAAAAGATTTTAAACCTCTTGGCACTGGGAAGTCTCCGCTTGCTAATCACCCTGAGTTTTATAAAACATCATGTCCTGTCTGCGGCAGCGATGCTGAAAGAGAAACTGATGTCTCTGATACGTTTCTTGATAGCGCCTGGTACTTTTTGCGCTATTTAGCAACTGACCTGATGGATGTGCCAATTCCAATGAGCACTGAGAAAGCTAAAGAATGCAAAGACGCATCTGATGATGAGATTAAGAAAGCTGCCTCTCGACAAAATTGGTTGCCGGTCACTATGTATATTGGCGGCGCGGAGCATTCGGTTTTGCATTTACTTTATTCACGGTTTACGACAATGGTTTTGCATGACTTGGGATACATAAATTTTGAAGAACCATTCTCCCGTTTCTATGCACATGGACTTGTTATCAAAGACGGAGCGAAAATGAGTAAGAGTAAAGGGAATGTTATAACCCCCGATGTCTATATAAAGAAGTTTGGAGCTGATACCGTTAGGACATATCTTCATTTTATGGGGCCATTTAATCAAGATGGCGACTTTAGAGACTCTGGAATTGAAGGAATGAACCGCTTCTTAAGACGCGTTTGGACTGTCTTGTCAAGCCGAAAGCCTATTAGCAGTCAACCTGATACTCCTGCTAGCCGTTTTATGCATCTCACAATCAAAGGTGTAACTGAAGATATGGAAGAGTTAAGGTTTAATACGGCTATCGCAAAGCTCATGACATGGTACAATTTTCTTGCTAAACAGCCATCGATTACTCGAGAAGAAGTTGAAGTTTATCTGAAACTGCTTGCACCATTTGCTCCTCACATGACGGAAGAGCTTTGGGAGCAGCTAGGTAATGAGTTTTCAATCCATACAAGCGTTTGGCCAGAATATGAGGCTAAATTTATCACAAAAGATGTGGTTACGATAGCAATCCAAGTCAACGGGAAGCTTCGCGCTACTCTTCAAGTTTCATCCGAGGATGCAAAAGATCAAAAGACTATTGAAAAAACCGCAAGAGAAGACGAAAATGTCCAAAAATATCTTAGTGAGTGGAGTGTAAGAAAAATAATCCATATCCCAGGCAAAATTATAAATTTTGTCGTTGGGTAAACTATGCAGGTTGGGTTACTTGATTTCTACCTTTTGGTTCCTAGAGTGGAATTCCTGCACTTAAATTTTCTCAACCAAAATCTCCGCTCATCTTGTTTCAAGATAAGCAACTTTGTACTACAAAAAAGTTTATAAAGAAGGGGGGGTGCCAATGAGATACCTCCCTGGCCTTAACATTGAACTGAATGTTATCCCTATGTGTCCTACGTGTGATATAAATCATTGCCATATTCTCCCCTGAATGATAAATCCTACATTGAACAAAGTAAAAAGCTAAAGAGGATATAATTATTTGACACGACGCCTAATCATTATAGGTTATTATTTTGTTATAAATATTTTAGCTCTTCTATAAAATTTTGGCATTTTAAAAATAATTTCTTCCATTATTTAGCCTCTTGACATCTTACATTTTTCTTACTATACTACTTTTAAGTAAATTAACTATAGGAGATATATGCCAGTAGAAACTCAAGAAGCAGGCCCTAGACAAACAGGCCGAAAAGAATCTAGTTTAAGAGCTAGAATTGCAGAGAGATTTCGCGGACGTTCGCAAACTCAAGAAGTTCAAATTCCGGGAATACCTTCAGTTCGTCTGGAATTGAGTGGAGTCAGACCTATACAAGGAGAAAATCCTCATTCTACAGGCAGATTAAGGCTAACGACAGGCACAGAGAAGACAACGAATCCCCATTTGTTAGACGCATTGGGAGACTTAGGTCTTGAAGTTTATGTCATTAAAAAAGAAGTTATAGATGCTGCATCTGGAGAGCAAAATGGTGCGTATAGAGGCATTCTCATTGAGGCAGACGATCAAAGAAGAGGATCGGACTTACTTGAAGGTAGACATGTTGACGTCTCATCTGGAGATAGTATTGTATTTATGGGTCAAGGTAGAGTTTTAGGAGAATATAATTTAAATGGGGGGCAAGTACTAGAACATGCATCGCCTTCTAGACGTGTTGATTGGGCTCATTGGGAATCAGAATTTGATAGTCGAGCTGATGATGAAGCTAAAAAACAATCTGAGCGAACAGTACCGATTGATTTAAGTATTTATGGAGACAATCCACCACCATTAGAACTCAGGGCGGTAAAATTGGGTGCGGATGGTGCTGTAACACAAGATATTGAGCCAGATCCCGAGTGGAATGCATTACTCATCGGGAATCCTGAGGCTAACTCTTCTAAAGATGCCTCGCTCTATCCACAAGATACAAAAATGATTGTATTTAGAGGAAATGATCAGGAATGGTATCTTCAGCTTGAAGGTGGAGAGATAACGGGATATCAGAGAAATGGTAATCACTATAAAACTGGTAATAAGGGATTGAATGAGGCTGGTGAATCTGTATCTGTTATACCTCTTAAAGAAGGTCCAGTACGATTACAAATTAATCCCTTAACAAGTCAAGCGAGGGATGCGTTAACTGTTGAGGTAAGACATGAAGAAGCGATCAAAAAAGGTGAGCCAGGAAGACCTATTCTGACAGTCATTGGCCCAGATCTCGGCAGTGAAAAAGGACAATTCCAAGCAGGAATAGAACATGATGAATTTGTCATTAAGCGAATAAAAGAATCAGAAGATCAGAGAAAGGCAGCTGAGGCTGCAAGACAAAAAGAACTTGAAGATGCTGCTGCTAGGAACAGAATAGCAGATATTGATGCTCATCACACAAATGTATTATTGGATTTTAATCCATTTGCTCCACCTAAAAATCGTAATTAAACAAAGGTCTGAAAATATTAACGAGGGTAATCGGTTTTAGATCAACTTTAATTTTTTTGTCTTCTTACTCTTTAACTTTTAATAAATGTAACGCAGCATTAGTTTATCTACAAATTATTTACATATTTCTATTATAATTGTATGATGGATGTATGGAGCATTTTATAGATCGGTATTGGCCTGTTCTTAGAGAACATTGGCAGGTTATTGGCCTAGGTCTTGTAGGAATTAGCCTCATTGGATATGGTTTGATGCAGTTGCTCGTCACCAGAAACGATTCTAGAGAAATTACGTTTCAGTCAGGGGTAAAGAAGGTCGAAACTGAGAAAAAAACGTCTCAGAAAGAGGTTTTTGTAGATATTGAAGGAGCAGTGCAAAAACCAGGTATTTATGCACTTCCAGCGGATAGTCGGATCCAAGATGCGCTGATTGCTGCCGGTGGAATGAGTAAAGATGCAGACCGCATGAGAGTTTCCAAAGGTATGAACCTTGCGGCAAAAGTCATTGATGGCGGAAAGATCTATATTCCTTTCGAAGGGGAAGCAGGGATTGTCGGAACAGGGGAGTCAGATCCTACAATCTTGGGAACTCAGACTGATGGCATGGTAAACATCAATAGCGGAAGTCCTACTGAACTCGATACCCTTCCAGGTATTGGACCGGCAACGGCAGATAAAATTATTGCAGCTCGTCCTTACGCCTCAGTTGATGAATTACTCAGCAAAAAGGTAGTAGGTAAGAGTGTTTATGAAAAAATCAAGGAAAAAGTAACAGTTAATTAACTAGCAGAGTTTTTAAAGTAGTGCTATATTATTTCATTTCAGCAATTGAGGCTAATTTGAACCGATATGCCCATAAAATTTCAAATAGTGATCGTCATTCTTATTCTCGCTATTCTTGGTGTACGGATTGACGACTTCTACAGGTCCCAACCAGAGTATATTGATGGACAAAAAAGTGTCTTTACGGCTCAGAGTTACGGAAGAACCAAAGCTTACTGCAGGTCGACAGAAGATTAAGGCTATTACTACAGGAGGAATGCGTGTGACCATCACGACGCAGATTGCGCCTATGTATGACTATGGAGATGAATTGCAAGTTAATGGAGTTTTCACAAGAAGTGAATTTGAAGGGCGTTTTTACTGGTTTATGTACTTCCCAAATGTCCAAATTGTCAATAAAGAACACAATTTTGTAACAAGTGCTGCCTACGAGTTAAGAAATAAGGCTAAAAATATGACCGAAAGCACATTGCCGCCCGTTGCGTCAAGTCTTCTTCCAGGCATAGTTTTGGGTGGTAGACATGGCATACCGGATGTCTTTTTGGAAAAACTGCGAGTTGTTAGCGTCATGCATGTAATTGCGGCATCTGGGATGAACGTCAGTTTCGTTGCTGCATTTTTAATAAGTTTTCTGGCTAGGTTTCTGAGAAGATCTCATACACTTTTCACAGCAATGGTTGGGATTAGCTTCTATGTCATTGTAGCCGGATTTGAACCCTCTATTGTTCGCGCGGCGATCATGTGTTCATTTGAGCTGGTTGCAAGTCTCCTAGGACGTCAAAGTACTCGAGTATGGACTTTGTGCCTGACAGGCTCATTGATGCTGTTTCACTCTCCTTTTTTATGGGAAGATGTTGGTTTTCAACTCTCGTTTCTTTCAACATTAGGCATCCTCGTGGTTAAGCCATTGATGCAGTTAAAACCCATGTGGCTGAATGATGATATTACGACTACATTAGCTGCGCAAATTACTGCTTTGCCGATATTATTAGGCGTTTTTGGTAATTATGGATTGCTTTCTGTTCCAGCAAACGCACTTATTCTATGGACCGTTCCACTTTTGATGGGTTTGGGCAGTCTTGCGATATTCGTGGGATTATTCATCCCGCCATTGGGGAGTGTGATTCTGTTGCTTTGCTATCCGTTGCTTCTGTTCTTTGCAACGGTAGTCGAGGTCTTTGGAAATATTGGATGGGTTGTTTCGATTCCGGAAGTACCCATTGTGGTCTGGTTTGGTTATTATGTTCTGCTAGCAGCGATTGTCCTTGGTAACAAAAAGATAGTAATTGAAAGAAACGAGAGTTTGATACTAAAAGAACTTTGAAGGGAAGATGAGGAAATATTTTTTAGTCATAACATGTTTACTCTGCGTCTTAGTTGGCTTTTTATGTTATCAATATTTCACCTTTAACGATGGGAAGCTGCATATCATTTTTTGTGATGTCGGACAGGGTGATGTTATTTTAATCAAAACCCCAAGTAGTAAGTATGTGCTTATTGATGCAGGACCAGACAAACGAGTACTTGAATGTCTGTCTCGTCATTAACCTTTGTGGCAACGCAGTTTAGATCTCGTCCTTTTGACGCATCCGCATCTTGATCATTTTATGGGCTTTCATTTTGTAAAGGATCGTTATCACATTCAAGCATTTGCTACTGAAAAACTTTCAAATGCAACCCCCGCATTTGAACTCTTTCTGAAGGGTTTTGCGAAGAAGAATATCTCGCAACAGTTTGTTTCAGCAGGAGATAGTTGGCAAATGGGAGATGGGGTGGAGATTCGTATTGTTGGACCCTCACAAAACTATATGGAACGCTCAAGCCCAGGAGGGACAATCGGAGAGACGAAAGAGTTTGCTTCACTTATTATGCTTGTTTCGTACGGTTCATTTAAAGCTCTGTTAACAGGTGACAGTCAAGCTGCGGGTTTGGAGGAAGCTATTGCATTGCTAGAGGGAGAAGTTACGATAGTGCAGGCTCCTCATCACGGTTCAGCAAGTGGTCTGACTACTTCAATTATTGAGCAACTTTCGCCTCAAACTGCGGTCATATCAGTCGGCAAAAATAACTATGGTCATCCCACGCTCGCTACGCTTCATCTGCTGCAAAATGTACCTATAAGACGAACTGATCAGGAAGGAGACGTGGAATTCGTAAGTGATGGGTATTAGTTAACCATGTTTTGTGTGGGATCTGAATTAGTTGATTTTGTATTGAGATGATGACTTGTCTCGTGCATCGGAAGTGTAATACTAATTGTCGTCCCTCGTCCTCGATCTGAATCTATATCGACTGTACCGCCGTGAGCTTCTACTATGCCTCTTGCGAGATATAATCCCAAACCTTTACCAACAGATGCACTTGCATCTTCAATTTGTGAGAATTTATTAAATAGCTTATGCTGCTTATCTTTAGGAATGCCCGCACCTGTGTCAGCAATTGAAATATGTGCATTGCCGTGTTTTTGTTTTGCAGTTATTTGTATTGTTCCACCTTGGGAGGTGAATTTCATACTATTTGAAAGGAGATTTGAAAGTGCTTCTCCGAGATACTTTTCATCAAATGAAAAACTTGGTAAATGAAATTCAACATCGACGATATATTTGATCATCTTCTCTTGAGCTTCTTTTTGGAAAGATTCTGTGACGCGGCTAATAAGCACTTTTAGATCTGCAGTTTTTTTGTGAATGATAAAAACTCCAGCTTCAAGTTTGGCCGCGTCGAGTATTTGCTGAACTTCAGTTAATAATTTGTTTGATTGCTGATAAATCACATTAATAAGCTTATGCTGCTCCTCTGGAGAGAATTTAACAGGGGAAATGAGTAACTCACTTGAAGCTTTAATTGAGGTTAGTGGATTTCTGAGTTCATGGACGATTATATTGGTAAAGTCTTCTTTCATACGGGGGACTGAATTCGTAAGGGTTTCGTCGCGCATAAGAAGTGAGGCTCCTAAGGTCTTTCCCGTTGTTCCTAAAACAGGCGAAATACGACACCTGAGTTGTTTGTTCTTTACAGGGACATTTGCTATCTCGCTTGACTTATTCTGGTGAATTGCTGCGAGAATCTTACTTCGAAAATCGAAATGAATGGGGAGAGCGCTTAAGACATCCATAGTGGCAATTTCTTCATCCTTCAATGAGAGAAGTTGTTTTGCTGCAGGATTAATAATCTGCAGCCTATTTTCATTATCTATCATGACAACACCATCAGCCAAACTACCAACCATCGCTTGCAGTCGTCGCTGTTGTTCTTGAAGTATCCCGTCAAGTTTGCTTATGAAACGTGAAGTTTGATTTATGACATGCTGGAGAGCTTCGATGTCTGCTGTTGGAAATGTATCTTCCTTGGTAGAGGTAATCGTGATAAGTGCGATAACGTTGTCATACAAAAAAAGCGGCATATGGAACACAGACCCTGCAGTATTCTGCGTAGAAGTGTCGTGTTTGTTGCCACTGACATGCTCAGTGATTGGTGAAAATCGATAATCATGTTTCTGCACGGAAGCAAGTGAAGCAATCATGCGCTCTTTAACATCTTCAATGTATGCGGAAGAAACATTTTCTTTTACGTCAGTTCTTAGTATTAATTTGTCACCTTTGACCAGAAGTGTTGATACTGTTGAACAGGTAAGGACATTGGTTAGGTGTTTACAAATCATATTCAGGACTTTGGGAATATCAAGTGAAGTATTAATTATTGAAGATATATCGTTGAGTAAAACTTCTGCAAAAGCCTGCATATCTCGCTCTTTTTCAAGTGCTAGAAGTCGCTTTTTAGCCTTTGAAATTGTTATTGATGAGCGTATTGTAAAAAGGCTGAGATAGAGGATGACAAAGAGGGATATGAGAGCGGGCAGACTCATACAATTCTATTATGACATTGTTTTCGGAGCGAATGCAAGCAGCGTGCTTAGTCGATATGCTGAGGATTATTGACCTCTCCCTGCATGAGAGATTTGAGTTTGACAATAAGATCAGATGGTTCAATTTGATATTTCATAATATAATCAACAGCTCCTTGGTTAATTGCATCTTGCATCATTTGATTTTCGCTGTAGTTAGAGGCTATCGCGACAGGTATATCTCTTGTAGTTGGATCCTGTTTGAGGATTCGAAGCGCGTCATTACCTTTCATGTCTGGCATGATTTGATCAAGGAGTATGAAGTTGGGTTTATCATTGTGGGCTTTTTCAATACCGTCTTTTCCAGAAGAAGCAGTCACGACTTCAAAGTTCTCAGACCTTAAAGCCATGCTCCAGATACTTACAATTGTTTGGTCGTCATCAATGATTAAAATTTTACTCATTTGTTTGTATGTAGACGATAGAGGTTAGTATTTAGGAACAAGAAAATTTCTGTCCCGATAATCTATTCCCTAGGTATAAAGGTAACAAGAATCACTTAAAAATGCAAGAGTCATCTTCATGCATTTTCATACGTTTTTCAATTTTTCTTGACAGCTATCGAAGAAAACGTTTATAATAGTTAGAGTCTATAAAAGCGTGTCCCGACTCAGTTGGGATAAACCTACCGCAGTAGGTAAGCAGCGCGGGAACGGGAAACCTACTAACCGCGACGGAAGTCAGCCGTAAAAATTTGATAAGGTGTGTTGTTGAATCAAAGCACCGAAAAGAGATCCCTTAACAGGGAAGCAAGGTGGTACCGCCTCACATTGAAGGCCCTTGTAAGTTTCTAAACAAGTTTGTTTAGGAGTTTGCAAGGGCTTTTTTGTTGGAAAGGAAAGATATGAGAGTTTGTAAAGAAAGTGGTTTGTTGGTTGTTAGACATAGTATTGTTGAAGTCTCTGAGCATACGCTGCTTGTGGCTGGCGTTTTGGTTCCAGAAATTTTAGAAGAAAATCGAGTTAATGAAATTACAGAACAGGTTGCAGAAATCTTACAAGCAAATCCAGATAAAACCATACCAGTTCCTGAAGAAGAGCTAAAATACAGAATCTTAAGCGGTGCAACAGCAGTAGTTGTGGGTGTTGATAGAAAAGGTAATCCGAGTGATCATCTTTTAGGGTTTGCAAGTATGAAGATACATTCTCCCGAAGGTGGAGAAGCATTAGATCCAAGTTTTAGAGGGGATATTAATTCTGCTATAGAGGCTGGATCAATGCTTGGCAATGGTGTCGCTGCATCACGGGGGAATAGAGTATTAGGAGTTCCCCATATAAGTGGGCAAGGAAGCAGAGCTATTGAAGCCGTTTCAAATATTGCTGGCTTAGCGTTCCCAGAGAGAACAGTCATTGCCATAACGGGGCAGCAGAATGAAAGGGGGAGAAATGCCCTCCTAAATGCCGGGGGGAGACTAATAGGCACAAAACCAACAGAGCGACTTAGATTACCAGAAGAGAGAATGCAGGAAGGGCCTTTTATGGTTGATATCTATCAAATGCATCCTACAAAAAGGCAAACTGTGTTAGTTAGGTAAACTTATGAATAAACTTTGGCATAAAAATTATACGCAGAATGAATTTGCTGAGCAGTATTGTTTTGGCGATAGTGCTGTTCTTGACAGCAGACTTATTAAGGTTGATGCTTTGGGTTCTATTGCTCATGCTCAGATGCTTGTGAAGATTGGAATCTTAACGACTGATGAGTTTCATGCAATACAAAAAGAGCTTTTAAAAATTATCAAACTTGCTGAGGTAGGGAAGTTTATGATCTCAGCTCATGATGAAGATGTGCATACAAAAATTGAGGCTGTATTGATTGAAAAACTTGGTGATACGGCAAAGAAAATTCACACAGCAAGAAGCAGGAATGATCAGGTTGTTTTGGATATGCGTTTGTACGCAAAGGAAGTACTTTTTGAACTTTCCAAAGCAAACTTTATGCTTACTAAAAGTTTCCAAAAAAAAGCAACTGAGTATGAATTTATTGCGATGCCTGGGTATACCCATATGCAAAAAGCCATGCCGTCGAGTATGGGAATGTGGCTAGGAAGCTTTGCAGAGAGTTTGATTGATGATATGGAATCAATGAAAAGTGCTTTTATTTTGACTGATCAATCGCCACTCGGCACTGGCGCTTGTTATGGAGTTTCACTACCGATTGATAGAGAATTGACCGCAAGCTTGTTAGGGTTTGCTAAAGTGCAGAATAATGCTTTGTATTCACAACCTGGCAGATATAAATTCCAACTGGCAATTATGCATAGCCTTACCCAAACAATGCTCACGCTTTCTCGATTTGCACAAGATATGCTTCTGTTTACAACAAGTGAGTTTGGATATTTCACGATTGATCAAAGTCTCACTACTGGATCAAGTATTATGCCTCAGAAGCGAAATCTTGATGTGATGGAAATGATGAGAGCGAGAACGCATAAAATTATTGGTGCAGAACAAGCAGTTGCAAGCATGAGCGCAGGACTGCCTTCAGGCTACAATGCTGATTTTGGTGAGACAAAAGCATTGTTTATGCAATCTCTTGATACTGTGCTTGATTCTCTTATGCTCTGTCAGTTGGTGGTTACTTCACTCAAACCCAAAGAGGAAGCTTTGCAAAAAGCCATGACTCCTGAGCTTTTTGCAACACATGCTGCATACGAACTTGTAAACCAGGGCATGCCGTTTCGAGATGCGTACAAACAAGTTGGATTGGCGCTTGATACACTGCCGAAGTATGACACGCAGGAAGTATTACAAGTATCGACACATATCGGTGGAACAGGAAATTTACTGCTCCAAAATATAACAAAAGCTATAAAAAAAGAACATATTTGGTGGGAAAAGAAAGAAAGGCATTACACAAAAGCACTATCAACGCTTATGAATAGTCACTAACTCTTGCATAGAGGTGATACACTTAGAGTTATGTTAAAACAGCAAATTAAAAATCAAATCAGCCAAGTGCTGAAAACGTATGAACTGGAAGATGTTGTTGTCGTTGTTGATTATCCTGCAGATAATAAGCATGGGGATTACACAACAAATGTCGCTTTGATGGCTGCAAAAAAAGCTGGAAAGAATCCGCGTGAACTTGCTGAAGAAATTCGTTTAAAACTAACTGATGAAGATATTTTTGAAAAGATAGAGATTGCAGGTCCTGGATTTATTAATTTTTGGATAAAGGATGAGATTTTTATTAAAAACGCATTGTCTCACAAAAGTCTCTCAAAAGTGGAAACTGATTTGTCAGGAAAAAAACTTGTTGTTGAGTATGCCCATCCCAACACTCATAAGGCGTTTCACATTGGTCATCTGCGAAATATTACAACTGGCGAGTCGCTTATCCGGCTTTTGGAAGCTGCTGATGCGACTGTTGTTCGTGCCAACTATCAGGGTGATGTCGGGATGCATATTGCAAAGTGTCTGTATGCAATGCTTCATGATGAGGCTTTTGATGTAAAAAGTGTGGGAACTGACACCAAGGAGCGTGTAGACTTTCTGGGGAAAGCTTACGCTGCGGGAAGTAAAGCGTTTGAAGAAAATGAAAACGCTCAAAAAGAGATACGAGAAATAAACAAAAAGATCTATGCGAAAGATACTGATATACGTGAAGTTTATGAAATGACGCGTCAATGGAGTCTTGATTATTTTGAGACGATTTACAAACGGGTAGGCAGCCGTTTTGATCGGTATTATTTTGAAAGTGAAATCTATACATCTGGCAAAGAAACAGTACTGAAAGGACTTGAAGAAGGAATTTTTGAAAAAAGCGAAGGTGCAATTATTTTTCCAGGTTCAAAATACGGTTTACATGATCGTGTCTTCATAACAAGCGAAGGCAATCCAACCTATGAAGGTAAGGAAATGGGACTTGGGCCATTGCAGTTTGAGGAGAATCATCCTGATTATATTATCCATGTTGTCGGTCCTGAGCAATCAGGATATTTTCAGGTGGTGTTTGAAGCGCTTGCTCAGCTTCATTCTGAAACAAGAGATAAAGAACGTCACTTAGCGTACGGCTGGGTCAAACTCAAACACGGCAAAATGAGTTCACGTTCAGGAAATGTGGTTCTCGGCGAGTGGCTTATTAACGAAGCGAAGAGTAAGATTTTTGAAATTTTGAAAACGAATAGGTCAGAATATACAAAGGAAGAAGAGGAGGAAATTGCTGAGAAAGTGGCTATCGGCGCTGTGAAATATTCATTCCTAAAGGTTTCGACTGGGCAGGAAATAGCGTTTGATTTAGAAGAATCGGTGAGTTTTGATGGCAATTCAGGGCCGTATCTGCAATATACCTATGCGAGAACACAAAGCGTTCTTAAAAAGGCAGGGACGACAGGAGATTCAGTTTCTCCAATTGGGCATGTTGCGCTAGAAATAGAGGAGCGGGAATTGTTGCAGCTGCTTGTAAGATTTGAGGAAATAGTAGAAGAAGCTGCTATGCGGTATGCTCCTAATCTCATTGCCAATTATCTTTTCGAACTTTCTCAGGCATTTAACACCTTTTATCAGAAGCATCAAATTCTGAAAGGCGATCCTAAAGTACAAGAGTTCAGATTAGGATTAACAGGCATGACAGGAAAGACAATGAAACAGGGACTCTATCTGCTCGGTATTGAAGCTCCGGAACGAATGTAGCGACTATTGACAAGCACTTCTTTAATGTGATGTACTAGATTGAGCAGCTTTGTAAAAAGTCGCACTGTCTATGTTGCCATCCGAGCACCACTATTTTACTCGTTATACACCGTTTGCTGTGATGGGAGTGCTCGCGCTGCTTGGCGGTGTCTTCTTTACCGTAGTAAACATAAATCAGACTCAAGAGACCAGAAGCCGTGCATCGAGTTCAAATGTGCTTACGAATCCTGGATTTGAATCGGGGAAGGGTTCTTGGTATCTTTGGAATAGAGGATCCGGATCTTCCAGTTTTTCGACAACAACCTCTGAAAAATATGGAGGAGCTGCGTCAGGGCAAGTAGCTGTCTCATCTGGTGGATCAGTGATTACTGATGTTGAGTTGGCTCAATACGGTGTTGTGGTTTCAGCAGGACAGACATACACAGTTACCTTCGCTGCAAAATCCTCAGTCAATAGAACTGTCGATATCGTCGTTCAGGATAGTGCTTCACCTTATAAAGTCTACATGAGAAAAACTGTTTCAGTCAGTCCCACATGGCAGACATACAGTTCAACATTTCAGGCAACAGAATCGAAGAATGACTGTTTAGTCGGAGTCCAGTTTGGCAAAGCATCAGGAACTGTTTGGGTTGATGATGTGAGTATGATAAATGGTCTACCCACACAGCCAACTCCTACACCGACAGTGTACTATGCTCCAACCCCAACACCTACAAAAGTGCCAACCCCAACTCCTTTCTCTGCACCAACAGCGACGCCAACGTCTATTCCAACTCCGACCAAGACGCCAACACCAACCGTACCCAATGCACCGACACCAACAAAAACCCCAACTCCTACATTACCTGGGCCGACAAGTGCTATTCCAACACCAACTAAGACACCAACGCCAACAGCTGAGCCAACTGATGTTCCACAGCCGACAAATACACCAATGCCAACGCCAACACTCGTTCCAGGCAGTACCAATATTGCTTTCAACCTCGCTCTTCATGGACTTGGTAAAGGCGGCGATAGTGCTAATCCAAATGGCACAGGCAATATGACGCCACTCAGGTCTCAGCGAACTGTTTCAGTTGATGTGTACAATGATTCCAATGTACTGGTGAAGACGGTTACCGGAACAGTTGCTTTTGATACAACTTCAGGTCATTTCAAGGGACTGATTAGCTTGGGTACAGATATCTCAAGCGGGGCACATCAAATTAGAGTCAAGACAGATCAATTCCTCAGAGCACTTGTGCCAGGTATCCAAAACCTCACAGCAGGTCAAACAAAAGAGTTGCCGCTTGCTGCACTTGTGAACGGAGATATCAATAACGATAATCAGCTCAATATTCTTGATTACAATATCCTCATGGGCTGCTACAGTGATCTGAGTCCAGCTGTGAACTGCCCAGCTGGTGAAGAACTTCGAGCTGATATCACCGATGATGGTGCTGTTAACCAATTCGATTACAATCTTTTCCTCAGAGAGCTCATCAATAGAGGCGGCCAATAATATTTCTTTGGCATTATGAAAAAGGTAAAACGCGTCGGTAAACGAGGCCAAAAAATTACTAAACTGCAAAAAATAGTAGTGCTTTCTGGTGTTTTGGTACTTCCTCTAATTCTCATTGTGCTTCAACAGCGTCAGGATATCAGGCAACGGGCGGCGGCGGTTGATCCGACAACAGGTAGTGTGCAGCCCGTCGGCCAAACAGGTAATTGGCAGCTTATCTTTAGCGATGAATTCAGCGGCACATCTCTTGATAGCTCGAAATGGATACCTTGTTATCCGTATTGGGACGGTCAAGGCTGCAACCATGGTGATGCTGAGCTTCAATGGTATCAACCTCAAAATATTACATTCAGTGGTGGCATCATGAATCTCATTGGCAAAAAAGAATCCAAACAAGCCTCAAACGGCAAAACGTACGAATACACAGCAGGTATGGTTTCTTCAGCAGGGAAATTTACAGAGACCTATTATTACATGGAGATGCGTGCCAAATCACCAAAGGGAAAAGGATATTGGCCTGCATTCTGGACGCTGCCTGCAGATGAAACCTGGCCTCCAGAGATTGATGTCATGGAGATTCTTGGCCACGAACCAAATGTAGCACACACGACATATCATTGGATTGATGGGGGACATCAGGAAAAAGGACAGGCTAACACCGGCGCGGATCTCTCTGCGGATTACCATGTCTATGCCGCTGATTGGCGCGCAGATGCGATTATTTGGTACATAGACGGTAAAGAGGTCTATCGTTACACAGATGTCAGTAAAATCACCAATAAACCCATGTATATGCTTGTAAATTTGGCAATTGGCGGGCAGTGGCCTGGAAATCCAGACACATCAACCACCTTCCCTCAAAATTTTGACATCGATTATGTCAGAGCTTGGAAGCCCGGAACCGGCGCAAATCCTTCAATCAATCCGTCAGTCGTTCCTTCAGTGCCATATGTATGTCTTGGCCCTTGCCCGACATTGCCGCCTGGTGTTACTTCACCAATAAATCCAACACAGGGGACAGTGCAACCAACGGGTGGACAAACTATACCGTCAACAGTTCCATCGATTGCTGATCCTTGTGTTAGCACTGCGACATCAATTGCTCATCGCGGAAAAAGCAAACATCATAGAAATAATGGGGGCGGTCTTATGGAAATGTTACTTAATTTCTTCAAAGAAATTTTTGCACTTCTCGAAAAACTTTTTGGCGGTGGAAATGTTAAACTGCCAGACAACCCAACTCCAATTGAACAACCAATTCCTGAACCATCTGCAACTCCTTGTTAACTGCTGGCAAGAATATCGTCCTTTTTTTCCGACAGAAAAAATGTTACAATTGATTTTTACTACAAAAAATATACTATGCAATATCATAAAAAAATTTTAGCAAACGGTCTCCGTGTTCTGACAATTCCAATGCCATCTCTTGAAAGTGTTACTGTTCTAGCAATGGTAAATGCTGGTAGTAGATATGAAACAAAAAACATATCCGGCATCGCTCATTTCTTAGAACACATGGCGTTTAAGGGAACTGAGAAGCGTCCATCCGCAATTGATATCTCTTCTATCGTTGATGGAATGGGCGGCGAATGCAACGCATTCACAAGCAAAGAGACAGTTGGCTACTACATCAAATCAGCAAAAGCCCGCATGGAAACATCAATTGATTTATTGTCTGACATGCTCCTCAATTCAAAATTAGATCCAGAAGAAATCAAAAAAGAAAAGGGAGTTATCATTGAAGAGATCAACATGTATGAAGATTTGCCCATGCGAAAAATCGGTGATATTTATGAAAAATTATTATACGGTGATACACCAATGGGATGGGATATCGCTGGAGAAAAAGAAATCATAAACAGAATTACACGCGAAGATTTTGTGACATACATGTCAGGTCTTTACAGTGCTAGCAATATGACTGTCGTGATTGCTGGCGGTTTTGATGAGGAGTTTGCTATCGCAACTGTTGAAAAATATTTTGCTCCAATGAAACAATTTACTCCAAAATCTCATGAAAAAATTGTTGAGAAACAATCAAAACCTGAGTACTTATTACATGACAAAAAAACAGAACAGATCCACGTTGCAGTTGGACTAAGAACTGTCGATTTGCATTCCGGTAAAAAATATCCGTTGTCAGTGTTGGCAGCAATTCTTGGCGGCGGTATGTCGAGTCGATTGTTTCATGAAGTGCGCGAAAAACGCGGACTTGCATATTATGTCAGGACACATCAGGAAGAATATGCAGATGCAGGAACACTTGTCTCAACAGCTGGTATCGATCCGAAGCGTGTTCTTGAGGCAATTGAAGTAATGATGGGAGAATATCGTAAGATTGCAGCCGGCAATATCGAACTTAAGGATGAAGAGCTCAGAAAAGCCAAAGAATATCTCAAAGGTCATATGGTGCTCGATTTGGAAGACAGTCGGTCTGTAGCAGGATTTTATGCCCATCAAGAACTACTTGAAGATAAAGTTGAGAATCCAGATGAAATCCTCGCGCAACTGGATGCAGTCACAATTGAAGATGTGCAAGCAGTTGGCAAAGAGTTTTTTGTCAATGAAGGCCTAAACCTTGCATTGATAGGCAATTTTGAAGATAGACAAAAAATAGAAGAGTTGCTAAAATTATAACCTATGGAACAGACAGTTGTACTTGTAAAGCCAGACGGCGTCCAGCGTGGACTGATCGGTGAAATTATTCACCGCTTTGAACGCAAAGGTCTTAAACTCGCCGCAATCAAAATGATTTCCCTCAACGACGCTATTTTGGATGAATGGTATGTCCATCACAAGGATAAGCCTTTCTTTCCAGGTTTGAAATCGTACATGCAGTCTTACCCAGTTGTTGCGATGTTGTGGGAGGGGATTGATGTTGCGATTACCGTTCGTAAGATGATTGGTATCACTAAAGCACGAGAGGCAGAACCAGGTACAATCCGCGGTGATTTTGCAATGAGTCAGCAATTTAATTTAATCCACGCCTCAGAAAGCCCAGAAGCAGCAGAACGCGAACGTGCAATTATGTTTGATAAACACGA
The DNA here is from genome assembly GCA_052034235.1 of Candidatus Levyibacteriota bacterium. Classification (GTDB taxonomy): domain Bacteria; phylum Patescibacteriota; class Microgenomatia; order Levybacterales; family UBA12049; genus JBPOIT01. Next base: position 38,599 of record JBPOIT010000036.1, read on the forward strand.
AGTTTTTGATTGGGAAAAAATCGACGACGTCCACGTCTACCTCGGTGAAGAGAAAAAAGCTTAAGCAACTCTCAAATTTCACAATTTAGGTACCCTCACGTTATTGACATGCCTACATTTTTGTTATAACATGTTATAACAATGAAGCAAAAAATTATTAAAATTGGTAATTCA
>JBPOIT010000020.1:0-3762 GCA_052034235.1 Candidatus Levyibacteriota bacterium
TTTGGTGCATGAATATTTATCTAAAACGCAAAATGGAGTTTTTTGGTAAAGCTCATCCTTGTTTCACTCTATAAGTTATATTAATATAGAAACTACTATGCCCTCAAAGGAAAAAGATTCCACAGAAGAACTCGTTTTTAAACAATATTTTACTCCTTTCACGACAATTAAAGCGATTCATTATTTAGTAATTATTGGTATGCTTCTGTATGCGGCGAGTCTATTTAATGGATTTGTCGCTGATGATAACATCTACATTCTCCAAAACCCTCAAATCACGAACTTTAACTACACAACCTTTCTTTTTGGCAGCAGTTATTATAGCGGTGATGTGACCAATTTAGGAGGGATTTATTACAAGCCAATCTTTACCTTTGCTGTTTCGCTACTTTATAAACTTTCAGGTGGAACACCGTTCTTATTTCATCTTATACAACTTGTGCTGCACATTATAAATGCATCACTCGTTTTGCTGCTTTTTAAACGGTTCTTTTCACTTAAATTGGCTTTCTTCCTCTCAACTGTATTTTTAGTACATCCAGCCAATACAGAAAGCGTTGTCTATATAGCCAACATGCAGGAGCCTTTATATTTCATTTTTGGAATGTCAGCACTTCTTTTTGTTGCATATAGCAAGCAGTACATAAAAAAGAATGCAGCTGTAATTGGAGTACTGCTTCTATTTGCACTGCTTTCTAAAGAGACCGGTGCTCTTTTTTTACCTGCAACTGTTCTTTTTGTATTCTTACATCAAAGAAAAAGACTTTTACCTACAACATTTCTTATAAGCGGCGTCTTTGCGTTCTACCTCTTTTTGCGTTTTGTTATTGGGCAGGTATCAATTAATCATCAAGCAATTTCTCCCATAATGGAAGCATCACTTGATGAACGATTGCTGACTATTCCGAAAATAATATATTCATATTTTCTTTTGTTCCTTTTCCCCAAAGATCTCTCGTGGGGTCATCAATGGGTAGTAACTACACCGACAATGCAGGATTTTTATATTCCTTTGAGCGTTATTTTTGTTTCGTTACTACTCTTTGTTATTTTATATTTTAAAATCAAAAACAAAGATACGAAACACTCACTGCTTTTTTTCTTGGGAATTTCAGTCATTGGACTAGCGCTTCATAGTCAAATTATTCCACTCGATTTTACGTTTGCAGACAGGTGGATTTATTTCCCAATTGTCGGTTTTATCGGTTTGTTTGGTATCTTACTTGAATACCTTACGAAACCAAAGCGGTTTTATCTGGTTTTTCTCATTTTTGCGGTTGTTATTATATCTTCTTTGGCAGCGCGATCATTTATACGTTCTTTGGATTGGAAAAGTGATTATTCACTGACTTCGCATGATATTCAGGTTGATCCAAATAGTTTTGTTCTCCACAATAATTTAGGGTATGTTTTATTGCATGAACAAAAGTATGATGAGGCTGCAAAACATTTTGTACGTGCGCTGGAACTCTATCCAACGCAAAGCACGTCTGATAATTTGGCGCACACCTACAGTAAATTAGGAAAAGGCGACAAAGCTATTGAAACGTATGAAAAATCTCTTGCACAAGGTGAATATTATATGACGTATCAAAATTACGCAGCAGAGCTACTTAGGCAAAGGAAGCTACCTCAGGCAAAAACAGTGATCGAAAAGGGTTTGAAGTCCTACCCTAATAATCCGACACTCTATCTGCTTTTTGCAGTTTATGAATACAAAAGTGGAGAAGTGCAAAAAGCAATTGATAATGCCCGTCTTGCAAATTATCTCTCTCCGCACATTGCTGACCTCGTACTATCAAAAATTGCAAAAAATGAACCTATCGAATTATGAAGCACCTACACATGACATCACTCCAAAAAATACATGAAGATGTTCCGGCAGATCATTATGATAAAGGGATAGAATCAAATATTTTTCAAAAATACTGGCACAAAAAAAGATTTGCGGAGGTTTTGGACATTGTAAAAGAGAATACTGGTCCAATCCTTGATGTCGGCTGTCATGCAGGACTTTTTACCCAAAAGCTTATGCAGAAAACACAAGTTAAAGAAGTATACGGCATTGATATTTCATCCTCAGCAATACGTCTAGCCAAAAAAAGAATTCCGAAGGGGACATTTGTGGTGGGTGATGCGCAAAAGCTTCCTTTCAAAAACAACTTTTTTTCAGCAGTCTTTTGCTTAGAAATGCTTGAACATGTTGACGATCCGGTTCAGGTTCTTAAAGAAATGAAAAGAGTTCTTAAAAAAGACGGATATGGTTTAATTCTTGTGCCAACTGATAATAAACTCTTCAAACTCACCTGGACGCTTTGGACGATGTATTATCCTGTGTGGAGACACGCACATGTACAATCTTTCACCGGAAATTCTTTAGAAGATATTTTTGCATCACTTCATTTGAAAATTATTCGGGTTAAGACATTTCACTTTGGCATGCTTAAAATTATTCAGTTTAAAAAAGATGCGTGAGGAAGAACAGCAAATTTCATTTAAATCTTTTTTTGTACCCTTTACCACTGTTAAAGCGGTGCATTTTATCATTCTCATAGGCCTTCTTGTTTACGCATCAATGCTTTTTAATGGATTTGTCGGGGATGATAATGGGCAAATCTTAACCAATCCTGCAATTCATTCACTCGCAAATATTCCGCAATTTTTTAAAGGGAGTACGCTCTTTTTAGAAGAGGTTGGAGCAAGTGCAGGTCTATATTATCGACCAATGATGTCTACCTCTTTTGCAATTATTTATGCACTTTTTGGAGCGGTTGCATTTCCTTTTCATCTCTTTCAATTATTACTGCATATAGGAAATGCAATTCTGATTTTTTTCCTTTTTAAAAAACATCTCAAGCTTAAGATTTCTTTTGTACTCGCGCTTCTTTTTCTACTTCATCCGATAAATAATGAGGCAGTCGTTTATATATCAAATCTGCAAGAGCAACTTTTCGCATTCTTTGGACTTTTAGGCTTACTTTCTGTCTCACATAAAAAATGGATCTATGTAACACCGTTTTTTCTTTTTTTATCATTACTCAGTAAAGAAACCGGACTCCTTTTTCTGCCGCTCACTACAATATATTATGTACTTTTTTGTAAACCTTCAAAAAAAAGCATACTCATGTTTATTTCTGCGATTGTTTTTGTTTTCGCGTGTTATCTGTCTCTGCGCGTGTTTGTTGGCAATACAGGGATAAATACGCATTTTCTGTATATGTCTGCAAACGCGACATTTGTTGAACGCTTATACACCATTCCGTCACTGATTAGTTATTATCTAAGAAATACATTTTTACCTTTTTCTATTGCGTTTGGCTGGTACTGGGTTATAAAAGAACCAAATGTTTATAATTTTGTTTTTCCACTGCTTCTTGCGAGTTTATTCATAACCGCACTTCTCCTTCCACCTTTTTTCTTAAAGAAAAAAAAGAAGAAACAATTCAAAGCATATATATTCTTTCTCAGTTTTTTTGTTTTGAATCTCGGGTTAATACTTCAGCTTTTCCCTTTGGATTTGACTGTTGCTGACAGATGGTTTTATATGCCGCTTGTCGGTCTTTTGGGAATGCTGGGACTTCTCTATGAAGTGATACGTAAAAAAATACATAAGAGTAAACAAATGAATATTATTATGATTGTTTTTCTTTGTACGCTCCTTACCTACTTTGGCATACGGGATACCATCCGAAACACTAATTGGGTGGATAACTTTACACTTTGTCAGCATGACGCACAAATTAACACAACAAGTTATATTCT
>JBPOIT010000002.1:0-152735 GCA_052034235.1 Candidatus Levyibacteriota bacterium
CAGTAACTGAGGTAATGCCATTCAAACTCACATTGCCGGTGCCTGTTGAGAAGGTGCCAGTGCCAACTTGAGAGATATTATTGTTAAATGTTGCAGCGCCAGTTGCTTGGAATGTTCCGCCCACGACGGTGTTTCCATTGAGAATTGAAGCGCCATCAATAACAAGATTACCATTAGCTAAAATATCGCCGGTATTTGAGAGCGTTGAACCGCTTGTCCCATAACCGCCGCCGATTGAAGCTGAGTCGACGCTTAAAGCTGCCTGTAGTGCGTTTATCGCTGTGGCATTTGGCAGACTCAATGTTAGATTGTTAATGGTCGTTGTTCCTGTTGCGGCGCCCAAACTAAGCGTTGTCGCACTTGTTCCGAAGTTAATCGTTGTTGGTTCATTGAGCAAATTAAACGTTCCAGCCGTGGAAGTGATGTCTCCACCGTTAATTGCGAGGTCCCCTGAAGAACCAATGTTGCCGGTTGAACCGGCAATAGAGAAATATGTGGCTGATATATCGTTTTCACCAAACGATAGGGCGGTACCGATGTCGACATCCGAAACATCAATCGCCGTCGATAATCCTCCTGCCGCAGATTGAATTCGAATCCCCGTACCTTGGGCAAGATCTGTATCGAGATTATCAAGAAGCAGTAGCTGGAGTGGAGAGTTTGTGCCGACACCGTCAGCTCGGGTTATAGAAGTAAAACCAGTTGAATCAGTTGCTGTTGAGATCAAGAAGTTTGAATCAGTCGCTGTATTTTCAAGGGTAAATGCGATGTTTCTGCCGTCAGTCGTATTGATGGTATTGCCTTCGTCATAAGCCTGTTGCAGTGAACCGCCTTGTGCATTACAAAGGACAAGATTATTTGTGCCATCTACACATAGTTTGTTGCCGGTACTTGATTGCAGACCATTAAAGATAACGGTTGAATCAGCATCAGTAAGGAATGTGACATCATTCGTACCGTTTGGTGCGAATGTTGCTGTGCCTGAAGCGAGGAATTCTTCACCCAGTGAGACTGTTGCGCCGCCATTAAATGTTGCCAAACCTTCAGCAGTTAGTGAACCGCCAAAAGTTGCAGCACCTGTTCCGACAGAGAAGGTATTAGCACCCGATACTGTGGTATTGCCATTTAATGACACATTGCCAGTTCCAGTTGTGAATGTTCCGGCGCCGGTTTGATTAATGTTGTTGTTAAATGTTGCAATTCCAGTGACGGTGAGTGTTCCGCCGATTGTTGTATTTCCCGTACCATCAACGTCAAAGTTGGTGAAATCAATTGATCCTGTAGTTCCAATAATTGAGTTCGCGCCGACGTTAATTGCATTGACTATATCTGCATTTGAAACATCAATACCGTCAGTAATAACGCCGCCTGCAGCGACATTTACAAGTACTCCATCAGCAATGGTAAGGTCAGTATCTAGGTTTTGCAGGAGAAGCAGTTGCGAAGGGGCTTCAGTTGATACGCCATCTGCTCTCGAAATAGTGACAAGATTATCTGCTTCAGTAACGATATCAAAGTTAGAATCTGTTGCAGTGTCAGTTAGCGTGAAGTCGAGATCTCTTGCATCAAGTGTTGCAATGGTATTTCCAGCCACATATGCCTGCTGCAGTGTAACTCCAGCTGCATTTGCAGCACAGCCGCTGAGTTCACCGGTCCCACTGTCACGGCAGACAATTGTAGTTGCGGTTGTGCCGACAAGCGCTGGAATAACGATCGTATCGTTAAGATTTATCACTCCAGTGCCATCGGCTGATAATGTCAGATCCTGATTACTGCCTGCTCCTGTTGTGATATCACTTGCTGATCCTGTCAATCTGAGTTCTGAAACACCAAGTGTTGCGGTTGTTCCGTTATCTGTTAGACTCAAAAGGGTATTTGGTGAGCCTGCACTATCTGTGATGGTAAGGAGACCTGCTGAATCACTTGCACCTAATTGGATGTTTGTATTTGCTTGTGAGAAGATCAAATCGGTTGAAAAAGTGACATTTGTACCGTCATCTTCAATAGAGGAGTCGCCAATGATTGAACCAGTGACTGCAAATTTTGCGAGTCTATTTTGACTTCCAGTACCGCCAACTGCTCCACCGACACCTGCACAGTTTCCTGAAGTGACACAAATTGTGCCGTCTGCATCTGGAATGGTGAGTGTTCGGGTTGTACTGACACCGATAAGTGATGCGTCAAACACAGCTCGGCGAGTTGCATTGCCTTCATCAACGATATAAGTCGATGCATCAACAAACGTTTTGTTGGTGAGTGTTTGTGCCTGATTTTCAAAGACAAAAGTGTCGTCAGCTGTCAATGCAGGAATCGTTGCAGTTGTGTTAGCAGCTGGAGCTATGGAACTGATAGTTGTCGTGAAGCCGGTTCCCAAAACAATTTGATTTGTGGTAGCAGCTGATCCAAGACTGCCTGAACAAAGTAAATCGCCTGTTGAACCAGTAAGCGTACAACCTGTGGATGCTGATCCACCGCCCAATGTGATAACACCTGCAGCATCGATTGTGAGATCATTCCTACTTAACCCTTCATACTGAATGGCAAAAACAGAACCGTCAGCAAAAAGAGCAAAGTCATCAGTGTTGAGAACGTTCGTTGTATCTTCAAAACGAAGTGATGGATCAGCATTAGAGATTGTGATATCTCCATCGGATGTTGCTGCTCCAGAAAGATAAAGATTTCTGAAACGACGTGTTGCGGAACCCAGATCATAGACGGCATCAGCACTTGGACCAATATCACCTGCAGCTTCAAGAATAAAGCCGTTTCCTCCAGGCGCTGAACCGAGAAGCACATTGCCATTTGGTATCGAGATATCACCTGATGAGCTGGCAGTAATGATTGGATCTGTTGCTCCGACGCCAGAAGAGTAGAGGGTGATACTTCCATTGATGCCATTATTGGTACCGAGTGCTAAATTTGCGATTGATGCATCAAAATGGAGTGTGGAATTCGCAATCGTTGTGCCGCCAAGTGAAAGATCAGCAGTCGCATCGGTTGGTCTGATAAAGTTACCAAATGTGCCATCGATATCATTGGTAAATGGACTGACACCTGCAGCTGCGATAGAGGTATCTAAATCATTCAACACTTCCTGCAGAGTGAGCCCATTTGAATTGGTGAATTCATCAAACACACCAACCAAATTTGCGCCCGATGTGAGGTTATCAGATCCCGTAGCAGTAAGGCTAATCGTGCTCCACGTTGGAACACCATTTTCGACCTGTAGAATTTGACCATCTGTCGTTCCAATTGGCAATGTGTCAAGTTCGCCGTCTCCTGCAGCATAGATAAGATCTCCCGTATTGTATGAGCTAAGTCCGGTACCTCCATTTTCAGGTGTGATAACACCCGTTATGACAGATGCAGCAACGTTTCCACCTGTAATGGTCAATGTGTTTGCAACTGCTGCATCAGTGATACAAGAAGCACATGTGCCTCGTGCAACTACCATCTCAAGGTCTGAAATGTCACTGATAGTGAATCCATCAATTGCTATTCCATCTCCGGCTTCAAGCTCCAAATCTCCTGTTTCACCTTGTAGGGAAGTGACACTCTCAACGACCGGGATATCGACAGAAATGGTAGGGTTTTGCTTGTCACCTGAGATAACGATATTGTCACCTGCAACAACACTGTAGACAAGGTTTGGAGCAGTCACATTGCCTGTGAATTTGCCTGTCCCGCCGACTGTAAGGTTCTTACCGATATTGACGTTTTGTTCTGCATTGACGTTCTGTTTGAAGACAACCGGCAGTCTAAAGATAATACTTCCTGAAATTTTGAGCTTACTTGATGTGTCTCCCAGAATACTTTCAGTGCTTTCACTCGCCTGAGGTTGTCCAGTTTTTTGGTAATCTTGAACCCAAACATTAATCCTGTACTGTTGTGTAAAGAGTACTCCAGCGAATATAACCAGAATGCCAAGCGCAATACCAACAGTTCTCATTCTAGGCATGCTGAATGATTTGAATGGCTTTTTGAAGTTAACTGAAACTGAATCCTTTACCTGAGTTTTGAGGTAAGATTTGATATATTCGTCTGAATAGAATTCATCGCCGATCCATTTAACAAATTTGTGATAGAGGCTCACAATAAGTGATTGTTGTGTTTGCTTTTTTTGTAATGGAGTCTCAGCAACGACTTCTGCTTCAATTGGGTTTTTTACTACAGAAAGTGTTTCAATTGGAGCCTCTACTATTTGGGTTTCTTCTTGCGCAGGTACGATTGGGGTTGCTGGGGTTTCGAGTGGGAGCTCTTGTGATTTGACTGCCTGTTTTGCTTTGAGAAACTGATTGATTTGTTCAAGAGGGTAGCCAATTGTGCCTCGTGAAGTAATGGTAGGTTTGAGGATGTGATGCTCGTTCCATTCGAGGAGTGTTTCGACAGACACGCCTAATTTCTTAGCGGCCTGTTCGAGTGTTAGTAGTTTTTTTGGTTTATTTGAGTCGGCAGAATTCATGGATTGCTCCTAATTTATCTTGTTTACCCTGAGAATTCCTGCCTAAAGCTAAAAAATATACCCTAGAATTGTTAATTTTCTTGCTTGTGAAAAGTCTGAGAAAAACAGTAACAATTTTTAGCCTCAATCTAAGCTTAAAAGTTTTAACCCCAACAGTCAATAGAATTAAGGCAAAATACCACATTTTCTTACACAAAAAATATACCCTATAAAGTTTTCTTACAAAAATATGACTCGGAGTGATGTAGTTAGAGATTATAAGATACTAAATAGGGTAGTAAAGTGGATATTGATGTCTTTAGCCTCGAGTTAGCCTCGAGAAAATTCTTATCATTTTATTACAATTTTATAGCAAAAAATGAGGCTAATATAATATGGAAGAGCTAAGTATTGTAATCTAATCAAAAATTACTATCTATTTTTCTTACTCAGAGGAAAATAGCAATGTCATTTTTATGCTTGTGAAAATTATAATGTAATATAGGGCTATAAAAGAGTATCAAATACCTTCTTATCAATGTTGCTTATGACGTAATAAACTATCCTAAAGTGGGGTAGTAGGCATGCAAAATATAAAGTCTTGAGAATAGATGTAAATGGGGTCTTTTAATGATAAAAAGATTGATGATATTGGATAAATAAAAAAACATATATCGTTAGCATTACTAGGAGAAGACTGATAATGTGAAACGGTGTAAAACAGCATTTTTTCAACATGGGCTAAATGGTCCTTTTGTTTGAAAATATTGCGATAATAATCAAAACTCATTGGAGAACATTATTCTATTAGCATCTTTCAGAGTAGGTATTATCCCTTTTTAGGTAATAGAAGTAATTTAACGAATGGCTATGAGACATTAGACCTGTAGATATATGCTATATGTATAAGTGAATAAAATAGGCCTTATAGTTTAGTTTTTAACAAGGTGGCAAGTAGGCAATTTCGAGAAGATAGAAATATACAGGATATTCAAAATAATAGTATTAGGGATCAAAAGGTGAAGTTATTAAGACCCATTCTCTGTTTTTGTCTAATTTAATTACTAATATGCCTCTTAATGATTGGATAGACCTGTAGATGTATAAAACCACCGTAATCCATAAAAAGCCTCCAATAGTTTTGAAAAAGGGGACGTTTCTTCTCTGAAAACGCATTCTGTGACGTCAAGACGGTCTAATAGTGTCTTTCTGGGACTTTTAAGGCGTCTACTGTATAGACGTCATTATTTAATGTGCACATAGTTAGTTCAATCGAGTATTTTGTATTTTTCACAGTCCTAATGGCAGCGAATGGAATGAAGTGCTCGTAATTGCCATACGCATTTTAATGAAGATAGCTTCAAAATTCATTCAAGGTGCGTTATATCTGAATATCTTTGGTGAAAAGCACATATATATCAGCTTAATTTTAAATGCATATAAAGTGAACAGAAATAGGCTAAAACATTAATAAGAGAATGTAAACGATTATGCACTTAAAAGGGGAAGGGTCGGATCATGGTTGTCTTCGTAGGCGCTTGCAGGTAATTGATGCGCTAGAGATAAACTATATGTAGTAACTGTTGCATTATTAGCCTTATTATTTTGCTGCAGCCTTTTGCGCATTTTTTTCTTGTTCTGCTATTATGGCTTCTTCGGTGATCAATAAAGCTTCAATGCCTAAATATATACTGACGATATCTTGCTTTACTTTCATGACTGCACGGTCAAGCTTTAAATTCTTTACAATGAGATGATTGTTATACAATATTACTTCTTTCTCAATAATAGATATAAAGTTGGCGTGCATGGGATAAATATCAAATTGTCCTACTTCGTTATGTGAAGTAATTCTATCGACATTACCCTCATAGATGAGGTCTTCGGTGCTTCTGATAGATACTTTAATAAGCTTTTGATCAGACATAATAATAAAATGGTAGATTAATTTGGTTTAGGTTGTGTTTGCTCAGTTGGCGCAGTAGATGGTTGGGTAGGCGGAGGAGCTTGAGGTGCTGGCTCTGTTCCTAACTCTTTACTAATTGCAGTTGAAACCTTTACGGATTTGTCTTTAACTAGTTGTTCAACTTCTTTTAAAGAGCCTATGTATAAAAGATCTTCTGGACGCAGAATATCAACTTTTCCGTCAAGAATTGCACGTACATCCGCAACAGTTTGTGTTATCGGTACATAGACACCTTTCTTTTCAGTTTGCTGTTCGACAACGGTAAAATTCTGTGTCATGAAATTTTTTAGCTTCTTTGATCGTTTATACACAGTCTGATCATCTGTGGAAAGTTCAGATTCACCAATAAGCGCAACGATTCTTTCAAGCGATGTCGCTCTCTTGAGAAGTGCTTGTGCATCAAGAGCTGTTTGATAATGTTCTTTTCCAACAGTATCTACGTTAAGTGCTGATGAATTTGAGGACAGAATGTCAATTGCTGGGAAACGGCCTTCTTGATAAACCTGACGAGAAAGGATAAGTCCTGAATCCAAATAGGGGAAGATAGCCTGGACTCCAGGATCAGTTAAGTCGTCAGCAGGGACGTAAATCGCTTCAAATGTCGTAATGGCATTTTTATTCGTTGATACGAGGCGTTCATGGAATGAAGCCATTTCTGAAGCTAGTGTTGCTTGATACCCTCCCTCTGAAGGGATAGAGTTCATCAGTGTTGATAATTCATACCCGGATTGTGCAAAACGAAAGATGTTATCAATAAAAAACAAAACGTCTTTCCCTAAGGAATCCCTGAAGTACTCAGCCAATGTCACGCCTGTAAATGCAGTTCTGAAACGCAATGCAGGATTTTCTCCCATACTACCGTAAATCAAGCTAACACCCTGCATAACCTTACTTTCAATCAGCGTTTGGAATAATTCCTCACCTTCGCGAGTACGTTCACCGACACCTGTAAAAACTGACACATTTTTTTCAGGATTCAAAATAACGAGGTTGTGGATAATTTCAGAAATAATAACGGTTTTGCCGACACCTGCACCTCCAAATAGTCCTACTTTGCCGCCTTTCACAATAGGGGTGAAGAAGTCTACCACTTTAATGCCTGTTTCCAATAAATCGCGAGGGATATGAACATTTGCAAAACTAACGTCTTTAGCAATAATTGGCCTTGTTTCTTTAGCACCCAATTCTCCGTAGCCGTCTTGCGGGTTGCCTAATGTGTCAATGACTCTTCCGAGCAATTCTTTGCCCACAGGAACTTTAATTGGCTGGCCTGTACTGATAACGACTGAACCATGATGGAGATTTGTTACATGTGTTAATGCTAAGCAGAAAAAACTGTCGGGGGATGCAGAAGTATACACTTCCATTTTGCAATCTTCGTCATCTTGTGCGATTAAAACATCATAAATACGAGGTTTTTCATCCAAAAATTCAACCTCAATAATTTGACCTTTTACGCTGGTTACTTTACCGCTTAACATAAGATTATTCCCATAAAATTAAACCACCGATTGTTTCAAGTTGTTTTTTATTTTGTCCCAAATGTTTTAATCTTACACGCTGCTGATTAAGCTTTTTTGACTCTTCCTCAATGTTAACAAGAGCTTCTTCCATAGCGTTAACACGAGATGCATGTCTTGCTAGCTGGTTTTCTAGCAGTGTTTGGGCAAAAAGGTTCGCCATAATTTCTGATTCAAAAAGTTGTAATATTTTTTCAAGTCTTGGTTCAAAAATAAATCTATCTTCACGAGGAGTAGGAGCGAGGACTTCAGTTTCAAAGATATCTTCTCCAGTAATACTGCTGGAAATTGGTGTTTGCTTGACGACGTTACCGAATTTTCCGTAATATATATACACTTTTTCATACTGAAGAAATTTATGCATAATTTCTTTAATATGTTCTATGCTGACATCAGTATCCGGCAAATCAAAAAATTCAAATGGGCGGTCACTTATCGTTTCAAACGTTTCCTTACCAGCTCTACCGATAATGACAAGATCGACATCTTTTAAATCTGGTTTCTTTAAATCCTGCATAAAAAGTTTAAATGTTCTCTGAGTCACTGAACCATAGAGCCTTCCGTTTGATGAAAGATAAACAAGCAGTGTCTTGCCGTTTTTCTGCAGAGTAGGGAAGATAGTCTTATCTCCTTTACGGCGTTTTTCCAGAAGCTCTTTTATTTCCCTGAGATATGAAGCTTTCAAATCGACAAAGATATCTGAAATACCAGCTAAAAATTCGCGCGTTTTAACGACAGAATCTTTAATCTTCTGCATGCGGATAACGGCGATTTCTTCATAACTTTCTGCCAAATCCTTAATGCTGTTTAATGCTTCGAGTTCTTCAAGTATTACTTTTCTTTGGGCCATAGTACAAGGGTATCAAGCTACAAGAGATAGCACAAGTGTTATGCAGCTGGTGCAGCTGCTGGTTTTGGTTCCTGACCGAGTTTCAGGAGCGTATCTTTATGTTTCATGACATTTTCATTGAATGTCGTAATATCATGTGTATTTTTAATATCAAAAAGGATTTTTTGCCCTCTGTAATGTGGGTAGATATAAGCCTTGATTAATCCATCTTTAATCCGTTCCAGCATATCTTTATCGGAAATAATGTTTTGCAAAATCATTGAGAGGATAATGAGTTGCACAGGTACGGGAACTGTTTCATGATAAGACTGGTTAAAAAACTTATAGACAAGCTCACCAAGTCGTAGGTTTCGTTTAACGTCTTCAGTTAATTCTTGTCCGAAATGAGCGAGGTTTTGCAGCTTGTCATAATTTGACAAAAAGGAAGTAAGATTTTTGTTGACTTCACGTGAAAGTTTATCAAGCGTTTGGCGTCCGACACGAGTAACAGAAAGTGGGATATTAACTGCAGGACGAAGTCCTGAATAGTAAATATTACTATCAAGATAAATGTGACCGTCAGTAATACCCATGACATTGGTTGAAACGTAACCTGTGAAATCTCCTTCGACGATTTCTATAACAGGTAAACAGGTAATTGATACTTCACCTACTGTTGGATGTTTAAAATTGCCTCCTCGTTCTAATAGTTTTGAATGAACATAGAAAATGTCACCAGGGTAAGAATCACGTCCTGGGAAGCGGCGGGCGAGAAGTGAGAGTTCGCGATAAAACTTTGCGTGTGTTGAAAGATCGTCAAGAATAAGAAGTGTATGCTGTCCTTTATCTCGGAAATATTCAGCAATCGCCATCGCAGCATATGGTGTTTGGAAAATAAGACTTGGTGAATCGTACGAACTGGTCGCAACAATAATAACTTTATCATTAATTTTTTCCTGGACAAAAAATTCTTGTAGTTTTTTAATGTCACTTTTTTTCTTTGCGATGGCTGCATAAATCGCAATAACACCCTCACTGACTTGTTTTTTGATTGCTGTCAAAAGAACTGATGTTTTTCCAGTTTTTCTATCACCGATAATAAGTTCGCGCTGGCCTCGCCCGAGGGGAATGAGTAGATCAATGAGTGAAATACCCGTGGCGAGTGGTGTTGTTATTTTTTGTCTTCCAGAAATACCTATTGGTTTTGCATCAAGATCCCGCATCTCTGTGGGAGGAGTATATTTAATAGATGGATCGAGCAGTTCTCCTAAAGGATTTATTGTATGCCCCATAAGTTCGGGTCCTACTGCGATGGAAAGTAATTCGTCAGTACGGGTTACTTTTGTTCCAACGCGTACCGGTTCATGTGAAAAAATTCTCGCTTCAATTTTACCTTTATTGATCGAAAACACTTCTGCCTTTTGTCCTGTCTCAAACATAATAACTTCCCGTGTTTTTACATTGGGAAGTCCTTCAATAAAGACAATAGGATGACTTACCTGAAAAACAATGCCGTATTCACCAGTTTTTTTGAGATATTGGTTAAATGGATCCATATATATTGTAAAGATTAAAAAGTATTATGCTTTGGGATGTGTCGTCTCATCGTGCTTCACAGGTGGATGGGGAAGGTTCACGGTTACCGTGTTTGTTGGAGAGGATTTTTCGACATATTCATTAGTAATAGTAATAAATTTATCCTTTATCGTATAGTCTACATCTTTACCATTATAATTAAGTATTGCACCTGCGATAAGCCTTTTATCGACGTTTATATCAAAAAGTACCTGATTTTTGATATTCATAACGAACCACTCCGATAAGGTTTTAAGAATTTTATCAGTTGGCTCAAAAGCAATTTTCAATGTGAGAACGGGGAGGAGTGCAATTTCTTTTTGTACAGATCCAAGAAAATCTTTCAGTTTATTTGGTGACTCAGGCGAGACATCATTGTCGCGAAACATTGCGAGTAATAGTTCTTTCTTCTTGAGTCCAAATTCTTCCATCAGTGTTTTATCTAAATCGAAATCCGTCTCATAAATTTTTTCAGAGACACGAGCGATGCGGGAAGAAAAATCAGTTGACTGCGCTTTTGTTTGAAAAAACGCTGATAGGTCTAAGGTGTTCATAAATTAGGAATCAAAAAGTCCTTCTTTTTTTGCTTTTTCAAATGAATCAATCACGAGTTTTTGTTGATCCTCAAGTGATATTGATTTATTCAAAACATCCTGTGATACTTTTTGAGCAATTGCCAGTACCATTTGCTCTGTCTGTTTCATTCGTTCGAGTTTATATTCATCAAGTTCCTTTTGAACACTAGCAAGTTGATTCTCATTAAATGCTTTCATTTGGTTTTGGAGGTCTTCAGCGAGTTTTCTGGTGACACTTTCGAATTCTTTGAGTTGCGTCTGCAGTTCATTATCAAGTCCTTTTGAAACTTCACCGACGTCTTTTAAGGATGTGTTTGTCAATTCCTTGAGAGAAGCGGCATAAGAATTAAGAACAACACGTCCAGTTTCGACTGATTCTTTTTGAATATCATCAAGCATTTCTTTGAGTGCATGATCAACAACTTCTTTGGAGCCTGAGGATACATATTTTGCGTCAGTAATAATTTTGTCAGCCTCGCTGGTTGCATCATCGAGAATTTTACGTTCCTTGGAAAGAGCATCATCTACGATTCTATGATATTCGGTATCAACTTTGTGGCGTTTGACTTCGAGTTCTTTTTCTTTAGCGTGCAGTCTAAAAGCGTACACGAGTACAAAAATGATGATGGTAATACTTGACGTTATCGTCAAGAAATTGTAAAGCATGGGCAGCATACTTATTTATTTTAGCAGAAGTTTTATAGTCTGAGTATGAGGAATGCCACCGTGATACCGGCAAGGATAATGATGACCACGATTGAGATGTTTAAAATTATACCAAAATGGATAATTTTACTCGCAGCAGGGTTTCTTCCGAGAGCTTCAACACCTTTTGCTGCAGTTCTGCCAAAGGTCATAAAGCCTAAGACAAATGACGCAATGACGACAAGTGCCGCCACGATATATTTAAAAACCGGAGTAGGGGCTTCTTTCGTCGGGAGAAGCGCGAACTTTAAAATATCTGTAAGTGAGCCAAGAAGTGTTGGTTTGGCGTTAAAATAATGTAGATTTAGTTCTACAGCAATTTTCTCAGTTTGTTGAGGATTGGGATTGTTAAACTCTTCAAGTGCCATACCTAAAACATATCCATCCTTGGTTGCTTTAACAGCTACGCCTGGGATTGTTGATGTTGTCAGCAGATCGCCTTTTTTAATTCCACCTTCTTTGGCGGAGACGAGCACATATAGTTTTCCAACAGAAATAACAGGGACACCATTTACGACGTCATCGCTTGCAAAAAGAATACCAGCATTTTCTGAAACAACACCAATAACTTGTGGATCATAGGGAATATTTGAAAGCTTTGCTCCAGTATTTGCTGAAGAGATAACACTTCCATCTTTGACGTTTTTTTCCTGAACCTCTATCATTCTCGCAACGCCAAGTGTGCCGTCAGCCTGTCCGGCAATGTTAGAAGATTGTGCATGCGCAACAGGCATTAGCTGAAAAAGTACAAAGCCCACTACAAACACGCTGACTAGTTTTCGTAAAAGGGAGAGCATATACGTATCGTAACAAATACCTTGCAGTATCCGCAAATACAGCTCTGTCTCTTTACGATGCTCTTTGTCATATGTTACAAGTAAGTAGTATGCCGCAAGACCCGAAAGCTCCAGTTCTTGAAGATGACACAAAAGAACCTATGTCGCTTATGGTTGAACATCGTTTGCCATGGCTTATTATTGGTCTTCTTGGCGGACTTGGCCTCACTTTTGTTTCGGCAAGATATGAGAATTTACTTTCTCAGAACATATCACTCGCATTTTTTATCCCAGTTATTGTGTACATGGCTGATGCTGTTGGAACACAAACTGAAACTGTCTATATTCGCAATCTCAATAAAAAGAGAACGCATTTTTCAGTCTATTTGATAAAAGAGGTAGGGCTTGGTATCTTTTTAGGGTTGCTATTTGGTGCGCTCACTGGTGTTTTTGCCTGGTTAGTTTTTCATTCAATAGCAACTGCGCTCAGTGTAGGACTGGCTATGATTGGAACTATGGCGATCGCTCCGGTTATCGCACTTGTTGTGCCGACTATTTTAAAAATGGAGCATAAAGATCCAGCCATTGGTTCAGGACCGTTTGTAACAGTAATACAAGATTTCTTAAGTCTTGTTATCTATTTTTTCATTGCAACGGTAATAATCTTCAAGTAGATAATGTAGAGGATAGGAGATATCAACAGAACTCGCAGGATTTTGCTTTTTTCTTTGTTTTTTTTGCTTTGGTGACTTTTGTAGCCAAAGCTTTCGCAGCTTTTTTCTTACCTTTTGTTGTACCACTAGAAAAGAGTCCAAAGATAGCCATATATTTACTCTAAATGAAATTTGTCTCTATTGTCAAGTGCTTTACATTTCTTTTATAGTGAATATAATGCCCGAATTGTCTTATTATTCTTTATCTCAAAGTGATCTTCTTACAAAGCTCCAAACAAGAGAAAGCGGGCTTTCTGATAGTGAAGCTGCAGAGCGGCTTACGAAAAATGGACCGAACACCTTAACTTCTAAAAAGAAAATTTCTGCTTGGTCATTATATTTTCAGCAATATAAAAATACACTGACACTCATCTTAATCATTGCTGCATTTTTAATTCTTTTCATCTATCAGTTTGGTGAGAAAGAACCTTCTGATCTTATTGAGGCTGGGCTTATTCTCACTATCGTTTTCATGATTACTATCCTGGGATTTGCTCAGGAATATAAAGCTGAAAAAGCAATTGAATCGTTAAAAAAACTCCTTGCCTTTAAAGCCAAAGTAAAAAGAGGAGGAGTTGAAAAGGAAATTGATGTTGCTGCACTTGTTGTCGGTGATATCGTTATTTTAGAAGAAGGTGCAAAAGTGCCAGCAGATATTCGATTGATTAATGTGATGAGTCTGCGCATCAATGAAGCTTCACTGACTGGTGAATCAGTGCCAGTAAATAAGGAAGTGGCTGAAATTTCAGGAACGCAACAGCTCGGCGATCAAAAGAATATGGCATTTTCAGGAACGGCTGTTACTTCTGGGAGAGCAATAGGAGTTGTTGTAGAGACAGGAGATAAAACTGAAATTGGAAAAATAGCTCAAAGTGTCGCAGCAACGGTAGATGAAATAACTCCAATTCAGAAACGGCTTGATGAGATCGGTAAGATGATTGGCTACATTATCCTCATCATCTGTGCAATCGTTTTTGTTTTTATTATGTTCTTTGCACAAGAATTTGCCCAGCAGCCGTTACTCCAGCGCCTTATCCATTCGTTTATTGCAGCAGTAGCTTTAGCAGTGGCAGCAATCCCTGAAGGACTGCCTGCTGTTGTTACGATTTCACTTGCGTTAGGAACGCAGCGAATGCTTAAGAAGAATGCTTTGGTTCGCAAATTGAATTCTGTTGAAACATTGGGTTCAACAGATACTATTTGTTCAGACAAAACTGGAACACTGACAAAAGGAGAAATGACTGTTACGACAATTTATTATGCAGATCAGCTCTATGAAGTTTCAGGTACTGGCTATGACACAGTCGGACAGTTTACTGATAATAAAAAAGTACTCACCACATTTCCGTTCCAAGCGCTTCTTCAGGCAGGGCTATACTGCAATAATGCCAAACTGACAAACGGAAAAGTTTTAGGGGATCCGACAGAAGCAGCGCTTTTAGTTAGTGCAGCAAAAGCAGCACTTGCTCAACAAGACGGGGAGCGGGTTTTAGAAATTCCTTTCAGCAGTGAGCGAAAAATGATGTCAGTTGTCATAAAAACAGGCGATTCATATACACTGTACTCAAAAGGTGCGACTGAAGTTGTCCTTGACCAATGTTTCAGATTGGTAAGTGGTGATACGCAAAGGCCGATTGTTATTAAGGATAAAAAAGAAATTCTTGAAATAAATCATACCCTTTCGACAAAAGCACTTCGAAATTTAGGCTTTGCGTATAAAACACTTAGCAAAAGCGAATTTGAAAAGAACAAAAATAATTACAAAGAATTAGAAAAAGGACTAACATTCCTCGGTATACAAGGTATGATTGATCCTCCTCGCATAGAGGTTAAACCTTTAATTGAACAATGTGTTTCATCAGGTATAAGAGTAATTATGATTACTGGTGATCATCCTGAAACCGCGAAAGCAATTGCTGGAGAAATTGGTATCAAGGGAAGTGCCCTGACAGGTACGGAGCTTGATAAAATGGATGAAAAAGCGTTCAGAAAAGCTGTTGAAGAAATTAGTGTCTATGCACGTGTCAATCCTGACACCAAACTTAAAATAGTTGCTGCATTGCAGGATAATGGTCATATTGTCGCCATGACAGGAGATGGTGTCAATGACGCGCCGGCACTGAAAAAAGCAGATATCGGCATTGCTATGGGAATAACAGGAACAGATGTCGCAAAGGAAGCTTCTGACATGGTTTTGCTTGATGATAAATTTTCAACCATCATAAGTGCAATTGAAGAGGGAAGAGGTATATTCCATAATATTAGAAAGTTTGTTGTGTACTTACTTTCATGTAATTTGGCAGAAGTTATTATTGTGTTTTTAGGCGTTGTGATCCTTCAGGATTTAGTTTTAACAGCAACGATGCTTTTATGGATAAATGTTGTCACCGATGGTATTCCAGCCGTTGCTCTCGGTCTCGATCCGGCTGAAAAGGGGATTATGCGATACAATCCAAAGGTCTTCCAGACACAGATTATTAATAAGCGGTTATGGGTTGAAATGGTTGTATTTGGTATGTTCTTAAGCGTTTTTGTTCTTTGTGCTTACATAATGAATTTATCAGAGGGAATGCGAGCTGCTCAAAGTGCTGCCTTTATGAGTCTTGTTATCTTCGAACTGCTCAGCATCTTTTTAATCCGCTCACGATATCGTGTGTCTTTCTTTTCTAATAAATGGCTTTTGATTTCTGTTGCAGTAACACTCATGCTGCAACTTTTCATCACGTATGTTCCGTTTGTTGCAAATCTCTTCGCAGTAAACCCAGTACATATGAATGATTGGTTCTTTATTCTCGTTTCATGTATTTGGTTATATTTAGCATTTCAACTATTGCAGCAGGCTCTGAATAAGATCCCTGCGCTTAAGGACTAGGGTACAATATAGCTGACTTGCTAAATATAAATTTATACGCTAGTGTTTATATAGAACTGTTTTCTGTCCATGGATCTCGAAGCACAAATTGCTCAAACATCATATAATTTCCTCATGGTTGCCAGTATCCTGCTCTCAATCCTGGTTACTATTTCTCTACATACCAAACATCCAACTGAGCATTTAAAGAAATTTCTCTATTGGTCTATTGTGGCTGTTGTTATTATTCCGACGTTATATATGAGTGTGTCTACCATTTATCTCAATGTCATATCATCAAGTGGTGGTCCAGTACACTGGCATGCAGATGTAGAAGTATGGAATTGCGGTAAAGAAGTAGAGTTAAAAGATCCGCAGGGCGTATTAAGTAATAAAATCGGAACAGCAACCCTTCATGAGCATAATGATAAGCGCGTACACTTAGAGGGGGTTGTCGTGCATCCTGAGGATGCGAGTTTAGGTAAATTCTTTAAAGTAATTGATGGTGATCTTACCGACAATTCAGTTGTTGTCCCAACCAATAGTGGTCCATTGCCGCTGACGAGTGGAAGTGTCTGTGCTGATGGGCAAGTCGCTCAAATGCAGGTTTTTGTTTATCAAACCGATAGTGATGATTATTATTCACAAACCAAAATTGTCGATCCTGCACGATATATCATTTCTCCATATTCAGCGGTACCCAAAGGAGATTGTGTGATTGTTGAATTTGGACCTGTGAGAGATCGGACAGACAAAGTTTGCAAAAGTTACCAAGTTGCAGAAAAGATTGGTAAACTGAAAGGAGAGCGTTAATTCTATGGGCATAGATGTACCTACATTATCAATAGTTGTTATCTCAGCGTTAATTGATTCTATTAACCCATGTGCCATTGGTGTTTTGATTCTAATGGTTTCAGTTGTTCTTGGTGGAAAAGGTTCAATGCGACGACTGCTTATGTTGGGGGGATTATACATCGGCGCGATTTTCTTAACGTATCTTTTGGCAGGATTAGGGCTTATTTACTTCCTTGCAAACGTACCTATGTATGTTTCTGAATATCTCGCGCTTCTTGTCGGTGCATTTGTTATCATTGCTGGCCTTTTGGAGATAAAAGATTTCTACTGGTATGGAAAAGGTTTCTCTCTACAAATTCCACCTGTTTTTGCTGAGAAGATACATAAATACTCAAAGAATGTTACCGTTCCAGGTGTTATGTTTTTAGGTGCATTTATCGCGGGGGTTGAATTACCATGTACTGGAGCTCCATATCTTGCCATCATTACACTTTTGTCGTTGAATTTTGATATTTACGCATTTGGCCTTCTTATTCTTTACAATGTTATTTTTGTTTTGCCGCTTATTATTATTTTGTTGCTAGTTGCGGGAGGTGTGAAAGTAAGTAAGATCAAAAAGTGGAAACAAGCAAACAAAGGGTATATGAGATTTGCAATTGGGTTTATGCTTATCGGTTTGGGCTGGCTCCTGATCCTGATAGCAAACGGTACTATTAATTTTGGCTAATCATATATGATGAAACATATTGTTAAACGTAAAGGACATACTGAAGATTTTGATGAGCGCAAACTTTATGGGAGTGTTTTTTCGTCTCTTATGACGCTTCGAATGGCTGATGAAGAAGCGGAGGCAATCAGTCATATGGTGACAGATGATGTAAAAAAAGCAATTGCTGATAAAAAAGAGGTAACATCACAAACTATTCATACAGAAACTGCGAAAAGTCTTAAAAAATACCACCCAGACGCTTCTTATATGTACGACACGCATCGTGACTTGTCATAAAGCCTTATGATCTCTTTTAGAAACCACCGTTATGATTATGACCTCATCGTCCTTGGAAGCGGTTCAGGGGGAAGTGTTGCAGCTCATTACGCCCAATCCCTTGGCAAGAAAGTTGCTATTTTTGAGGCAGAAGAGGTAGGCGGAGAATGTCCTAATTATGCATGTGTCCCGACAAAGGCGATGCTTCACGCTGGGAGAACGTATGAAACTGTACAAAATGCAAAACTATTTGGCGTCAATGTCTCTGATGTTACATTAAATTATAATGCAGTCAAACGATGGAAAGATCTAGTCGTTACAAGAACAGGCACCAATCATGGCAAAGCATCGTTTGAAAGAGACGGTATTCATTTGATTCATGAGAAAGCAGTTTTTACCTCTCCTCATGAAATTCAAGCTGGTAGCAAAGTTTATAGCGCCGCAAAATTCCTCATTGCAACTGGTGCCAAAAATTTTGTACCTCCAATTACGGGACTTGAAGAAGCCGGTTATATCTCTTCAAAGGAAGCCTTAGATCTTGATAGTGTACCTAAGGCAATAATGATTTTTGGTGGAGGAGCAGTTGCGTGTGAATTTGCTGAGATCTTTGCAAATTTTGGTTCCAAAGTGACAATCGTTATCAGAGGAGATAAGCTGCTGAATAAAGAAGATACTGAAGTTAGTGAACTTATTGAAGCATTGTTTGTAAACAAAGGAATTAAAGTCCTCAAAGAAATGGCAGTAGTAAAAGTAGAGAAGAAAGATGGGAAAAAAGCAGTTCATTACCACAGCAAAGAGCGCGATTTCGTTGCTGAATATGATGAGATCCTGATGGCAGCGGGCAAAAGGGGGAATATTGATTTCAATCCCGAAAAAGCAGGTTTGAAAATCGATAAAGGAAGACTTCTTGTTGATCGTCATTTGTTGACCAACGTTTCTCATATCGCAGCAGCAGGAGATGTTGCAGGTCCATATCTGTTTACACATACAGCATCTTATCAAAGCAATATCGCGGGGATTAATTTATTTGCACGTGACAAAGTGAGCGTTGATTATACTGTTGTCCCCAGATGCGTTTTTGTGACACCTGAGGTTGCCTCTGTCGGGATAAGTGAAATTGAGGCTAAAGAGAAAGGGATTGCTATCAAAAAAGGCATTATGGCAATTGGTATGCTTGGTCGTGCTAATACCTCCGATGATTTTGATGGCTTTGTAAAAGTGATTACCGATAAAAAAGATGTTATTATCGGTGCCTCAATTGTTGCACCAAGAGCGGGGGAAATGATTCATGAACTAGCTCTCGCAATTCATAGTAAGATAAGAGCACAAACGATTGCGAACATGATTCATGCATACCCCACTTATTCGGAGGGCGTAAAAATCGCCTGCAGCTTCGTTTCCTGACCGTTATAGGCTATTGACAACCTCTTAAAAAAAGTTATAAGCTGGATATGTCTACTAAATGCATTAAGTATACTTACCAATAAAAATGAGATAAATCTAGATATCAAATTTTTAAAGGGAAATATATAAAAAGAAATGAAAAAGAATAAGAAGAGTATGTGAAGAGCATATAAACTTATTCCAATTCAACAAAAAAGTCTGTCAAAAGCAGACTTTTTTGATATCTGACCCCTACATGCTACAATAGCCACGTATGGACCAAGTTGCCCAAATCCGCGAAAAAATAGATATTGTTGCGCTTATCTCTGAATTCGTACCTCTTAAAAAAGCAGGGAGAAATTTCAAAGCCAATTGTCCTTTCCATTCTGAAAAAACACCTTCGTTTATGGTTTCCCCTGATAGGCAGACATGGCATTGTTTTGGCTCATGTAATAAAGGAGGAGATGTTTATTCCTTTGTTATGGAATATGAACGCCTTGAATTTCCTGAAGCCCTCAGAATGCTTGCAAAGCGTGCAGGAATAGAACTCGTCACACAACATGTTTCAAGTGGCCTTTCTTCAAAAAAGGAACGGATGTACCAGATCAACACGTTTACGAAAGAATATTATCATTATGTACTTACCAAGCACAAAGCAGGAGACCGAGCGCTGCTCTATTTAAAAGACAGGGGAGTTTCTGAAAAAGTAATTGAAACATTTCAGATTGGCTTTGCGCCAACGGGGAATAGTCTCTCAAAGTATCTCCTGAACAAAAAACAATTTACTAAAGAAGAATTGGTAGAAGCAGGTGTTGCATTTCAAGCTGGTCGTGACACCGTTGATTTTTTCCGTGACCGATTGATGTTTCCGCTTATTGATCATAGAGACAATGTGGTGGGTTTTGCAGGCAGAATTTTGGATAAAAATGCTAATGTCGCCAAGTACGTAAATACACGTGATACGCTGGTTTATCATAAAGGAGAACATCTGTTTGGTATAAATGTCACCAAAGAGGCTATGAGGCGTGAGAATCATGCTATTTTAGTTGAAGGAGAGTTTGATGTTATTTCATGTTTCCAACATGGCATTGGCAATGTTCTGGCAGTCAAGGGAACGGCACTGACCGAACAACAAGTAAATCTTATCGGCAGATTTGCGGAGAAGCTGACTTTCTGTTTTGACGGTGATAAAGCAGGGCAGGAAGCAATCAAACGAAGTTTGGTTCTTGTTGAAAAAAAAGGATTGACTCCGACGGTTATTAAAATCCCTGGCGGCAAAGATCCTGATGAAGCACTGCAAAAAGAACCAGGACTTTTCAAAAAAGCTGTCAAAGAGGATTTTGGGGTTTATGATTATTTATTGGAACAAACACTAGAGAGCGCTGATACAAAAACAGCTGAAGGGAAGAAGGAGGTTTCTGAAACAGTATTGCCATTTATTGCAGAAATAAAAAACGAGATTATTAAAGAACATTATCTTCGAAAATTAAGCACAGAACTCGGCACATCGTATGAAAGTATTATAAGAGAACTAGACCGTCTAAAAACAAAAGAAGTACAAAAAACAGTCGTGCAAGTACTTCCCAAAATAAAACGTCCACAAGAAGAAATTAAAGAAGAATATCTTCTTTCAATGATACTGCAGGGAAAACATCCGAAGGAATTGCTTGAAAAAGCGATAGCGATTTTATCAGATATGCTTTCCCATGATAGAGCACCACAAAAAGTTATGTATTTCTTGTTTAAGTATGTTGAAAGTGCTGAGGTATTTGATGGCAAAAAATTTGGTGATAGCCTGCCGCAAGAACTGATTGCAACGTATGACAGAAGTTTATTGTATCCATTGCCTGAACTTTCAGATACGCAGGAGCTCCTTGAAGTAGAGAAGCTAGCAGTACAACTAAGAGAATTATACGTAAGACAAAAGATAAAACAAAAATCTGCTGAGAAAAAAGAGAAAGAACTTGCCGGTAACGACGAGGAAGCAATGCAATTAGCGCAAGAAATCTCAAATCTGTCAATTTTATTAAAAAGGTAGTACTTTACCCTAGAGCTTGCATCATTTGAACCTGGGTGGTACAATAGGGAAATCGCGATGTCCCAGAAGTTACCTACAATCCTATCCGATGTGGCTGTATCGGCTAAAAAGCGTGGATACATCACACAGGATGAAATTCTTGGCATATACGCCAAACCTGAAGAACACATAGAAGAGCTTGACGCATTCTATGATAAACTCATGCGTTCAAACATTGATGTGTTTGAATCAGTAGCCCAGCAACAGGACGTCCAAAAGCCTATTGAGGACCTCGAAAAAGAACTTGAAGCACTCACTGTTTTAACTGAAGGTTCAGTCTCAGATCCAGTCCGCATGTACCTCAAAGAAATAGGAAGAATCCCACTGCTTACCTTCGAAGAAGAAATCGAACTGGCAAAGCTTGTCGAAAAAGAAGATGTGGCTGCTAAGAAGAAACTTATTAACTCAAATCTCCGTCTCGTTGTTTCGATTGCCAAAAAATACATCGGCCGAGGTTTGTCACTCCTTGACTTGATCCAAGAAGGAAACCAAGGACTTATCCGTGCGGTTGAAAAATATGATTGGAGACGCGGTTTTAAATTCTCAACATACGCAACCTGGTGGATTCGTCAATCAGTTACTCGTGCTATCGCTGATCAAGCAAGAACCATCCGTATTCCAGTTCATATGGTTGAGAATATTAATAGATTCCTCCGTTCACAAAGAAAGCTTATGCAGGAACTTGGTCGTGAGCCAACCCCTGAAGAAGTTGCAAAAGTCCTTGGTATTGAACCTGATAAAGCCCTTGAGATTATTAAAATCTCACAAAATCCTGCATCACTTGAAGCACCTGTTGGTGATGAAGAAGACAGCAGACTTGGGGACTTTATCCATGATACATCAGCACCAACACTCTTTGATTCAGCATCACGTGAACTGCTTAAAGAGCAAGTAGAACAGGTCTTGGGAACATTGTCAGATAGAGAGCGAAGAGTATTAAAAGAACGATTTGGTCTTGATGATGGACGTCCAAAGACACTTGAGGAAGTAGGACGTATGTTTGCAGTTACTCGTGAGCGTATTAGACAAATTGAAGCCAAAGCACTTCGTAAACTCCGCCATCCTTCACGAGGTAACAAACTCCGCGATTATCTTGTTTAATCACCAGAATAGGGAAGTGAAAAGAAAAAGTCTGATCCTTTATTTTGCTTTGATTCAACCCATAATCTTCCTTTATGGTTACGTATTATCTCAGCACAAATATAGAGTCCCAATCCAAATCCTACCATAGATTTTTGGTGGAATTTGTTACTCCTATAAAAGCGCTCAAAGATTTTCTCCTGATCCTTTTTTGCAATACCTATACCGGAATCTTTGACCCGGATAATGACTTCTTTTTCTGATTCTTCAATAAAAATATATACATGCTTGGCATGTGGGGAGTATTTAACCGCATTAGAAATAAGGTTGACAAGCACTTGATAGATTCTGTCTATATCAAAGTTCAGTTTTCTTTTTGTGCCGCCGACAATTACCAATTTATGAGTATCGATTCCATATTGCATATCTTTTACAGTTTTTTGTACGAGGCTCTCAAGAGAGTGTTCTTTTTTGGATAAGGTAAACATACCATTTTCAATCCTGCTTACATTCAATAAATCTTCAATCAATACTTTCATCTTTCCTAATTGTTCATTAATTGAATGAATAATATACAAGTTTTGTTGATCGCCTTTTTTAATAATATCCTTTTCAAGTAATTGACTGAATGCAATGACTGAGGTGAGGGGAGTTTTTAGTTCATGACTTGCGATACTTATAAATTCATTTTTACTTTTCTCAACAGCTTTTTCGTGGCTGTTATCACGAAAAATAATAGTGACACCGATGACATTTCCATTTTGCAGCATGGGGCTTATTGTGCATTCCGCTGAAAAGGTTTTGCGGAATTTTGACTTCATAAAAAAGTCATGAGCTTTAATATGTTTTCCTGTAGTGAGAACATATGATATAGAATTTTTTCCATGCTTTGCAGTGGAGTTATAAGTAGCGCTTTTAAGCGTTAAGACATCTTCAAATGTTTTTTCGTACACTTTTTCATTTCGCAAACCCAGCAGGTCTCTTGCAACATCGTTGATAAGTACTATTTTTCGTTGAGTATTTATTATGACAACTCCATTACCAATACTAGAAATAACGTTTAGTGTTGATAATTCAAATAATCCATATTTATATATCGCGTACGTTGTAATCATCGCAGTAATTGTCGTGAGTGGTATCGCGACGGGAAATACTGAAATATGAAGTGCAGGTAATATGCCGTTTGTAATTGTCCCAAATATGATAGGAATCGCGATAGCGATTATTAAAAGAATTGACTGTTTTTTTCTCAATCCGTCGAACGTTTTTTTTGACATCTGCCATATGATAAAAATTGAGTAAAAAGAAATCAGTTCAAACCAAATTACCATAATTGGGAAAAGTGAACCTGTTGGAACTGCGTTTCCCCAGGTGGTTTTAATAATTTCGGAATAATTACGAGACTCAATAAGATTCGTATTCCATGCGAAGTAAAGAAATATAATAGACGGCGTATAGACACCAAGAATATAAGCAAGGCTTTTAGCAGTTGTTAAACTACCTGTATAAGCAAGTGCAAAAAGTGACATTGCTACTGGAATGAAAACATAACCAATGGCAGATATTTTATCGATAGCTATAAAAAGATTTTCGTTGAATTCATACGTGATAAGAAGTAATTGAGGAATTGACCAAAAGTTAATGAGGAGAAGCAGAACAACGAACGTGCTTAAAATAGGGGAATTCACTGTTCGTTTCAGCAATATTACTATTAGAATACTGTTCCCACTCGAGGCTAGCAGGAGCAAGAGAAAATACAATTCCTGCATAAAAAAACCCTTACACATATTGTACCATCAATTATGACGAAGGTAATTGATCTATCTCACGAGGGACTGGAATTTATGACGCTATTTGCTTATGATTAGAAGACCACATGTCTAAACGATTTAAGCATTTTCTTAAGAATTACATACTCCTTTTTGTTATTTTCCTGACAGGCGCTGCAGTTCTCATTATTGAGGTCACTGCGACGAGAATTCTTTCTGTCTATTTTGGTAATACAATTTTTACTGTTTCAAGTGTGCTTAGTGTTATTTTACTTGCCTTGAGTTTGGGATATTATCTCGGAGGCAGACTCGCTGACAAGCGTCCCTCAGAACTGTTATTTTTTCAGCTTATTGCAGTAAGCGGTTTAAGTGTCTTTTTGCTCCAATTTCTGAATAGTATGTTTATTCCAATGCTTAGCAAAACACTGGACATGCAGTATGGGCCAATTTTTGTCTCACTCATTCTTTTTTTACTTCCGGGCTTTCTTTTAGGTCTGTTATCTCCACTCGTTGCCAAACTCCAAACTATTCGCATGGGTGCTGATGAAGTTGGAAGGATTACTGGTGATGTGTTTTTCTGGTCAACACTTGGAAGTATTATTGGAAGTTTGGCAACAGGTTTTGTGCTTATTCCACTTTTTGGAGTGACTGAAATTATCCTTGGGACTGGCGTGTTACTTCTGATCATCGGTTGTCTCGGTATGATACAAATCCAAAAGAATCGATTAGCAACAATCAAACTTCTCACATTGTTTATCACCATCTCTTTTATACAAATCTGTTTGAGTTTTTTGGCCGATAAACAACTGAGAGAGAATGTGGTTTATGCAAACGACGGTTTATATGACAATATTGTCATTTTTGATGGGATGCTGGAGAATCGTCCGACACGATTTTTGCAGCAATCAACTGATGCCTCAAGTGCTATGTACAAAGACTCAACAGAGTTGGTATATGACTATACAAAGTATTACCGATTATATTCGCTGACAAAGCCTGATATCACTCGAGCAATGGTAATCGGCGGAGGAGCATATTCAATTCCGAAAGACCTGTTACTGACTGATAATGATGTTATCGTTGATGTTGCAGAAATTGAACCTGAAATGTATGAGCTTGCAAAGGATTATTTTAGCGTTCCGAATGATAACAGGCTCGTAAATTACGTAGGGGATGGGAGAAGATTTTTGCAGGAAACTGATCAGTCTTATGATCTAATTTTTGGTGATGCATATCATACATCAATCCCGTCTCATTTAACGACACAGGAGTTCCTTCGTCTAACCAAATCAAAACTCACCAAAGACGGCGTATTTATTATGAATGCTATCGGAAGGCTACGGGCAGAAAAACCTTCATATTTGCTATCTCAGATAAAAACATTTATATCAGTTTATCCAAATACAATGATTTTTGCAGTTCATGACAAAGCATATACGGGGCCACAGAATATCATTCTTGCTGGTTTTAATACAGAAAAACCAATTAATCCAGGCACGTTTGCTGATAAAATAATTAAAATAGGGGAGTTCGATTTGGAATCACATGCACTCTTCACAGACAACTATGCACCAGTGGAATACTTTAACGTCGTCAATAAGCTCCGTTAAAAAAATCGGACCTGCCGTGAAGTGTTCGGTAGGTCCGTAAGGGTATTATATCACTTAAGAACAAGTACATATTTTAATAGTTTTAACTAGGTATGGGGAACTTCTCCTTAGTTATAT
The DNA here is from genome assembly GCA_052034235.1 of Candidatus Levyibacteriota bacterium. GTDB lineage: Bacteria > Patescibacteriota > Microgenomatia > Levybacterales > UBA12049 > JBPOIT01. The sequence goes on from JBPOIT010000002.1 coordinate 25,768, forward strand.
TAATGATCTTCTTAGTCAAACGATTAGCTGCTTGGCGTCGCGTTAAAGCGGATAACATCTCCTCTGCAGGAACAATTGAAGGTTCATGAGTTTTGTGCTTATCTCCGGTGGTAAGAAAAAATGCTGTCCTATCTGTTGACGGATAAATCCGAAAGGAGAGGTAATCATCATGTGCATTATTAAACTCTTCAGGTAATACTCCTGCTAATATAGGGAGTCCGCTGGCTCTCCTGTATGATTTATCAATTCCGGTATGAGGGTGCATTTGCGGGATATAGATACCACCAATTAAACCAGGCCCGTCATTGAAATCACCACGAGCTGCTGCTATAACAAGCTTGTGAGGATCTGTCGCTTGTTTATCACGATCTTTTTGCAGGCTTAGAAACACAATATTTCCTTCTATTATTGTGAATGTTTTCTGTATACCTACGACACCTGTGTCTGATGGACGTATATAGACTTGTATTTCAGCGCCTACAAGACGCTCTCTTTGTTTTTTGGTAAGTGTTGTTTGGCGGGAATCAATTAATTCTGCGTAAATAGCTTCGATTCCACCTTCAAAACCATGACCAGAAGCTCTTTGAGGTTTTCTAAGTCCAAGCTCTGCGAGTACATTCATAGAGCGGAATTATAGCATAAATAATTGCTCTGGATTTCTGATACGGTTGATGGTAAAATAACGTTTACCGTTAATATTCCGCGATAGCTCAGCGGTAGAGCAGGAAGCTGTTAACTTCAAGGTCCTAGGTTCGAATCCTAGTCGCGGAGCATGATAAAGAGCCGAAAGGCTCTTTTTTTGTGGCATGTAACAAAGGAAGTGCGAAGAAATAATATTTATTAAAATTTGTTACATTTCTCTTGCTAAAAAGATATTGTGATTGCAGTTGGTAGTTGGCATAATAGTAAAAATTGTATTAGAAAAGGGGGTGAATGAATTATGGCGAAATACGTAGACGGATTTGTCCTTGTCGTTCCAAAAGACAAAACTGAAGAATACAAAAAAATGGCAGAAGGCGGTCGTGATACTTGGATGAAGCATGGTGCTTTGGAATATTATGAAAACCGAGGTGATGATCTTGCTCCACAGGAAATGGGTGATGAAAAAGGCCGTGCATTTCCAGAAATGGCTGCAGCAAAAAGTGATGAGACAGTTTGGTTTTCTTTTATAATTTTTAAATCAAAAGAACATCGAGACGAAGTCAATGCTAAGGTGATGGAAGAATTTGGTAAACAGGCTGAAGAAGGTAAAGATATGCCGATGCCTTTTGATATGAAGCGAATGGCATATGGTGGTTTCCAAGTAGAAGTAGAAGGCTAAATAATTTATAAAAATCACAAGATCGCTCTCATTGTTGAGAGCGATTTTGATGAATTGAATAGTGAAAATGACGCTCTGACTTCGTCCATTAAGCAGGGCAAAATAAAAGCTCTTTATCAAATTACTTTAATTTGATATCATATGACATATGGCAACAATAAATCCTTGGATTAACTTCAACGGTAATGCAGAAGAAGCATTTACGTTTTATAAATCAGTATTCGGCGGAGAATTTACGAAAGTAGTACGTTTCAAAGACATTGCGAGCGCTGAATTCCCAATCCCTGAAAAAGAAGAAAATAAAATAATGCATATTGCCTTACCTATTGGTAAAGGTTCTACGTTGATAGCAAATGATGTTCCAGAAATCTTGGGACAAGTAAATGAGCATGAAAATAGAAGCAAGATTTTACTAAGTACGGAAAGTAAAGAAGAGGCGGACAGATTATTTACTGGCCTTTCGGTTGGTGGAGAGGTTGAAGGACCTATGGGAGACAGTCCGTGGGGCTCATATGCGGGTATGTTTCGAGATAAATATGGCATTGAATGGATAATAGAATTTTCTCCTGATAAATAAATACATTATCAAAAGTAGTTTTGTATAGTTCGTTTATGCAAAAACTTATTAAGAATTATCCTCTTATATCCTCAGCTGTTTTAGGTTTTATTTTCCTTATTCCGTTTATTGTTCTTGAGATTGTAAATAGGTGGAAATTTAGCGAAGGGTTTCCATTTGCTGTTTTTACTTTTACATGGGCTCTTCAAACTGTTTTTATACTGATACTGTTGAAATTTATAAAGAAAAGACAGTCAGGAAAAACTTTTAAAGAAAATCCATTTATCATTATTCTACAAATAGTAAGCTTGGTACTTATAGCTTATATTTGGGGAGGCTGGATTATCGACCAATGGCCCTGTTTGATGGGTGTGCCAAATTGTGACTAAACTTATATCTTCTGATACAATACCCTAACTTATGAAGCATATTGCACCTTCTCAAAAGATATATACTGCCAAATCTACTATTCCTCATGCTGATAGGGGAGTTTTTGCTGAGGTAGCAATTAAGGAAGGGGAGATTATTGAAGTGTGTCCGTTTATTGAAATTCATGATCCTGAAAGTTCGAATTTGGAGAATAACTTTCTCATTAACTATTATTATTTTTTTGGGGAGACAAAAGAGAGAGTACTTGTCGCTTTGGGTTTTGGGTCGCTCTACAATCATGATTATTCGCCAAACGCAGCTTATACAATACATCCAGATGAACAGACAATTGTCTTTAGCGCAATAAAAAACATACGGAAAAATGAAGAAATAAAAGTGAACTACAATCACGGAAATGATGACTGCGCCCCTTTATGGTTTGAAGAATAAGACAATATACGTATTACAATCTCAACTGTTATAATTAATCCATGAGTACTATTGAAGAGATTGATAAACGTCTTCAAAAAATTGAAGAGAGAAATAAAAGTGTTGAATTAAACAAAGCGTGGGAAACAAGTTACACTCGTCGATTACTTATCTCAATTTTTACGTATCTCGCAATTGCGCTTTATCTGCAATTTATTGTTGGTATCGATCCATGGATTAATGCAATTGTACCAACAATTGGTTTTTTACTTTCTACATTATCACTTCCATTTTTAAAAAAAGTCTGGGAGAAGTTTTTCTATAAGAAATAAAGAATATATAATAATTCTATGAAACCAACAACTGTTGATGAATATATTGCTGCCGCACCTGAGGAGACGAGAGAGAAACTAAAAGAACTGCGTGAGATTATTCGTAGTGTTGCTCCAATGGCGGAGGAGAAGCTAAGTTACAGTATGCCTTATTATGGGTATAAGGGGAGACTGGTGTATTTTGGGTTTGCAAAAAAACATGTTGGATTATATCTTCCGCCGCCGGTTGTTGAAGAATATGCAGAAGAACTTAAAATGTACGAGACATCTAAATCAGCCGTACAGTTTCCCTTAGAAGAAAAACTTCCCGTTGCTCTTATAAAAAAGCTCGTTGTTGCTCGAATAAAAATAAATGACGCGATGGCTATAGAAAAAAAGTAAAAGAAATATCTTGACATATACCCCTAGGGGGTATAATATTGAGGTATGACTTCTCGTTCATATCAAGTAAATGGAATGCACTGTGCGAGCTGTAGTTCCATTATCTCCAAAAAACTTAACAAACTTCCAGGTGTGGATTCATGCTATGTTAATTTCGCCACAGAACAGGCACGTATTTCGTACGATTCTGAAAAGGTAACAACAGAACAGATGAATCATGAAATTAATAAATTAGGATATAACCTTATCTCCCATGAAGAAAATCATAATGAATCGATGGATCATTCAGAGCATTTAGGACTTACGCAATCAAAAGAAGACAAGCTCAAAGAACTTGCAAACCTTGAATCAAAAGTTGCATTTGTTTTACCAATTACTCTTATGGTGTTTTCCCTTATGTTGTGGGATATCTTGTCTCAAGTTGGAGGGTTTCCTTCATTGCCAATTGAGATGGAGCTTTTTACAGCGATTTTATTTGTGTTAGCATCAATCGTTTTGTTTTGGATTGGGAGACCATATATAGATGCAGTTGTAAGATTTGCAAAATATCGTGTTTCAAATATGGACTCTTTAGTAGGAATAGGAACGCTGACTGCGTATCTTTATAGCAGTATCATATTTTTATTCCCACAGATAAAGACAGCATTATCACTTCCTGACTATACCTATTTTGATATCACTATTGTTGTTATTGGTTTTATAACATTAGGCAAGTATCTTGAAACCCGTTCAAAACTGCAAACTGGTGAAGCGATTGAAAAACTCATCAACCTGCAAGCAAAAACGGCTTTGGTTTTAAGAGATAACAAAGAAGTTCAAATTGCACTTTCAGAAGTACGTGTCGGAGATATTATGATCGTCAAGCCAGGAATGAAACTTCCTGTTGATGGAATTGTTTTCAGCGGGAGTTCTTCTATTGATGAATCAATGATAAGTGGAGAACCATTGCCTGTTGAGAAAAAGAAAGGTGATAGTGTTATCGGCGCGACTATCAATAAGCAAGGGAGTTTTCAGTATCGTGCAACCAAAGTTGGTTCCCAAACAATGCTTGCTCAAATTATCAAACTTGTTGAAAATGCGCAGGGGTCAAAAGCGCAGATTCAAAACCTTGCAGATAAAGTCTCGGCTGTCTTTATCCCAAGCGTTCTTATTATTGCTGTTGTCACGTTTTTTCTTTGGTTAACAATTGGTGCATATTTTCTGGGGATGACAGCTGCATTCTCGTATGGGCTCTTGGCATTTGTTGGTATTCTTGTTATTGCCTGTCCTTGTGCATTAGGTCTTGCAACACCAACTGCAATAATCGTCGGTGTAGGAAAAGGTGCTAGTCATGGGATATTAATAAAAGACGCAGAGAGTCTGGAAAATTTACATACAATAGATACCATCGTTTTTGATAAGACAGGAACTATTACAAATGGAACACCCACGGTCACAAACATTGTCTCATTTGAAAAATCTTATTCAGAAAAAGAGGTACTGCAGTATGCCGGCAGTCTTGAAAACCTTTCAGAACATCCATTAGCAAATGCAATTGTTCAGAGTTTCAAAAAAACAGGAGGTTCTATACTTAAAGTAAATTCATTTAAAGAACATGAAGGGATTGGTGTTGAAGGGATAGTTGAGCAAAAAAAGATGATTGTTAGAAAGCCCTCAAAAGACGAACAACAACTTGCAGCTATCAGTACAATGCAGTCTCAAGGAAACACCGTTGTTGTTTTGGAAATAGAGAAAAAAATTGTTGGAATACTTGCTCTTAATGACACTGTTAAACCGAACGCAAAACAAGCTATTAATCGATTACATGATATGGGTATAAAAACAGTAATGCTGTCAGGTGACAATAAACAGGCAGCAGCCTTTATTGCCGAAAAAGTGGGTATTGATGTCGTTAAAGCAGAAGTGCTTCCTCAAGAAAAAGCGCACATAATCAAGCAGTTACAAAAAGATGGAAAAAATGTCGCAATGGTAGGGGATGGTATCAACGATGCACCCGCGTTAAGTGAAGCAAAAGTAGGTTTTGCGATGGCAACAGGTTCAGATATCGCTATTGATTCGGCCAGTATCACTATTCTTGGTGGATCAATAGAAAAAGTTCCGCAAGCAGTTATGCTTTCAAGAGCAACAATTCGTACAATAAAACAAAACTTGTTCTGGGCTTTCATATATAATATTATTGGTATTCCATTAGCTGCAGGCGTGTTGTATCCGCTGTTTGGATTGTTTCTCAATCCGGTTTTTGCGGGATTTGCGATGGCGTTATCATCTGTGTCTGTTGTTGGTAATTCGTTATTATTAAGGAAAGGGAAAATTTAATATGGATCTACTTGTTATTTTCATTACTGGTTTAACTGTTGGCGGGCTTACATGTTTAGCTGTCCAAGGTGGCCTCCTTGCATCAGTTATTGCTGCGAGAGAAGAGGAGTCAACAAGAAACAAAAAAGCGCATGCCTTTTACGCGACTGGAATCTTTTTGAGTTCTAAATTAGTAGCGTATACACTTTTGGGTTTTTTTCTGGGTGCCTTTGGAGGAGCAATAAATATCAGTGATACAGTCCAAAGTATCATGCAGCTATTAGCCGGTGTTTATATGATTATTGTTGCGCTCAACTTACTCAATATTCATCCCATATTCAGATATGCAATTATTCAGCCGCCAAGATTCTTAACTCGAATGGTCCGAAATCAGTCGAGATCAAAAGACATATTTTCACCTGCGCTTTTGGGAGCCATGACAATATTTATTCCTTGCGGCACAACGCTTGCAATGGAAACTTTAGCAATCAGTAGCGCCAATGCTTTTACAGGAGCTGCGATTATGGGCATATTTACACTGGGAACAATACCATTATTTTTCGGAATTGGAGTCGTGACATCAGTACTAGGAGATATGTATAAAACGAGATTTCTTAAACTTGCAGCAATAGCACTAATTTATTTGGGGCTGACATCTATTAACGGTGCGTTTATTGTGCTTGGTTTTCCACTTAATTCTCAAATATTTGCACAAAACACCGAACAGCCTGTGCAAAAAAATGAAAAGAAACTGTACAGTGAAGCGCCTAAACAGCAGAACATAACGATACGCATTACTTCAGAGGGGTATTCTCCGAATTATATAAAAGTGAAGAAAGGCCAACCTGTCACATTGACGCTCAACAGTAAAGATGCATTCAGTTGCGCTCTCGCGTTTCGTATTCCTGAATATGGTATCAGCAAAAATTTACATCCAACAGAAACACAGACTGTTACTTTTACTCCGCAAAAGACAGGGAAAATTCCATTTGCTTGCTCGATGGGGATGTACACGGGGGTGATTGAGGTAATATGAGCATCATAAAAAAGAAATTTACTATCGAAGGGATGCATTGCACTTCGTGTGCAATGAATATTGATTTTGACCTAGAAGATCTTCCTGGAATAAAAATAGCAAAAACAAGCTATGCGAAACAACAAACACAAGTTACGTATGATGAAGAAAAGGTAACTGCAAAAAATATTTGTGAAACTATCGGAAAAACCGGATATAAAGCATCTCTCGCCACAAAATAGCCCTGTTGTGATCTGGGTCATCGCACTATTTGTGTTAACGCATTAGTATACAGGTAATGAAAAAAGATCCGTCAATTTGTTGTTCGCCGCTTGAAACGGCTTTATGGCAGGAGAAGACGCATGTATGGAAAGAGAAGCTCTTTTTACAAGATCAAGTTATCCAGTTTATGCATATACCCCTTAACATGTCACAAGTCGTAACGCGGATGTTTAAGAAAATTGAAGATACTGATGTCTGTCCACCTGAGAAAGAGTTTCTTATGCTAGCGTATGATCCGTCGCCGTGGAAGTCTGAGATTTCGATGACAATAACCAAACCTATTCAAGGTGAAAAAATGACCAAACTATCAGGCACGTTTGTCAGTAAAGTATTTGACGGGCCGTATCATTATGTCCCCAAATGGATAAAGGAGATGGATGCATATCTAGCTTCTCATAAACAATCACCAATGAAATATTATTTTCATTATGCTTATTGTCCTAAATGCGCGAAAAAGTATGGACACAACTATTGTATTGCATTTGCACAGGTAAAATAATTTCTATGACAATAAACAAAGAGTGGCATCTTGCTCATAAAATGCCAAAAAATCCTACAGAAGAGCAGCGAGCGAAGTGGCATAAGGAACATGCCAAACACTGCGAGTGCCGCGTAGTTTCCCCTAAGATTCAGGAACTGATTGATAAATATAACTGAACCCGGTTGCCACAAAAAGCAAAGTGTGTTAATATATCATTTATTAAATCTTTATAGGTCACGTCACTGCCTCACAATCTGTCCTTTGCTATGAAAAAAATTATATATAGTATCTCAGTTTTTGGTTTATTACTTCTCTTACTGTTTCTCCCGGAAAGTGTAGAAGCAAACAATTCGTGGAACAATTATCACTGGCCAAGGAGCAAGAATCCATTTAATCTCACACTTGGTGATAATCTGTCCTCGCAATGGGATTCATATCTTTCATCAGCTTCCTATGATTGGGGGAGGTCATCACGGTTTGATACAAAGATTGTGCAGGGACGAATAAATGCCACCACATGTAAAGGCAGTACCGCAAATATCCAGGTTTGTAATGCCTCGTACGGTACAACTGGTTGGTTAGGTTTGGCACAACTTGGAGTTAATGGGGATCATATTTCATACGCGTCAGTCAAACTTAATGATACCTATTTCACCATGTCACGATATAATACTTCAGCTTGGAAGAGACTTGTGATGTGTCAAGAAATCGGACATGCGCTTGGTCTTGATCATCAGGACGAGAATTTCAGTAATAAACCCATTGGAACATGTATGGATTACACGAGTGATCCGGTACCTAATCAAAAACCCAATATAGCAGATTATTACACACTGTTAGATGTGTACAGACATTTGGATACAGGTGTTGCAGAAGGAACAGCAATTGCTGTTGATGACACAAGTATTGCAGGAGGAACTGACGAAAATGATTGGGGCAAACTCGTTGCGGGAACAGATCGAAGAGGAGGAGCAACAACTCTGGCAAGTGATACGAGCCATGTGGCAACGTTTGAAAAAGATTTAGGTAACGGAAAAAAAGTAAACACCATTGTCATCTGGGTACAGGAATAATCATATGATTTACATTCATATGTGGTACAATTATCTCAACTATGCAAATTAACTTCGTCGCAGCATTTCTAGCCTCATTTACAGGACTTGTTCTGGGTTATCTTTGGTATTCAGTATTTTTTGCCAAACAGTGGCAAAAGCTTTCAGGTGTAACAGATGCACAGCTTAATAAAGGTATGCCGAAAAGGGCACTGGGTTCATTTCTCCTGACATTCGTTATGTCACTTAACCTCGCAGCGTTCATAGGAACTGAAGCTGATGGTATGTTTGGCCTTTTTGCAGGATTCGCTGCAGGTTTTGGGTGGGTTGGGGTATCATTTGCTATTAATTATATGTTCGAACATCGTCCTTTCAAATTACTTCTTATAAATGGAGGATATTTCACCGTTCTTCTCACAATCAGTGGCTTCATTATTGGCCTCATGTAATTCCACAACAGTTAATCAACTCAAAAAGTTTAGACGTTTTCAGCATGGCTAATCCTCACAAAAAACATACAGGGATCTTACTTATTTAAGTCTTGACTTAAATAATAACTTCATATATCATATGTCCATTATGGATATGTTCACAGCACTTGCTGAACCTACTCGCCGCAATATCTTAGAGATGCTCGCTAACTCGGGGGAGATGTCAGCGAGTGATATCTGCAGTAAATTTACCTCATCCGCTCCTGCAATTTCACAACATTTGAAAGTACTTCGTGATGCTGATTTGGTATCCGTTGAAAAGAGAGCGCAGCAGCGAATATATGCAATCAACCCAGATAAATTGACAGAACTTGAGCTGTGGATAAAAAAATTGACAAGGCAGTGGGAAGAGAAATTCTCTAGATTAGATGCCCTGCTGCAAGAAGAAAAGAAAAAATTGAAAGGGGGTGAAAAATAATGACAGAACTAAAAGAAATAATGATAGAAAGAGTGTTTGATGCCCCGAGAGAATTGGTTTGGAAGTATTGGACAGAACCAGAGATGATTCAGAAATGGTGGGGACCTGAAACATTCACAGCTCCAAGTATTAAAGTTGATTTAAAAGTTGGCGGCAAATATATCTTTGCCATGAAGGGACCAGATGGTTCTGAATGGGATCAAGTTATGTACAGTGCTGGTGTCTACAAGGAAATAGTTCCTCACGAAAAATTAGTTGTTACAGACTATTTTTCAGACGAAGACGGAAACATGATGAATCCTGATCAGTTTGGACAAGATTCAAATTTCCCAAAAGAATCAACAGTAACAGTGCTTTTTGAAGAAATTGAAGGAGGTAAAACCAAGCTGTCAGTTATCTATCCAAAACCTGAAACGGAAGCACAAATGGAAGCAATTCTTAAGAGCCAGATGACTGAAGGTTGGCAATCAAGTTTCAATAAACTCGAGGCGAGTTTGAAATAAGAGTGAAATCAAATCCGCCAGAGGTGGGAAGAAAGGGGGTGAAAACATATGGCAGACATAAAACAAAAAATTACACCATGTTTGTGGTTTGATATGGAATGCGAAGAGGCAATAAACATGTATGTTGACCTTTTTAACAACAGACCAGGAGTTAAAGGAAAAACATCACAGATTGTGCATATAGAACGTTACCCGGAAGGCGTTGAAGAAGAGCACATGAAAGGAATGGAAGGGAAAATTATTACCTCAATTTTTGAACTGGATGGACAAACCTTTCAAGCACTGGATGGCGGCCCAATCTTTAAATTCAACGAAGCAATTTCGCTTTCCGTTGAATGTGAAGATCAGGAAGAAGTTGATTACTTCTGGGAAAAACTCTCAGCAGTTCCCGAATCCGAACAATGTGGTTGGTTGAAAGATAAATATGGTCTTTCATGGCAAATCGTCCCTAAGCAAATGGGAGCGATGTTAACCTCGTCTGATAAAGAAAAAGCAGGTAGAGCAATGATGGCTATGCTTCAAATGAAGAAAATAGATATCAAAAAACTTCAAGAAGCATATGATGGGAATTAACCAAAATGTAATTACTTTTGAACACCCTCTCCTTGATAGGAGAGGGAAAGGCAATGAGGTATCTTTGGGTATTCATAAGAAAAGTAACATGTTACAATAGTTATTCATTATTAACCAACATTTACTCCATTAGGTATAAAGGAAACATCTATGACAAACAAGCAACCAGTAAATAAACAAGTTATCCTGTGGCTATTGGCACTCACCATGTTTTTGGTCGTGCTTGATAGTGCAATTGTGAATGTGGCATTGCCTGCGATTAAATCGGCCCTGCATTTTGATGACGCCTCGTTGCAATGGGTGTTGACTGCATATATTCTCACGTTTGGCGGATTTCTCATGCTGGGGGGGAGAACAGCTGATCTTTATGGAAGACGAAGGGTATTGGTTGCTGGCATTGGTGGATTCACACTCTTTTCGCTGCTCATCGGTTTATCAACGACAAGTACGATGATGGTCGCGTTTCGTGCACTACAAGGGCTTGCAGCAGCCTTTATGGCACCAACTGCGCTCTCAATACTGTTAACGACCTTTGAAGAAGGCCCGGAGCGTCATAAGGCACTCAGTGTATGGAGCATCGTTGCATCAGGGGGAGCAGCCGCAGGCGTGTTTCTTGGTGGTGTGTTAACACAATATTTCGGTTGGCAATGGTGCTTTTTTGTGAATGTACCAGTTGGAATTGCTGCCATGTATTTTATCCAGAAACATATTCCTGCACATATTAAGGAAGCAAAGGATAAGCATCTCGATTTGCCAGGGGCTGTTCTTATTACCGGCGGACTTATGTCACTTGTTTACGGGCTCACTGTCGCTTCTGAATTAGGTTGGACTGCTATTGCTACGTTTACTTCATTTGGCGTCAGTATTTTATTACTTGTAGCATTTCTTTTTAATGAGACAAAATCAAAACATCCGCTCGTGCCGCTTAGTATTTTTCGAATTAGAAACGTTGTCGGGGGAAACTTAATGCTGCTTCCGATTGTTGCGGGTGCCATGGGGCAATTCTTCTTTTTATCGCAGTATATTCAAAATGTGTTGAAATATCCGCCATCACTTAGCGGGCTTTCATTTCTTCCCATTCCACTTATCATCGGCGTTATTTCATATAATTCTCCTAAATTACTTAGTAGATTCGGTTTTAAACCTCTCCTTATTGTAGGAACGTGTTTGATTACCTCAGGTATTTTCATATTGAGTTTTATCGGTGCAGACACGCCGTATTTTACACATTTACTGCCTGCCTTTGTCTTGTTAGCAAGCGGCTTTGGTATAACTTTTGTTTCCATCACCGTTGCTGCGACATCCGGCGTTTCTCCGGATAAATCAGGGCTTGTGGCAGGTTTAATTAATACAGCACAACAAATTGGAGGAGCATTGGGATTAGCTATCTTGGCAGTAGTCGCACACACCGCAACTGTTGCATCACTAGCCGCAGGCCAATCTGAAACACAGGCCGCTGTTGATGGATACCATTATGCGTTTCTTACAGCATCAGCACTGATGGTTGTTGCACTGATGGTTGGCATCTTTATTATCCAAACGCCGAAAACCGCACCTGCTCCTGAAGTAAAATAAGAGGTAACTAAATACTATTTAGCTTTACTGGTGAATAAAATAAGCATACATTAGGATATTAGAAAGAAGAAGTTATTCTTGCCATTCTTCTGGAGGAACTGACATTTCAATCAGTATGAAGTTTGTGTTTGCAGGGTCTGCAATTGCTGCAATCTTTCCGACACCAATATCTTTTGTCATATGGACTGACCCGCCTAGTTCTTTTACTTTGGCAACTGACTCATCGAGATTTTTAACTGTGAAATATACCATCCAGCAGGGAACCATGCCCATCATTTCGGGAGTAATAGCCATCATTCCACCGTTCATGCGGCTCTTATTGAGAATAGTGACATAACCACCATTTTCTGCATCCACTTCATACGTCCAGCCTAACAGGTCACCATAAAATTGTTTTGCTTTTTCTATGTCATGTGTATACAGTTCGTTCCAACTCATGGCTCCTGGGACATTTATGATACCAGCACCGATATGCTTCTTTGGCTGCCAAAGACAAACGACAGCTTTTGTTGGATCTTCAATTGTTGACATTCTTCCTGAATCCAGAACATCCATTGGCGGCATTTTAACAATAGCACCAAGTTTTTCTGCCTTAGCTGTCATTTCATCGACATTATCAACAGTAATATAATTACTCCAGAAAGAAGGCATATCCGGTGCAAATGTTGGGCTGCCGCCTGCTGTGTATTTGCCATCGAGAGAGAACATGGTGTAATCAGGTCTGCCCTGGCCTGTTGGCATATCTTCGCTTGTCCAACCCATAAGTTCGTTCATGAACTTTTTGGAAGCTTCGCGATCTATTGAAAAGAAATCAGCCCAGGAGAATGTTCCTAGTGGATATTTGGTTGGAGTGAATGACATATGAGTATTATACGCCGCCACACACAGAGTGCAAGATTTATAGTAAAATACTACATATGTTGAATCAACTTGAAATTATTTCGTATAACATTGAGGTTGGGAAAAAGCTAGATGATGTTGTCTCCTGGATAACCCAAGCTGACTTACATCCTGATGTCTTTTGTTTTCAGGAGTTTCCTGAAAAACGTCTGGCATATTTTGAAGCCTTTCTTCAAATGCGAGGGTATCAATATGTCTACACACCCGGAGTCATCATTGGGAAATCACAGGTAGGTGAGTTAACGGCGTACAAAAAATCAAAGTTACAACTGGTTGAGCATAAGGAGCTTCCACTTGGGAATTACTTTCTTGAGCGGCGATATAAAAAGCTGCGTGGACAGAGAAGTGCGTTGTTAACTTCATATAAATATCGTGATAGTATTTTTGCTGTTGCCAATATCCATCTCAGTGTTTTTTCACCGCATTCAATGCGTTATAAGCAGTTAAGCCTGGTACTTGAATCATTGGGGCAGTTGGCAGAAAAATCTCTTGTGATTGGAGATTTTAACTACACGAGCTTGTTTGGCGTGAAGAAGCTTTTTGCATTCATGGAAACATATGGTTTTTCCTGCGCGGGGGAGCGTATGATAACTCATAAAATTTTCAGACGCATTCCTCAGCAATTAGATTATGTCTTTCATAAAAATCTTTTCCCCAACGAAGTTACTGTACATAAAGTGCCTCATTCAGATCATTTACCGGTGTCGGTTCTCTTGAAGGTCAAATCTGCAGTATAAATTACTGTGTGGTTTTCGTTTCTACGGTTTTAATTTCTACAGTATTGAGCGGTTGTACTTGAAATGTTTGGACTCCTGAAGGTTGGACCTCAAATGTTTGTGGAGCTGTTGATTCGACAGTTGTAGTAACTGTCTCGACAGGAGCTTCAACTGCTGTAGCAGGCACTGCAAGGTCAATAGAAGCAGCCGGTTCCGCACGGCCTCCCATAAAGCTTGTTGCTGCAAATGGTGTCGGGAAACCATTATTATTTTTTGGTGCTAAGAAGAGAAGCAAAAGGAAAAGCACGAGAAGGAACAGTATTGCCCATATCACCGTTGACGCAAAAGTCACAAGTGCCCAGCCCATACCTTTTTTGATACCCATACCAATTGCCGGAGCGAGGAAGAAAAAGAGATAGACAAAAGCGGAAACTGCAAAAACAAACAGAACAAGAATACTTTCACTATTTGAATATCCATACCCCATGCTTGGATTTAGCAGTTGGGATACTGCATAAATGGCAAAGGTATAGAGTGAGACAAAGAGCATTGAAACAAAGCTAATAGTCATCGCAATCAGAAAAGTCTTGTTCCGATTCTTGAGTACTGCAACTGAAGCTTCGTCTTTCGCAGCTTTTTTGCCTGAAACTTTGTTTATGACAACCTTTGCGACAATAATGGTGATAAGAACAATGAGAAGAAAAATTCCTACACCTGTTGCTATTTCTTTCCCATATAGTATGGCTTGAGATTTTGCATAAGAACCAGATACTTCATAAGTTTCCTTGGGTGCGAGATCAGAAGCTTGCTTGATAATCTTGCCGGTGCCGATTTGGTTGTAAAACTGATCAAACTGAGCATTTCTTATGCCAGAGCTCATACTGTCTGTTGCCGGAAGTGCGGCCATAGTCATTGTTCCGCCATAGTTTACGTCGCCGAGTGCTCCACGCAAAATGTAATCTGCATCAGTTGAGATCCCAACTTGCAGTGAGTTTATCTTATCTTCTGTTTTGAGCGTTACAAATTTATAGTCATACGCGCCAAAAACATCCTTTTGAGTAATTGTGTTTGTACGGTAATAGACAAAGTATGCACCGTTTTTATTTGGCTCAATTGGAGTAGGAAGCTTAAGGAGAATCGTATTATTTTGTGTTTCATTTTGAATGCGCTGGTAGGTTGTGCTTCCATAAAGATATTGGTAATCAGGCTGCTGATATTCTGCGCATGTTTCCTTCATAACCGCAGGCGTCAGTGTTTTTGTATCAGAAATCAATGGTTGTGGGAGATACCGAATGCATTGAGGTTCCTGAATAACCTGATAAGCAATCATCTCGGCAGGGGAAATATTCTCAGGCAATATTAAGCTGACAGTTTCAAGCGGAGTAGTGCCGGTATTTGAAACAATTGCTTTAAACGTCACAACAGCTTCACCATTACCACGAAGTGTAAGGGTATAAAATTGATTTTGTCCAAAAAGATTCGCAGGTGTATCCTGAGGTGGAACGGGGAGGATGCTAAGACTTCCTGAAGTCGTTTGAGCACTCGCACTAACAGGCACAAAAAGGATAAGAGCTAAAATAAGAAGAAAGAAACGCTTCACTCTCTTTAGTAAACCATGTTCATAGTTTGCTGTCAATAAATAAGTAAAAAGTGTGCGTCTTGATTTGTTATAATTTAACATATGATCCGCAAGCCTCAGAGCATACAATCAATTTACCTGTCACTGGTTTTAGGTAATACACTCGCGGCTTCATTTATCTGGGGGATTAATACTATTTTTCTGCTTGATGCTGGGCTAAGTAATTTTGAGGCATTTCTTGCTAACGGACTGTTTTCGCTCGGCATGGTTCTTTTTGAGGTACCAACAGGCATCGTCGCTGACACGTACGGAAGGAGGACTTCCTATATGCTTGGAACAATAACACTTTCAGTTTCAACAGCACTGTATCTTTTAATGTGGCAGATTCATGGTCCATTCTGGGGATGGGCGGTTTCTTCAATAATGCTTGGACTTGGCTTTACCTTTTTCTCAGGTGCTCTTGAAGCCTGGCTTGTTGATGCGCTGAAAGCAACAAATTTTAAAGGCAATCTCGAAAGTGTTTTTTCCAAAGGACAAATTGTGGGAGGTATCGCAATGCTCGTTGGGTCTGTCGCTGGGGGAGTGATTGCTCAATTTACAAACCTTGGGGTGCCATACATACTCAGAGCTGTGGTTCTTCTTATTAACTTTGCCACTGCCTACTTTCTGATGAAAGATTTAGGGTTTATACCCTCAAAACCTAAACAGCCATTTTCTGAAATGAAAAAAATATTTGATAAGTCAGTTGAGCATGGTTTCCATAACCCACCAGTTCGTTGGATTATGCTCGCTGCACCGTTTACAACAGGTGTAAGTTTCTATGTCTTTTATGCACTTCAGCCATATTTACTCCAATTATATGGAGATGAAAGAGCCTACAGTGTTGCAGGTGTTATTGCTGCACTGACGGCTTGTGCGCAAATTGTGGGAGGCATGACTGCTGTTCATTTGCGCAAACGCTTCAAAAAGCGAACAGATATACTTTTACAAGGAATATTTGTAACAGGCCTTCTTCTTCTTTTAGTTTCATTGGTAACTAATTTTTGGGTTGCGCTCATTCTTATTTTTGCGTGGGCACTGCTTTCGGCTGCCATCATGCCTGTACGCCAAGCATATCTTAATGACATTATCCCTTCTGAACAGCGAGCGACAGTTTTGTCATTTGATTCATTGATGGGTTCAAGTGGTGGTATTGTGCTCCAGCCTGCGCTCGGAAAGGCTGCTGACATGTGGGGATATGGTACTTCCTATGCTCTGTCAGCGTGTTTCCAATTTGCAGCATTGCCGTTTATCTATTTTGCAAAAAAAGAAAAGGTAAAAGCTGATGTTATCGAAGAAAAATAATTATTTAAATTTGACGGGGATGACAAGAGGAGTACCTTCGCCTTTATAAGTCGTATTTGCCTTTTCAATAATTAGTTTCCCTTTGTCAGTTGAGATAGTTTCTTCTTTAAAACTAATTGCAGCAACGAACGGGACGAGGCCATTTGTTTTCGTCGTATTTATTGCTTTTACCTCTTTTGTCATGATGACTTTGCCGTTTTCATCTTCAAGCCTCACGTTAAGTTTTTCATCAAAATACCATCCGCCTAGAGCTTTTCCATCAAGTTTGAATGGACTTGAAACGAGTTGGTTCGGCTTGGGTTCTGTCACGACAATGACTTTTTCAAGCATTTTGCCGTTATATACCTCAACAAAGACCTGGTCATTTTTTGTATGACACTCTCGGGGCTCAGTCTCAACGACCAAAAAGCCAGCTGCCTGACAGTCTTCAAAGGTTTTAATATCTGTGGGTTTGGATTGTTGTCTGAGGGGATTAGGAAAGAACAAATACACCCCGACACCAACGCCGACGACTACGAGTAAAATGAGCAGAATAGCAACTACTTTCATAGGTGTACATTCTTATTATAAAGAAGATTTAAAAAAAGACAAACAGGAGAAGCTAGTAGTTGACAACACAAAACGTTTTTTGTCATTATGGATTGTATGAACTTATTTCGTCTTATTGGATTATCAGTGCTACTCAGTTTAGCTATTGGTGTTGCTCCTGCTGCCGCCGCAACGACAGGCACATTACTCCCAGTTTCAGATGGTAACTATACGCAATGGATTCCTAAAAGCGGTGCAAGTCATTTTGTGATGGTTGATGAAACAACATGTAATGGAACTACAGATTATAATTCGACAACAACGGTAAATCACAGGGATGCTTACGGGTTGTCACTGGCTACAATTCCGGATGGATCAACAATTACTCAAATAGCTCTTACACCCTGTGCTTCAAAGAATACAAGTGGAGGTTCCAATTCTACTATGAATGTCTTTTACCGATTGAATGGTGTAGATAGTGCCAATGCTGGTAATTATTCTGTAAGCGGTACAACACCTGCAAGCCTATCAACCACCTTATTTTCGGGTTTAACAATATTGAAATCACCGACAACGGCTCTTCAGGCTGGTGTCGTATATACAGCAGGAACGAGAGGACTTCGTGTTAGCCGCATGGCGTCAATCATTACCTATACACCTCTTGCAACACCGTCCGGTTTAGTAGCTGTTGCCACAGGATCAGCAGTTGGTATAACTTGGGTTGATAACTCAACGAATGAAGATGGTTTTAAAATTGAACGGTCAGATAATGGTGGAGCATATGTTGAAGTAGGAACAGTAGGGCAGAATATTAAGATTTATTCTGATCCAGGTCTTGCTGTTGGAACATACGCCTATAGAGTAAGGGCTTACAATGCCGCAGCAAATTCCGCTTATACCTCAGTCTCAACAGCCTATGTCATTAGCGCACCATCGTCTTTAGCTGCTAATACTGCAAGTGGCTCGGTTGCACTCAGTTGGGTAGATAACTCGTCAAATGAAGATGGTTTTCGTCTAGAGCGTAGATTGAACGGAGTTGGTTCGTTTGCTTTTGTTAAAAACCTTTCAAGCAATGTTATTGTAACGACAGATAATAATCTTCCGGCAGGAGTCTATGAATATCGTATAAGGGCGTATAAAAGTACAAGCGCGTCTGACTATTCAAATGTGGACGAAGCAACTGTCCTTGCAAGTCCGACCAGCTTAACCGCAACAGCAATTGGTTCTGGTTCAATCCTTTTGAATTGGACTGATAATGCTGCAAATGAAGAAGGTTTTAGCATTGAAAGGCGAAATGGCACGGGTGCGTATGCAGTTGTTGCTACAACATCTGCAAGTGTGACAAGTTATGAAGATCCTGGTTTAACAGTGGGTATGACTTATCATTATCGTGTGCGTGCTTTTCTCGGTACTGAAACATCAAGTGCAACTGCGACAGCTAGTGCAACAGCTTTTTAATCCTTCTAATTATTCTGCAGGAGATATTCTATTGTTAGTGACTCCTTGATTCTGACTTATATGGAAACCAATTGGAGAAAGTGTCAAGTCTTTTTATTTAGGTTGGAAGTTGGTGAATTCTTGTGCGCAGGAGTTTCCTGAGCAGGCAACGCAGCTATAGGCATAGTTACCAACAATTGCATCGTGATGAATCTTATCATTGATCCACCAGTTAAATGCTGCTTCTTCTGTTCGCATAGAAATAATATTTTCAGAATTCCAGTAGGGAAGTGCGCGTGCTTTGAGTCCTGCATGCATATAACCTCCAGTAACTTCAGCCGCAATTTCTGGAGCACGTGAAGCCGCAAGTGAGCAAGCCCGTTCGTCTTTTTGAAATGCTGGTAATCCTTGAGATGCTCTATAGGCATTACTCATGGCGAAGAGCTTTTCTGGATCTAATCCTCCTGCATTTGATTGAGGTGCGATACTTGCTGCTGTAGTGGGTAGAGGTGCTGTTGTTGGAGCGGTTGTTGGCGCTGCATGTGTAATCTGAGGTGTCTGTGTTACTTGTGGTTTGGTACTTGGTGTCGGTGAGACTATTTCAGTACCATCCTCGTTTTTAAAAACAGCAGGAGGTTGTTGATCAGGAAGTACAGGCAGGGTCATTACCGTGGCTATCGTTGGTAGAAGCACAACTTCACCCATAACCTTATTTGTTTCCAAATGAGTAATTTGAATTTTTTCAGGAATAGTGAAACTAATATGTACCGTGAGGGGAGATTGTTTTGTTGCGCTGGTATAGGTTATTGATTCATCGTTAAAAGTTAGCCCTGCGTATTCAAACTGTAGAGGAAGGGTTACTGTTTCGGCGTGCGCGACAGATGTGGCAGAAAAAAATATGCCTAAAAACGAAAAAAGGGCCGTACTGATTGTAAATAGTGTTTTGTGCATCAGGGCTCTACTACATCTAGTATAACAAACCAAAACGGCTGTGGCAAATCATTGTTGTGCTGCTTCGTGTGTGAGCGTTACGAGTACCAGGTCAGGTACATAGAGGAATTCTTCTTTTTTGTAACCGTTTCGCAAAAGCGCATCGTGGACGTTTTTGGAGAGGACAACTGGATAATAATCATCAATTTTATGTGAGAGGGTTTGTTGTTCAGTTTGATCCTCAAAAATATCGTAGCCTATGGTTAAGATCCCGAGTTTTGTTTTTGAAGGTTTGTAACCGAGTTCTTTAAGGCGTGTATAGAATCTTTCCTTATACTCAGTGATACCTTCTTTTGTTGCTCTAAAGACGATTCTACGGCCTTTAGCGATAGTTAAAATCTTTTTGAGCACAATATCAGATGGATCCAGCAGTGTCACTCCACTATATCGCAGAGCAATTGATCCCATGGTGATAACATCTTCACTCTTTGGGATAATTGCTTTTTCATCTTCTGAGACAACATAACTTTTATGGTATTTATCTCCAATAATAATAATGCGGTTTTGATTCCAGTTCAGTTCTTTTTCGATGACTCTGATATTTTGGCAGAGAATGTCGAGTTTATGAGGAGAAAGATCATATGCTTTTGCACCTGGTAAAAAGATTTGGTCATCTTTAACAGGGAAGAACACATATTCACCCGCGTGTTCACCATCTGCTCTTATAAGCGTTTGTTTGAGGTCGTCATACAGTCCATCAGCTGCATAGGTATTCCAGAAAATGGTAACGAATGGTTTTGTTTCTGAGATTGTAACTGTTTCATCAGGTTTATGGTTGAGGACAAACTGTGTGCCGATAAAGTCGCCTTTGCCCACAAAAAGCAGAGAATGACCGGGTTTCATGATAAGGCGGAGCATGCCGCTTGTGACTTGTTCTTGAAGCATTTTCTTTGCAAGATAGACTTTATCAAGCCAGGTTCTTCTATCAATTGCATCAATAAGTTTTTTGATACCGAAAATGCCAAAAGAGTAGAGGACGATGTTTGGAATGTGGTAGAGGATATTGGCTTTTCGAACGGGCTCTCCAATCATGTCCCATAAATAATCAATTCCAACAAGCATCGGAGGTGGGAAATTCGTCCAGGAAGGTAATTGATTGACAAATGCTTTAAACTCGATTGGAAACGCAGTAAAGATGAACCCAAACAGTAATGACAGCGGCACAGTTATACGTTTCAGTACTTTTCGAAGTTTGGTATCCTGATTTAATTTCTCAAATTGCAAAAGATAGGTGATATCTTCTGGCTTTATTGATGTACCAGATGTGACATTCTTTGCAATGGCTATGAGTCTGCGCTTTTGATACTGCATATGTGTATTATACCTTGGCTTTGATTACCTGTGAAGAGGAGGCTGAAGGTTGTGTGAAACTCATATGAGTGCTATTATATCGACATTTCTCATGGAAATCCTTCTGACTTATCTTAATCCTATTCGCCGTTTAGGCAAGAAGAAGTATTCAACACTGTTTCCGCTCCTGGTTTCAGTAGTCATACCCGTTCTTTCGGAATTATTTGCTGTATTTATAGCACATAATCCCAATATTGTTGGTGTGTATATCATCTGGGCTAATGTTATGACAATTATGTATTTTGCCTTTCGTGACGGGTTAAAAGGAGGAGTGATTGCAGCACTTATTCCAGTTTGTTACTACGCGTACATCATTTACACAAGACAACACACAGGTGCTCAACTGGTTGCAAGTGTTGAAACAACAATTGTGCTAGGCCTTCTGTATCTTGCAATGGCGGGTGTCATCGGGTGGTTGAAGCAAACAATTGATAGCCTCATTGAAAGTGAAGCAAATGAAAAAAGGCGCCTCCAAGCGATTGTGCAGCAATTACCAGTTGGGGTTGTTATTACTGATAGTAAAGGCAGAGTTACACAAGTAAATAAAAAGTTGGAAACGATTTTAGGTACAAAAATACCCCTAGGTTTTATAATGGGAAGCGCTCCGCTTTTGCCGACCACCACAAATGGGAAAAATATTGTGCCTTCAAAAGGTCCACTCGCACAGGTTATTTCTACAGGCAAGACGGTAGGTGGAAAAGAATTTAGTATTAAACGCAAAGATGGCCGGGAAGTGTACGTTCTCACAAGTGCCGCTCCTATTCATAACAAAGTAGGTAAATTGATCGCGGCTGCTTCAATTTCCTACGACATTACCCAGCAAAAAGAGCTTGAAAAACGGAAAGATGATTTTTTAAATATGGCTTCTCATGAGTTGCGAACTCCACTCACAAGCATGAAACTCTACATCGATTCACTGACAGCAAAGGTTAGAGACTACGATGATGAACGTGTCAATAAAACAATAAAAAGTATCAAACAGCAGACTGATAGGCTTCAGGAGTTAGTAAGTGATTTACTTGATGTCTCCAAGATCCAAACCGGCAAGCTGAGTTTTGTTAAAGAAACGTTTCGGCTTGATACATTAGCTGCTGAAACAATTGAAGATGTGCGGGGAATGGCTAAAAAACAGGAGATTGTGCTAACAAGTAAGGCGTCGGTGAATGTGTTTGCAGATAGATTTCGTATGTATCAAGTGCTCACCAATCTCATCACAAATGCCATAAAGTATTCAAAAGGTGAAAAACAAATCAAAGTCAGAATAAAGCGGGAAGCTGATAAAGTCGTTGTTAGCGTACAAGATTTTGGGATTGGGATTGCAAAAGAGCAGCAAAAGAAAATCTTTGAGAGACTTTATCAAGTACAGGATGACAATGGCAGAACATATCCTGGATTTGGGATGGGTTTATATATCTCGAAAGAAATAATTACGAGGCACAAAGGTGCAATTTGGGTTGAAAGTGAAAAAGGGAAGGGATCGACATTTTATTTCACGCTTCCTCTTAAAAAATAAAAACTAACAATTTGGCCAAGCGCCTCGGCCGCCGTTTGAGATTTTGTAAGCGGCAGTTCGGATAGCTTCCTCAGCATTTTTCCTTAGGTCAGGATTAGTATCAAGGCCCATGGCACTGCGTGTGCTTATCCATGTCGCTGCTGCAAATTGATACATGCCTGCATATAAGCCAGTATCGGCATTGGTATTAAAACCAGCTTCGCATTTTGCAATTCGTTTGAGATCTTCTTTATCGACTTTATATTCATCAGCATATTTACTAAATAATGAATCAAGATCCGTAGGTGCTGCAACAGCAGTCTGGGGGATTGGCGTTGCTGTTGGCAATGGTTCTGTCGTCGGAATAGCGCTTGGTGTTATTGTTACTTGAATTATTTTAGTAGGTTCAGGTGTTGTCGTTGGCGTTTGTGGTTCAGCGGTAACGGTAGGAACAGGCTCGTCAGTTGATTTAAGTGTAAAAAGAACTGGTTTTTGTTTTACATCCTCTGGCTGCTGTGTGATTTGTTTTACGTAGGCTAAGGTCGGAGTAGGTTGAGGTGTAACAGCCGGTATCTGCGTAGGTTTTGCTATTAGCTCAGATGTCTGTGCGTTCGCAACTGTATGGAACAGGGTCGTTGAGACACTGAATGAAAGAAAAGAGAGAAGCACGTAGCTAGCCAGTTTCCTCTGCATTATTAAATCGTAACATGCACATTCTTTACTGTGTGTAAGAGATACGCTATAAGATAAAAAACAAAAGGGCATTAATATGCTAATTGAAGTTTAGTAAAAACTTTTCGCTCAATGTTAGAGAGCCTTATAGTGGGCAGAGAAGTGTTTTGAGACAAAAAAACTGTTCATTTTTTGAAGCTGAACAATGGAAAAGATTGCAAACTATATAAATGAAATTTTATAGTCAAATAGAGTGTGTTTGGTGTTTATAAATCCTGTATACAATCCCTACAGGTTTATTTTTCTTCAAAAGTGATATCGGAAGGGAGTATGAATTTTGTTTCGTCTGGATTCCAAGGTTTACAATTAAAAATCATATTCTGACGAATTTGTTCTGCCTGTTGTTTCTCTTGAGGAGTGAGAGATTTATTTGCTTCACTGAATTTCATACCTACTTTTTGTCCGCCAAGGATCATCCAGCTGTAGGCGGTATTATTCATATAAATAGCGTTACCTTCAGCTTCCATACCGCCAATTGTTGCCGTTATGGTACTTCTTCCTTTATGTGCAGTTGTCCAGAGTGTGCCTTTGTTAAATGGGTTTTCTCCTTCAACTGGCATCCTCCAATCACATTCCAAATTCTGGCCACGACCAACGATATCAGGGATAGTTGTATTCAATTCTCGATTGGTGAGTGTTTCTGAAGGAATAACATTTCCCACAGAGTTTTTTGTCAAAGAAGCAATAGGTGAGGTATTTGGATTTGATTGAGTTGCAAAAAATAAACCAAAGCCAATGATTGCAGCTGCCCCCAAAACGACAAGTAAAGCGATTGTTGAAAATCCCAAAGCTGATAATTTATGGCCATTCATACGGGTCGATTATAACATGACTTATCTAATACGCTGCAAATTCTCAACAATTAAAGCGAAACGCTCCTGCGCAATTTCCAAAAGACTTTTTTTCCGGCAAACCTCCTGCAGTTCTATCAAATCATCATTTGCTGGTATAACAGCATTGTTTGTTCGTGTATACATAATTGCCTTGGTATCAGGTACGTGATCTATGCCTAATGCATGGCCGAATTCATGGGCGAGTGTGTGAACGAGTTCATCTGGGGTGTTATAAAAATAAATGATAATTCGTCGACCATCTTTATCCTGAATGTAAATTCCTTCTTCAGGTTTTGATTTCAAGGCTTCGTTATAAGTATCGACTGTTTGGCTTAATGCTTGTACCTCAGTATTGTATTCGTCAGTTGATTGACCGAGCTCAGCGGCCGTTGCATGAAGTTGCCTTGATTCCTCCTGAAGCACTTTTTGCCGTTCGATCAGTCCTTGATAGACATCAGTAGGTGCGCCTCCTTTTGTGTTCCAGTTATCAATTTCCTGGTTAAGTGCTGCAGCTTTTTGCTTGAAGGCTGCAACACGTTGTTCATACGCAGCAATCCTTGGTTCAAGCGCTTTATTCTGTTCATCGAGTTTGGTATCAAGCTGACTTATTTGGGAATTAAGTGATTGCCGTTCGTCATATTCTAAACTAACGGTGAGTGGACCTTCTGGGTCATAAGCAAAAAGTTCTTTTCCTGAAGCCTCGCTCCAAATCGCTCCGGCTTCCTGAATATACTTTTTGAATTCTTCTTCTGACAGATTAAATCGTTTATCAATTTTACCGATTTTATAGGCAAGGGGAGTGTCACATGTGGAGTAGTACGTGACTTGTTTTATTTGCTCTGCGATGACGGTTCGGTTTTGGAAGCCAAGGCCCAAGAGAACAATCACTAGAATGACCCAAAATAACTTTCTCATAGCCATCACATTTTAGTAGATAGGTGCAAAAGGTGCAACATTTACACAAAAAACCCTCCGGTGAGTACGGAGGGTTTTGCAGGTTATCCAATTACTCTTTAGTACGAAGCATAATTGAATCCAGAGGTATTACTAATTCTGACACTTGCATAGTTATTGCCCGTGCGAATCGATACCTTACCGTTGTGTTCCTCATGATTCTGAGAATGATAGTTTTTATATTTCTCGTTGAAATAGTTGCAGTCATCCTTTTTATCATAATCATGGTTTACCTTTTTTACGTACGTGACATATTTTTTATCATGGTTGTACTTATCGTCATGATTGTAAGATGTTACTTTGTAATCTTTGTTGTAATCATCTTTATGACTTTTGTAGTACTCATATGCCTCCCAGCAGCCATAATTACCTTCATATCCTTCATGTTTGAATAGGAATGTTAAGTAATAGTGACAGTTTTGTAGGTATTCATATTTGCCATAATCATTCTTTTCATATTTCACGTATTTGTAGTCGTACTCTTTGTAATCCTTCTTGTTTGATTCATGGCCTTTTTTATCCCAGTCATCGTGTTTGAAGGAGTACGTATGATCATCTTTTTTCTCAGAATTGTATTCATGATGATTGTCTTCATCATGTTTATTCTTATCATCATGATCATCGTCTTTTTTACTGTCTACATACGTATGATCCTCGGAAGCTTTATGCTCATCGACCTTTTTATCGTCCTCATGTTTACCATAGTTTTTATTTTCATACTCATGGTTATCCTTTTTGACTTCGACATACTTTTGGTCGTCATGGTTTTTCCAGGATTTCTCGTCATCATTTTCATGATTGTCTTTGTAGGACTCGTCTTTGTTGTATGAATCTTTGTTCCAATCATTATCTTTGTTTTCTTCAGACTTGAAAACTTCGTGCTTTTCCTCATACTTCTTATCGTCCTTGTCAGACCAGTTTTTTTTGTCAGTATCCCAGTCTTTCTCATCATGCTTATATGATGTGTTCTCATCTGCATGGTTGTATCCAGTATTTGCTTGTACGTCTACATTATTCTCAATCTTGGTGTCATTCTCCTGCGTGACTTCTTTCTTATCGTTATTTGAGAAATGTATCTCGTTATCTGAATGTGCACCGTTTTCGCTTTCTTTTATTTTCCAATCACTCTTCTCATGATCGTTATTCACATACGCAGCGTTTACTCCGGCCGTATTCTCGATAGAAACGTGAGAGCGAGCATCACCAGTGTGTATTGAAACATCTCCACCGGTATTATCATTGGCTGAATTATTGCCCGTATTGCTATGTGTTGAGACATTATTGGAAATGGATGTATCGTTAGATTGATGAACAGATGTATCATGTTGTTCACTCACATGAACTTTGTTATCTGAACGTGAACCATTTCCTGCAATAGTGATTGAATCAGCTGAAGCCGGGAAAAATGCTGCTGATCCCAAGAATGCTGCTGAAGAAATAAAATAAGCAAGTTTTGTTTTTGTCATTTACTTTTCACCTCCTTTCCGACGTGCCGTTATATACAAAAGCGGAGGTTCATCACTAGTAAATGAAATCCACACGTAGCGTAGGGCAGGTCTTATGTGATTAGAGTTAGACTAACCAGTTTATGTAAATCTAGAATAGATGTTTGTTAATAAACAGGTAAGAAAGGCTGATGAGGTTAGAGTTTTACGCCTGTTGAAGTAGAGGTTATTTTATAATCCGGGCGATTTTTTTTGTTTGTTCGATAATATAATCTATTTCTTCATCTTTCAAATCAGGGTAGAGTGGGAGACTTGCACAATGTGCTCCGATAAATTCGGTAACAGGAAGTGTTACTTTGTTGTATTGTTTATAACCCTTCATTAAATGAAGCGGAAGATAATGGATACTGCATTGAATTCCTGCCTCTTTCATTTGAACCAGGAATTCATCGCGGTTTTCAACGAGAAGAGGATACATATGATTTCCTTTGATTTGTAGACCAAATGCTTCGTTATATTTTGTGACGATTTCGTCACGTCTTGCGTTCAAACCTTCAACTTTTTTAAGCTGCTCTCGGCCAATTGCAGCTTCGACATCTGTCATATCAAAGTTCCAGCCTGGCTCTTCAACTTCATAATAAAAACTGGAAGCACTTACGCCTCCTGTCCCTTGATAACGGCTCAATGTGTCTTTTGCGATTCCGCCGTGACATGCCATTCTATACCAAGCTGCTTTTTCATCGTCATCAGTAATAATCATACCTCCGCGGACAGTAGTCATATTTTTCACTGCGTAAAAAGAAAAACAGATGGTAATACCTTTATAGTCGTTTTTTTCAATGCGATGAGCAGAGTCGAAAAGTACTGGAACAGGGAAGTTCTCAAACCCTTCAGCATACCTTGCTGAATAATGAACAGGTATAACGAGCTTGGTACGAGGTGTTATTTTTCTCTTTACGTCTTCAGGATCTAAACACCACGTATCTTTTTTAACATCTGCAAAAACAGGTGTTGCACCTGCCTGAATAACAATACTTGCAGTAGCACTCCAGGTAAGAGAGGGGACGATTACTTCATCTTCAGGTTGAAGTTTCATCTGCTTTACAACAAGATAAAGCGCCATGGTGCAGCCGTTAGTTGCAATTGCATGTTTCGCACCGGTATAAGCAGCAACTTCTTCTTCAAAAGCTTGTGTTTCTTTGCCTCTTATGAGCCAGCCGCTATCAAGAACGCGCTTAACAGCTTGCAATTCTTTTTCATCAATTGACGGTTTTGTAAGATTAATAGTCATAGTTAGAAGTTAAAAAGATTAATAGTTTTCATTGACTGTAATGCATTACGTGACTTTGTAAAGAGAGTAGTTCGCTTCTCGCCATTATTTGTGTACTTCATAAGATACTTTACGCGATAATACACATCTTCATCAAGACTTTTAATACTTTTGTTTTCAAATGCCTTATAGATTTCATGAACAGCATCTTTTACGTCATATGTTGGTTTGAAGCCGAAATCCTTTTTAATTCTGTCAAAATTTGCTTTGTAGGATCTGCCATCGATACTTTCTTCGTTAATAACGAGTTCCACATGTGGCAATTCTTTTTTAATAAGTTTTCCAAGGTCAGAAATTCGATAATTCTGTTCATTTGAACCGACGTTATATATTCGGTGTTTTGGCTTTTCAACATGAAGTATCATACCAATTGCACGTGAGACATCTTTGACATGTACGATTGGACGCCACTGTGAACCACCGTTAACGGTAATTTTATTTTTAAAATAGGCATTTCCGGTCATGGTATTAACGACGAGATCAAATCTCGGTTTTGGTGAGTGTCCGTAAACTGTTGCAAAACGGAGAACTATCCCGTTCACCTGTGGATTAAGATAGGCTTTTTCTGAAAGCATTTTGGTTCGCGCATAGAGTGTGACTGGTCCGAGTGGACTTTCTTCGTTAAACACACCGTTTTCTGAAAATCCGTATACGGAACAGGATGATGCATAGATAACACGTTTACCTGTTGCTTGGCACAATTCAGCAATTAAATGGTTAGCTTTGTAATTGACATTCCATGTAAGCTCAGGAAGCAAATCAGATGCCGGGTCATTTGAAATAGCCGCTAAATTTACAATTGCGTCAGCCTTTTCAATAGCAGGCAGCAGGTCATTAATATCACGAATATCTCCAACGATATATTCTCTGTTAGGAAAACCTTTATCGTTTCGTTCATAAAGAAAATTATCAAACACGATAACGTCATCGCCAATTGATTCAAGATAATCACATAATACTGAGCCAATGTAACCGGCTCCGCCGAGGACGAGTACTTTCATATTATTTGCTGAGTGCCAGCCCTCCTTTTTGAGATTTTGCAGCTTGATCCATACTGACTACTTCATTGCAGTATGATTCGTATTGCTTGGCAATATTGTCCCAACCATATAATTTGGCAAATGGTCGTGCGTTTTTCTTGAGAGCCGCACGTTTGTTCTTATTCGTTGTCATTGTGAGAAGGGCATTAGCAAGAGATTTTGCATTTCCAGGCTGAGCCTTGATAGAAATCGTTGTTGGCACCCATGCCAAACCGTCAACATCCATACAGACGATAGGTTTGCCCATACCTGCAAATTCGAGTGGCACGAGTGGGAAGTCTTCAAAACGTGAAGGATAAATGCCATACATACAGTTGGCGATTAATGTTTCCTTTTTTTTACCATCAACGCGTCCAATAAACTCAACAAACGATGAGACACCTTGTTCTTTGATCATCTTTTTAAGGGTTTCTTCTTCTTCCTTGGGGCCATTTCCTGCGAGGATAATTTTGACAGGGAAGTTCTTTGGAAGCATTGCGCATGCTTCTACGAGTGTGTCAAGGCTTTTTTGTCTGATATCAATTCTTCCCAAAAAGAAAGCATAAGGTTTTTCAGTTCCTTTGATAGTGAACCATTTTTCAGTCACACCGTTAGGAATAATTCTTGTATGAATTTTAGGATTTAGTCTTTCCATTTTCTTTTTATTCAAAGGAGAGTAGGCGAGGAAATATTTATACTTCTTTGCACCAAATGCTTCAACCCAATGAAAAGGCAATTTATACTTTCTGGTAAATTCTTTTGCCTCAAACATTGTCGGCATACCGATGACAGGAATTTTGGTAAAGACAGGTGAGAATAAAGTTGAAATCGGTGCGGTAAAACATTCAATCATGACATCACATGAAAATTTACTAACAGTAAAGGGGAGTGCAGCAATGTAGACGAAGTTATTTAGTTTAATGTTAGAACTGCCAAGACCTATATGTTTATATTCTATGCCATCTTTAGCATAGTCTTTATAACCAGGATAGCGGGAGCAAATGATTGTGACTTTGTGTCCAAGCGTTACAAGCCTCTGTGCTACTTCGAAGGTAGCACGAGCCTGTCCGCCTGAAAGCAGGTGGTTTTTGAGGTCATCGAAATCTAAGAATGCTATGTGTAATTTTTTAGTACGCATATATTTAAAGACTTATAGTATTATATCAGAGTTTTCCCCTTTTGCAAGTAGTAAATAAACCTATAGGAAAAGTACAAAAGACACTTGTATTTGTTATCGCATACTAGTATAATAGTATGCATGAGCAGCACACCGAGAAATGAATTATTAGAATCATTGCTGGCAGTTAAAACAAAGCAGGAAATGGAAGCATTTCTTTCAGGCATTTTGACGCCGCAAGAACTTGCTGATTTGCCAAAAAGGCTTGAAATTTTTAAGATGTTAAAAGTAGGAATTCCCCAGCATGAAATTGCGAAGAAACTAGGAGTCGGAGTGGCGACAGTAACTCGAGGCTCACTTGAACTCCAGCGGGGAAATATACAAAAAACAGGATGGTGGCGCAGTTTATCAACCTTGAGAGGCTGATCTTTGCGTTTTTTTGGGAAACTCTTGGATGAACCTCTCAGGTGAGAGGTTCTTTCTTTGTTATGAAACAATTACAAAAAATTTGTATTACACAAAAACCAACATACCGTAAATTGGCAGAAGATGTCGATTTCTTTGAACTGTTTGCAAAAGTAGAACGGGAGTTTGATACCTGTTTTCTGCTTGAATCATTAGGAGAAGAAGGGAAGTTTTCAAGATATTCAACAATTGGGTTTGCCCCTGAACATCTTATTTCAGCACAAAAAGAAACGTTATTTGTGGATGATGAAACGTTTGAAACAACAAATCCATATAAAGCACTAAGAGAGATGATGCCTGAAGAAACGATTGCTCGTGAATACGCGGGAGGACTTGTCGGGTATGTAAGTTATGATGCTATTAACTATTTTGAACCGACAATTAAAGCAAAAGTGCATGACGATTTTGATCAGTTTATGTTTGGCGCGTATACGGATGGCGTAGTTTTTGACAAATTAACCAATGAGTTATTTTATTTTTACTACACGGAGGATCGAAGCCAAATTTTAAAACAAATCATGAAAAAATCACTTCCTACTCAATCTGTGCAGGTTACATTTGCAAATGACAGTCTTACGAAAGGGGAACATAAACAGATTGTTGAACAGGTTAAAGAACAAATTCGTGCAGGAAATATCTTTCAATGCGAGGTTGGATTTAAATCGAAGTACAAAGTAAAAGGAGACTTGTTGCAAATCTATAAAAAGCTGAGAAAAGAGAACCCCTCTCCGTTTATGTATTATCTGAAATTTGGCAAAAAGAAAATCATTGGTGCGAGTCCTGAACTGCTCTTTTCGCTTCGAGATGGTGAAATGACCACCAAACCGCTTGCCGGAACAATTAAACGCGGCAAATCTGAGCAGGAAGACCAACAGCTTGCAAGAATGTTGCTTAACGATCCTAAAGAAATTGCTGAGCACAGAATGCTTGTTGATTTACACCGCAATGATATCGGCAAAGTTGCGCAGTTTGGTACGGTGAAAGTGCGTGAACTGATGTCTGTTAAAAAGTTCAGTTATGTGCAGCATATTTCAAGCGAGATTGTCGGACTCATGAGTCAGAAAGAGGATATGTTCTCAGCGTTTGCTTCCAATTTTCCAGCAGGAACACTAACAGGTGCTCCCAAGATTGAAGCGATGAAAATTATTGATGCGAACGAAAAAGAGGCGCGCGGACCATATGGCGGGGCAGTCGGGCATTTCGGTTTTAATGGAGATTGTACTTTTGCCATAGCTATCAGATCACTTTTTGCCTCAGGTGAAAAGGCTTACACCCAAACATGCGGAGGGATTGTGTTTGATTCTGATCCTGACAAAGAGTATCAGGAGATTATCAATAAAAAGAAAGCGATGAAAGGAGTTTTGGAAGCATGAAGGTCTTACTTATCGATAATTATGATTCATTTACCTTTAATCTCTACCAGGTCGTAGGTGAAATTCTGATGAAAACACAAAGTAAGTTTACAATCGATGTGTTTCGAAATGATGAGATGACACTTTCAGAAATAGCTCAGAATAAATATGACAGAATTATTATTTCTCCAGGCCCGGGAGATCCAGCTGATAAGCACTATTTTGGTGTTTGCGCAGAGGTCATTACGCAGCTTGGTAAAAGGACTCCTGTCTTTGGGGTGTGCCTCGGGATGCAGGGAATTGCGCATTACTTCGGTGGAAAAGTGGTTCGGGCTAACGTTCCTATGCACGGTAAGACAAGTGAAATAATGCATGACGAAAAAGGGGTTTTTGCTGGATTGCCGCAAGGTCTTGAAGTGATGCGTTACCATTCACTCATTGCTGATAAAAAATCACTGCCAAAAGAACTCGTTATAACTGCAACCGCAGGTGAAAACGGTGACATTATGGGAATTAGGCATAGACATTTCCCAATCGAAGGCATACAATTCCATCCGGAATCATTTGCAACAGAAGCGGGAAAACGAATGCTTGAAAACTTTATACAGCAAACTTATGAATAAGATATTAAACAAACTACTTGAAAAGCAAGATTTGTCAGCTCGTGAGATACGTCTCTTTCTTGACGGTATGGTAACGGGGGAAGTCCCGCCAGCACAGATCGCTGCATTTCTGGCGGGATTGCGGACAAAAGGGGAAACTGTTGAGGAACTTGTGGCACTGATTGAAGGTATGCGAACGTATATGGTTGTCGTGCCTGGTGGCGAAACGGCAATTGATACATGTGGCACTGGAGGAGATGGTTCTGGAACATTTAATATCTCAACGACAGTTGCTTTTGTTGTTGCTGGTGCAGGCGTTACGGTTATGAAACACGGCAACAGAGCAGCCAGTAGTAAATGCGGCAGTGCAGACGTTTTGGAAGCACTTGGAGTACATATCAATATAACTTCGATGCAAGCTAAAAAAGTGGCTGAAAAAACGGGAATGGTATTTCTCTTTGCACCCATGTATCATCCAGCGATGAAAAATATAGCACCTGTTCGAAAAGAACTTGGAGTGAGAACAGTTTTTAATTATCTCGGACCGTTTCTCAATCCCGCAGGGGTAAAACGACAATTGATTGGTGTGCCTTCACCTGTTCTTGCCAAAAAACTTGCAACGGTTGCGGTAAAACTT
The DNA here is from genome assembly GCA_052034235.1 of Candidatus Levyibacteriota bacterium. Classification (GTDB taxonomy): domain Bacteria; phylum Patescibacteriota; class Microgenomatia; order Levybacterales; family UBA12049; genus JBPOIT01. The sequence continues at coordinate 58,663 of JBPOIT010000002.1, forward strand.
GGATATGAACATCTGTTGATTGTTTCAAATAAAGACGGACTTGATGAGCTTGGCCTCTCTTCAGGATCACACATCTATGAAGTGAAAGGGAGAACTGTCAAGTCAAAAATGTTTGATCCTTTGAAATTAGGTTTTAAGACTGCGTCAGTAAAAGCACTGAGTGGAGGAACTGCAGCGCAAAACGCACAACTTATAAAAGAAGTTCTGAGTGGTAAAGAAGGTCCTCGTCGTGATATTGTGGTAATAAATGCAGCACATGCGCTGTATGTTTCAGGTAAAGTAAAAACGGTCAAAGAAGGCATAAAACTTGCAGAAATCTCTCTTGATTCAGGATCAGCAAAAGAAGTTTTAGAAAATGTTATAAAGGAGACAAACATATATGCACAATAAACTCAAACAAATTATTGATCAAACAAAACGAGATGTCGCTTCCCGAAAAACAAAAAACACGGTTGTCAGTTTGTTTCGAAACTATGACGGTGTGGCGATTATCGCTGAGATAAAACTTGCGTCTCCTACAAATCCTCATTTGGGTTCAGTAAATGATGTAACGCCAAACGCTCGTGACTACCAAAAGGGTGGAGCAGCGATGATTTCTCTCGTTACAGAGAAACATTTCTTTAAAGGTGATCCGAATTTTATTCGTCAAATTAAAAAAGCTGGAGTCAGCTTGCCTATTTTGCAAAAAGATTTTGTCATTGATGCATTGCAGCTTGTTGAGTCAAAAGAAGCCGGTGCCGATGCAGTTTTACTGATTGCTAAAATGTTGAGAAGAAAGCAGCTTAAGCAGTTTGTTTCACTCGCCAAAGCGCTTGGTGTTGAACCTATTGTTGAAATAAACGATGAAGAAGATCTGGACAATGCAATTGCTGCAAATCCTTCTCTTATCGCCGTGAATGCGAGAGATTTGGAAACCTTTACTGTTGATATTGATCGTGCAAGCAGTCTCATGGAAAGAATCCCAGATGAATTTGTGAAGCTTGGCTTTTCAGGAATACAAACTCGTAGTGACGTTGAAAAGTACAAAAAAGCTGGTGCAAAAGGGGTTTTGGTTGGGACGAGCCTGATGCAAGCTCCTGATAAAATACAACTTTTGGAGGAATTACATGTATGACCGTAGCAGTCAAAATCTGCGGGATTAGGTCAGTTGAAAGCGCATTGGCTGCAATAGATGCAGGTGCTGACTTCATTGGGCTTAATTTTGTTCCAACCTCAAAGCGAAAGATCAATGAAGGTACAGCACGAGAGATTGTTGAGGCAGTTGAAGGGCAAGCAATGACGGTTGGTGTTTTTCAAAATGCTGACAGTGTGTATGTAAATACACTCGCAAGAAGTTTGGATTTAGATTATGTGCAATTGCATGGAACTGAGGATGCCGCGTATTGCAGCCAAATGCAAACTAAAGTCATAAAAGCACTTTCGCTAAAGCAAAATGTTGATGTCCATGCATTACTGCGTGAGATGAAAGAGCTAGATGTGTCATTGTTTTTGCTAGATCGAGCAGTGCAGGGAAGCGGTTCTGCCATACCTGTTCAAGTTGCGGAGCGCCTGGCGCAGGAATTTGAAGTCTTTCTTGCTGGAGGATTACTTCCAGATACTGTTGCTGGCGTGGTAAAAAAAATTAGACCATATGCGGTTGATGTTGCGGGAGGAATTGAAACTGATGGGGAGGAAGATATTATCAAGATAAAACAATTTATCATGAATGCAAAAGGAGTAATTTTATGAAAAGTCATTTTGGAAAATATGGAGGACGTTATGTCCCTGAAATGTTGATGCCGGCACTGGAGGCACTTGAAGTTGTCTATGAAGTTGCAAAGTCAGATCCGATGTTTCAAGCAGAATTCCAGGATTTGCTGAGCAATTTTTCAGGCAGACCAACACCTCTTATCTATGCCAAGAATCTTACTGAAAAACTTGGTGGGGCAAAGATCTACCTGAAGAACGAAGGACTCAATCATACAGGAGCACATAAAATTACGCATTGTTTAGGCCAAGCGCTCATTGCCAAACGGCTTGGCAAAACACGGTTAATCGCTGAAACAGGCGCAGGCCAGCACGGAGTTGCGACCGCTACTGTTGCTGCCAAACTAGGATTTTCCTGTACTGTTTACATGGGAGCAGTTGATGTTGCCCGTCAGCGTCCAAACGTTTTTTTGATGGAACAGTTGGGTGCGACTGTTGTGCCTGTGGAATTTGGTAGTAAAACCCTCAAAGATGCAGTCAACGCAGCGATTAAGGACTGGATTGAAAATGTTGAAGATACACACTATTTGCTTGGGTCAGTTGTCGGACCTCATCCTTTCCCCACGATGAATAGGGATTTTCAGTCAGTTGTCGGACGGGAAATAAAAAAGCAGGTAAAAGCTCGCACAAAACAACTTCCTGATTATGTTATTGCATGTGTGGGCGGGGGAAGTAATGCGATGGGTGCGTTTTATGATTTTCTTAGAAACAAAGACGTGAAACTTGTTGGAGTTGAAGCCGGAGGTACGGGTAAGAAGATAGGTGAACACGCAGTACGTTTCCCAGCAGGCAAAGTAGGAGTTGTCGAAGGGTATAAATCATACTTTCTGCAGGATAGCGATGGACAACTGCAAAAAACACATAGTATCTCAGCAGGTCTCGATTATCCAGGCATCGGTCCTGAACTGAGTTTTCTTCATGACACAGAGAGAGTGACGTTTGTAAATTCCACAGATCATGAAGCGCTTGATGCAGTTCAAACGCTCGCAAAAACAGAAGGCATTATCCCAGCGCTTGAATCAGCTCATGCAGTTGCGTACGCGATGAAACTTGCCCCAACTCTTCCCAAAACAAAAACAATTGTTGTTAACCTTTCAGGAAGAGGAGATAAAGATATTTTCATTCTGACTAAAGCGTTTAAAGATAGAAAGTTTTATGAGTTTATGAAAGACCAAGTGGAGGAGGGATATGAATAAATTTGAAGCTAAACTGGCGGAATTAAAACAAAAAAAGAAATTGGGTTTAATGACCCACGTTGTTGTGGGATTTCCCTCAATTGAGGAAACAGTTTCAATTGTCAAAACCATGGCTGAAAACGGTGCTGATTTTATCGAACTGCAGATTCCGTTTTCTGATCCACTTGCCGATGGCCCGACAATTATGAAGGCATGCGAAGCGTCACTCGCAAATGGTACCAAAGTAAAAGATGCGTTCAAGGTGATGAAACAATTATCGTTTCAGTCTGAGACACCGCTTCTTTTTATGGCGTATTACAACACTATTTTTAGATATGGGGTTGAAAAGTTTTGTTTTGATGCGCAAATGGCAGGTGCTGCAGGTCTTATTGTGCCTGACATGCCGCTTGATGAGGAAGCGCATGAACATTTCTATGAATACTGCGAAAAGTACAACTTATATCATATTCAGGTTATTTCACCAGCTTCAACAGATAATCGGTTGCAAAGAAATGCTCAAGCTGCAAGCGGTTTTGTTTATGTGACTTCACGGCAGGGAACAACAGGTGCAAAAGACACACTTGATCCAGCACTTGTCACGTATCTTCAAAAACTAAGAACGTATATAAAATTACCACTTGCCGTTGGATTTGGTATTTCAAAACGTGAACATATAGACATGCTGCGGGGACATGCTGATATTGCCGTTGTCGGGAGTGCGATTATAGATATTATTAAATCAACTGCAAAAGGGAAGCGCGAGGAAGCAGTTAAAACATATATTTCCCAGTTAGTACGTTGAATAAGTTGAGCTTAGGAAGTACAATACAGATATGAAAAAAAGAGTTTTATCAGGAATACGCGCAACAGGAAGACTCCATGTGGGGAACTATTTAGGTGCCATAAAAGGTATGCTTGCACTGCAAGATGATCCCGATTATGAAACCTTTTATATGGTTGCGGATTTGCATACATTGACGACACCCTATGATATTGAAGAATTGCGGGTTAATAGGCGTGAAATTATTCTAGATTATCTTGCAGCAGGGCTTGATCCTGAAAAGAGTGTGCTCTTTCAGCAATCAGCAAATCATGTGCACGCCGAGCTCGCATTTTATTTCTCAAGCGTTATGACAATTGCCAGAATGCAGCATTTGCCCACATTTAAAGACAAAGTGAAGCAATATCCCGAGCACGCGACAATGGCTCTTCTCAATTACCCAATCCTTATGGCCTCAGATATTTTAGTTTATAAAGCAAACAGTGTTCCCGTAGGCATTGATCAGGAGCCGCATCTGGAAATATCACGTGAAATTGCACGAAAAATGAATCAGGAATATGCAACCGATTTTCCTGAGCCTGTACGTTTTAAAACAAAGGGTGAATATGTCCCATCACTTCTGGGTGAAGGCAAGATGAGTAAATCTGTTGAAGGCAGTTATATCAATCTCACTGATGATTTGGAAACAATTCAGGGAAAACTGGCCAAAGCTCCAACTGACTCAGGAAAGGGGACGGAACCTTTTGGCGGAGTAAAGGCATTACTGGAATTTGTAGAACTTTTTCAAGGCCTAGAGCGTAAAAAAGAGTATGAGCGTTTGTACACTGAAGGAGAGGGAATCAGATATTCAGATCTCAAAAAAGAGCTTGCCAAATCAATCTATTCAGAGTTGCAACCTTTCCAGGAAAAACGTCGGCATTTTGAAAATAATCCGCATATTGTTGATGCCATTATCGAAGAAGGGAATAAAAAGGCAACAGCCATTGCTGAGGAAACAATGACTGAAGTCAAACAAAAAATGGGCCTTTTGTAAAACTTCATGAAACTTCATAACCGCAGCGGAAAAGATAAAGGCCTCATCGCGATTATTCTGTTAACCATGTTTTATGGCTTATTGCCGCTTTTTCCAAGGTATTTAAACGAATCATTTGAACTCTTTCAGCAAATTTATCTTCGCATGTTTGTCGGTTTTATCATCCTTGCGCTTTTGTTTCATAAACAGATTAATTTCAATAAACTTCTGAGGCTGCCTTTTAAAGAATTCCGCTGGATTTTCTTCAGAGCATTTTCGTATTACGTATTGGGAGTAGGGCTGTATACTGTTGCGATTTTGATGACAAAAGTGAGTAACGTCGTTTTTATAGGATCAATCCCCATGACAGCTATTCTTGGGTTTTTCTGGTTAGGCGAGAAGGTGACTTGGCAGAAAGTAGCATTGATTGTTGTTTCGGCTATGGGCGTTTTTATTATTGCAGTGAAAGATTTTAGCGGTATTCCTGAGTTTGGTTTAGGAGAATTGTTTGCCCTGGTTTCATCAATTTTTATTTCAATTGGCCTCGTCATGAGACGGAAACAATCGTCTCATCTCACGGATTACGAAACAGCAACGCTTATGCTTCTGTTTGCAGGCGTGCAATTATTTGTTATCTCGCTCATTGCAGGTGAACCATTGCCTGTAACAGGCTGGAATCTTGGAATTATTGGTGTTTTGATTGCAAGTGGACTAACTGTTGCTGCGTTGAGTTTTCTCATGAATTACGGTTTTGCGAGAGTTCAAGCAGTTCTTGCAGGCAATATCATCACCATGTCAAACTTTTTTTCAACACTCACTGCATTTATTGCATTTGGCGAAGTGCCAATTCTACGCGAATTGTTTGGAGGAATATTAATCGTTATGAGCGTTATCTGGATGCATAGGTTAGAGGGAGCAAAAGAAGTAAAGCAGCATAATCAGGATGTCCCTCCGAGAGAATAATGCTATCGATTCATATTGATGTACTGTGTTATCTTGTCAAAATAAAACTACCTGTTTATACTAATAACTATGGTACGTGCCGCAATTAACGGATATGGACGCATAGGAAGAGTAGCGCATAGAGTAATACTCCAATGGCATAGTGAAGATATTGAAGTTGTCGCTATCAATGTCGGTTCCTCAACTGATCTGAAAGGCTGGATGTATTTACTCAAATACGACAGTGTCTACGGTCTTTTGCCTTTTGATGTGTCAGTGAAACCAAATCCTGATCCTACAAACAAATCATTCCTCGGACACATTGTGGTAAGTGGAAAAGAAATCCCAGTATATTCACAAAAAGATCCAACGCTTCTTCCGTGGAAAGATCTCAATATTGATGTCGTTGTGGAGTGCACTGGTGCATTTACCAGTAAGGAGAAAATTTCACAACACATTGCAGCGGGGGCAAAAGCAGCGGTTCTTTCAGCACCAGCAAAAGACGGTGAGCCAATCCCAACATATGTCGTTTCAGTCAATGACAGTAACTACCAGGGAGAAAATATCATTTCCAACGCTTCATGCACTACAAATTGTATTACTCCACCTGCCAAAGTTATTGAAGAGGCTTTTGGTATTCAAAAAGCGATGATGACAACTGTTCATGGTTATACCTCAGATCAAGAACTGCATGACGGTGGACACAAAGATTATCGTCGTGCTCGCGCTGCTGCCTTAAATATCGTTCCAACTTCAACAGGTGCCACGATAGCTGCTGCAGAAGCTTTACCATCACTCAAAGGAGTCTTCGCTGGACTTTCATTACGTGTTCCAATCCCGGTTGGCTCACTGTCTGATATAACCTTTCTTTTGAAGCGCGATGTTACCGTGCAAGAAGTCAATGACGCCCTGAAACGGGAATCTGAAAATCCAAACTATAAAGGCATTTTGGCAGTGACTGAAGATCCGATTGTTTCAAGTGATATTATCGGCAATTCACACTCTAGTATTGTCGATTTGTCACTTACGCAGGTTGTTGGAGGTAATATGTTGAAGATTGTTGCTTGGTATGATAATGAATACGGTTATGCTAACCGTCTTGTTGAACAAAGTGTTATGGTAGGGCAGAAAGTTTCTGCACCAGCTGCACCTGGCACAGACACAACCCAACCACAGCCTCAAGATGTTCCAACACCACAACCCCAGCAGCCTGTACAACCAGAACCTCAACAGCCGCAGCCTGAACAGCCGCAAATGCCGCCAGTTGAACCGCAAGTTCCACCAATCCTGCCTGTTGATCAAAATCCTCAGCCGGTACAGGAAAGTGGTCAACTCCCACAGCAAGATCCAAATCAACAACCTATCCAGCAGGATGGAGGACAACCTCCTGTTGATCCGAATCAACAGCCTCAGAATCCTACAAACTAAATTCGTTTGCAATAAAAATGCTAAATGGCAAATTCCCCGCAAAATGGGTATAATACTCAGTACTATATGGATAAACCTATGGAACTACCCGGAATTCGCATTATAACCGTTTCTGGCCGCATCGGAGCTGGTTCTACATCACTTGCCCGACATATCGCAAAAACGCTGTCCTGGAAGCATATAGAGGGCGGAGAGATATTCTGGGAAGCGGTTCGGAAAAAGATGCAGCTATCTCCCAAAGATACCAATCTGAGACCTGATGAGGAAGATGTCCTCTTTGATGAAAAATTAAAGGAAATACTCCAAAACGAAAAACATATTGTCCTTGAAACCAAATTGGCCGGATTTTTGGCACAGGGTCTACCTGATATCTTCAAAGTGGCTGTTATTTGTGAGGAAAATGGGGAAGATAGAGCTGAAATAAGAATAGATAGATTGGTAAATAGGGAAGAAGTGTCAATCGATGATGCAAAAGAAGAAGTGTTTCAGCGCGAACACAACGATTTGACGAAATGGCGCAAATTATATGTGAATAATGATCAAGACTGGATATATTGGGACAAAAAATACTTTGATTTAATTGTAAATACCTTTGATCATAATCAGGAAGAAAGCAGATCATTAGTACTTGACGCACTTGGATTATAGCAAAATCAAAAATCATGAATCAAAAGTCCCTCAGTCATAGCAAAAAACTTATAACAGCGGTATGCGGCTTGTCGCTCTTTTTGATCAGCGCTGGCTTTGTTTACGCCGATAGTTCAGAAAGTGCAGCTCTTATTTCTCCAACACCAAAGCCTGTAGAATATGAATTGCCATATCCGGGATTACTTCCTGACCATCCGCTGTACTTTCTTCGTGCAGTAAGAGATACCATGCAGAATATTTTCACCTCAAATCCATTAAAGAAAGCTGAATTTCATTTGTTGCAGGCTGATAAAAGTGTCAGTGCAAGTGTGCTTTTGTCTGAAAAGCAAGATACACTGCAGCTTGCAGGTGCGACGGCTGTTGAAGCCCAAGTGCATTTTGAAAAAGCACTTGATTTTCTTGGGAATGCAAAGACACAAGGGCTAGAAGTAAATGAGCTCGCAAGAAAAATGCATTTAGCAAATGAAAAACACCAGGAGACATTACTCCTTCTCGAAAATGGTGCTGAAAAACATCGTGAGGAATTTACCAAAGCAGTGCAGAAAGCACAAAGTGTCGAGAAAAAAGTAAAAGCATTTTTGCCCGAAGAATAGAGTAAATCCAATTCTTTGTATATATTTTTACTACAACCCATAATCACTTGTAAGAAAACTAACTCAAAAAATACTCATCCAAGGCTATGGACCATTTTTGATATAATTAGTAGTAGTTGACACCACGGATGTAGTGTCATATGCTTTTTCTTGCACTAGATATAGACAAGTGCAGGGCAAGGTTTCATTACCACTTACGACAAACGCTAAGTAGGAATGAGAGCTGGAAAGGAACAATATGCATTGTCCATATTGCGGAGCTAAGAATTCAGAAGTTGTAGAGACACGAGACAGCGCGGACATGGATACGATCAGGAGACGAAGAGCGTGTCTTTCTTGCACAAAACGTTTTACAACGTATGAGCGAGTCGAGAATGTCCAGCTCGTTGTTATCAAACGTGACGGGAGACGAGAACAATATAACAGAGAAAAACTGAAAGCAGGACTTCTCAGAGCATGTGAGAAGACATTGATACCTGCAGATGTCATTGAAAAGGTCGTGACAGACATAACAAGAGAATTACGAGGATTAGGTTCACTTGAAGTAGAAAGCACCATTATAGGCGAATTGGTGGCGAGAGAACTAAAAAAACTTGATAAGGTAGCATATATCAGATTTGCAAGCGTCTTTAAAAGATTTATGGATGCTGAGGATTTTGAGAAAGAATTAAAACAATTGGTACTAAATACCAAAAACAAACCAACATTATGAAAAACGAAGAAATTCAATTAGAAGGAATAAGACTGAAAGTGTTTATGGATCGCTATTCTCTGAAAGACGAGAAGGGTGAACCAACAGAACACACTCCTGCAGAAATGTGGAGAAGGGTAGCTCGTGGTATTGCTGCAACTGAAAAGAAGGCTGATCGCAAACAATGGGAAGATACCTTCTATCACACGATGGAAGATTTCAAATTTGTGCCTGCCGGTCGTATTCTTTCAGGCGCGGGTACAGGTTATCAAGTAACATATTTTAATTGCTTTGTTATTCCATCTCCAAAAGATTCACGCCATGGCATTTTAGAAGCACTCGGCCAATTAGTTGAGATTCAAGCTCGCTCAGGCGGCGTTGGCCTTAATCTTTCATCGCTTCGTCCGAAAGGCGCACGTGTCAAAAAAGTAAACGGCACATCATCAGGTCCTGTTAACTGGGCAACACTCTTCTCAGTCGCAACTCATGATATTGTCCAGCAGGGTGGATCACGTCGCGGTGCAACCATGCTTATGCTTTGGGATTGGCATCCAGATATTGAGGAGTTCATCACTGTCAAACAAGACCTTACCAAGATTAACGGCGCAAATCTCTCAGTTTGTATCTCCGACGGCTTCATGGAAGCTGTGAAGAAAGATGACGATTGGGATCTTGTCTATCCTGATCTTACCGATTCGAAATATGATTCAGACTGGGATGGCGACATGACAAAATGGCGCAAACTTGGTGGAAAAGTTATTGTCCACAAAACCGTTAAAGCACGATATCTCTGGGATCTGATCTGCACTGCTGCCTGGCGCAGCGCAGAACCTGGACTGCACTTTTTGGAGCGCAGTAATAAGCGTTCAAATACCTGGTACTTTGAGCAGTTGGTTGCAACCAACCCGTGCGGTGAACAGCCGCTCGGTCCTTGGGCTGTCTGCAACCTCGGTGCTATGAATTTGGCTGCGTATGTGGATGCAAAGGGTGAATTTGATTACACCAACTTTGGACGTGACGTTCGTGTTGCGATTCGTATGCTTGATAACGTTATTGATGAGACATACTATTTTTTCAAAGAAAACGAAACAGTTGCCAAGGATATCCGCCGAACAGGGCTTGGTATCATGGGTATTGCTGACGCACTTATCAAGATGAAAATCAGATATGGCTCAGAAGAATCGCTTCCAGTCATCAGAAAGATCTTCCAAACACTCCGTGACCATGCGTATGAAGCATCAGCAGATCTTGCCAAAGAAAAAGGCAAATTCCCTAAGTTTGAGAAAGAAAAATATCTGAAGGGTTATCATGTGCAAGCTTTGCCAAAGAAACTTCAGGATAAAATTGCGAAGCAGGGAATCCGAAATGCTGTTTTATTGACGATTGCTCCAACAGGAACAACATCACTTCTTGCCGGTGTTTCAAGTGGTATTGAACCAGTTTATGAATTTGTTTTCCGCCGCCGTGACAGAACCGGCGAACACATGATGTATCATCCGCTGCTTGAAGAATGGAAGAAACAACACCCAACGGAAGAGCGTCCTGAATATTTTGCATCAGCCAATGATTTAACCCCACTTGAACATACCAAAGTGCAGGCTATTGCTCAGGAATATATAGACTCATCAATTTCAAAGACAGTAAACGCACCTAATGCTCATACTGTTGATGACGTGAAGTCGCTTTACATGGCAGCATATGACATGGGACTGAAAGGTGTAACCTATATGCGCGATGGATCACGACAAGGTGTTCTTGAGCGAGTTGATGAAAAACCAAAAGCTGCTGAAGCAACTGTTGCGCAGGAAGAAGTTAAGCCAACCATTCCAGTAACACCTCGTATCCCACGTCCAAGTGTGTTGATGGGTGTGACCTACAAGGCTGATAGTCCAATCGGTAAGATCTACATGACTATCAATGAAAATGAGAAACGTGAACCGTTTGAAGTCTTTATCAACCATGGAAAATCAGGCTCTGATCTTATGGCTATGGCCGATGCGTTGGGACGTATGATTTCATTTGTCCTTCGTATCCATAGTCCTGTCCCAGCACGTGAACGTATGCGAGAAATCGTATCTGAGCTTTCAGGTATCGGTGGATCACGCAGTATTGGATTTGGTGAAAATAGAGTCAGGTCTCTGCCTGATGCAGTCGCGAAAGTCCTCGCCAAACACTTCCAATTCCGTGTCAATGGCAAAGTAGAGGACAAGCAAACTATCGAAGCGGTTCATGCAACACCTATGGGAACAGCAACTGATGTTGCAAACGGTCAAGCAAATGCAATCGAAGTGCCTGCAAAAGATGAAGTAACATTGAACCAATTGTCTCTACCTGAAACAGGTGTTGCAGCAGTCGCTTCAACGTCCAGTACAGGACTCTTTGATCTCTGCCCGGAGTGTGGCTCAGGAACACTTGCTTACGAAGAAGGTTGTAAAAAATGCTATGCCTGCGGGTATAGTGAGTGTTAAAAAAGAAAGAGGAAATCACGGTGTAAATCCGTGGCTGTGCCGCAACTGTTAAAGCCAGAAAACGTATGTCCGCATGTCGCGGAATCCCGAGCAGGAAATCAAGGAATTATTATCCTTCTGCCTGCTTTCGGTAGAGGGATTTTTTTATGAAAAAAATTATTATCATTATCGTTGCGATTCTCATCTTTGCCTTTGCTGGAGCATTTGCTGCGACGCAGGCTCCAACGACGCCTACTGACAAACCTCAGCCTCAAGTATCAACCGTCCCAACTAAATCAGTAATGAATGATGCAGGCATTAGTTATCAAGGGAAAGAAGGTGTAGATGCGTTAACATTGCTCAAAGAAAACAATGAAGTAGAACAGAACGCTTCTGGGTTGGTAACGACTATTGCTGGACGCAAAGCAGAAGACAGTAAAAGAGAATATTGGGCGTTTTACATTAACGGCAAAATGGCAGCAGTGGGACCTGCAGATTATGTAACCAAAGATACTGACAAACTTGAATGGAAGGTAGACAATTATTAAGCTATGAAAAACTATTCACTTCTTTATCCTCTTAGTATCGTCTTTTTAGCTGCGTTTATGCGTATTGTGCCGCATCCAGTGAATGTTGCTCCAATTGCAGCCATGGCGCTTTTTGGTGGTGTGTATCTTGATAAGAAATATGCGCTGATAGTTCCGCTTGTTGCTATGTTTGCTTCAGATTTGTTTTTAGGTTTCCATGCAAGTATGCCAATGGTCTATGCAAGCTTTATCATAACCGGACTTATCGGTCTCTGGGTTCGCTCTCGCAAATCTGTCCCTACGGTACTGATTGCAAGCTTGAGTTCATCAATTATCTTTTTTCTGCTCACAAACTTTAACTATTGGTATGCAGCCTCTTTATATCCAAAAACATTTGTCGGGATCATCGAATCATATACAATGGCACTTCCGTTTTTTAGGAACACATTGCTAGGTGATCTTCTCTATGTAGGAGTATTCTTTGGCGGATATGAATTTTTGAAAGCAACTTTTTTCAAAACACACCCAACGATCGCTGCCCATAAAAAATAACATGCCTATTTATACAAGAACTGGAGATAAAGGAGACACAGCTCTTTTTGATGGATCACGTGTTTCTAAATCGCACCCCCGTGTTGAAACGTATGCAGTTATTGACGAGCTGAATAGTGTTCTTGGGGAAGTCCTAGCGTTTATGCCTAAAAGTATTTCTAAGCAGCTCACAAAAGAACTAGAACAGATTCAGCATGATTTGTTTGCCATAGGTTCAGTTTTGGCTCTTCCGCATCCTATGCCAGTTCAGGGTTTGGAAAAACGGCCAAAGGAGTTTGAAGAGATTATTGATTCCTTAACCAAAAAACTACCAGAACTAAAGAATTTTATCCTACCTGGTGGAGGCAAGTCAGGATCACTTCTGCACGTTGCCAGAACCCTCGCCAGACGCGCTGAGAGGCGCGTAGTGACGCTTAAAGAGACTGATGAGGTTGATACACATATTTTGGTATATCTCAACCGTCTTTCCGATTTGTTATTTACCATGGCGCGTTCTGTAAATCATCAAGAAAAACGTAAAGAGATTAAGTGGATTAAAAAATAAACGGGTGAAACCGGTGTAATTCCGGTACTGTGCCGCAACTGTAAAGTCGCCTTTGGTGACAAGTCAGATCCCCATTCCTGAAACGCAGGATAAAGACTTCCGAGCTAGAAGCACATCATTTGCTGCAACTTCTCGGAAACGAGGAGTTTTTTTATGGGTAATATTATTGAAGGACATTTCAGGCAGCACACATACGAACCACCACAAACCATTGGCGCATTAGCGCTTTCTGAACCTGTATCGCAACGTTCTCAGCTCAGACTCGTTCGGGATATACAACCCGAACCAAAAGACGCCAATGTCGTAATGCTTAGCCGTGCGATAAGAACATCGCTGTCAGCACCTTCTGCCTCTATTGTTGATGGCGCTCGCCAGTCAGTTATAGAAACAGATCTTCAAGAACTTAGAAGTTTGCAGTGTGAGTTCGATGCTGCACTGGGACGAACATATGATTCACAAGATTTGCTGCAGCGATCGTATAATCCTGTTATCGACGTATTGCATATGAAACAATTGCGTCGGAAAGGAGATATTGAAGGCGAACGGGCTCATATGCAAGAAATTAATCTGAATATGGAAACAAACTTACGGGAACGGTATAAGGTTTCTAAAAGTGTTATTGATTATCACATGAATGGGGGGAGATTATATTCGCAACATTTTCCTCATGAGCCGTTTGGAAAGGTATTGGAAAGAGGTGTTGAATACCGGCTGCAACATAATACACCTGAACCTGAACGTGAAGGCGTGCTGGGTGAACAAGCTGGCTGGGCAATCATTGAGAATAAATTAACTGACCCCAAGACGAAAATTGGTTCAAAGATGACTGCATTTTCTCCACCTGGCCTGGCTAAGAATACGGCATACACGGGTAAATTTATTGATGAATATGAATTGGCTGAGAATAAACTTGGGGAAAGATACGTCAAGCTGACTCGATATGCGGTAAAATTTGATGAGGCAGAATATGCACGCGCCGCACTATCGCTTGATCCTGATTACTTTAAGGGCTATGATGGGAGACCAAAAGATGCATGGATGTTGGCACATCCCGTTGAAGGTTCTCTCAATATTCAGGAAGATCAGATAAATGTGAATGCAGATTTTGTTCCTGATCTTAAAAGTGGAAAATTGTTAAGCTTTTTAAACTATTATAAACATGCACTTGGCGAAGAACCAATAGATTGGAAAAAGATAGCACTGACATTTAATGCCTTTCTCAATCAATCAGATGAGGAAAGGGCAGCTTATGATAAGGGTGGAAAGGTATTGAAACATGGAGACATGCCAGTATCAATTGCAGCCATTAAAAGTGAAATTTATAAAAAAGGTATGCAGCAAGTGCGAACAGTTGTTGGGGGCGGATGTCCTCCGAATAAAGGTTTTAGTATCACAAATAGTTTGAATACAGGCTCAAGTATTAGTGTGAGGGAACCAGGGACTGCGCAATTTAGTGTGTTCAGTAAGATGAGTACTCTTGGAAAAAAAACCGTTCATTGCAACGAGTGTCCTAATTGCAAAGAAAAGGATATTGATGCCAAAGTTATGGGAGGTAGAATTATTTGTCCAAAGAATGGCTGCTCAGCACCGTATGCGTGTTAATGTATGAATACAAAAGAGTGTGTAACATGTTTCAAAATAATTTGTAAACAGTGCGGCTGGGAAGCTCAAGAGTGTGATGTTTTGTTGATTCAAAAAGGGGAGATGACTGCTTGTCCTGATTGTGGGTGGAAACCAGGTGAAAAGGTCTTATAATGGAAGTATTATCATGCTAAGATTAAAGTATGGATAATACTCAGCAAAGACCTATACAGCAGCCGACACAGCATGTCGCGTTACCTGTGCCAGACATTCCTTCTGAAGATATAGTCAAAAAACCAGAAGAACAATCTCAAATTAGTGGACCAAATAAAGAATTGGGACCGATGTCAGCTTCTCCAAGCGAATCAGGGGGGCAGCCTGAATCAGACGATGAAGATGAAATAAAAGTTGCCAGGCAGGAAGTAATGCTTGGGCAGAAAGTCACTCCGGCAAAAGAAGTTCCCATTTCAAAGGAGCTGCAGGAAGCAGGCGTTGAGCAGGGTTCTGACACTGAGCAGGAAATACCTGTCGTAGTACAACGAGCGGGTATGCGGGCAACAAGTGCTGATTCTGCGATACCAGTGTCAGCAACAGCGTCCATCAAGCTTCCGATTAGCTACGCACATGCAAAAGAACTTGACAAGCACGCTAAAATAAAAGAATCAATAAAATGGCTTGCACGATTTATCAAACGTCAGTGGGAGCGTGTGCAGTTTGTCGAAAAACATAAAGAGCAAAAATTGGAGGAACTATGAACTTACAGGCAGCAACACCAGACATGATTATTGGATTGTTAATAAATCTTATCCTCGCAGTTGCGATAGTAGCGATTCTGTGCGGTTTGGGATATGGCGCCTGGATTGTCTTTGTTATGTGGATGAGAAATCGGTCACGAGAGTCTCAATCTTTAAACTCCACGCTCCTGCAGGTAACCATGCCGAGAGATAACGAAGTAAAAATCGATGCTGCTGAACAACTCTTCTCAAGCCTTGCGTCACTCCGCGTAACCTGGAATTCTGACAGAATGTATTACTTTAAATCACAGCCGCAGTTGTCTTTTGAACTTGTAGGTTTACCGGGTGATATCAGATTTTATGTGAACGTGCCAAATAAATTTAGAGATTTTGTTGAAAAGCAGATAAATGGTGCTTACCCAGACGCTGAGATTCTGGCAGTTAATGAGCCTTCAGCAAAGCAACGAGACGGTGCTGTAATTGGTACTGAATACAATATTTTTTCTGACAATGGTAAAGTTGCCTTTTACGCAATGACATTAAAGGCAGCTTCTTATTTGCCAATTCAAGTATATAAAGAGTTGCCTGTGGATCCACTTTCATCACTTACTTCAACCCTCGCTAAGATGGGAGAAGGAGAAGGGGCAGCTATCCAATTGGTAGTGCGTTCAACTGACAGTAAGTGGAAAAAGCTAGGAAGGTCATATCTTAGCTCTACAAAAAAAGCAGAATCAAATCCAGAGAAAGCTAGTTACAAAACAGACGCAAAAGAACTTGAAGCTATTGAAACAAATATTCAAAAAGCGGGGTTTGAAGCCGCTGTGAGGATTGTTGTATGCGCCAAAACTGAGGCTGCTGCGCAGGCACATCTGGACACCATTAAAAACGCGTTTAGTCAGTATAACGGGCTTAATTCGTTTCGACGCCACAGAGTTATGTTTAAGGGGCTTTTCATGACTGACTTTATTTATCGCTATTTCCCACTCTGGGGACAGACTTCCATTTTCAGCGTTGCTGAAATAGCAACGTTGTGGCATATGCCAAATAAAGCCATTTTAACCCCAGGTGTGCATTGGTTGACAGCCAAACGTGCCCCAGCGCCTTCAAATATCGCCACAACAGGTTTGTATTTAGGAAAGAGCGTGTACCGTGGACTCATGCGTCCTGTGTTTATTGAACGTGATGACAGGCGCCGACATACTTATATTATCGGAAAAACCGGTACCGGTAAAACTGAATTTTTGAAACAGATGATTATGCAGGATATTAATGCAGGGGAAGGCTTAGCTGTTATTGATCCTCATGGAGATTTAGTCGAAGACATTTTGAAGTTAATCCCACCAAAACGTGCTGAAGACGTTATTTTGTTTGATCCTTCTGATACCGAAAGGCCGATGGGCTTTAACATGCTTGAAGCAGATACTGAGCAGCAGAAGCATTTTGTAGTTAATTCTATTATCGGTCTTATGTATAAGCTTTTTGATCCTAATAAAACCGGTATTATCGGTCCGCGTTTTGAGCATGCAATCCGTAACGCGATGCTTACTGTTATGTACGAGAAGGGGAGCACCTTTATTGAAGTTGTTCGTGTTTTGACTGATCAGAAATTTGTAGAGGAGTTACTCCCCAAAGTGGAAGATCCTATTATTCGTCGGTACTGGACTGATCAGATTGCTCAAACATCTGACTTCCATAAGTCTGAAGTGTTGGATTACATCACCTCAAAGTTTGGAAGGTTTGTTACTAACAAAATGATTCGTAATATCATCGGACAATCAGATAGCGCATTCCAGTTCAGAAAAGTTATGGATGAGGGCAAAATTCTGCTTATTAACCTTTCCAAAGGTAAAATCGGAGAGGAGAATGCGAGTTTCTTAGGTTTGGTTCTTGTGCCTAAAATTTTGGTTGCAGCCATGTCCAGACAGGATATTATCGATAAAGACAAAAGACGTGACTTTTTTCTTTATGTCGACGAGTTCCAGAATTTTGCAACGCCTGATTTTGCTCAAATTCTTTCTGAGGCTCGAAAATACAAACTTAATCTGATTGTTGCAAACCAGTTTATCGGACAAATGGAAGAAGAAATTAAAAACGCTATCTTTGGTAACGTGGGTACAATTGCTTCATTCCGCGTGGGTGTGACTGATGCAAACTATCTGCAGCATGAATTCTCACCAATCTTTAATGAAGTCGATTTGGTAAATGTTGATAAGTACAATGCGTATATGCGTACCATCGTCAATGGTGAACCGGTGAGACCATTCTCAATTGATACAACCAAAGATGTCGCTAAAGAAAAAGCGCTGGAGAATGAACGCGTTGCTGAGTTAGTGAAAGAATTATCACGTCTAAAATACGGCAAGAGTGTCGATTCAGTCGAGGCAGAAATTGCACAGCGGGCTAAGCTCTAAGCTTCTTTTTTCCTCGTATTTTTGCTACAATCGTGAGTGTTCTAACCGGGCCAGTAGTTCAGTGGCTAGAACAGCTGTCTTATACACAGCATGTCGGAGGTTCGAGTCCTCCCTGGCCCACTCAGGACCTAATCAGTGCCTGGATTTTACCTCATGAAGAAAATCTTACTTTACGCAGCATTTAGTGTCATTATCATTGGAAGTTTAGGGGTCATTTTTAGGAATCAGATCCAAGCAACACTTTTCCCCATTAAAGAAATACATATCCATGCAGGATTTCAAGTTTATGAAAACGGCAAACAAAAATCCTTCGAAGATTTTGCCTACATGAACGACAAACCATGCGGTGATCACGCTCCGGGTGAACATGTTGATGAACAGCTTGAAAAAGCTCATTTGCATGAATTGGTAGGAGATGTTGTGCACGTTCATCGTGAAGGTGCAACGTGGGGAGATCTTTTTACCAATCTAAAATATCCCCTTGAGGCAGAAAAGATTGAGGCATATGTTAATGGTGAGAAGTTACCGATGGTTTTGGCACGCAAAATCCAGCCGTATGATCGTTTGGTCGTGTTTATTGGCAATCGTGATGAAAACCTCAATAAGTATCTGGACAAACAAGTTACAAAGGATCATATTGTAAAGACGGAAAAGCGCAGCGAACAATGCGGCAAAGTATAATATGAAACTACCACCAGACGCAAAAAAAGTATTTCAAGGCAAAATCTTCTCAGTTTTCCAGTGGGAGCAGGAAATGTATGATGGTACGACTGCCACGTTTGAAATGCTCAAACGTCTAGGCACAATCCAAATTATCCCAACAATAGGGGACAAAATCCTCCTATCGCACGAAGAACAGCCAACCAAACCCAAAAGTTTTACTTTCCTCGGCGGTAGGCAGGAAACAGATGAAGAACCACTCGTGACTGCCAAACGCGAATTATTGGAGGAAGCAGGTTTAGAATCGGAGGAGTGGGAACTTTTAAAGATCTATCACAATGACGGCAAAATTGAATGGGACGTGTATCTCTTTGCAGCGCGTAATTGCAAGAAAATTACCGAGCCAAATCTAGATGCCGGAGAAAAAATTGATGTTGTAGAAGTGAGTTGGGAGGAATTCCTCGAAAAAGTCTCAAGCGAACATTTCTGGGGTCAAATTATTGCTAATGATATTTTACGTATGCGGTTAGATTCTACTAAGCTGGAATCCTTAAAGAAGAAGTTATTACCCTAATTAATACTAATTAGTATTATTTAGAGTTCGCTGAGGGTTGTGGTGTCTTTAGCTCTTTCTTGAACGTAATCTAAATATCTCTCGGTTGTTGAGAGTCTCTTATGACCGAGAATTTTTGAAAGTAGTACGAGCGAAACACCGTGTTTGAGGTGGTGTGCTACAAACGTGTGTCTCAAGTCATTCACTTTTGCATTTTCAATGCCTGCGATTCTGAAGTATCTTTCAATTGCTGTTCTGATGTTACGAACGAGGAATGGTTTGCCTGATTTGGTAACGAAAACGTGATTGTCTTCAATCTTTGGACGGATAGTCAGATATCTCTGTAATGCTTCTTTTGCTGATTTGTTAAGTGGTACAACGCGTTCTTCATGTTTTTCATGTGGGCGAATCTTGAGTGAATCATCGCGGACATCATCAGTTCTCAGATCTGCTAGTTCACCAATTCTGATGCCTGTTTGGAGAAGAAGTTCGATAATTGCGTACATTCTTGCGTCATTTCTCGCTGCGTCTCTCAGGGCACGATATTCAGTAGGTTTAAGAATTCTTGGTGCTGCGAGTTCATATTGTGGATGTGAAACTAAAAGGGAAGGATCATCGGTTATATATTCGTTTACTTTCAGGAAGCGGTAAAACGTACGTGTTGAATTAAGTTTGCGTGAAAGAGACTTCGGGGTATAACCTTTTTCTGAAAGTTTGCCCAAAAAAGCTTGGATGTCATCTTTAGAGACATCGTTAATCTGGTGCTTTTCGAGCTCTTCAAGGAAGGAAGCAAGCTGGTCAATATCTTTGCCATATGCCAAAATCGTGGCACTGGAGTGCTTCTTGCCTTTCAAAAAATCTATAAATTCTTGGTGTGCGTCACGCACTTTTATTATTTTCATAAAAACCTGAAGCCCATAATATCACATTTAGGCCGAAAGTACAAGCAGTTAGTTTGCAATGACTTTCAAAAGAGATTATAGTATACATCGTTATGCCGATTAAGAAAATACTCTTCTTTACGATTATTATAGCGTCTGTTTTTATAATAAACAACCTCGTACATTCAATCTATACACTATGGCAGAAACAGCAATTGGTAGACAATGCCAGAAGAGAGCTTATACGTGAGAAAGAAGAAAATCAGGAGTTAAAGAGGAGATTAAGCATGGCACGTGATCCGCTCTTTATCGAAGAAGAAGCAAGAAATAAATTGTTTCTCACTAAGCCTGGAGAAGGAGTAATAGTGATACCAACAGAAGCAATAAAAGCTAGTTCTGGTGCCATTATAAAACCAGATACCAGGCAAAATTGGGAGAAGTGGCGCGACACATTCTTATAAAAGTTACATAAGCACAAGTAATGAGTATCACGTACGAGAACCTCAATGGCGCTTTCGGTTTTAAATCACGTGATACTCATGATCCTCGTGGTATTGTTTAATATTCGCTATCACAGTTCCGTAAATAACCCCTTGCAAAGCAGCTCTTGTTCACGAATAACTGTAATGTTGTCTATCTGTAATCCAAGAGTCGCGGATATTTTGTTGAGTGTTGATTGGGATATACCTCTTGAGCCAGTTTTCCACTGAGAGACATACCTTGCATTGTCAGTTGTTAAGAAATCTGCAAGTTTGTTGCTGATTTCATCGGCAAGGCTTTCTTGATGAATTGCAGGGAGTGATCGCAGCTGAAGAGGGAAGTTTTGATAATGAATGAGTTTCCATTCGGTTTTATTTACCTCATAGATGCGGACGACAATCTCTGTTTTTTCAAGCAGAAGGATTCCATAGACGTGGATCATGTTCTTATATTAATAGGGATAACTCTATAATGTCAAGAGGGTTTTACTTAGCTTTTTTGAGGAGACTTTTCACTTCTTGTAGTTCACGTTCAATTGATTGTAGTTTGGCGGCAATCGTTGTTTCATTCACATTGTCTTCAGTGAAGTAGGCAAGCGGGTGGCTTGTGACATCTGCAATTCTTTTTAGTTTTTCAAAAGGAGGAACGCTTCTTCCTTGTTCGTATGCAGAAATAGATTTATCAGATACGCCGATACCATTCCCAAGCTCAAGTTGTGAGAGGTGGGCTTCCCGTCGTGCCTTTCTGATGCGGGTTGCGATTTCGTCTAGATTTTTTTCTGATGGTTGGGTATCATTCATTTTCATATGCTATATATTATACTATATTATGTATATATGCAAAGTGATCTATTACGAGGCAAAAAAAGAAAAAGAATGAAAGATTTTCCCCTTGCCGACAGGCCACGTGAGAGAATGTTAGCAAAAACTGCAAAACATTTATCAGACGCAGAACTTTTAGCAATTCTCCTAGGAACAGGCTCCTCTAAACAGAATGTCCTTGTTATAAGTCAGGCCATCGTAAAACAGTTTCCTTAAAAGGGGCTGAAAAAAATGAGATTACAGGATTAAGTTAAAATTCCAGGAGTAGGAAAATCAAAAGCTGCGAGAATTTTGGCAGCTTTAGAACTCGGAGAGCGGCTTTATTCGTCATCGTCACTTACCAAAGTGACTATTTCATCAACGCAGGATTTATTGCCTCACATACGAGAGTATGCAGGGAAGAAACAAGAATATCTGGTAGTTTTTTATCTTAATACCAGAAATGAACTGCTTCAAAAGGAGATTGTGGGAGTAGGCACGCTAAATAGCATGATGATTACTCCCAAGGGAATTTTTTCCCATGCACTGACAATTCCGTGTGCCTCACTCATCGTGGTTCACAATCATCCTTCAGGTGATCCAACACCATCAGATGAAGATATCAATTTCACCAGAAGAATCCATGAAGCAGGAGAAGTTATGAGCATTCCACTTATTGATCATGTTATTATTGCAAATTCTGAATACTTTTCCTTTCGTGACAATAAAAGTGGGAAAGAGAGTTAGTTTGTGGACAAGTGAAGATTTTGTATTTTTTCAACGCGTTTCCATTTTTTAATCTCTGCTTCTCTTTTTAATGCCTCAGATTTTGTCTCAAATGATTCCGAATACAACATTTTAACTGGTGGGTGTGAACGAGTGTATGCTCCGCCTTTGCCGCTTTGGTGATCTTTAAAACGCTTCTCAAGATTATTTGTTGCACCAGTATAAAAACTTTTATCTGCACAAAGGAGGATATAAATGTGCCACATAAGACTAGTCTAGTATACCAAACTGGTTGAGTTTAAAATGTTTGAGGTGCTGCTCTTTTTCTATCGAAGCTAACTCTTTTTGCGTATGCTGATTGACGGGAATTCCGTCTTTCCCGCGCTTAAGTTCTGTTTCGTATTCAATTTCTGAGGGCGTATAAATTCTTTCGTGACCTGACATTTTCTTTGAGTTGCGAAGTGTTCTGAGTATATCGCCGGTAGTTTTTTTGAATTCTGAAGGTTCGACAAAAGAGCCGATATCCATAGCGATAAAGAAATGGCCTAACCCAAATGGCACTTTCTTGCCGTTTTTGATTCCTGAAAGTGCTTTGAGGTAGTTTCCCTGCTGGAGTGCTGCTGATAAAACTTCAACAACCAAGGCATAGCCATAACCTTTGTGTCCTCCATACATTGTTCCCAATCCACCCATAGGTGTCAGCGCGCAGGTACCATCGGTAAGTCCTTTAAGTGCCTTATTTGGGTTTGTAACAGATTTCCCTTCAAGATCAATAACCCAGCCTGCAGGGATCTTTTTTTTCTGTCTGGCGTGCTGTTCAATTTTACCGCGTTGGGCAAGTGATGTTGCGCAGTCTACGATGAGTGGGAACGATTCGTCTGTTGGCATGCCAAAGGAAAGGGGATTGGTGCCGAGTAAGTTTTCAACGCCGTATGTTGGCGCAACTGCTGGACGAGTATTGGTGCCTGTTATGCCTATCAGGTTTTGTTTGGCTGCCATTTCAGCGTAGTAGCCAGCTATGCCGTAGTGCGTAGAATTTCGTACCACAACCATGCCGAGTCCATAACGTTTAGCTTTCTTTATTGCAAGTTCCATAGCTTTTGTTGCAATAACTTGTCCCATACCATTATGACCATCGATAACTGCAGTTGTCGGTCGTTGTCTGACAATCTCGATTCTCGTTTTGCCATTTTGCTGTCCAGAAAGTACACGGTCATAATAAAAGGTTTTAAAACGCTCAACACCGTGGGAATCAATGCCGCGCCTGCTTGCAGCAATAGTCACAGCTGCACAGGTCTTCGCGTCGTTAAGGGGAACTCCTATATTTTGAAGCGCTGCGGTCATGAATTGTTCGAGGAAATCAGAGGGAATAAGGATAGTTTTATCATCTGCAGTGTGCATTGTTTTAAAAAGAAAAACATACTCTACCACAGAAATTTAGAGAAGGCAATGATCTTAAATGAGGAAATAAAAAGACTTATGTTGCGGGGCTAGGAGTTGAACCTAGCCTGTAAGATTATGAGCCTCACGTGCACCGTACACTACCCCGCGTATGCTTGCTAGTATACCATTTGCGCTCACTGTGGTCAAATTGGTATAATCTCAGAGTAGAAATTGCCAGGGTAGCTCAGTTGGTTAGAGCACAGCATTCATAACGCTGAGGTCGTGGGATCGTGACCCACCCCTGGTACTGAATCTGTAGAGGCAGAATTTGCGAACAAAATACAATTGCCCCGCTTCAAATTATGAAAAATAAACCCATAGGAATAATTGACTCTGGCATCGGTGGTTTTTCTGTTTATCAGGAAATTATCTCGCTCCTGCCAAACGAATCCACAGTGTATGTAGGAGATAATGCATACGCGCCGTACGGCGTATTGTCTACGGAAACAATCTATGAACGTTCAATTGCTCTTGTCTCTTTTCTGCTGGAGAACGACGCCAAACTGATTGTCATTGCGTGTAATACCATAACGGTTTGTTGTATCGATAAACTTCGCAAATCATTTCCGCATGTTGCAATCGTCGGTACCGTACCTGTTGTTAAAACAGCAGCAGCAGTTACTCGAAATGGCAAGATTGGTATTCTTTCAACGACACGAACTGCTGACAGTGACTATCAAAAGTCACTCATAACTGAATTTGCGGGGGACAAGACAGTTAGTAATTTTGGAACTGATTTGTTAGTGCCGCTTATTGAACAGGGAATTGTGGAAGGGGAAAAACTAGAACACGCAGTGCAACCAATTCTTACAGATTTTCAAAAGCAGGAAGTTGATACGCTTGTTCTTGGCTGTACGCATTATCCGTTTATTAAAAAACCGCTGCAACGAATGCTTGGCAATGAGGTACAGATACTGGATTCTGGTGAAGCAATCGCACGGCAGGTAAGACGTGTCTTAGAAACAAAAGAGCTTCTCGCTCAAAGAACAGATCCAGAGCGTGTGTATTACACAACAGGTGAAGCAAGACATATCGATAATATTGCAAAAAAATTATTAGGAGTTACAATAGCAAGTACAACAGTTACATTATGAAATACGACGTAAAGGATTTGCCTCAAATTGTTACCAAAATGGTAGCTGGCAAGCAGATTGCCATACTGGGATTAGGAATAGAAGGCCTCACAACACTACAGTTTTTAACAAAATATGGAGCTTCTGTGTGGGTACTTGATAAAAGAAAAAAAGAAGAACTCGATCAAGAGCTCTATAACCAGGCTGAAAGATTGGGTGCGAAGTTTTTCTTAGGTGACAATTATCTTACCAATCTCTCCCAATACAATATCATTTTTAGAAGCCCTGGTATCAGAAGAAAGACAAAAGAACTTCTTGAAGCAGAACTTAAGGGTGCAGTTGTGACTTCTCAGACACAGTTGTTTTTTGATCTCTGTCCAGCGCCAATCATTGGTGTGACAGGTACAAAAGGAAAGGGAACTACTTCTTCATTGATTCATGCAATGCTTTTGGAGGCGGGAAAGGATTCTTATATCGGTGGTAATATCGGTGTGCCGCCGTTAACGTTTCTAGAAAAACTAAAGGATTCAAGTATTGTTGTTTTGGAACTCTCAAGTTTCCAATTACAGGATATGTATAAAAGTCCGCACATTGCCGTTATGCTTATGACGACAAGTGAACATCTGGATCATCATGAGACGCTTGAGGAATATATCGATGCCAAACGTAACTTGTTGCGATTCCAAAAATCAACAGATTTTGCAATCCTCAATAGGGACTATCCGGCATCAAATGAATCAGATATCTTTACTGATGCGAAGGTGTATTTTGTTTCCAGAGAACGAGAAACTGATAATGCATGCTTTGTCGTGGGCACGACAGTAACAATGAGAAAAAATGGAATGGATACGGACATTGTCTCAACTGATGAAATACTATTGCCTGGTAAACACAACTTAGAAAATGTCTGCGCAGCAATCCTTGCTGCTAGTCTAGCGGGCGTGGGTACGACTCCTATGGCGAAAGTACTCAAGACATTTGCAGGACTTGAGCACAGACTTGAATTAGTGCGTGAATTAAAAGGTATTCGATACTATGATGATTCTTTCTCCACAACTCCCGAAACAGCTATTGCAGCCATCGAAGCATTTGATGCTCCCGAAATACTCATTCTAGGAGGATCAAGCAAAAATGCAGATTTCTCTCAGTTGGGCAGAGTCATTGGCGAAACGAAAAATATTAAAGCCATTATTGGTATTGGTACTGAATGGGAACGGATTAAGGAATCATTAAAGGGGGAACTCGGAAAAGAAACTATCCTGGTAGAGGGTGCTATGTCAATGCAGCAAGTAGTAAAGGCTGCTGAGACAATAGCAGTGCCTGGAGATGTCGTGTTACTCAGCCCTGCATGTGCAAGTTATGACATGTTTAGAAACTACAAAGAGCGAGGGGAAGCTTTTAAAAAAGCAGTTTCGCATTTAGCATAATTACGCTGCCATTAGTCACAAATAGCATTGAAGAAATAATTTTTTATTGACTTATGACTAAAAAAGAGCCAGAACTATTGACGACAGCAAGGCACATACCTGGCTTGGAAGAAATTATGGCACGCCCTGATGTGACTGAGCTTTTAGAGCCTCTTGCTCGTAGGGTGCCTTTTAAATTTCATCATTCTGTGAGAACAGGCTTAACCGCACGCGATGCTCATAAAAGTTTGGGTAGTTCTCCTGAAATTCAACAGCTGGCGTTGATTGCTGGCTTGAAACACGATGCATTTCAAGTAGTTAAAAATACCTCAGAAGGTCTTACAATTATTGAGAGAAGGGTAGCAGCTGTTACTCATTCCGGTATAGGTACTCAACAAGACAGGGGTATTCTCGAGTCTCATCCTACAGAGGCAGCACACTATATTGCTGAAGTGCAAGGCTTACCTGACCAGGCTGAACTTATTTTCCATCACCATGCTCTGCAAGGAACTCAAGCGTCATATCCTTACCGCATAACACAGGTACCTTTTACTCATGAAAGGTTGAAAGGGTATGCTCTCTTTGCGGCCGCTGATACTGTAGATGCGCTACTACATATGGAAGAGCGTCCTTATAATCCTTGGCAAGGGGACTGGAGAAATGAAACTTCTCCTCCTTCGAAGTGGACGGTATATGAGGTAGGTAAAGAATTGAAAGACAAATTTAAAAGTTATCTGGCTCCAAACGAATTAGAAGCTGTTTTAGAAGCGGGTGAGCGTTATGTAGGTAAGAACGTTACAAATTTGGCTGAAGCTGCCTAAAAAAGAAAAGCATACGAGCCTTGAAGTTATTGAAAATGAAGTATACTCATGAAGATTCAGTACTAGCATAGGCTCATATTATATGGTATACTGACACTCAATTTATGGCTTCAAACGGCAAAAAAAACCTCGCAAACGGCAGGAAAAAAATTGGTAAATTTAAGAACAAATTTTCTTGGAAGAATATCTTTCTTTACGGGTTCCTCATCATTTTCTCTTTATTTGTCTTTTCAGCGTTAAGTGCTCCTTATGAAGGCGATCGTAAATCCGTTGCTTTGTCACAAATTATTGCTGAGGTAAAGAAAAATGAAGTGAAAAGTATCGCTGTCACGGGTGATAAATTGGCGGTTGAGAAAAAAGACGGTACCAAACTCCAAACTGTTAAAGAGCCAGGCGCAGATGTCTATGCATTATTTAAAGATGCAGGAGCACCGCTTGATAAAGGGACAGTAAACGTTGAGATTAAAGACGAAACTGTTTTTAATAATTGGATTGGTATCACTTCAGCGATTTTACCAGTGCTTTTGATGATCGTTTTCTTCTACTTTATTTTCAGACAAGCTCGGGGAACACAAGAAAGTATTTTTTCCTTCGGCCAATCACGTGCCAAACTTTTTAACCGTGACAATCCTAAAGTAACTTTTGCCAATGTTGCAGGTGTTGATGAAGCAAAACAGGAACTGACTGAAATTGTCGATTTCCTCAAACATCCTATGAAATATCGTGCAATGGGTGCTCGAACACCAAAAGGTGTGCTTATGGTTGGCCCAGCAGGAACAGGAAAAACTCTTCTTGCTCGAGCAACCGCAGGTGAGGCAAATGTTGCTTTCTTCAGTATGGCAGGTTCAGAATTTATGGAAATGCTTGTTGGTGTCGGTGCATCACGTGTTCGTGATTTGTTTAATACAGCAAAAAAAGCGCAGCCTGCAATTATCTTTATTGATGAAATTGATGCAATCGGACGTCAGCGTGGTGTGGGTATTATGGGTGGACATGATGAACGTGAGCAGACACTTAATCAAATCCTTGTTGAAATGGACGGTTTTACGCCAAGTGAACATGTTATCGTAATTGCTGCAACCAATAGACCAGATGTCTTAGATCCTGCACTTGTTCGTCCAGGTAGGTTTGATCGTCGAGTTATGTTGGATTTGCCCGATGTTGAAGGCCGCAAAAAGATTTTGGCAATTCATGCTAAAGGAAAACCGTTTGAAGCAAAGGTTGATTGGGAGAAAGTTGCAAAGCGAACAGTTGGATTTTCAGGTGCTGATCTTGAGAACATGCTTAATGAATCAGCTATCATGGCAGCGCGTCTCAATAAGAAGGCAATTGACATGCATGATCTTGAAGAATCTGCAACTCGTGTCAAGCTCGGTCCTGAGAAACAGCGTTTGCAGTCAGAGCTTGATCGTCGTATGACAGCATATCATGAGGCAGGACACGCACTTGTCGCATGGGAAATGCCTCATGTTGATCCTGTGCACCGCATTTCAATTGTTTCTCGAGGTATGAGTTTGGGACACACAATGACTGAGCCTATTGACCGTGTTCATGAAACAAAAGCACATCTGCTTGAACAGATTGCGATGATGATGGGTGGTCGTGCTGCAGAAGCGTTAGTCTTTGATGACATTACAACCGGTGCTTCAAATGATATTGAAAAAGCAACACAGGTTGCCCGTGCAATGGTCACCAAATTCGGTATGAGTGAACTCGGTCCAGTTAATTTTGATGGAGAGAGGACAATTTATGAGCAAAGTGATTTATCTCAGGAAATGGCAGCTAAAATTGATGTGGAAGTCAAGAAAATCTCTGATGTTGCTTATAAACAAGCAATAACGATTTTGACCAGGCTTCGAGGCAAACTTGATATTATTGCCGAAGAACTTATGAAGAAAGAGACAATTGATTCAGATGAATTTATCAAACTTATCGGTCCGAAAAAAGGGCAGGCTGCAGCAACAGTTCCAGCTAAAAGCGGATCAACCTCTAAGGCAAAATGAACAAATCAGTCATAGCAGTCGTTTTTGACTTTGACGAGACGCTTGGTCCGGATACCATCTCCTTTTTACTTTCCGCTCACAAACAAAAGCCCGAAACGTTTTGGGAGGAGGTTGCGAAGCTTGTCCATGACAATTGGGATCCGCCGTTTGCGTATATGCACCTCTTGATGATGTATGCTCACGCGCGAAGGATTGAAGTTACTCCAAAATCGTTACAAAAACTTGGGGCTGCTTTACCCCTTTTTCCAGGACTCCCTGGTATGTTTGAAGAGTTACACACGTTTGTGCAAAAGGAATCTCGACTCAAAAAGGTTGGGGTAAAACTTGAATTCTATATTATCAGCGGTGGTCTGCAAACGATGATTGAAGGTACGAAGGTTGCAAAATATGTTGATGGTATTTTTGGGAGCAATTTTGCCTACGACACTCAAACAACGCTACCGATCGGTGTTAAGTCTGCAATTTCATTTACTGAAAAAACAAGATTTCTGTTTGGTTTGAATAAAGGAATAAGTGTGAAGGAAATTCGAACAAATCCATACAAAATAAATGATGCGCTAGCAAGTGAGAAGAGGAGGATCCCTTTTGCGCAAATGATCTACATCGGTGATGGGCCGAGTGATATTCCGTGCCTTTCAACGGTAACGCAATACGGAGGAGCGGGGATTGGTGTTTCAGCTCCGACCAAAACGTTTAAAAAAGGATATGAACTTGCACGAGGTAAACGTATTACTGTTGGACCATATACAGCAAATTACAGTGCAGGAACAGATATGCGAAAGGCTTTGGAGGAAACGATTTTACGAATTGGACTTGAGATTGACCTGGAAAAGAAAAAACATGTGATTCGTGCTCCAAAAATGGGATAGCTGTAGGTGGGGAGGGAGCGTGTTACAAATTTTTCATTTTCAGCTCGCGTTCTCTTTCTATTTTGTGTGTTAGAATATGGTTTATGAAGAAATTGTTGATTATTGATGGGAATGCTATTCTTCACCGTGCATATCATGCGTATCCACCTCTTACTAATCCCAAAGGAGATGTTATTAATGCAGTTTATGGATTTTTCTCCATGCTTCTTACCATTCTGCAGGATCAAAAGCCTGATTATTTAGTTGTTTGTTTTGATCGCGGCAAGCCTACTCTTCGTCAAACCATGTATGCAGGATATCATGCACATAGACCCAAAATGGCTGATGATTTTGTTTTTCAGGTGAAGCTTGTTGATGAGATTGTTGAGAAGATGAATATTGCGGTGTTTGCAATGGAAGGGTATGAGGCTGATGATCTTATTGGTACGATTGCGAAAAAAGTTGTTGATGATCATGGCAAAGAAGTGATTATTGTGACAGGGGATCGGGATTTACTGCAGCTTGTGAATCCTCACGTGTCTATCCTCATGCCGCTTAATGGTCTCACCAAAACTGCGCTTTTTGATGAAGAGGCAGTGGAAGCAAAATACGGAGTGCATCCGAGGCAGTTTATTGACTATAAAGCACTTATCGGTGATCAATCTGATGGTTATCCTGGTGTGACAGGTATTGGTCCGAAAAGTGCTGCCAAACTGCTTCAGGAATACGGGACATTTGAAAACCTATATCTGAAAGTGAATGAATTGCCTCCCAAAGTCGGTCTGAAACTAGCAACGGATGCAGAACAGGCGAGTTTGGCCAAACAATTGGCAACAATCATGACTGATATACCTCTCCAGTTTGATCTCAAAAAAAGTGAGTGCTCCAATTTTGATCTAAAAGCGCTTCGAAAAGCGTTTAGAGAACAAGGCTTTACCAGTCTGTTGGGACGTCTTGATCTCATGTTTGGGAAAGAAGTTGAACCAGTAGCAGAAGAAATAAAATCTTCTGATCAACTTGAACTTCTATGAAAATCCCAAAACACATAAAAGCAGTTATTTTTGATATGGATGGACTGCTTA
Organism: Candidatus Levyibacteriota bacterium; assembly: GCA_052034235.1. GTDB lineage: Bacteria > Patescibacteriota > Microgenomatia > Levybacterales > UBA12049 > JBPOIT01. Next base: position 89,251 of record JBPOIT010000002.1, read on the forward strand.
TTGATTCAGAACCATATTGGCGTCAAACCACTGAAGCATATTTTGCAAAACACAACAAACCGTTTTCAGACGAAGTACATCGTCATATCATGGGCAGAGGCCTTCGTGACATCATTGAATATTTCAAAAGCGAGTGGGGTTTTGAGGGGGATACGGATGCCATGATTGTTGAGCGAAAAGAACTTTTATATACGTATCTCTTGGAAAATTTAACACTCATGGAAGGTGCAGAAGAGCTTATCAGAGCGCTTCATGAAAAAAGCATACCTCTCGCCATTGCAACAAGCGGTCATTCTGTTGAAAAGACAAAACAAATTGTGCAGAAGTTTGATTTAGAAAAATGCTTTACACTTTTTGTCTCGGGTGATGATGTCCCCAATGCGAAGCCCTCGCCAGATATCTATCTCAAAACCGCAAAGTTACTCAAAATCAGTCCATCAGATTGCCTGGTCTTTGAAGATGCTCCTAATGGCGTAAAGGCTGGAAAAGCTGCTGGTATGCTCGTATATGGTATAAATAGTGAAGAGGAAATCGGTAACAAACTCAAAAAAGAACATGCAGATTATATTGCTAAATCACTAACTGAGATTGAAGTATGAAAGTTGCACTTGTCCATGATTACATAAAAGAGTACGGGGGGGCTGAGCGGGTGCTTGAGGCTTTGATTGAGGCATTTCCTGATGCGCCTATCTATACTGCGTTTTACAAAGAAGGATCAGAAGCCCACGAGCGTTTTAAGCATAAAACAATTATTCCTTCCTGGGTGCAGCAGATTCCTGGTTTTGATACCAAACTTCATAGCCCGCTCAGGTTTTTGGCACCTCGCATTTGGAATAGTTTTGACTTTTCTGCATATGATGTAGTAATTACTTCTGCATCTTGGTATGTCACAAAGGGTATTAAGAACAAGGGTAAAGCAATTGAGATTTGTTATTGTCACACACCGCCGCGCTGGTTGTATGGGTACAAAACTTCAGTTGAATGGCAGAAGTTTTGGCCGATAAAGATCTATGGCAATGTCGTTGGACACATTATGCGTCAATATGACTTTGATGCTGCTCAGCGCGTGGATCATTTCATCGCCAATTCAAAAGAAGTGCAGGCGAGGATTAAAAAGTTTTATAGAAGGGATGCAACTGTGATTTATCCACCGGTGAGTTTGCCAGCGGAAGCAAAAACTAAGAATAAAGAAGCAAGAGGCTATTATTTTATTGTGTCCCGTATTGTTGGAGCAAAAGGGATTGATATGGCAATTGAAGCTGCTCGAAAGCTTGGATTCAAACTCAAAATAGCAGGTGCATCAGCTGGCTACTATACTGGTCTAAAAGATATGCAGGAAACTGCACCTGACAATGTTGAATTCTTAGGACGGGTTTCGGATGAAGAACTGGTAAATCTGTATGCAGGTGCAAAAGCTTTTATCGCAACCGCGACTGATGAAGATTTCGGTATCACACCCGTTGAATCAATGCTTTGCGGCACACCAGTGATTGCGTATTATGGCGGAGGATTTAAAGAAACAGTCATTGAAGGCAAAACAGGTATTTTCTTCCGCGAATCAAACCCAGATGCACTCGCTGCAGCAATAAAACAGTTTCAGAAGTTAAAACTTGATCCCAAGGATTGTGAACACCAAGCAGAGAAGTTTTCAAAAGAGCGATTTATAAAAGAGATAAAAGCTTTTGTGAAGGAGAAGTATGCCGGAACTACCAGAAGTTGAAACAATTCGTAAAGGACTACAAACACACCTCGTTGGTCACAAAATTGAAGATGTCATCATCAATTTACCCAAGCAGCTCAGTGGTGATTCCAAATATATTATTGACACCAAAATACGTGAGGTTAAGAGATTTGGGAAGGGACTCGTGATTGATCTTGAAAATGGTTACAGTATTACGATTCACGTCAAAATGACCGGTCAAATGTTGTATAAAGCTGAGGGGACAGTTTCAGGTAAGGAAAAAATAGACATACTGAGTTTGCCTGATAAATACACACATGTCATTTTTAAGCTGGATCGGGGCGCTGAATTATTGTATAGAGATGTTAGGCAATTTGGGTGGATAAAGATCGTTAAAAGTGATTCTGTGGCCTCTCAGCCATATTTCAAAAGTCTGGGGCGAGAGCCGTTAAAAGATTTAACGCTTAATCATTTTTCTACAATTCTTGAGAAAAGAAAAACACCAATTAAAATCCTCCTTATGGATCAGAATCAAATTGCAGGCATCGGCAATATTTATGCAAATGATGCTCTCTATCTGGCAGGAATTCTTCCCACACGTCCGGCAAATTCGTTACAAAAAAAAGAGCAGCAGAAACTATTTGAGTCTATCGAAGCAGTTCTCCAAAAGGGAATTAGTGTCGGCGGAGCATCAGAATGGTCTTACGTCGACGCCTTAGGAAAAGCCGGAAAATACCAAGATTTTTTCAAAGTCTACAGAAAACAAGGCACAAGCTGCACAAAATGCGGAACAACAATCGAAACTATCAAACTGGGAGGCCGGGGAACCTTCTTCTGCCCAAAATGTCAAAAATAATCTAATGAGATGTGTAAACATGTGGCCATAACTTTTGAATAGTATCATACCCCTTGCCTGTATAAACTTTTATGCAATACTTTTTGCTTACCTTATGAGGCAAACCTAAAAATTCAATAATCGCGTGTTCATCGCTGTTGAGTTCTTTTGGACCATGCCAATAAGAAGTTATACCCTTGGTGTACATTTTCTCAGCAAGCTTGTATACAGAGTAGTACCCAAGGTTTCGGAGTGTTTTATTGACAGGAACTACAACTGCATTGAGTCCAGCAACCGTGTGATTATTTCTTGATGCAACAACGACACCTAATAGTTCTCCTTTGGTCACGTTGTCATGCTCATTTCTTGCCCGGATTGCGCACGCAAAGTAATCTTGGTTTTGTTTTCCAGGAGGTCTTTCAGTTAAAGGTTTTGCGATTGTATTTATAAGATAAACAGGATCTATTTCGGTGATTCCCCTGCGTTCTAGCCGTTCCAATTTCGATAGAGCCCATTTACGAGCAATAAAATTAGCTTCTTGTAGATCAAATTGCCAATCTTCGCAGTATACAATTTTATTGAGTTTTTTTACCAATGTTACTGCTTTTGGTTTTTTATGTATACCTTGATGGATACCCGTTTTGACCAATGACTTCACTTTTCGAATATCATATGAGAGAGCAGGAAAGTTTTCTTCAGCAGTAATTGTTGAAACATCCTTATCAAGTTCTACAATGCTGTTTTCTGCTTTGACATTAAGTGCATATGTTATTTGTTTACTGAGGCCTTTAACCACTAATGGGAAATTTCTTAGCGAATGATTCTTAGAAATTTCATGAATTTCACTAATCATACGTCTGATGATGGGGAGTTCATCACCGCTTAAGTAATAGGGAATGGCTACTAGGCAAATGGGAGCATTTGTATTAAATGTGACTGGAATAAAAGAGTCGGTCTCCTCATCGTGGTAAGTAAAAAGAACACCGTTACGAAGATTTGTTCTGGCAAAAATATAGTTATTACCATGAGTATCACTTTTGGTATCAGTGTAAGGAATTTTATGATTTTTATTATATATTTCTGGATGAAGAGGGTTATATTGCTCTAAGGTTAGAAATTTGCTTGATCTGAATATTGGATGTTTTCCAAGGAGTAACTGTTTAAATGACGTTAGTTCAGATTTATAATATTTTGACAAATTTGTCGGAAGTGTTTCAAAAACCGTGGAAGTTTTGAGTAAGTCTGCTCGCGCTTTCATTGACAAAGGAGGATTGGGTAGAAGCACACTTCGAGCAAAATCAAGGATTTCGTTTAATATTCTGATGTCTACTACTTTAGTCATAGTTTATTCAGGTAATATTTTCCAAATGAAATCAAAGAGCAGTCGAAGATTATTATAAAGATCAGTGTTGCGAAGTATAACACCATGGATATCATCCTTAAGGTTTATGATTCCTACTTTTCCCTCAAATATTAAAATATCTTGTGCTGTTAGTTTCATGTCTGGGGGTAAAATCTTATGAAAGTGCATTTTATCGGAGGTTTGTGTGCGTGTTTTTGAACGAGGTGAGTTTTCGACTATTTCAAATATTTTAAGTTGGGGATTTGCTTTGAATGCTGCATCAAATAATCTGAAGTTTTCAGGAAAGACTTCCTGAATTGCTGATAAATTTACATAAGAACGCATTTCGTTTGCTGTTAAAGCATCTTCATAGATTTTTCTAACTCCGTTCTTGCCTTTATAATACCGAATTTCTGAATCATTAGTGTCTATCTGTTCAGGAAGTGAGGAAGTTATTGTCTGCAAGATAGAGGGGAAAGTTTGCTCAACAAGTTTGGCGGAGGCTACTTTTTGTTCGACTAAATGTTGGAGAGATTCTGGAGGATTTGCTGCTACTTGTTTTTTTGAACCTTTTACTAATTTCATTATGAGGCCTTTTTCGACGAGTTGGTCAATATAGAAGTAGGCGGTGGTGCGTTTGATTTCGATTGTTTCTGCAAGTTCACGTACACTTGTAGAGCCGTGTTGTAGCAAAGTTAAGTACAACTTTGCCTCGATTTCGGAGAGTTCTAGTTCTTTTAGAAACTTTAGGATGTTTTCCATGGTTCTAAATGCCTATTATATCATAGTGTTGGTGTTTTGTAGTACCAAAATCCCAATAGTTGTCAAAAAAAGACGACATAGCTTGACAATTGGGGAAAAACAGTTTAGAATCGTTGAGATGAAGGATAAAAGCTTATCCTTTGTCCGTGTACTTACTTTATGTTATGATAAAAGATAATCATAAAGTTTCAAGTTATGGGTAATCGTTTTGGTCGTGAGAGAATAATTATATCAGTCGGAGGTTCGCTCATTATCCCCAATGGAGGGATAAATACGACGTTTCTCAAGCAATTGAACGATTTTATTAGAAACCAACTGGCGCAAGATCCCAAGCGTCAGTTTTTTTTAATTATAGGGGGTGGAGCCACAGCAAGACATTATCGTGACGCAGGACATGATGTTGTCGGTCACGAACTAACTCCAGACGATCTTGACTGGCTAGGAATCCACGCTACCCGTTTAAACGCCCATCTTGTAAGAACTATTTTCCGCGATATAGCACATCCCAAAATCATTTCCGATTACGACATAATCCAAAAAGCATCTGAAGCTGTTATCGTTGCAGCAGGGTATAAGCCTGGCTGGTCAACTGATTATTGTGCAACTTTGCTTTGTGAAGATTACGGTGTCAGCCACGTTATCAACCTCAGTAATATCACCAAAGTTTACGATAAAGATCCCAACAAATATAACGACGCAACTCCGATTGATAAAATCTCATGGACTGAATTTCGCAAATTAGTAGGCGATAAGTGGATTCCTGGAATGAATGCCCCATTTGATCCAATCGCTGCGCAAAAAGCGCAGGAACTTGGTATCAAAGTCGTTGTTATGTCTGGTAATGACTTTGACAACATAGACGCTTATTTCCACGGTGACGACTTTGTCGGAACAGTTATTGAGTCATAATTTTATCTTCAGGCACCCTTTTCCAAGACGTTTCAATTTGTAAATTGATCAATAGAAAAAGTGTGCTATAAATGGAACGTGGCAAATGATACAGGGAAAATGATATTACAACACCTATCTCTTCAAAACTTTCGTACCTATTCCAAAGCAGCATTTGATTTTGATCCGCAAACAACGGTAATCATTGGTCCAAATGCGATAGGGAAGACAAATCTGCTTGAGGCAATCTATATTGCGGCAACTGGCAAGAGCTTTAAATCTGAGAAAGAGGGACAAGTCATTCAGTTTGGGAAGCAGGCATGTCGGGTAAAAGCATCCATTGAAGAAGAGAGTACAACTGAGCTTGAAGTTGTTCTTTCACAAGCTGCGACAAACTACCTGCAGCGCAAATATCTTGTGAACGGTGTACCGAAGCGGCGAGTTGATTTTGCTTCGCATATGCAAGTTGTCCTTTTTACGCCGCTTGATTTAGATATTGTTTCAGGTCAGCCTTCATCACGGAGAAATTACCTTAACGAAATCCTCGAGCAAATAGATCCTGAATACAGACTTGCGTTTGGACAATACACCAAGGCACTTCGTCAGCGAAATGCATTACTTGAACAAGCTCAGGAGGGCGGCTATCGAGACGAAGAGCGGTTTGCGTATTGGGATGAATTGTTAATCTCCAATGGCCAACTGATTACCGATCGGCGAGAAGAGCTTATAGAATACATCAATGCAGGCGAAAAACACCTCTTTCCATTCACCCTGGAGTATGACAAGAGCTTGATCTCAGAGGAGCGTCTTGGCCAGTATCGTCATGCTGAAATTGGAGCCGGAGTAACACTCGTCGGGCCGCAGCGTGATGATGTGTTGATAAAAGCTTCTCAAAAAGGTTCAAAGACGCTTGAAGCTGTAAAACATTTTTGTTCAAGAGGGCAGCAACGGCTTGTCACACTTGAACTTAAGAAATTGCAAATTGCATATATAAAAGAACAGGCTGGAGCTGAACCGCTTCTTTTACTTGATGATATTTTCTCAGAACTGGATGCGGCACATATCGAGCTTGTGTTAAAACTTATTGGGAAAAATCAAACGATACTGACAACCACACATAAAGAATTTGTCTCTGAAAATATGCCCGAGAAGCCTCATATGATAGAATTGAATCAATAAGTATGGAGACATTTAATCCAGACATTCTCAAACAACTTTATGTCCCGCCGCCAAGTTCACATAAAGGCCAAAATGGAAAACTGATGGTAATTGGTGGTTCACATTTATTTCATGCCGCATCGCTTTGGGCTTTAACGATGGCCTCACGAATTGTTGATATGGTTTTCTATTCATCAGTTCCGGAAAATAATGAAATTGTCCAAAATACAAAAAAGGAATTTGGAGACGGTATTGTTGTACCGCGAGTGGATATTGAATCATACATTGAAGAGGCTGATGCGGTTCTTATTGGGCCTGGAATGATGAGAGATGAAGGATCTCACAATAAGGATCAAATAATAAGTATTAAAGAAATTAACGAATTACCTCATGAAGGACAGCAAAGTTATCATTTAACAAAATATTTGCTCGCAAACTATCCGCAGAAAAAATGGGTGATTGATGCGGGAGCACTGCAGATGATTGATTTATCATGGCTTAAGAAACTTGAGCAGCCCGCAATTTTGACACCACACCAGGGAGAATTTGAACGGGTTTTTGGGACTTCGGGGGATGAACAAAAAGTTTCTGCCATGGCCAAAAAATACAACAGTATTATTCTTCTGAAAGGTGAATTTGATATTGTTTGCGGACCAGATCGTTGTCTGCAAATTACCGGAGGCAATGCAGGTATGACAAAAGGTGGAACAGGTGACGTTTTAGCGGGATTAGTTGGTGGTTTGGCTACAAAAAATGAGCAATTTCTTTCAGCCGCAGCTGGTGCATATTTTAATAAAAAAGCAGGTGAAGCATTATTTGAACGTGTTGGTTTTTATTACAATGCCTCAGATTTGGCGAGTGAAATACCTGTGGTTATGAAAAAGGAGTTAGGAATTACCTCATGAGAAAGCTTCAGCCGATTCACTACGCGCAAATAGCTATAGTCATTATCGTTTATCTTGCAATTATGTGGCTTGCAAGAAAATATATCGTTGACGCCCCGACGCTTATTAATAATCTGAAAGGTTTTTATGATACATATGGCTATTGGCTGATTCTTGTTGGGGCTATGCTTGAAGGAACATTTATTGTCGGCCTTTATCTGCCAGGCTCGCTTGTCGTACTTTTAGGCGCAGCGCTTGCAAAGACTGGTGTTGTTTCTTTTCCGCTGGTTATTCTTATTGCAGTCATAGGATTCAATACTGGTTATACAATCAACTATCTTCTGGGCAAATACGGCTGGTATAAGGTTGTTGAAGGACTAGGGTTTAAAAAACAAATTGATCACGCCAAAGCCAAACTTGAAAAGTATGAAGTCATGGCACTTCTTTTTGGTTATGTTATGCCGAGCTCTGCATCATTTCTTACTACGTCAGCCGGCATCATGCACTTTCCATTCAAAAAGTTTCTAATCGCAAGTCTTCTTATCCAAACTGGATGGAGTCTCTTGTGGGGCACCCTTGCGTATGTGTTGGGACTGACATTTGTCGAATATTTCATTCAATATTTTGGCTTCATAGTCATCATTGGTCTGGCTATTTATTTCTACAAAAAAATGCCTGAAATCCAAGAGGAGTTGAAGGAAGAGGATAAAGCAGAAAAAAAGAAATAGCCCCGCTTATTTCCCTTGTTTTTTCTCGGGAAATGTGTAAGAATTGGATTGTTTTCCGCTCGGAGCTATGTACACACCAAAATATACAATTACCAATACCATACTTCGAAATATAGGTGTTATCGAGGCTGCTCGTGAGGTTATAGACCACGCACCGCTTTTACCGTACTACGAAAAAGAATTCCAAAAAGACGCAATGGTTCGTGCAGTTCATCACGGGACCCACATTGAGGGAAATGAGTTGAATATCGATCAGGCTGAAAAAGTCATTGAGGGTCAGGACGTGATTGGCAGACAGCGTGATATTCAGGAAGTTATCAATTATCGTAAAGTCATGGAATATATAGGTGAGATCAGAAATATCGAAGCCAAACATGAATTTAAAATTGAGGAGTTATTTATTAAATATCTTCATAAGCTTACTGTTGATAAAATCCTTGACCTAGACAGATGCGGAACATACAGGCAAACCCAGGTTGTTGTGAAGAATAGTTTAACCGGACAGGTTACGTTTACGCCGCCTTTGGCAATAGCAGTGCCACTGCAGCTTGAATCACTGTTGAAATTTATGAATTATGCCAGAGCTGAACATGTACACCCTGTTCTGAAAAGCGGTATTGTCCATTATGAATTTGTCCGCATCCATCCATTTATTGACGGCAATGGCCGTGTCGCAAGAGCATTATCAACGTTTATCCTGTTTCAGGAAGGTTACGATATCCGGAAATTCTTTTCACTTGAAGAATATTTTGATTATGATGCTAACAGTTATTATATGGCTCTTCAAAGTGTCGAGCGGAATGAAGGAGATGTGACTGAATGGCTTGAATATTTTACGCAGGGATTGGCAATCGAGTTAAATAAAATTAAGGAGAAAATTGAAAAGATATCAGTTGATAGCAATCTCAAACAGCGACTGGGTGGTGCGCCAGTATTGCTTTCTGAACGTCAGATTAAGATAATTGAATACATCCAAAAAACAGGATTCCTGCAAAACAGGTCATTTAACTCAATTTTCCCAATGGTTTCAGAGGATACTGTGCTCAATGAACTCAAATCACTCATAAAGCAGGGCATTGTCAAAAAAACAGGAGCAACCAAAGCCGCCAAATACGTAATGGCTTGATTTACTATGCATTTTTCAGAACTAACTACATTTTTTGAAAGACTTGAAGAGACATCGTCTCGGCTTGCTTTGATTGAGATACTTTCTGAGCTTTTTAAAAAGACTGATAACACAACAGTTGATAAAGTGATGTACCTCGCTCAGGGGAGAGTGGCACCGTTTTATGAGCCTGTAGAAATTGGGATGGCTGATAAGATGGTTGCACAGAGTATTGGTGAGGCTTTCGGTCTTACCAAAGACGAAGTGCTTGAAGAGTATGCGCGAAAAGGAGATCTTGGCATCGTTGCATTTGAGCTTTCAGAAAAGAAACGGCAAAAAGGGAAGAAAGAAGAACTGTCTGTCGTAACGGTTTTTGATGAACTCAAAAAGATTGCAGATACAGGTGGAGTTGGCAGTGTTGAGAAAAAAATTACAGCACTTAAGGAACTGCTTGAACATATGAGCGCTGTTTCTGCAAAGCATCTTGTACGAATTCCCTTAGGTAAAACCAGACTCGGTATTGGTGATCCAACGATTCTTGATGGCATTGCGATCGCGGTATTGGGAGATAAGAGCAAGAGAAAACTTCTTGAAAAAGCATACAACGAAACTTCAGATTTAGGTTTGATCGGAAAAACATTGGTCGAATCTGGCCTCGAAGCAGTGCAAAAATTAGGAGTTACCGTAGGTCGTCCAATCAGGTCTGAACTTTGTGAGCGGTTGCCAAACCCAGTTAAAGTCTTTGAGAAGATGGATACTGATGATTTGGGCGTTCATGTGACATACAAGTATGATGGCTTTCGTGTGCAGATCCATAAGAATGGTGACAAGGTTGAGATGTTCTCCCGAAACCTTGAAGACATGACGCATATGTTCCCCGAACTAATCGAAGGAACCCTCAAGCAGATTAAAGCAAAAACTGTCATTCTGGATAGCGAAGCGATGGCATACTTGCCTGAGTCACAAGAGTTTTTGCCATTCCAAGAAACTACCAAGCGTCGTCGCAAACACAACATTGAGGAAATGGCAGAGTCGTTGCCACTGAAAGCATTTGTCTTTGATATTCTCTATGTTGATGGGAAATCACTCCTCGAAACGCCACTGAACGAACGTATTGAGATTATGAAGAAAACAATTGCAGGTGATGAGATATTAGTCCCAGAACCTGGAACAATTATGAAGAAGGCTGAGGATTTACAACTCATGCTTGATGAAGCATTTACACAGGGACTTGAAGGTGTGGTCATTAAACGACCCGATTCAGGATATGAAGCTGGAGGACGCAATTTTAATTGGGTGAAGTTAAAGAAACACTCTGCTGGCGATTTGAATGACACAATTGATTGTGTGATTCTCGGTTACATCTTTGGCAAAGGAAAGAGAACTGCTTTCGGTGCCGGTGCACTTTTAGTGGGACTTTACGATAAGAAGGCTGATCAATTTGTCAGCGTAAGCCGCATCGGGACGGGTCTTACTGATGAAGAGTGGATAAGTATTAAAGACAAGACAAAAGGTCTTGAGATAGATCACAAGCCCGCGAGAGTCCATTCGTATATCACACCAAGCGTCTGGGTAAAGCCGGAAATTGTGATTGAGGTGTTGGCTGATGAAATTACTCGCAGTCCGCTTCATACTGCTGGAGCAATAGAAAAAGACGGAGTCAAAGAGCCAGGTTATGCTCTGCGTTTCCCGCGTTTGGTCTCTTTTAGAGATCGTGACAAAAAAGCAGAGGACGCAACAACAGTTGAAGAACTTATTGAAATGTTTCATCAACAAGGGAAAAAAGAATAATTGATATCAGTTCACGGCAGTTTTCATGTTAGTACATGGTGGAGTGGTTTGAGCAATATGCTTAAAAGTTGTATAGTAAACTTATGGCGTTTGATAACCTAGAGGATTTTCTCAAAGCAAAAAATATTTCACTTCCAATCAATTCGAATGATCCCAATTCGAAAAAAGATGATCAAGATGCGGTAAAGCCATTCGGTAATACTCCTGTTGATCCGTTGACTGGTCACCCGATGTATGGAAGTGCTGCAAAGCATTCGGGACTTCGCGCCACAATAGGTGATCAGCATGGTGGGCACAGGGCAATTATCCTTAAACGTTCGTTTGAAGATGGGAAAGTAAGAATTTATGAAGATGCCAGAGGGCTTGCTGAGCGGACTGAAATACTTGTTGTGGGGCAAGGGAAAGTCATGGTCTATAAAGACACAGAGATCCCAGGAGGAATAGCTCGCTACAAACGAATCGAAGTGTACTCATTGAGTGAAGAATTATTCGGTTCGCTCAATCTCTATCCAAAGGATAAATTTAGCTCACATCCTGTTTATAGGATTTTTTATGATCAGTCAGAAATAGGCTCAGGTAATGGTGATATCGCCCTTTTTATTGCTCAGGCGCTTGTTGCCAGAAGTATCCAAGCGAGATCAGGAGCTGGCACTTCACTCGATGGAGAAGTTATCACCACAATAAAACAAATCCTTGATACAAAACGCTAAGCCTTTATAGAACATATTGCGGTCAGGATGTGAATTGAATGAGTTAACTGGTAACTTCTTCAAGCTCAGAGGCGGGTGTTAGGACTCTACGAATATACTCATTCCAAGAGAGGTTTTTTTCTCGCAAGAACGGAATAACAACCTCTTGTTGTGCTTGATTAAAATCCATAGTGCTAGAACGCTGATTGAGAAAACGAAGGCTTGCGGATCTTGTCTCATGATCTGTAACAGGATCAGCATAAAGAAGTATCTCAAGGAGTCGAGTATAGACATAGCTCCAGGGTATGCTTTTTCTCTCTTTAAAATCTACGATAGCTGACATCATTTCACCTTCAACACCCTTCATTTCTTGTGCACGAACAAGCTCAAGATAATGAGAGGCGATCAGTAGTTTTATTCGTGGATCGTTTGGTTCCCATTTAGTTGCTTCTCTCAATGTCCGCATTCGAGGGAGAAGTGAATGTGAGATTGCATCAAGTCCATGATGCATACCATAAACGAGATTATCTTTGAGCCAAGCCCATTTTTCTTCTGTTATTTTTTGTGACTTAGCGTCTTTTGTAACAAAGATTTTCTTTGCTGTTGCCTCAATATCAATAAGCATCGTTTTGTCATCTTCTAAGGCGTCAGCTCTAAAAACCGTGACAGGTGTTGCATCTGGAGATGCTGTTTCTCCTTGTGCTTCGAGTTCACTAATTCTTGCTCGTAGTATCACATTTTCTGCTTCGAGATCACGAATTCTTTGATCTCTTTCTTGGATTTGTGCCTGTAGATTAGCGGCTTCATCAGGCAGAGATGGCCTTTCTATAGGGGCAGCTCTTCTGTCAGAAGTGCTCATTGTTCTTTCCACATGTGATGAGTCAGAACTGAGAAGTGTGGCTTCAGCAATCGCTTGGTCGAGTCTTCTGAGATAAGTCGTTATTTGATTCGTTGGGCGTGTGCGCAAGTTATCAAGAATTGTTGAAATTTTCTTTCGACTTGCTGAATTATCAGGTAATACTGCAATAATTTGTTGCGCTTTGGTAAATGCTTCATCAAGTTGTTTGATTTTGTCCTTCGCTCTTACACCTCTTTTTATAAACAAGGCTTCTATAGGGGTCAGTGCACGATCATCTACAGATTCTTTGTAGGTTTGGATAAATGCTTCTAACTCTCTTTCATCGTCAATAGCTTTTTTTGCGTCGCTTGGATGTTTAGCTTCCAATACTTTAAGTAGGTCAGTTGCTTGGTAGTCAGGGTGAGTAATTACGTGATAGATTGCATCAAAATCATAAGTAACGGGGCGACCTGCTATAGAAACAATTTTTCCCCGTAGTAGTGAATCTAAATGGATCCCTGGTTTTCCAAGTGCAAATTTCGCCTTTGCAGTGGGGATCTTAAAAAGCCCTGCAATTTGCTGCGCTGCTATATCGGGACCACCTATATATTCATTTCCAGTGGTAACGAGTTCTAGTGCTTCTTTCTGCAACTTATCACGGCTAAGCTGTGTTGTGCTTTTTGTTTTATCCCATAGATCGTCAAAGATATCGTCAATTGAAAAAAGAGCTGCAAGAATGATATCTTTTTGAGGATGTTCATCAAAAATAGTATTTGTGTAATCCTGAATACTGGTACTTCCTCCAAATGATCGAGCATCTTTACTTGTAAGCAAGGTTACTGCAGCAAATGCAGGTATTTCCGCTGCTATCTCGTGTCCGACAGTATCTTCCCAACCCATAAAAATATGACCCAGTGTTCGTTTTGCTTCAATTTCTGAATGCTGTCTGGTCGGTGCCATAACATCTTTTAAATACTCCGTCATACTCAGTTCTTTTGGGCGTGTAGGATTTTCCTTACCATAAAATCTTGTAAGCGCGGTCTCTGTAACATCAAAGGTCTTGAAGGTAAATTCAGGGAAAGTTTCCTTAATTGCATTCCAATTTTTATAAACAGCAATTGTACGATGATGACCATCTCGAATTAATTCCTTTACCATTCCATCTGCAGTACGCACACGAACAGTATGAACAGGTTGAAACGCATCTGGATCAAAAAGTAATGCTTTTTCAGGTTCATCGAAACTGCCAAACCAGTTTTCATAGTTTTGTTTGCTTATGATTCTCGTTGGTCCATTATTTGCCACAAGTTGCTCTAGGGAAGGATAATCAAATGATTTAAATCGCTCACCTATGCTCAATGGCCCGGCAGCTATTTCTTTTGTAGTCATAGTGAAGGGGATTATAGCAAAGTGTATCTCTTTTCCAATAGTACATAAATAAATCTGGATAAGTTACAATACTGGTGCATCTATGCACTACGTTACTGATTTGCATTTGCATTCCAAATATTCACGTGCTGTTTCTCCACAAATGACCTTGCCGGTCATGGCAGCTGTTGCTTCTCAAAAAGGCCTCGATATTCTTACTGCTTCAGATTTTACGCATCCTGTGTGGTTTAAAGAAATAACAGAACAACTTATCGAGTCTGAGTTTGAAGGGATGTATACGCTCAAAGGGCAGGAAGGAGAGAAGAAAACGCTATTTCTGCTTTCTACTGAAATATCCTGTATATATAAGCAAGGTGAAAAATTGCGGAGGATTCACAATCTTGTTTTTGTGCCTAATCTTGATATTGCGGAAAAACTCAACAAAGAGCTTGTAGTACGCGGTTGTAACCTTAGTGCAGATGGGCGACCAATTATTGGGCTCTCATCAAAAAATTTGCTCGAACTCATCCTTTCGCTTGATACTCGGTGCATGTTGATTCCTTGTCATATCTGGACTCCACATTTTGGCATTTATGGCAGCGCTTCGGGGTTTGATTCTTTGGAAGAAGCATTTGGCGAACTTGCGCCTCAGATTTACGGTATTGAAACGGGGCTTTCAAGCGATCCTGATATGAATTGGCAGGTTGAAGAACTGCGTACTCGAACCATTCTCTCGTTTTCAGATGCGCATAGCGCTCCAAAGATGGCACGTGAGGCAACGGTTATGGAACTTCAGGCACCCACGTATGACAATATCAGAAAAGCTATTATGAGGCTTGCAAAGCCAGAACTCGGAGACAGAAATAAAATTGCTTATACACTTGAGTTTTACCCTGAGGAAGGGAAATATCATTTTTCCGGGCATCGAAATTGCAAAATAGTACAAGGACCAGATGAAATTCGTGCCGGCGGCAATAGTTGTCCTGTCTGCAGGCGCAGATTGACTGAGGGTGTTTTATTTCGCGTGCAGCAGCTTGCAGATCCTAAACTGCGCCGCCGCACGCAGGAAAAAACAAATGAGCAGGGAATAAAATGGTACACAGATACTGCCCAGAGTCAGCCGCCTTATGTAAAACTCGTGCCGCTTCTTGAAATTGCAGCAGAATCGCTCGGTTTAACCGTGAATAGTCTAAAAGCCAAAGATTTATATACCAAACTGTGCAAAGAATTCACATCAGAGCTTAATGTTTTGCTCCATGCAAAAATCTCAGATATTGCAAAAGTCGGTGGTGCAAGGCTTGCCCAGGGAATCACAAGAATCCGAGAAGGCAATCTCACGATAGATCCTGGGTTCGATGGTGTGTTTGGTAAGGTTTCAATTTGGAGTAAAGAAGAGAAGATAACAAGTCCAAAAACGCCGCAATTGCAGTTTGATTTATAAATAAATTAATACATTGCGAAACTATAAGCTTCATGGTAAAATGCTTTTTCTATGTCAAGAGTAAAAGAAAGAGCAGAAAGAGGAGAAGAACCTACATCACAAGAAGAACCACAGGGGTTATTTACTGAGCGTTTAGGTGAGTTTGCTCAGGTTGCACTTCACGCAGTTCAGGGAGTTGAGAATTTATCTCATACAGCACCTCATTTTGTAGAAGTCAAAAAAGCTGACGGTACAGTTGACACATCGAAGATAACTATTGTATTCGGTAAAACCACTGTTCCTAGTGCGCCACGTTTGCAATTCTCTTTGGTAGAACCTAGTTCACACGTTCATACGGGGAGCGGTTGGCTTCGATCAAATGAAAAAGTTCTTGATATCACGTATGAAGCTTCAGGGAGTGTTAACCTGTTGCTTACAGGGGATACGGAAACAGATGATATGGTACGTGAGCAATTAGCACAAAACGATAGTGGAACACTACACAAGGAATTAGCAAAAAGACACAAGGAATTAGCAGGATCGGGAGTGAGTATAACAGCTGTTGCTAGAGGAGAAAATGATACTGTGACAACTATTAATATGAGGATTGGATATCCTCCCATGCGTCAATCATCAGTTATTGGAAGGCGTCTTGAACCTTTTGTTCAGACTGTCGGCAAGCTGAAACCTCTTCCAGTTGCTAAGTAGATTCAAAATCTTCTTTTATTTTCTTTCAATTTTCTAACACAACTATGCTATAGTAGATTCATTCTATGAAGTTGATTGTTGGCCTTGGTAATCCTGGCGAAAAATATGATGGAACTCGTCATAATTTAGGTTTTAGGGCAGTTGATCAATTTCTGAAAGATACCTCATCAGTTTCTGATAGTGTTTGGACAAAAAATGACAAGCTGAAAAGTGATATTGTCAAACTCGGAGACACCATCCTCGCTAAACCTCAAACATTCATGAATAATTCAGGCATAGCAGTTAGTTTGCTCGCATCGTTTTATAAAGTAGAACCTGAAGATATATGGATCGTCTATGATGAGCTTGATTTACCAGTTGGTGCAATGAAAATCCGTTTTGGAGGAGCAGCAGCAGGCCACCACGGCGTGGAATCAATTCTTGAAAAACTCGGTACTGATAAATTCTGGCGAATCAGATTAGGCATTGGCACCTCACACGATAAAGATCACGCGATTGGCAGGCAAAAGCAGCATGATGTTGAAGGTTATGTGCTGAGTGGTTTTAAAAGTGGTGATCAGGGGAAAATAAAAGATATTACAAAGCGCTCATCGCAAGCTTTACAACTCGCCCTTGATAAGGGAATTGAAGCCGCAATGAATAGGTATAATACAAAATAATAAGTAACTTATGCAGTCTGTAAAAAGCGTTTTAAAAACGTTTAATCCCACAACTGACAAATATGTTTCCCGGGAATTTCAAACCTTCGGGCTGCATTTGGCAGAGTCGCTTGATGATTATAAACATAAAAGCCTTTATATGAAGCTTGCAAAAACAGTTCATAGATCAATTCTTGAACGGGCACTCTCATTTGCCATCGATAGTAGGGCAACCAATAAAGGTGCACTTTTTATGTGGAAACTAAAAGAGTTGAAAAAAGAAACAAAAAAAGTCGTTCTCGAGTCATCTGTTCCCGAGAAACTGCTCTAATCCTCATGAAACAAGCACGCGTTTTTATATCAGGTACAGTTCAGGGAGTAGGCTATCGCTATTTCGTCGAACAACACGCCCAAACACTACATCTCACAGGTTGGGTCAGAAATACTGAAGATGGTGGAGTAACAGCTATATTTCAGGGGGAGGCTCCAAATATAGAGCAAATGATAAAGCTTTGCCAAAAAGGTCCTGGTATGTCAGATGTAAAGCAGGTGAGTTATGAATGGGAAGAAATAGGACAGACATTCACAGACTTTATTATACACACAGACGGAGTTGTCTGATATTATAGGGTATGATATACTCCCCAAATGGTCCCACAAGAAGCTACTCCTCAAAGACATAATGAAGCACTACTGGCAGGTTTACCTGATGGACTTGTTGTTCTTGATAGATATTGGGATGGATACGGTCATTTGTTGGGAAATCTGCATTCGGGTGATATTACTATAGATAGTTTTAGAAGATACCCTTTAACATCATTAGTTGGTCTTGATGGATTACGGGCAAAGGCAGAAGAGCTTGGAGAAGAACGGAATATTGAAGTAGTAAATGGTTCTGTTGAAACCTCACGCATGCGCAACGGAGTACGATATGTAGCAAGTCATCTGTTTGTGGGATCACATATAGTTCAACTACAATACTGGAAATCTCCTACACGGGAAGAAGGGCCTGAATGGGAGAAAGTGCATTATCGTCCAAGAAGTGAAATGGTCAAATTCCAGGATATTCACGGAAAGAATCTGCGTAGTTTATTGCTCGAGGTTGGTGATGGTTGGTATCGGCTAGAATCAAATAATATGCGTGAGACTCCGATATGGAGGAGAGCTGTCGAGCTGAATGGGAAATTTAGAGATGATCCAAGTGGTGAGATGGTAGAAGCGAATATACGTGTGAGGCGGCCAGCTTTACACTTGCAATAAATTACGGCTATTTCTTCAACTCTTCCTCAATAATTCTTTCAAATTCACTAAATGGCTGGGCTCCTACCATTCTGTAGCCGTTGACGAAAAAGGCAGGAGTTCCGTCAACTTGTACTTGTGATGCAGCAGCCATATCATCCTCAACAGCTTTTTTGTACGTGTCATTTGCTAAACAAGATTGGAATTTTGTGGTATCGAGTCCCAATTCGCCAGCATAGGTAACAAAAGAGGTGATTGCATCAGCTTCTTCTTGTGGTGACCATGTGTCTTGTGTTGCAAAGAGTTTATCGTGATATTCCCAGAATTTGCCTTGTTCATTGGCGCACTCTGTTGCTTCTGCGGATTTCTGCGCAAGTGGATGAATTGAAGTCAGGGGATAATGTCTGTATGCAAACTTCACCTTGCCGGTTTTGATATATTTTTCATCAATCTGTCCATAGGTATCGTCATAAAAGCTTTTACAGAACGGGCATTGGAAATCGCTGAATTCAACAATTGTCACAGGGGCATTGGCGTCACCTTTTAAAGGCAGTTTGCCAACTGCAACATCAACTACCGGAGGAGGAGCTTCAACAGTCGGGGTATCGTTTCCGGCTGCAACCGCGGTATTGGCCTGAGGGTTTTTGACCTGTTGCTCAAGATACATAACCTTGTTTGTGAGCATACCGAGGAAAAATGAAAAAATAACGAGTGCAAATACAAGATACCCATTGGTGCCTGACTCCTGAAGATTTACACGGGGTATTTTTAGTTCCCAATAACCTTTTGCTTTATCTGTTGGAGGTGCTATAGGAGAAGTGTCAGAGAGAACAGCCGTTTTCTTCATGTAGGATTATTCTATTGATATTCTGCCGATTTGTCAATCTAAATGTTCATATTGATTTAGGAAACGTTAGGGGAGACAATGGTATATAATTAGTGCATAGCTTTTAATATATGGATAAAGATACAACCGCAATTCCTGCAATAGAAGTGGCAGGTGAAGTAACAGAAGAAAAAGAAGAACCAGAACCTAGGCCTCTCTCGCCGCTAGCTCGCTATGTTATGGGCGCATTTTTGAAGGAGCAAGAGGACGAATTAGAAGAGAAAAAAATAACAGTAAATCCTATTGTTACCAAATTTGCTTCATGGTACGAGAAACTCCGCAACGCGATGGAATTTCGTGAAGATGAAGTTGTGCTTCGTGCAACGATTGAAAGAATCCTCAAACGCAGGCTGCTTCTCGGCGGAAACGGGAAAACTACAGCTGAGATCTTGATTAAAGAATTATTGTGGGCGCGCTATTTACCTGAAAATGAAATATCCGAATCTGTCGTGCATTCGGTTGAACGGACAATTGATCTCTATTTGGCTTTGCGTTTGAAAGTGATGCACCACCAACGCATGCCTGATGCTCTGGTTATTGAATGGATTTATGATCTTATGTCTTCAGACATTCAATACATCCTCAATCCAAAACGTGAAAAAGAAGTTATAGCCAATTTTATGTTTCAGGTACTCAAGGATGATGTGGAAATACTTGATGACACTGAACAAACAAAATATGCACAAGTGTTCATGGCTATCAGAAAAGCATATGCCAGAGATGATCTTGCATTTTTGCGTTATCATTTATTTAATCAATACTTCGGTAAACTATCGCATACCACGCTTGATCATACTGCCGAACATTTCAAAAAAGGGCTTGAGGAAATTGAAAAA
This sequence comes from Candidatus Levyibacteriota bacterium, assembly GCA_052034235.1. Classification (GTDB taxonomy): domain Bacteria; phylum Patescibacteriota; class Microgenomatia; order Levybacterales; family UBA12049; genus JBPOIT01. The sequence continues at coordinate 109,047 of JBPOIT010000002.1, forward strand.
CAGCTGACATATCCCCTTAAAGATAGAATTTATACCTACGTAAAGAAGCGAACAGCTGCGTTTTTTATTCTCGAAGATGTCATGCGCGCAAAAGATCTGCCACTTGAGTCAGTACTGACCAATGATGAAAGATTACAAGATGTCGTATTTGCGGCCTGTGATGTGAGATATCAAAGTATTACCTCCAAAGTCAAACGCGCAATTATCAGATCAGTCATCTTCATTTTTATGACCAAACTTGGATTTGCATTTTTTGTTGAGGGGACGTATGAGATTTGGCGTTACGGCGAAATCCAATGGGCTTCAATCGTTATTAATACAACGGTTCCGCCTTTACTGATGGTAATTGTGAGTTTGTTTATTCGTACGCCTGGCATTGATAATTCCAAGAAAATCCTTGAGTACATTCAGCATTTGTTGTATCAGGAGAATCCAAGGCTTGGAAGCAAATTAACAGTTGCAAATGAATCAAATAAGAAGGCCGCGTCTGACAAAGTCTTTAATACGCTGTGGTTTTTGGGCTTTTTACTTTCCTTTGGAGTCATTGTCTTTATTCTCTCAAATCTTCGCTTCAATATCGTCAGCCAGGGTATCTTTATCTTCTTCCTGGCAATTGTTTCGTTCCTCTCATACAGAATTAGTCTTATCGCCGGCACCTTTAAAGTCGGGGAGAAGCAGGGTTTAACAACACTTATTGTCGATTTCCTCTTTATGCCGATAATCAGAGTCGGACGCAAGCTTACCCAAAGTATTGCGCAGGTAAACATCTTCCTCATGTTCTTTGATTTTTTCATCGAAGCTCCATTCAAATACATCTTCGCTTTCTTCGACCAATGGTTCCACTTCCTCCACGCCAAAACAGAAGAACTCGAATAACAAAGAAAATTGTAGATTCTTTGCGAGTCATGATTTTTACTTCATATGTGATAGCATAAATGCTGAGGCTCGTTTTTTTAGATAAAAAAGTGTACTTGACGAGTTTATTTTCATATAGTAGACTGCTTTTTCTTATGAGCGCAGCAGTACTTGAACAGGCACGACCAACGATCAATGAACGTCTCAGTGTAAGGGATCGTATTAAAGTTATTTTTGTAAACACACAACCGAGAAAGGCAATTGCGGACTATGGTTTACCACCGTATGAAAATTGGATAAAGGATCATACAGGCCTTGCTCACGATCAACTTGAAACTATTGACCTTGCAGAAGGAGATAAATTACCTGATCGAATAGAAGCAAGTGGGGTGATGGGTGGTGGATCTGGTATTGATTTTGGAGAGGGAATGATGCCTGATGCTCCCATTTTATACCGCAACCTTCATACCGCAACTGATAGACCGTTTTTTGGTATTTGTTATTCACTACATGCGGCGGCACATGGTTTGGGTGGAACAGTAGAAAGAGGAGCAAAAGGGAGAAGATTTGGAATTGAGAGAGCATCCTTGACGACAGCAGGTCGGGATCACCCTATGTTTAATGGCGTTCCTGATGAATTTGACATATTTACAAGTCATAAAGATGTTGTAACAAGCTTGCCTCAAACGGCTAATGGCCATCCTGTCGTTGAACTTGCAAGAGGCGCAGCATATCCATTCCTTGCTGTTGGAGCGGGGGAAACATGGCTTATCCAGGATCATTTTGAAGTAAACCCTTTCGTTATGGAAAAACTTACTCGAGTCAGGACTGAAGAACTACGAGAGGAAGGTATTTTGGGAGAAACACCTGATCATGTAGAAGCTTTTGTAGCAGATCTGCACACACGTTATGAAGAAATAAGATTGACAAATCAGCAGATAGGTCATAATTGGGTACGCTCATTGCTTTAAGATATTAGGGCTTAAAAACTTCCTTGACAGCATAGATTACTTCCTGCTAATATGGGTAGACACTTATGGCAGATCAAACATTTACTGACGCAAATTTCCAGAAAGACGTACTCGGCAATGACAAGCCTGTTGTTGTTGATTTTTGGGCTCCTTGGTGTGGACCATGCAAAGTTGTTGGACCGACAATTGAAGAACTTGCAAAAGATTACGATGGTAAAGTCGTTGTCGGTAAAATGAATGTTGATGAGAATCCTCAGGCAGCAGGGCAGTACGGTATTATGAGTATCCCAACCGTTATGGTTTTTAAAGGTGGAAAGCCTGTTAAATCCCTCGTTGGAGCGCAAGGTAAAGAAACTTACAAAAAAGCAATTGATGAATCAATTAGCTAGTTTGTACAGTTAAGATTTACGAATTAAGATTCAAGAGCTTCGTATTTACCTCAAGATTACTATTCTTAAATCTAACATCTTGAATCTTACAGCAAATCTATGTACGACGTAATCATTATCGGTTCAGGCCCCGCAGGTCTCACAGCAGCAATTTATACCACACGTGCCAATCTTAAAACACTTGTGCTTGCAGGCATTAAATGGGGTGGACAACTGCAGCTCACCTCACTGGTTGAAAATTTTCCAGGGTTTCCTGAAGGTATTCAGGGTCCTGAGCTTATGAGTAATATGCGAAAGCAAGCTGAACATCATGGTGCTGAGATTGTTGAAGGAGAGTTTACGAGCGGTGACTTTACGACGCGTCCTTTTAAAATCACATCAGGAGATAAAACCTATGAAGCCAAATCAGTTATTCTCGCTTCAGGTGCTGACGCTCGTTGGCTTGGCGTACCAGGAGAAGAAGAAAAAATCGGTAGAGGCGTTTCGTCATGTGCTACTTGTGACGCTGCCTTTTTCCGAAATAAAAATGTGATCGTTGTCGGCGGTGGCGATAGTGCTATGGAAGAAGCTTCAGTTATTTCTCATGTTGCAAACAAAGTACATTTGCTTCACAGAGGTGATTCTTTCCGTGCAAGCCAAATCATGCAGGATAGAGTAAAGGAAAATCCAAAAATTGAAGTACATTATAATACCCAGATCACTGAAGTCATGGGGGAATTTAAAGTTGAAAAAGTAAAACTCCTTAATAATAAGACCAACGAGGCAAGTGAACTGCCAATTGATGGCGTTTTTGTGGCTATCGGCCATATACCAAATACAAAAGCATTCCAAGGCATTACGCTTGATGAACAAGGTTATATAAAGGTGCAAGACCATTTCCATACCAATGTTGAAGGTGTTTTTGTCGCTGGAGATGTCCATGATCGCCAATATCGCCAGGCAATAACCGCATCAGGTTTTGGTGCAGCAGCAGCACTCGAAGCAGAGCGTTGGCTTACCAAACAAAAATAACGTTTCATAACGTGAGACAAACCCACTATTGACACCCTCTGGAGGCTATGGTAAGATATCCTTTACGAACCGAAGAAAACGTTGTTTATGATAATTTCGAAACATATTTGTTTGAAACTTCGAGTCGCCTAGTGCGACCATATTGACTTCATAACACTACGCTTTTCTCACGGTTTATTTGACAAGATACGTAATTTCGTGGACGCAAGAGGTTTTTTTGTAGTTTGACAACTGGGCTCGTAGCTTAGCTGGTAGAGCGCATCATTTGCAATGATGAGGTCGAGAGTTCGAATCTCTTCGAGTCCACAATACTCAGTCTCTGAGACAAGCCCTCTAGTAAGAGAGGGTTTATCTGAGAAGACTGATTGCTTAGTTCTTTAACAAGTGAAGAGAATATCCTGTATTACCCCGTCAGCCGACGGGTTGATTCAGGATAAAAAACGTCTTAGTACTACGTTTCGCATGCGCGTGATCGTAGTACTTAATAAATTTATTATTAATGCCAACAACGGATGCCTAGGAGATTTTGACCGAGGAAGGACGCAGACGGCGGCGATACTCGTCGGGGAAGTGCCATCAACTTTTGATCCGGCGGTTTCCGAATGGAGCAATCCCTCCCATACGGGAGAGCCACGCGTGAAGTTAATTCCGCAAGGAGTTATATTAGCGTTTGGCTGGGAACGGCGTGAACTGAAACATCTTAGTAACGCCAGGAATATAAATCATATGAGATTCCGTCAGTAGCGGTGAGCGAAAGCGGAAAAGGCTAAACCACTTTAAGTGGGGTTGCAGGGCAGACGATATTCGAGTGTAGCAGGTAGCAGAAAGGTCCGGAATGGCCTTCCAAAGAGAGTGAAAGACTCGTATGCGAAACTTTCTACACCGATAGTTTGTTCCTAAGTACCATGGAGCACGATAAACTTTGTGGGAATCTGGGTCGACCACGATCCAAGCCTAAATATCAAAATCTACCGATAGTGAACTAGTACCGTGAGGGAAAGGTGAAAAGCACCCCGGAAGGGGAATGAAATAGAACTGAAATTGTTGGCTAACAAGCAGCCAGAGTCCGCAGCAATGCAGGATGATGGTGTGCCTATTGAAGAATGAGCCGGTGAGTTTTTGAATACTGCTCGTTTAACCAATTTTCATTGGGAAGACATAGTGAAAGCGAGCCCTAACTGGGCTATTTACGTAGTATTCATAAAACCCGAAACTGGGTGAGCTAACCTTGAGCAGGTTGAGTCTCGAGTAATATCGAGAGGAGGACCGAACTCGTGTCCGTAGCAATGGGCTGAGATGACTTGAGGTTAGGGGCAATATGCCAAACGAACCCAGAGATAGCTGGTTCTCCCCGAAATATATTAAGGTATAGCGCTGGTTATAACACAGGGGGTAGAGCACTGAATGGTTTATGGGGGGGCAACCTCTCGTAGCTTATCAAACTCCGAATACCTGTACTTGAATTCCAGTAGTCAGACTTGTCGGGCTAAGCTGATGAGTCAAAAGGGAAACAGCCCAGACTCCCAACTAAGGCCTCTAAATAGTAGCTAAGTTTTTAAGGAAGTCACAACCCAGAGACACCCAGGAGGTTGGCTTAGAAGCAGCCATCCTTTAAAGATAGCGTAACAGCTCACTGGCGGATGGTTTGTGGCGCCGAAAATTTATCGAGGATTAAGCTACTTGCCGAAATTGGAGAATTTATAATTTCTTAATTATAATTTGGTAGGGGAGCGTTCTATTTGCAGTGAAGTTGTGGTGTAAACCATGGTGGAGCGGATAGAAGTGAGAATGCCGGCATGAGTAGCGCAATGCAGATGAGATATCTGCACACCGAAAGCCCAAGGTTTCCTCCGCAATGTACATCAACGGAGGGTAAGTCGGCTCCTAAGGGTATTCCTCGTTAAAGGGGATTAGCCCGATGGACAACGCGTTAATATTCGCGTACAGGATATAAGTATTGTAAGGGGGTGACGTAGTAGGAAGTCTCAAGCATGCCGCAAGGTGTGTCCAAGCAGTAAGGTAGTGACGATAGGCAAATCCGTCGTTGTGTTTAATCGAGCTGCAAATGAAAGTTCCCTGTTAAAGGGGGATAATTTGAACACTTTCAATTACCGGGAAAAGCCTCATTATACTTCCTTTATGGATAGTAAAACTTATGTTTTGCCGTACCGCAAACCGACACAGGTGGGCAGGTCGAGTAGACTAAGGTGATCGGGAGACAGAGGATTAAGGAACTCGGCAAAAAAGCTAGGCGTAACCTATGGGAGATGCCTCGCCGCGCGTAAAAACGCGGTTACAACAAAAGTGTACTTGGCGACTGTTTATCTAAAACACAGGTCCCTGCAAAAGCGAAAGCTAACGTATAGGGGCTGACACCTGCCCAGTGCTGGTAAGTCAAAAATCTCGGATGAAGGTAGTAATACACAGTCTAGGATTTAAGCTCCAGTAAACGGCAGCAGTAACTATAACTGTTCTATGGTAACTAACTTCGTTGCCTTAGAAATAACGTGTTTTAGAAAATCCAACTATATGCTGGAATAGCTCAGTATCTGACAGTACCTGAAAAGGTAAAAATCTGATCAGTGGAGCCAATCAGCAGGGAAGATCCCGATTTAATCGGGAAACCCTCAGAGACTACATGTTGGAGTCCAGCTAGGCTGGGCAAGATATAGTCCGACCTTTATGGCGACATAAAGAATTATAGATTACAAGGATCTATAGATTAACATATTGAGCGAAGTTCCTTGTCGGGTAAGTTCCGACCCGCACGAAAGGTAGAACGACCAAGTAACTGTCTTAATCCTTTACCCGGCGAAATTGAGATGGCTGTGAAGACGCGGCCTAGGTATACATGGACAAAAAGACCCCGGGAGCTTTACTGTAGCTTGGCATTTGCAAGCTTATTTCAATTATTTAGAATAGGAGGGAGATTCGTCATCAGTGAAATACCTCTTTTTGGAATGAGTGAGCATAACTTGGACCCGCTTAAAAATACGGGCCAGGGACAGTGTCTGGTGGGCAGTTTTACTGGGGAGGTAGGCTCCTACAACGCAACGGAGCCGCGCAATGGTTGGCTAACTCCGGATGGAAATCGGAGTGATAGTGTAAATGCACAAGCCAGCTTGACTGCGAGACCTACAAGTCGAGCAGGTACGAAAGTAGGCGTTAGTGATCCTGTGATGGATAGTGGTATCCACACAGCTTAACGGATAAAAGCTACCCCGGGGATAACAGGCTGATCGCATCCAAGCGTCCATAGCGACGATGCGGTTTGGCACCTTAACTACAACATTGGGGCGCCTTAGAGAGTAATCTCTAAAGTCTGGTTATCAACAAACATGCAGATAGAGAATGCATAAAGATAATAAAAATACTAGTTCAAATCGGTGAACACCAATAGTGCGAACAGCTGTTGGTCAATACCGAGATTCGACTTTATGTCGGATTGTATCGACTGATTCCTGATTATCAAATTAGGATGAGATAGAAACTCTGTTTGGTTAAACAAACAAATTTATAGTTTTTATCATACGACTAGCTCCTCTACAATGATGAAGAGGATGAAGGTATAGTCAGCGCACATAGTAATATGTGATTGCGATGTCGGCTCATCACATCCTGGAGCTGGAGAAGGTTCCAAGGGTCCGGCTGTTCGCCGGTTAAAGTGGTACGCGAGCTGGGTTCAGAACGGCGTGAGCCAGTTCGGTCTCTATCCTGTATACCCGTGTGAGATTTGAGGAGATTCGACCCTAGTACGAGAGGACTGGGTTGAGGGAATCCCTGGTGTGTCGGTTGTTTCCCGAAAGGAGCACTGCCGAGTAGCTAGATTCCCAACGGATAACCGCTGAAAGCATCTAAGTGGGAAGCCGCCTCCGAGATAAGATCTCGATGGATCGCAAGATCCGAAAAACCCCTTGTAGACTACGAGGTTGATAGGAGGGCAGTAGAAGTACAGTAATGTATTAAGCTTACCCTTACTAATGGTTGACAATAAATTTATTAAGACGTTTTGCCCGCCGAAAGGTTGGTTATCTCTTCACTTGCTAGGGAACTAGCATGTTAGTACCTTTAAAGATAAAAATTTCTTGGTGATTTGAGCGGTGTGGCACCACCTCTTCCCTTTCCGAACAGAGAAGTGAAACACGCCAGCGCCTACGATACTGCTTTTTAGTGGGACAATAGGTCATCGCCAGGATATTTTTATCTTTAAAGAAAATTCTCTTCACACATACTAACCTCCGAAAGGGGGTTTTTTTGTGGGAAAAAAGAAGGGGAGCGGTACTGCTTAATAGAAACGGACGTTGGTGGTTTGGCGGAAGGCGTTATTCAGCTGGTTTTCAAGGGTGCGTTTCGTCTTCTGTTGGTTGTAGACAGATGTGGTGCACGCATTTTTATCTGTATTATATTGTCTTCGTGTTTGTGTAATCGTGCTGAGTACTTGATTTCTTTGTGCGTTTATCTGATCTCTTTGGGCACGCAGTTGTGCTCTGGCTGCTGGCGTATTTGGATCGCTGGGGTTAAGAGCAAGCTCTTGCTGTCTGATTTGGTTTGCTGTTGCTTGTAGTTGCTGCTCATTTGCGCGAAGTTGTGCGACTTGCGATTGTGCTCGCTGTGAAAGTTGAATGCATGACTGCATGTTTGAAAGGATAGAAGCATTTATCTGATTGATTTGGTTTGTTAAACCGTTGATATCTGCACTCGGAACAGTAGTTGGCTGAATATAAGGTGTAATAAACGGCTGATTATAATAGTATCCATATGTTGGTGTGGGGGACGTATATGGCCTATGGTATTCAGTTGTCGTATTTTGTGATAAATATCTCATAATACCTGGCTGTTCAGGAGGAACTGTTCTATCGGTTATGGTTCGGGCTGTTTGCGCCTGGATTGCATGTTGGCCTGCAACAACGAGCATGTTTATGCCAAGAAGAAGAATGATCATACTCACGATGACGCCGAGGGGTTTCCAAAAAGTACTCGTCAGTGTATGATTTTTTACTGAGGCAGTTTTAGCGCGCACATTCTTCCGATTACGCTTTATATAAATATCACCGCTTTTAGAGATTAATCCACTCATATCGTATAAATATATAAAACAATTATATCACAGATTTATATGATTTTTAAGAAATTGAGTAATATATTAGTAAGGAAAGAAGTATATGTATGAAAATGCGAATTGCACATTATGTAAGAGAGTGCTATACTTGCCTTATCTCTTTTATGAAAGGTGGATCTATGAATGACAAACGATACGACAGAATTTAATCCTATAAAATCTTCACAAGCACTTTCAGGAAGTAAGGGTGGAGCTTCGACAATGGCAGAACTTATGGCCAAACAGAAAAAAGCTGTTGTCACACTCAAAAAAGGTGAAACTGTCAAAGCCCGAATTTCTAAACTCACTCCAAACGAAATGCTTGTTGATGCCGGTGCAAAAACAGAAGCAATGGTACTCGAAAAAGACAAGCGAATCCTCAGGACTATTCTTTCAATGTTTAAAGTAGGCGATGAAGTTGAAGTAACTGTTCTTAATCCAGAATCAGATAGCGGACAGCCGGTAGTATCATTTAGACGTTTCCTCGGAAATCTTGCTTGGACCAAGCTCGAAGAGCTGCAAAAGAGCAAAGAGCAAATAGATGTTAATGTTACAGAATCTACCAAAGCAGGTTATCTCGTCGCAACTGATTTTGGTATTGCAGGTTTTCTTCCACAATCACACACATCATTTAATCAGCAATCAGAACTCGCAGCAGGTACACGTGTGAAAGCATCAGTTCTTGAGCTTAACAGAAAAGATAACAAAATTATTTTCTCTCAAAAAACAGCCATTACTGAAGAAGATTTTACGCATGCCATGAAACAAATGAAGGTTGGACAAAGTGTGGATGTCACAATCGCAAATGTCACACCGTTTGGTTTGTTCGTCACATTGCCATTTAAAAAAGCAAAAGGCGAAGAATCCCTTGAAGGATTCATTCACGTTTCTGAGATTGCTTGGGAAAAAGTTGATGATTTAACCAGTGAATACACACAAGGACAAAAAATCGAAGCTGTTGTAAGTCGATTTGATACCGAAACCCGACGCATTAATCTCTCAGTCAAGCGTTTGACAAAAGATCCGTTTGAAGAACTCATGGAAAGATATCCTGTAGACAAAAAAGTAACAGGTACGATTACCAAAGTTGAAGAAAGTGGCATAACAATGGAACTCGAAGAAGATGTTGAAGGTATTATTAAAAAAGATAAAATACCTCCTACGACCAAATACACAGTTGGACAAAGCATCACAGCAACTGTCTCAGAACATGACAAGAAACGTCATAAAATCAGCCTCGTTCCAGTCCTCTTGGAAAAACCAATAGGCTACCGCTAAACACGAATTTTACGATTAAAAATTGTCACCTCTGTGGGTGTATAATTAAAATATGGCTAAGAAATCCACAACCAGTTTTGTCTGTCAGGACTGCGGCTATGATACACCGTCTTGGATGGGAAAGTGCCCTGAATGTGGCCAGTGGAATACGTTAAAAGAAATCAGGAACGTCGCACTTTCTTCATCAACTCCGATGCAAGTATCCCTTAATCCTGGAGATGGAAAGCCCAAACAATTAAAAGAAATTGTATATTCGGAGAAGTCGCGAATTCAAACAGAATACACTGAACTGAATACAGTTTTGGGAGGAGGAATTGTCATGGGTGCTGCAATGCTGATTGCCGGTGATCCGGGAGTTGGTAAGTCCACTTTGCTTTTGCAGTTGTGCATGAGCCTTGCAGGGAGTGGAAAAAAAGTCCTGTATATATCAGGTGAGGAATCTTCAGAGCAAATAAAAATGCGCGCCGATAGGCTCGAGCAACAAAGTGCAAAAAACAAAAATAGAAAAGCCGCAACTGGTGATAATTTGCTTCTTGTTTCACTTACCAACGCCGACGATATCGTTGCACAAATTGAGGCTATAAAACCAGAACTTGTGATTATTGATTCTATCCAAACGATAGAGTCTCAAAATGTTGCAGGACTATCAGGTTCTGTCGGGCAAGTTCGCTACGGAGCTTTGCAATTCGTGAGACTTGCAAAGCAGTTAAATATCCCTATAATGATCGTGGGTCACGTTACCAAGGAAGGAATGGTTGCCGGTCCCATGGTTCTGTCCCACATGGTCGATACCGTACTTTTCCTCGAAGGTGAGAAATTCGCCAAGACCAGAATACTGAGATCACTCAAAAATCGTTTCGGACCTGTTGATGAGGTCGGCATCTTTTTGATGCAGGAAGATGGTATGGTCGAAGCGACAAATCCCGAGCAATTATTCTTGGATGGAACACACGGTGATGTCCCTGGCAGTGTCCTTGTAGCGACACTAGAAGGGTCAAGAGCATTTCTTGTGGAGTTACAAGCGTTAGTTGTCTCAACTAAGCTTCCAATGCCGCGTAGAGTCGTTTCCGGTACTGATCAGAGACGTGTCGAGTTGCTCCTTGCAGTATTACAAAAACATTGCCGGCTGCCTGTTGATAGTATGGATGTTTTTGTCAATGTTGCGGGAGGTTTAAAACTTTCAGATCCAGGAATTGATTTAGGCATTTGTCTTGCAATTTATTCAAGCCTGCAAAACGTACCAATGACCAAAACTGTCGGCATTGCCGAAGTTGGTTTGTTGGGCGAACTGAGAAGTGTCAGTGGCCTTGAAAAACGAGCTCGGGAAGCCGAAAAACTTGGATATAAAAATATCATTACAGCAAAGACGCACAAATCTTTGCGGGATGTCATGCAGGGTTTTAAATAATTTACAAATAATTATGGCTAAAGCACTTACAATCAAAAATAAACAAGCGGCAGTTGAATCACTGGTAACAGCGCTTGCACTTGAATCTGCTGATGGTAAAGCAGTTGAAGGTAAAGAAACTGAAGAAAAGCGTACGTCAGGATTCTCTCCCAAAATAATTGGTGCTATTGCTGACGAAGTCTCCAAAGCACTGCTCAATCGTTTACCGGCAATGCGTACCCGCAAGCGTGCTACAAAACCTAAAAAAGCAAACAAGATAGAGAATGCAATCTTTTTGGATACAAGCGCTATTATTGATGGTCGTATCTTTGATGTTATCTATTTGGGACTCCTCACTGGAACGGTTGTGATTATCGATAGTATCTTACTAGAACTCAAACATATAGCAGATTCACAAGATATGGTTAAGCGCGAACGCGGGCGAAAAGGACTTGAGGCACTTGAAAAGCTCCGTAAATCAAAAAAACTCAAAGTGACAATACTCAATGCCGAAGATGAAAAACCGTTTCAAAAAGGAAGAGAAGTCGATGAGCATCTCATTAGAATTGCCAAGTTCCACAAAGGGCGTGTTATTACCTGTGATTATAATCTTGAGAAGAAAGGCAGTATTGAAAGCGTGGCTGCCATAAACATGAATGCGCTCGCAAACAGTTTGAAAGTGATAGCTGTTCCTGGAGAAGCACTGCACGTTAAGGTTTCACATCAGGGAAAAGAAGCGACACAAGGTGTTGGTTATCTGGATGATGGAACTATGATCGTGGTTGAGCAGGGAACTGATGACATTGGAAAAGCGATAGATGTGGTTGTTGCCAGAGTCATTCAGACTGCTACTGGGAGAATTTTATTTGCCAAAAAGATTTAGCCTCTAAAATCAGGGTACAAAAAAGCTCATCTCCTCTGTAGAAGTAGGAGTCCCTGCCCAAGACTCCTACCTCATCAAAAAAGATGAGCGTGAAAACAATTCATGAAAAGTATTGAACTGTCAACAAAAATTCATGTTTTTGGCCTCATGCATTTTTCTTGACAATAATATCTTCTTTCAGATATATTTTACTCTGGCAATTGGTTTTATTCCTGCCTGAAGGACCAACTGCCTTTTACCCTAAGAGCATTGCTTTTCGTACCTGAACTTATCATCTGTATCGAAAGTGATGCTCTTTTTTTGTCTGCAATGCAGACTTCTTCAAATAGTTCCTCATATTTTACCCTGATACTTAGTTCTATCTGACGGATAAATTCAAATTTAAAAGTACTTTTAAGCTAATCTTACTGGGATGCTGAGTCCTAGATCTTTTAGCTTCTCAAACTGCTGCTTTCCTTGTGAGATAAGCATTTCCCTCTGATATTCAGCCAATGATTTTTCTTCAATTTTCTTCTTTTGACTGAACAGACGGGCTAACAGTTTCATATTATGGTGCAATCGTAACACATCTTTGTTACTATGTCAACCTATAATAATGTAAGGGTAAAGTAAGATGCATCCTATAAGTAATACGCATCAAATTAGCTTGCTATATCAATAAAAAATACTTATCCAAAAAGATGTGGATAACTTTTGGACAGTAATAAACGTTTGAAACTAACAAAACATAAGGGAAAGTTGCATGAATCTTGGTAATGATGGAATAGTTGCAATAGTAAAGGGGGCTTTATGCGTTGCGTAGCATTGCTGGAAGAGAACTTCTCAGACTTGGGCGGTAGTCGTAGTTGGTTCTTGATTTAAGCCAAAGTTTGACTACTTCGACTGTTTGTTTGATGCCTGTATTGGCATTTTCGTAGCGCTTCACACCTTCCCGATGGAAATACAGTGATTGCGCGATATTGGCTACTTTGCCGTATTGGAAAAACTTCACAAACACTTCAGTAAAAACGAGTGGATATTTGTTGTGTTTGAAATACAAAAGGTCTTTCGGAAGCATTTTTCTGTCAATCATGACTGTTTCAGGCTTGAGTGTTGAGGCTGAAAGAATAGTGTCATAAATTGGTGCATGGTCTTCAGGAAGCTTGCTGCGTTCAAGTTTTTTGCAATCCTCATCTATACTCGTAAACTGTGTACCAACAGCTACTGTCTTTGGATTGTTAATAAGGAAGTTTACTTGTCTTTTGAAACGGCTGACACTGTTGACGTCGTTAGGGTTCATGAATGCCACAAATCGGCCCTGTGCTTTCTTTAAAGCTCTGTTATAGCAAATAGCTGTACCATAACGCTTTTTGTTACGTATGAGCTCAAAATGTTTAAAATCTTTTTTGAATTTTCGAAGAATAGCACTGGAGTTATCACGAGAGTGGTCATCAACGGCGATGATTTGAATATCCTGGTAGGATTGGTCTTTGAGGCTCTGCAAACATTCCGGCAGAAACTTGCTCGCGTTGTACACTGGTAAAATAACAGTAACAAGGTAATCTTTTAGTTTCATGGCGTTTGGTTTGGTTCCGCAAGTAGGTTTCGCGCGGACGTATATAATGAGCAGTAATTCTGTCGGGCAGAAGGTGTTAACCTTATCATAAATCGCTCTTTTTTGTCAAGTTTTGAGGCTGAGTCTGCCTTTTTATGCTGCTCGTTTATGATGATCTTGGAGCGATACATAGGCAGTAGTGAATGTTAAGAATGTACTATCCCAATCACGATGGGTCTTTCCCTCGGAATAATCCATATAAAGCTGTACTAATGTAGTGATGTCAAGATCTCGGTCAGGAAACGCTTGACGGATAATCCTAGCTGCTCGTGTTATCATGCTTGGATGTATAGTACGCTTTTCTTTACGTGCAGTTTCATTATGTGAACTAAGTGGATAGGCATAGCTATTTGTAAAGCCGCTGTTTGATAGCGTTTCTCCTGAAAAAACCGTATGTGTTGGTCTATGTGCTGCTGCTTCAGAGTGCAAGTTTGTTACTGTTGGTGCGGGTGGACCAGCGTGTCTTGGATGCGGAGGTGCTATTGTGGGAACTGTCCATCTACCATCTCTCTCAGCAGGATCTTCAGTGGGACCGAGTTCATAGCGAGGTGAGATGGGGACAGGAACACCAATATCTATAGGGTCAAATGGGGAGGCGGTCTGTCCAACTTGTGGGTACACTTTCAGGTTTGGGTTGAGGTAGTTCTATAATAGTTGCAGGCTCTATGACAGTTGTTTTGAGAGGCTCGTTTGTTTGTATCAATTCTTCAGGTGTGCTTGTGCCCGTACCATCATGGGTAGCCAAATACTGCAGGATATGTTCTCCTTGTGCATTTTTGGTAATAGTGCTTGCCGAAACTTTAACATTAAATCTATCTGCAAAATGAGTCAGATCTGAATTACTTTTAAATCGGCCCAAGTTATCAGCAAAAGCAAATTCTGCAACCTCGCGTTCAGCTACAGTTTGCCATTGTTTCAGCTCTTGCTGCAATAGCACGCATTATACACAAAACCCCACAAATCTGCGTGAGAGAAATGTGAGACAAGAGAATGAAGAATAATTCTTTCCTAAATAGAGTCAAAATCGTTAGTATCGTAACTAGAAACAGGTATGCTAATATAAAAATACTAGTATTTATTAGCTAATTATGAGTGAAGGATCAGAAGGAGTTCCACAGCCTGGGGCTGCGGATACTGAGGAATTATCAATACCCAGAGAAGTAAAGCCAACCTATTCACCTGAGGTTGTGTCGGTTGATCGGATTGTTCCGGCTGATCGGGTGCAAGATAGAGATCAGGCTATCATCAGGGCTGTCGGGGAGACAATGGTAGTCCTCAATAAAGATGCAAAGCGAATAGATTTTTTTAACGAACGCGGAGAAAGGATAGAACGCCCAGGAACAGAATTAATGATTGCGGATTGGGCACAAATTGTAGATGGGCCTTGGAAACTGGTAAGGACAGAGGGTGAAATTCCTCCAGGGAATCCTCAGTATCATACTTTAGATTCTATTCCATCAACGGTCAGACTTGCAGGTGAAGCGTTGCTGGAAGGATTATCAGAAATCGAACTACCTCAAGAATCATGGAATATTGACACTACAAATTTGGATCAGGTAGCAATTGATGTAAATGATGATGCAGTGGTGCTATCTATGCCTGGGACAGATAGTTATATTGGGTTTCTCAGAAAAGATGATGCTGATAATCCACTGTCTGGTGCAAACTGGAGACGTGTTGATTCTCTTTTTGCTGATGCCAGTGCATTACCTGATGTGGTCAATGCAAGAATCGCTCTAATAGACCAACCTGATATACAAGCTGTAGCGTCGCTAGATAATGCGTATTCTGTTGCATCTACAGAACATGCCATTATTATTTCTGATCCTACTGGTGCCGAACGGCACAGAGAATCCCTCTCAAATGTCGGCAACAATATTGCTAAACATCCCCAACAATCAGGGACTTTTTACTTTTGCACAGAAGATGCTGACACGATTTCATTTATGGATACCAATACTACTGTTATGCGCACCCAGCAAATTCCGTTGCCTGAGGCATATACAGATGTTCACAATCTGCAACTAGATCCTTCGGGTCATTTTGTCAGTTTTGCTTCACAGGACAAATTTGTGTTACTTCGTTTGGATAATGGTGAATTGAAACCTATTGATACTGTTGATGGAGTTTATCACGCAAGTATTGTATATGAAGAGTCGCCTTCAGGAGAGTTGCGGGCACAACTAAAGGGACTCAATCAAAATGGGCATCTTGTTTCCCGAGATGTAGATTTTGGACCCGTTTTTCGGGAAATACAACGTGAAGAAGCAGAGCGTAGGGCAGCGGCAGTTGACGTAGACAGTATGACTGATGATGAACGAGAAGCTGAGCGCTTGAGGATTATTGAAGAACGATACGAACCAGTACTTGGAGCTGATAGAGCCACACGCGTACAAGCTCTTCAAGCGCAATTGGAAGGTGTAACTACCTTTGAAGAGTTACGAGCTTTGCGTGAACGAAACACTATGTGGCTGAATAATCTGCAATCTCGCGTGAGTGAGGATGAAGTGACATTCTATCGTATCGGTTTGGAAGGAGCCATTAATGTTAGAGAAGAAGCCATGAGCGTGGGAAGATTCTCTGAAGATTTAGCTGCATTTACCGAGATTATAGGTACACCGTTAGCACCAGATTCGTATGTTGATGCTACAAGACTTATTGAAGACTTACGGGATTTACAAGGAAAAGTGCCGGCAGAATTACGTGCACAACTTACCAGCGAGCTGAGACGTTTTGAACAAGTGGAACGAGATTTTAAAGCCGTTCAAAACGAACGACTCACCCATGATACCACTGAAATACTCACTCAAGCGCAGAATATACTGACAACGATCAATACGGCTAGCGCTCTGACAGCTTTTGAAGACGGTTTACCTGATGGAGATGATTTACAGTCCTTGACTGCTAGGCTGAACTATTTGCATAGCGTAAGTATCCCTGAGTATCGTGCGATGATTGATAACGCTCGTCGAAGGATTATTACTATGATTGTTGAAAGGAGTCGAGCGATTGCTGAACGTGAGGCAGAACGGGGTATTTCACCAACAGAAGCCCATGATACTTTGGTACAACTCCATAAAGACGAAATTCAAAATATCATTGATTCATTACGCAGAAGAGGATTGCATAGCAGAGAGTCTGTAAATGATGCTCTTGGGGTTAACGATACAGAAGAAGATCCTGACGCACAAGGTCTTAAATTAACCTATCGAAGAGTACGGGATGCAATTGAAGATTTGCAAGATAGCTATCCAGGTGATTATCGTACGCTTAAACGCACATTAGGTGTTTCCGTGGCGCGCTACATTGCAGAAGTTGAACGTGTAACTACTAGAGGAGAAGGAGGAGACCAGCGCCCAATGGTAAGAATGGGAGAGCGAAGCGTTCGTGTCTATGAGGAAAAACCCAAAGCAAAACGGCAAAAAGAACGCAAGGCAACGCTTAATTTTGTTGAAGACAATCCAGAAAGTGGGATAGGACATTTAGAGATTCTTTTGAAGAATGGTAAAACAGATACAGTCTCACGAAGAGTATTCGCAGATCATCCTCTTCAGGGAAAGTATGAAAGCGGTTTGGTGCGATACAGGCTCAAAAGAACAACAAAAACAACAATGACTGAGGATGATTTCCTGGCACTTGAAGATGATTTTTTTGATTGGCAGAAAGGTGAAGAAAAGTCTGAAATACGAAAAACCATCAAAGAAAAGCGTGGGAAAGTTCAAGAATATCACCAAACAAGACCGGTACGTCTTTTTGGAAGTGATGAAAATACACCACCCATACCTTTGAGAGAGGCAAGAGAACAGCTAGCTGCACTTCGGGAAGAAAATAAAGAACGAGCACGCAACGGTGAGCCTGAAGTGCCGATTCCAACCGATGAAAACCGCAACCCTTTAATGAGGGTCGAGGATGAAGCGTGGGTTCGTGGATATGAGGAGGTTATGAATGAATATGCTCAATATGCAGCAGATCACCATTATATACTGTTCTCTGAGATTGACAAACAGCTTACTGCTCCAGAAGAAGAAAAATCAGAATCTATTGGCTATGTTCCAGAGCTTAGTCCATATTGGACCTTTGATGAACAAACAGAAAAGAGTTTGGAACTGATGGCTGAATTTGCAGACATACAGGAACGTTTGCAAGTAGGGATGATCAATATGCGAGGTCATGCCGGTACTGGAAAAGATGTACTTGTAGAGATGTTTTGCAATATGACAAAACGGCAATATTTTGCTTTTAACTGTTCAAAGTGGACTGACGAAACAGATCTCTCAGAAGCAATTTCACTCAAAGATGGCAGTGTTATCACTATTCCATCAACAGTATACCAAGCAATTCAAACTTCAGGTGCAGTATTGTACTTTAATGAGTTCAATGCATTGCCTGAGCCGACACAGCTATATCTTAATTCACTGCTTGATCAAAAACGTGAATTGGTTCTCCCTTCAAAAGGTTCCATCAAAGCAGAACCGGATGTCCTGATGTTTAGCTCAATGAATGAAGGAGAAGGGTATGCTGGAGTCAATCCGATTGCCAAGCCAGTCCGTGACCGTTTGCAGTGGATTGATGTAGAGTACCCGCCATTACACCGTGAGCCTCGATCTGAAGATACTCGAGCAGTACCATTTAGCGCATCAGAAGCACTGCGTATTGCCAGAGGTGTCACATCGCTTGAAGAATTCACTTATGATTTTGACATGCAATACAATGACTTTGTTAAAATGTGGGATCATTTCATAAACGGTGTGGACAATGGTGTTGCTGATGACTCACTAACGGCAGAACAGCGATTTGATCTTGAAACAGTATTTAATCTCGTACAGTATAGTGAAAAACTGCGTATAGCATTTGTCAACAGTACCAAGCCAAAACGTGCGCAAGTAAAAATTATGCCAACAGATCCACAACCACTTATGACTATGGAACCAATTACTGGAAGAGGGTTGTTGTTTGCTGCCGCTGATCTCAGTAATATACCTGTTGAGGAGAAAACAACCCCTGGAAGGCGTAGCGCTCACTCTACAGCAGTAGAACTTTTACAGAGAAGATTCTTACCAAAGATAGCAGATGTTACTGAGCGGCAGAGTGTAGATACGGCACTACGTGCTTGGCCAGTAGAAGCTGCTGCAGCATAATATGTCCCAAGAATCTAATGAATTTCATGACCAGTCTCTCATAGGTGAACAGCCGACATTACCAGAACGTCCAGTGCATCATAATCGAGCAGTTGATCGGGCAAGAGAATTACTTAGAAGGATCTTCAAGAAAACTGGAACAAGAAATCGTGCAGAAGAGCCACATCATCGTGAGCCCCCTCAAGCTCTAGAGGAAACCTTATCTGATGAGCCAGAACCCAAAATGCCTCCTTCTGAACATTTTAACCGTCAGAATGCGAGAGAGATGGAAAGGCTTGCTGAACAAGGAACTCCCGAATTGCGTGTTCTTCCCGGCGACCAATGGGCGATGCATTATCCCAACGGTATAGATGCCAGAAATGAAGCAGTTGAGCGGCTATTTGCAGGAGAAGCCGATCCGCATGTCGAAGTTGATACTGTCACCCCTGATACGCTTTTTTATGATCAGAATGAATTGACTAATAAAGGGTTTTCTACTGTACGTAATAGGGTATTTGATGTTGTGACATCTCATGAACATTATGATTATGCAAAGTTCACCAATTTTATCTCTGAAATGCACGGGACAACCATAGATGCAGCATTGGCGCAAAAATTGTATAACACAATTGCGTATGATCGTATCAGACATGTCATGCTTGATACGTATCATGCAACTGATCGAGCAAGAATTGTTGAGACTATCCGTACTGAAATGCAGGCTACTCCAGCTCAAATAAGGTCACTTGCTGGAATGGAACAGATTCTTGCTGCCTTGAAGACAAACACATATGCAGATGATTTTGAGTTTGTTACCCCTGCAATACAGCGCAGAGTAGAAGATAGCTTAGCTCCAGAAGATGCGAGTCTTACAAGTGGATTGCAGGAAAGTTATAACCAATATATGCAACAGGGGACACCTGATGCCTATGATACCCTTGTGCGAAGCATTAAAGAGTATTATCAACCTGAGCAAGAGCACTCGCATGAACCTCAGCAAAACGAAGATCAACAAATGCCTCCTTTTAACGAAGAATATCAACCTCCTACAGAAAGTGATAGGGATTCGATGCGATATTTTGAAGTAATACCAACCGGTGATGCAACAGAACCTGTATTTGGCAAATACAAAACAGTCAAACAGGGTTATTTTGATAGAGCAAGTATGTCCTGGAAAAGTAAAAATGTGAGACGTCCATACACGTCAGTAGTTGAAGGAGCGCAGCGATACACAATTGCCAATATTCCAGCAATTCAGGATGCAGAACTTTATGATATTCCCGTACCAGATGGTTTTGCGCTTGACTATAACTCGTTCCAGACAACGGGTTCTGATGCCAAGCTTTTGCAAGATACTGATGGGTGTTTTTTTATTCAGGGTAGCGATGTCGGAAAGTTTACCGTAGATTTTCTTCCATCGGACAAAACATTTACTAATCCTCCTCAAACAGTTGACAGTATACCTCTTCATAGTGGATCACTCTCAGAAGAAGCAGAAGACTTTGTCAGGGAAGTAAAGAATGCAGATCCGGAAAACGAAGTGATTGCGCAGAAAGTAGATGAGTTTATTAAATCCAGACATCTCTATCCGAGTGAGGATGAACTCATGACATTACAGAGTGAACTGCTAAGTATTTCAACTGGCGATACGTATATACAAAACCTTGAACGATCAGATCTTCTTGATTGTTACCTAGGGAATACTTTGGCGATTGCTATGCTCAGGCATGCTGGGGTTCCTGCCAGAATCGTCAAAGGACATGAAGTTTCAGATACAAACGAAAACATGGCAGTCATTGACGGCAGTACCGGACATGCTTGGAGTGAGTTTTGGGATGGAAATCAATGGATCCAATACGACTTTACACCTGATAAACCATCCGATGCAGCACAAGAAGAACAAGAACAACAATCTGGAAATGAAAGTGGAGTGGGGCAAGAAGAAAAAGAACCTGGTGAGGGAACGGAAGCTAAAGATTCACCTGAAGGCATTCGTCCACCAGCATTACCGAGAGTTGATAATGATAGTAATCTGATCCCACAATCAGGTGCTGGTGAAGAAGAAGAACAGCTAGCTGAGCGGGATCTAGAAGCGGCGGGAGAGGCCATAGAAGAGGCGAGAACGCGCCAAAGAGAATTGCAGGGGCAAATAGGTGATCTAGATTCTTTTGAAGGCATTCAAGGCATGCAAGAAGAAGTATCGGGTGACGAACAGCTTTTTAATGATATGAAAGACCAATTTGCAGATGCGCTCAGTGCTCGTGCGCTACAAATGAAAGAAAACATGCTTGAAGAATTGGAGAATATGGTTGAGGATGGGTTTATGAGTGAAGAACAGGAAGCAGCCATGCGTGAGCAAATAGGACAAGCAGAGTATACAGAGCTTGATCAAGTGCGTGAACAAATTGCCACTGAGAATAGTGCTTACAATGAATTCCAGCGTATTCGAGAAGAAATAGAACCGCTCGTTGATGAGTGGTTTGAGTATTTTGTTTCAAAGTTACCGAGAGAAGATGTTGTAACCTATGATGATACTGCTGTAGGCAAGCGCGGGAGAATTAATGAAAATGCACTTTCGAGCCCCGGGAAATTTATAACCGGAAAAGTGTTAAGTCCACGGGTTATGAGGCCGGAAATCAGAGCGAAGTTTCTCGCATCCGTTGTCGTTGATGTAAGTCAATCAATGGTGCTTAACGACACTCTTACTGCCTATGATCCTACTAAATTGAATAACGCGAAAAAGCTCGTTGTCTTTTATAACGAACTGTTCTCACGTATTAGTGAACAGTACGGGTATATTAAGTATGCAAATTACGCTTTTGCCCAAGACGTAATCGTCATTAAGCGTTTCGAACAGCAATATAACTCTGCAAAACGATATACCTATGAAGGCGATGAATCCTCAACAGTAAAGGCACGATTAATGGAAAGTTTACAAGCAAAAGATTCCAGTTATACGCTCGAAGCGGTACAAACTGCTGCTGATGATTTAAATGCTATCAAACAACAATATAGCGATTATGCTTCAGCATTATATTTCGTGGGAGATGGTGGCGATAGTCTGAATAGAGAGGCACAAATACGGGATTTTTTAAGCAGAAGTGAGGCCGAAGATGGTTTCGGAGACCATCAATTGCATGCTACAATGCTTGGAGATGAAAACCAGCGAGCGATTCTTGCCGATATCTTTGGAGACCGAAATACTGCGGTCGCTCCGGATTTTGATTCATTGATTGAACGAAGTATGGAGCAGTTTGAAGATGATATGGAAGATTTCCTGCGGGGGAAAGTAAGCTAATTTTTAGCTTTGGGTTTTTTCTTCGAGGCGCGGATTTCGTTGATAATTTGCTCCATTGCACGTCTGGCAATTGCGAGATCAACATTTTCTGTTTGTGAAGAAAGGTCTTTCTTTTCCTGCTGATCGGTTTTTTTCAGAACATGGTTATAAAAATCTGTACCGAGAGGTGCTTCTCCAGCTTCAACTGCTGCAAGTTCTTTTTCAAGGTTCATTTGTACCTTTTCATCGTGTAAAAGGAAATATGTTTTCCAAGCAATGACTTCAACAGTCAGTTTCTGTTCAGGTTCCATGTAATCATACATGTTTAAAACCTGCATCTTAAGCTTCTCATCCAGCGGCAACAGTTTAATTGCATCTTTCGTCGTCATAGTACTGAGTATATCATTTTATAGTTTAAGGAATTTTCTTTTCGAGATGTTCAAATAAGACTACACTTGAGAAAAAATTGGCAAGATGTTTTTGGTCTACTTCACGTATTTTTTCTAGTGCACCCTTAAGAGAGCTTCCAGGTACTGTTATTTTAAAGTGTGTAATGATGAGATCAGCAAGGCTCTTTTTATCGAGTACCTTTTTATTCCTGGCAAAGGCTGCTTCAGGACCTGTCTCACCATTATAGTTGACGTCGTAATCCTGTTTGTGATTAAAGATTAAATCCATAATATTTCTATATGCTTTGTCTTCATCTATCGTACCACTAGCTGTGCCAGAAGTTGGTGGGGTATATTCAAAGAACGTATTTCTGTCGGCTTGCTCAGGCATTTGTTCCATGAATTTCTCGACGATCTTGCCAAATCTGCCATAAGCTCGATCTATTGCTTCAATCTCGGGTGTACTGATACCTTTTTCAACCAACTTAGTTAGCTTTTCTGTAGTTTCTGTTTCTCTTTTATCAAGGTTGATAAGTAGTTGATTTATACCTCTTTGTCGTGCTCCTAGACGTTTTGCAACTGCATCTTTTACGGTTCTCAGTGTGGTAATATCTACTGCACCAAGGCTAGGATTTAAGCCTCGTTTTTCGGTGATGGCTGCACCTATTTCCTCAGCGCTTAGACTATATAAGTCAAGCTCAGAAAAGCCGTAGGTCATAACATCTGTTAGGGAAGTGAGGTCTGCATTTGGTGTACGTACCTCAGCTTCCGCGTTTTGTGCACGAGCTTCAGCCATCGCATGAATCAACATTATTCTGTTATCAGCTAAAGTATTGGCGTCCTTCGGCCATCCTTTAGTACGATCAGCGGTATTTGCATCGTTCATAGCTTTTTCAAGGTCGCTATAACTGCTTGTTACCAATGTGCCTGATGTAACGCCTGGGATACTCCATGCAAGGACATTATCAAAAGAATATCGCATGGCCATAATTGCAAGGTCGGTATTTTGTCTGCCTACTGTATCGCTACTGAGTAGTGATTCTCGAGCATTGGTGAGGTTGTCTGTGCCTCCACTAAGCGCATCAAGTGTTTGCTCAATGACCGCACGTCTTCGCTCAATAGCCTCAGCCCTGTTTTTAAATTCCGCAGATTCGCGGATTGTCTGTTCATTTTGTCTAGCCTGCTCAATCATGCTTGATAATCTCGCATTTGCAGTATCAAGCGCACGTTGGCGGACTGCCAATTCCTGCCTGTCAGTAGTTGGTGTTGCCAAACTTCCTTCTGCGCGGCCTACTGCTTCCCGTAGTGGTTGCACGTATGTTGTCTCGAAATCTTTGGCGCGGTCACGAATGTCTTCTTCTAAAGTTTTCTGTTCGTTAGCAATCGAGTTTATACTCGTGCCTTTAATTGTGATTTCTGTGCCACCTTCAGCGAGTGCTTTTTGTAGCGCAGCTTGTTTCTCAGCGGGTGTTGCTGTAGGTTTGCCATCGATACTAATTGATCGTAAGGATTTTTCCTGTTCGCGTGCTATTCTTTGAATCTCTTTGCGTTGTTCAGCTACTGATTTTTGGAAACTAGTCAGTGCTTCGTTTTCTGAAGTGAGGGTAGCAGTATCGGTTGTCAACGCAGCTTTCTCTTTGGTCAATCGTTTTTGTTCAGCATCGACCATCTTACCTGAACGATGGCCTTCTTTCGCTGCTTTGAGTCTGTCTTTAAAAAGTATTAAATGATCTGTTTTGCCGTCAACGATACTTTGAAATATTTCTTTAACATCTTTTTTGATTACTTCTTCTTCAGCTTTAAGCATACGTTCAGCATTACCTGCAATGTCCAAATTGTTCCAATCAAACTCAGGATTTTCTCCCCATGTTTGATTGCCTTGTGCGTCGAGAATTGGTCGGAGACTGATATCTGCATGTGTTGCTGTTCTAGAGCGGGGAATCATTACAGGTACTCCATGTGTGTCAAATACTCCATGACCATGGACATCTTGAAGACGTATCATGTCGGGTACAGACACAAAGTTGCCTGCGCTATCTGTGGTAGTCACCATCTCAGGAATTTGTTGTCCTATCCCATCGCGAGCTGAAACAGTTCTCATAACTGGTAACATAATCGGATTACCGGAACTATCAAACATAGGCGCACCTGCCGCATCTACTGCCTGCTGCATGCGAGGAACAAATACTTGTTCTAGAAGTGTTTCTCTTGTCCGTTGGTCTACTTGAGCGGTACCACTAGCATCGAGAATAGGCACAAACACTGGGATGAGTTCAGGTACTTGGATGCCTTGTATCGCTTGCACCTCAACAGTATTGTTATTTCTGTCTCTTAGCCCTTCACGATTAGGGTTAAATTTCTCCATAACTGCTTGTTCAGCATCTGTGCCCTGAGTTGGACGGCTACGAGTACCCTCAAGTATCCAATCTATATTCATGGGTCTTCGCAGTTCTGCTGGAATGCCATCTTCTTTTTGAAACGCCATGATATCCTTTGCACTTCCGTTTAAATCATCAACTAATTTCTTTGCAAGGGTAACGCCTGTTTCGCTAATGCGATTCTTTCTCACAATTTCGCCACGTGCATTAATCGAAAAGTCTTCAGGATCCATATTATGGAATGTTTTCATCCATTTGATTTTTGATGCATCAGGTATTTGTTTTTCAGGAGTAGGGGAATTTGGATCACCCAAAAACGTCTGCAACGCATCTGCGGAAATTTCTCTTTGAAGATATTCGCCAGATCGTGATGCATGAATAAGTCCGGCAGCACCATTCACTGCAGCTGGCCCAAGAAGTGCTCCGGGGGGGCCAAGTGCAATCCCACCGACAAGTGCACTTGTAGCATTGGCTCCGACCATGGTTAAGGTGAGCCTGCCTTTGGTATCAGCCAGAAGCTTTACAACAGGAGTCTGTTCGCTTTGTCTACCGGAGGAACCAGTTTTTGAGGTCCACCAATGTCTTATACTTCGTGCGTGACCACGGAGAACACCACCTTTGGTGATTTCAACGCTTCCTGGTCCGGGTAATACATTTTCAGCTTCATTTTTATTCATAGAAAAGACCATAGCGGCAGCAAGTGCTTGCTCTTGCATTTGTTTTTGTTTAATGCGGTATGCAATAGATAGTCCTTTATCAACAGACATGAATTCATCGATTGCCGATTGATTAATCTCACGAACACGGCCATTTGTGTTTGGTTTTTCCTGAACAAATTTATCAAAGAGTTCAACGTAGTAACTATGACCTGATTCAGTTAGAAACTTCTTAAAATCTTGATCACTTGAGAAATCTTGTCGAACTTTAATCAATCGATCCATATCGCGGCTCATGCTTTCTGTAAATCTTTCCACAACTTCTTTGCGCATGCCGGTCTCAGGGGCAAGGGTCTTTTCTTCACCGTGAGGCGCTGTTAGTGTTTCCCGAGGTCGATCTTTTCGGCGTGCTTCATGTCCCGGATAATGTTTCAATGTTGCGATTTTTTGTTTATCAAGAACTGGAGGATTATGTTTAAGTACATCTTGACTTGAACCTGTTTGTTGACCTGCTTGGTCTTTGTTATCAAGTGCAATTGGTGGTGGTAATTCCAATGATTGTGCCATACATTTAAATGTTACTTGATAAGACTATAAATATCAATTATGATTGTACTAACATGGCAACAGAAGATGGTGCAGAAGCAAGTCGTCCTGGTCCTGAGACGACTGTTCCTCGAATTGAATCCGAATTAGGCGCAGCTGCAAGAAGAACAGTAGCAGAAGCGATAAGGGCAAAAGCCCCTGAACAATCAACTCCTCCAACAAGGCTCGATAAAGCTGTAGTTATACACAATGGCTTGCAAAGTGAGGAGCCGTCTTTTGGTGTCTTTGAAGATACCAATATCAGTTTTCCAAGTCCTGTTGTAACCTATGACGGTAAAGATTATACCCTAAAACAAAATGAAGTATTTCTTGGAAGTGTTCATGGTAGAACCGAAACTGGCGATATCATCTGTAGTTTTCGAGATAAAGACGGAAATACTGTCATGGCAAAAGAAGATGTCTTAGTTGCAGCTTTGCCTGCTGAAGGTGTGACTGATGCATTTAATTTTGCATTTAAGTCCGAACTGGATGGGCTGTTGGAGGGGGATGAGAAAAAACTATTTAATGCGTACACAGAGTCTCTTCCGCAAAATGCTAATCCAACTCGTCCAGAGCCTGAGGTAAATACATTGATCACTCAGGTAGCAGAGAAATATGGCATGCTTAAAGTTGCTGATGTGAGATCATTTGTTGACGGCTTGCCAGAAGAACAGAAAACCAGTGCTGATGTTGTGGATCTCATAGCCAAGCTTCGTGGAGGTGTGCTTGTTTCGTCAGAAGATTTTCGTGGTGTCCTTGAAGCTGCTGGTCAAACAAAAAAGGGAGTTGATGATCAACGGTCTATAGCTCAAACAGAACTGTCTGATTTGCGTAGTCAATTAACTGCATTACCTGCTGATGCAGAAGATGCTGTGCGATCTGATTTGGAAGACAAAATTCATTCAGCAGAAAGTAGGTTAACAACGCTTAAACATGCATCAGAAGCATTAGCACCTCAACAACCAGAAAATGAAGGAACAACACTGGAAAAAGGTCCAGAAATACAAATTATCGATACTGCCATTACAGAGCGAGTAAGTGAGCTACAAGATAAAAGAACTAAACTACTCGAACTTAAGCAAAGCAATAGTGACTTAACCGCTGAGCAAGCAGCAGAGCTTAGTCAAGCCGAGGCAATATTAAACTTATTTGATAAAGCTACCAAGCTAACTGGACCGATTGGCGTGCAAGCCAGAGCAGCCGCAATTAACCAAGCATTGCTTCATACAAAAGGAGAAAAAGTGACGTCTGCAGGAACTTTACAATTAGAGCGGGTGAATCGTGACCAACTGCCAGCGGCGGCAGAACAGGCTAGAACAGATTTGGCAAAGGCTATGGAGGCTGCTGGTATACCTGAAGAGCTGAGAGAATCTGCACAGGATGTATTAAGCACACCCGAAAAACTGAATGAATTCTTAAGTGGCGCATCTGAAAATCCAGCCATTCAAGCTCTTCTCACAAATAAGGATGTCAACAAAGCGTTATATGGAGATAATAAAACAGTAGACATTGATAGATTCCTTTCTGCAGCACAAGCATCATTAAGTGAAGAACAACAAAAAAAATTAGTTTTGGCAAAGAAACTAGCTAAGGGTGGACTTATTACCGCTGGTGGATTGGGTTTGCTGCTGCTCGCAATAACCGGGGTTGCTATGGTATTTGTTGGCAAAGGTATGTCGTCAGATTCTCGTGCTGCCTAACCGTTTACGATTTTCTCCTTAAATAATATCCAAGTCCCGCTGCAGGTATGAGGCCGACAAGTCCCAATAATTCAGGCCCGGTTGAAGGTGTTGTTTTCAAAGGAGTAGGTGAGACTACAGGTAGTCCGGCTTTTGTAGTTTTCGTGTTCTTTACTGGAGTCGGTGTTGCTTTGGCTACGGTTTTGGTTGGAACTGTTAACAGTTTCCCCTCACAATACTGCTCAGTTGTTATGCCACCACCGTAGAGTGGTTTGCAGTTTTGAGCAAAAGCTGCATGTGGGAATACGCCGAAAGCGAAAGAAAGTATGGTGATGATAATGAAAAACTTATCCATAGAATTCACTTACTGTGCACAATATCATCTCTTATAGGTCTTGTCAACCCCGATACCATGCCGGGGCAAGGTTCGGGTTATTGACAAGCTGTAAAGAGTCTGCGTATGATTATTTTATGAAATGGATTTTTAACACAGTTACAGTTCTTGTGACCGCAGTTGCTCTTTTGGGCAGTGCAAGTATGGCTCATGCTAAGACACTTTGTCCTGGCGGCTATGACGCGCTGTGTAATATTAAAATAGGTGAAGATGCTGGTGGCATAATTTCCTGGATTATGACCATAGCGTTTATTATAGCCATCATTACCAGTATGTTCTTTATTCTTTTTGGCGCGTATCGTTGGATTACTTCAGGTGGTGACCAAAACAAAACAGCCCAAGCCCGCCAAACAATCATCGCGGCTATTGTTGGATTAGTAATTGCATTATCAACATTCTTTATTATTAATACCGTTTTATATGTCTTTACAGGCGGAGGATTGTCTCAAATGAATGTAAATTTCAAGCTCTAGCGGCACCTCATATGTGTTATTGACAAATTGAGGAGAATATGGTGTAATGTAACTACCTATATTACTGAAGAGAGCTTCATTTATTTTTTCCCGTAAGCATGCATTCTAAAACGAAGATTTCCAATTACTATTTGACGAAATTCCATCTGCCTATTACCATTTAAATAAACAATCTATGGCTATTAAAAAAATATCATCCCAAACACTTACACCCGACGACCTCGTAGGTAATCCACCTGCACAAAAGGTTGAAGAAGAGGTTGCAAAAGACGCTCCTCAAGAAGAGTCGGCAAAGCCTGAAACGGAAGCTGCACCAGCTGCTTCTGAAGAATCAGCAGCACCACGTCGTATTCACATTGGCGGTGGATCATATGGCGATCAGCAACAACAGCATTCAGGTGGTTATGATCGCGGTCCTGCACGTTCAAATGGCAACTCACATTTCCAACATAGACAACAGCAGGGAAATGATTACAATGCTCAAAATACTCCAACAGAAGAAGTAAAAGGCTTTTTAGATATTCAGCCTGAAGGACATGGTTTCCTTCGTCCTAAATTTATTCCATCAAACCGCGATATTTATATTTCACAATCACAAATTCGAAGATTTAGTCTCCGAGGTGGGGATTTAGTCGAAGGTGTAGCACGTCCGCCAAAAGATACTGAACGATATTATGGCTTATTAAAGGTAGAAAAAGTAAACGGTATTGCAGCAGATGATTCAACAAAGAGACCATACTTTGATGATTTAACAGCTATCTATCCAACGAAACATCTCACACTTGCGACAGAAAAAACACCAATCTCAACAAGACTTATTGATCTTATCGCACCTATTGGATTTGGACAAAGAGGTATGATTGTTTCACCTCCAAAGGCAGGAAAGACAACTATTCTTAAAGAAATCGCAGCAGGTATTTCAGCAAACTTTCCTGACGTCCATTTGATGGCTGCGCTTATCGGTGAGCGTCCAGAAGAGGTAACTGATATCAGTATGTCAGTTAAAGGTGAAGTTGTTGCTTCAAACTTTGATGAACCACCAGAAAATCAGACCCGCGTTGCGGAAATTACCTTAGAGCGTGCAAAGCGTATGGTTGAAATGGGTAAAGACGTTGTTATCTTACTTGACTCAATTACTCGATTGGCTCGTGCTTATAATTTATCAGTTGAACCATCTGGCCGTACACTCTCAGGAGGTTTTGATCCAGCAGCACTGCATCCTGCAAAGCGTTTCTTTGGCGCAGCACGTAATTGCCAAGAAGGTGGAAGTTTGACAATCATCGGTACAGCACTTGTCGAAACAGGCTCCAGAATGGATGATTTGATTTACGAAGAATTCAAAGGAACCGGTAATATGGAACTTCACTTAGTTCGTGCATTTGCAGAACGAAGGATTTATCCAGCTATAAGTATCGAAAGATCAGGAACCCGCGGAGAAGAGCGCATTTTGCCTGAAGCAGCCTATAAAAAGATTGTTACAATGCGTCGTATGATGGATATGCTTGGTGCTGATGAGCGCACAAGTATCTTGATCGAACGTTTAGGAAAGACAGAAAATAACGACGAATTCCTCGAAAACCTAGGCACAGCATAGCTTCCAGCCTCTAGAAGTTTGACGGTAGAGACAAAATTTGGTAGTATCAATGCTACTACGCGCGCTATCCTTTTCTAAATATGGCTATTCAACGACGTTCTTCTCAATCTATTGCTTTTCTCAAAGAAAATCTTAAAGAGACTGCGGATTTTTTCTCCTTTTTCTTCTTTTACTTAAAGAAAAAAGTTATTTCTTCATCTCACAGGTTTGAAAAGAATAAAAACATGCTGGTCAAGTTTTTCCTCATGAAGCGTGGCAGGTATAACAGACCTTTTCTGCATTTGGCTACCATGGGAGTTATCGGCGTAGGTGTTCTTATCGCACCATTTCTCGCTGATACCTATCCAATTTTTTCATCAAGCGCTTCAACATTGGACTTAAAAGAATCATCTGAGCAAAAGGAATCAGTTTTAGAGGGCGAGGAAGTTTTTGCAACAAAAATCTCAGATAAGCCCAGAGACAAAGTTATTACGTATCATGTCCAAAAAGGAGATACGCTTTCAACAATCGCTGATAAATTTGGACTTTCAAAAGATACGATTAAATGGTCAAATGATTTAAGTGGTGAAAATTTAAGTATCGATCAGGAACTCAAGATTCTTCCTGTCACAGGTATTGCTCATAAAGTGCTCCCAGGAGATACTGTTTATACCATTGCGAAGAAATATAATACTGATGCACAGAAGATTGCGGATTTTCCTTTTAATGAATTTGCTGATGCAGAAACATTTGCACTTGTTTCCGGACAAATGTTAATCGTGCCTGACGGTATTAAACCTTCTGAGCAACCATTCATCAAGCGCCAAGTCTATCTGGCACAAGGGCCTATACCTGTTGCATCCGGCGGATATACATATCCCGTAAGAGGAGGCATAAGTCAGTTCTACAGTTGGTATCATCCTGGGCTTGATATTACGTCTCCAGTCGGTACACCGCTTGTTGCTGCTCATAGCGGAACAGTTATGTCAGTTAGTGTTGGTACTTATGACGGTGGATACGGTACAAATGTTTGGCTGAGTAATGGTGACGGTGTAGAATCACATTATGCCCATATGAGCGGAGTTAACGTCTCTGCCGGGCAACGTGTTGTTGGAGGACAAACAATTGTTGGCTGGATTGGCATGACTGGAAGAACAACTGGTCCTCATATCCATTTTGAAATGCGAAGAAATGGTGCATACGTTAACCCATTAGGTTACATCCAATAGGGCTATTAGCATAGTGGTAGTGCACCGCATTCGCATTGCGGGTACGGGGGTTCGATTCCCCCATAGTCCACCAATTTGCACATTGTATTCATCAGGAGTACAATATCTGTGTGAATAGATATGAAGCTAGCACAAAGGATGAAGTTCGTCGTTTAAGATCAATTGGTAAAACCTACACCGAAATTAATCAATTATTAGAACTTCAATTATCTAAAAGCACTCTCTCTGTTTGGTGCAGAAACGTAAAACTCCCATTAAGTTATCCTCAAAAAGTTATTAGTTTAAATAAAATGAATTTAAATAAAGCTCGTAAACTGGCTCACAAAGCCAATGTTATAAAAAGAGAAAGTTATTTAAGACATATTCATAGTATTAACACTCCAATTGCTGAAGGAATAGAGAACATTAATACGGCTAAAATTGCTTTAGCTATGTTATGTTTAGGCGAGGCATCCAAATCTGGAAGTGGAACATCGTTCTATTTTGGAAACTCTGATCCCAGAATAATACTGCTTTTTATAGAACTGCTTAAAAGATGTTTTGATTTTGATATTAATAAGGCTAGATGTACTGTTCAGTGTCGAGCAGATCAAGATACAATCTATTTGGAAGATTATTGGGCGAAACTTACGAACATCCCAAAGAATTTATTTTATAAATCAAGGATTGATCAACGGACAGTAGGAAAACCGACGAAGAAAACTGATTATAAGGGAGTCTTAAGAATAGACTATTTTGATAGTAAAGTTCGTCATGAACTAGAATCACTTGCTAATTTAGTATATAATCGTTTGATAACAGAAGGGCCCGTGGTATAGCGGTAACACATCACTATGGCATAGTGAGATCAGGGGTTCGATTCCCCTCGGGTCCACATCTTTAGAGTAAAAATGACCTCTTTCTGAGAATTTAACGGTTTTTCTTCCAAAAATATATGATATTGGGGAGAAGTAGCGTAGATAGGTAGTAGAGATACACATCGACTTTGTAGTATCCGTCCTCAGGTTTAAGGAGCTGCACAAGAAATAGATAATCACACACAACAGCAATCAAGGTCCATATGACTGCAAGTTTCATATAGTAAGGGAAATTCTCCCCGCGAATTTTTTTTATGAGGACCCATATCGTAATGACAATTCCAATGGGCATAATAACCCAGCCAATGAGCGTTGGAGGCATCAAAAAGAAAAAGACAAAGCCCAATGCGTAGCCTATTAACCATAAGACAAAGCCCCAGCCGAAGCTGTCTTTTAAGAATTGTTTATTCATATATGTGCTGATAATAAAATGTAATTTACCAAAAGGCGATGATATAAATCACATATATTGAAGAGGAGTAGACAGCATGTGATATAATGGTTCTAGTTTCTTTTGTCAGATTATCTGCCAACAGGGCTATTCCAAGGATTCTAAGCTAGTCGGGCAACTATTTTACCTCACTCAGTCACTTAGGATAACAGGAAAAACAAAATGGAAGGGGGTGAATCCTAAGTGGCACAACAAGATCAACAAATTCAATGCAAAGATTGCGGTCGTGATTTTACATGGACAGCATCAGAGCAGGAGTTCTACCAACAAAAAGGTTTCAATGCACCAGTACGTTGCAAAGATTGCCGTTCTAAAGCACGCGCATCTTTCAATGACAGAAACGGTGGAGGTGGTGGCGGACAACGTCAGTCATTCCCAATAACCTGTTCTAACTGTGGAAAGCAAGATACCGTACCGTTCGAACCGAGAGGTGACCGTCCAGTACTGTGTAGAGACTGCTTCCAAAAGCAAAAAAACGGATAATATTTTCGTTTTGAATCTCAAACAAAAATCATCCCGATACGTATACATAACTGTAGACTGACGGGATGATTTTTTTTGTGTTAAAACTCATGCTACAGATTTACCTATTACTATATCTTTTTATATCTTAAGACTTATTACTATACCTATAAGATTATTTAGATCCCCTTATTGAAAGAATGAAGCTTTCTTCGTTTCTTCAAACTGTATCAAAATATATTTTTGATAGTAATTATATGCATCAAGAATAAGAGCAATTGAAAGAAGGGCATGTCATCTTAATAACCAATGCTAGTCTTACTGTTAAGATATTTTCTTCTCCGAGGAGTTTTGTTTTCAATAGATGGCATATAATGCCTTGAATAAAAGAAGATGATCAATGAGTCATGGTTTCTCCTGCGGGAGCCTTTAAGAGGCTCTCAATGACAGCTATATAGCTGAGATTGGATACTTGTGTACTTTTCGAATCGATAAAATACTCCTATGGAATAATTCTTTCTAGGCAAGCAACAATGAACATTAATTAAAAAGTGTTATATAAGAATTAATAATTAAAGAGATGATGGAACAAGAACAATCAAATACGATACATAAGTATTGAATTAGTTAAAAGGGGGAATTTGGTTGGTTACACGCTCGTAGTTATTAGTTCCTAGGTGCTTGTGTTGGTGCTTTTGCGCCTGTTGGTGTAGGAATAGCACTGCCTGTTGGTCCTGGAATCTCGACCTGTGGATCTCTTTCAGGAAGTGTGTTATCTGGTTTCTCGTCAGCTTGTGTTAATGGCTGTTGTGCTGCTTCTTCACTTGGTTGAACATTATTTGCTGCTTGTGTGTTTTGTGCTTCTCCAATTTTCTTTGTGAGTGCTTCAATCTCTGCACTAATCTTTTTGACATTTTCTGGGTTATCAGCGACCAATTGTTTTACTGCTTGATATTGACCGAGAGCTCCTTGGAGGTCTTTTTTCTCTTCAAGTGCATGTCCTAAGTTATAGTACGCGTTAGCATAATTATTTTTAAGCTGGATAGCGATTTGGAATTGTCTGACTGCTTCGTCATACTGACCAATTTGATAGTATACTCCGCCCAATTCAACATATTGTTGTGGATTGTTTGGATCAAGTGCAATTGCCTGTTGTGCTGAAAGAACAGTGAATTGATCTGCATTCTGACCGAATCCGATAAGGCTTCTGTATATTGATGAAAGATTGTTCCAATTAAAAGCTGTTAATGGTGCAATCTGTACAGCTGTTCGGCCTGAATTAATGGATTGCTGTATAAGTGTAATGACATTCTGTTGTGTCTGAGCATCAGGTGCTTTTCCTGCTTGCTGTGAGCTTGCAATAGAATTTGCGAGAGCGAGATTCGTTTGTGCGAATGCACGGTAATAGATATCTCTGTATGGGAACATATTGATAGCTGCAATTTCCAGATTGTAGGTTTCAAGACCTTTGTTTTGTGATGCTGCAACCAATGATCTTTGGAATGTGAAGTCAGAGATAATGAATCTAACCGTAAAGTACATAGGCACAGCAACAATAATTGTTAAGAAAAGGAAGAAGAAAACAGGGAGGACTCTACTAAATTTCTTTTGACCTGATGTCTGTGGAACAGATTCACCTTCTGGAACTGCTGAGAAAAGTCCTCGTTTGAAAGCTACGAAATAAAATTCTGTTTCGCCGTATTTGTTTGGGTTGCTGTGAATGCGAATGATAGAGAAGATAGCGAGCAAGATAAAGAACAGTGCTATCAATGTGAATGAGAAAGGCAAGAATACTGAAGCGATAAATGCGAGAACGAGTGGGATAAAGAAATTACCCTCTTTCAGAATACGAAAACCGATGAATAAGAATGCTGCTACGCCTGCTAAACCTGTTGTTGCAAGAAGTTCGAGAAGAAAGCTGCTTGATCGGAAGAATGTAAAGGACCAGAGTGTGTCATTGAAATTGTATGATGCTTGTTTGAAACGTGTGAAATCGGTGAGATACGTACCAAAGCCACTTCCAAAGAGCAATCCTTGGAAGAATCTGCCTGTATCTTGTGAAAGAGCAGCAAATCCTGTTTGCAGACCTGTTTCAAAAGGTAAGATAAGAGGTTTTTGTGATGTGAGCAACATGACGAGCGTCAAAGCAAATGCAAGCCCGATGACAACGAATCCACCTGTGAATGCTAATGAAACTCTGCTTGTTTTTTGTGTTCCATGCTGTGCGGCTCCGGCAAATGGTGCTTTTTTAGATGTTCTGTTTGTGACGATACTGTACACGAAATATCCTGCAATTGGTAATACTAATGCGAGATAAATTGCCTGATCAAGTAAAGAACCAAAAGTCGTAAAGGAAGCAACCTTTGTATATTCAAAAGGCAATGGATATAACTTCAGGAAAGAAAGAATAGTTACTAATGCTGAAAGGCTTGCTCCAGCTACAAGAGTGCCAAGAAGAAAAAGAAGCTGTTTTTCGTTTTTAACTGTATTGATAATAACAAAGTAAAGCAAGATAACAAACATTACAGGTACGAAAGCGATTAACGCATCAAAACGATTAATACTCAAAACAGCAGAAACAAAACCAGCAACTAAAAAGAGAAGAACCGGTAAATTAAACGGTGTCGTTCTCATTTTGATTTTACCGTCAGCGATAGTCTTTAAACCAAAGAACAGAACAGCGATAGAAGTTGCTCCTGCTAATGCGATTTGCTTAGGTAATACGAAGGCGTCAGTTGTTGTGCTGAGAAAGAGTACAGGAAAAACGACTAAAAGAATTCCTATAACAAGAAGACTTAAATTTTCAAAATAATTAATGATATCTCTTTTGGGCTGGTTCATACTAGTTATATGAAAAACGAGAGTAATATAACTCTAGCAATTACAAAAACACTTGTCAAGGACGGGTTTTTGGAAAGTGTAAAAATGCCATATCAATATAATTCATAGAAGTACTTATATATATCAAATTAAGTCAAAAATACTAGGTTATTCTTCGGGTTCAATAAGTGTTCGGCCATGTCTTTGCACCTCTTGCGGTGCGTTTCCCGTAGCGGGTTGCGCTGATCCTGATGCAATTAATTCTTGCTGATCCTGATAGACTAACGGTGCTTGTACAAGCACTTCATCAGTAGATGGTCTATATAAAAATGCTCTGCCATTACTTCTATACATCAAGATTTTATCGCCATTTTGGGCTTCTTTGAAAAAATCTTGTCCACGTAACTTTTCAACATCCTCAACAGTTGCCAGCACAGGAACTTCATCTCTCGGTAATTCAATACGCTTGTTTATGGCATCAATCACTTTGGATTTTGGATCAGTAGCAACTGACTCCTGCTGGCTATTTTTTGTCGTTATTGCCTTAACATCCTTTTTCGGTTGCTGCATTTTAATGATTGTGCCTCCAATAAGCGTCGTCCCGACAATGAGAACAACCGCTATCGCAATATGCCTGTGATATCTCCCAAGTGGCAATGCAGGCATTTTTAGATGAGGCTTTTTGATCTTAAAATGTTTTTTGACCGTGGCATCCTCTTTGTATGCTAATTTTGTAGGATCAAAAGGTGCGATTGATTCTACTGCCTTAATCTGTGGTGCAGGTTTGATTGGTGCTGGCGTTGGTTCTGGTTTTGGTACATGGACTGTTTGCTGCTTTGCATGTGCTGCTGCCTCAATTTTTTTAGCTTGTTCTCGTTCTTTCGACCGTTGCAATTCCAGTTGCTGCAGCTCATGTTTGCGCTTGATTTCCAATAGCTGTCTCTCACGGAGTTCTTGCTGGTGTTTTTGCTCTAACTCTTTTAATTTCTGCTGTCGTAAAGCTTCTTCACGTTTTCGCTCAAGTTCTTGTTGCTGTTTTTGTGCAAGCTCCTGTTGGCGTTTTTGAGTAAGTTCCTGTTGATGTTTGAATGGATTTACATACCCTGAGGCTTGTTTGACATAATGCTGCTTTTTAGGCTGTTTAGTGGGAATGGTAATTTCAATTTCTTTATCAAGCAAATTACTAACTTTAGAAAACAGGTTTTTCATAGGTATACAATATATTTTGGAGTATTTACACTATAAAAGATGTGGCCCGGATTGTAAAGAATAGGCTAATAGGCAAATGGCTGTTCTGCACCCCTACTATCAAAGAATTTGCCATGCCTCATGATCTCAGGCATGAGTGGGGCATAAATATATGTTTCCTGGCTTCCAATCGTACGAAATGTTGTTGGATTATTTTGGTTTCTATATTCATCGGCAATCCAGCTCGATGAGCGGTTGATTACAGAGATAGCTGCTTGGTCAATATCTCCGGCAAATTCATCATTGCCGTCAGCACCACCGTCAACACCTTGGCGATCTCCA
The DNA here is from genome assembly GCA_052034235.1 of Candidatus Levyibacteriota bacterium. GTDB lineage: Bacteria > Patescibacteriota > Microgenomatia > Levybacterales > UBA12049 > JBPOIT01. The sequence continues at coordinate 146,383 of JBPOIT010000002.1, forward strand.
AGAAATAACGTTCTGGCATTATCAAGCGTACCCGTTGCGGCGAGTGTGCTATCTGATCCGGCGAGTACACCGTCAATATAGATTTGGATACTAGAAGTGCCATTTTTTGTAGCATATAAATGATGCCAGGTATTATCATAATAATCTGTGGTAGAACATGCCTCATCATCAGGACTCCATGTGGTATCATCATCAATTCCGAAGCAAAAGACGCCAGTCGTTTTTGTGTAAATAGCATATCCCGCACTTTGGGTAGTATTATCACGGGATTTACTCAACAGGTATTGTGTAGCGCTTGGGTTGGTTGCTGAATCCGACTTAAACCACATGCTGACTGTCGGTGTACCTGCCGCTACAAAATCAAAATCGGCATCATCAGCGCGAGACATCCATAGCGCTGCGGTTCCATTCCATGCTGGTCCTATTTTACCAGTACCATTCCAGCTAGATGCTGAAAGTGTTAGGTCATTTGCATAAGATGTACTATCTGAAGCAGTCGTGCCCGTATTTTCATCCATATGCCAACTTGAACGATAATTACTATCCCACACATTTGTAGCGTCTTGTTGGCTTCCTGTTCCGGTGTTGCCGTAGTAGATGAATATTTTGGTGTCACTGTATAGAGCAATCGTCGGAATTTTTACCCATGCGAGCAACGTCCCAGCGGAATAGCTTTCGATTTCATGTGATAGCTTTGTAATTCCGTTTTCTGAGGTAAAGAGGATATCATCACCATCAGCCTGCGCTCTTGCCGAGAGATCTGCATCAGCAGAAAAACTCACCAAAACTGGGAAATCAGAAAGCGTTGCTGCACTGGTTTCTTCAGAGCCAAATGAGTTCATTGAATCATTCATGCTAAGGTACTCAGCCTCAATCCAGTCAGCAGAACGGGCAGTGGCACTCACACGTATTTCATCAAGTTTCCCATCGAGTTTATTATTATTATCTACAGTGCATCCCCAATACGAATCACCCACGGTTAATTTGTAATTACCGCCGCAATTGAACGTAAATGCCGCTCCTGTATCAGTACTCGTGTTTGCGCTGGCACCATTTACATATATTGTAAGGTTAGAACCTGATCTTGTGAATGTGTAATATTGCCATGATGCTGTCGTTATTGCCCCTCCATTGTTGAAACGGTACGTATGATTTGTCCATTCATCAAATGTCGTGTCTATGGTCATGCCGAATTCATATTGATCGCCCGTGACGTTCGCACTCATGACTGATTGCAATCCTGTTGAGGTGTCAGCATAGGACCATACAGAATAGGTGAAGTCACCGGTCGGCAGGTTAGGACTTGAAACATTGTAGAAATCTCCACTTCCTGCGGGATCAAAATCCTGACCGCCCGCGACTTTTCCTGAAGAATACGCTACTGGAGGATTCGTGGCTTCGCTGCCATCCATGTTATTCGATGTGGAATCCTGATAAGGGGATCCTGATTCTTTCAGATGGTGGACGATTCGATAATTGCTATCCCAGACATTCGTACCATCCTGCCCATCAGAGGCTCCTGCATTGCCATAATACATCCAGATGTAGTCAGCACTACCGGTATTGATCTGGGGAATTTTTACCCACACATATTCACTACCTGACTCGTCATAATTTTCAATTTCATGAGAGAGGAGCGTCGTGCCGTCAGCATCAACAAATCTGAGATCCTGGCCGTTTGTCTGTGTTTTTGCATAGTCAATCCTACTTGAGTTCAGCACAACAAGGTGGGGAAAGTTGGTTAAATTTGATCCTGAGGCTGAGTTATTAATAGTGATTTTTCGCCTTGCAGTCCAGTTGGTATTGCAAGTTGCACCTGTAGCGATATTACACCAGCCGTTCGTGGTATCACCGAGTAACGTAACTTCCTTACGATAATCCCAGGCTTTATCGTACCAATCATCTCCTAAAGCGTCAGCAGCGATTTGCCATTTCCTTGCTTCCTCAAAAATGACACTCTGCGTTGCATCAAAAAATTTCAATGGGCCTGTGACATAAAATTGCGGACTTTCTTGTGGTGCCAAATAGGTATAGCTCAAAGTTGTTTTTTCACCTTTTTTGAGAGACACATGCCATTTAATTATTTTCACTTTTTCAATAACAGGACTTTCACTTAACTGAACTTCTTTTTCAATTTGTGCATCACTCACTGTATATTCCTTCGCTTCATTGCCAGGTTTTTCAACGCTTTTCGCTTCTGTGATTTCAGATGCCTCAACTGATTCTATGAAGGGCTCATCTTTTGTAGGAAGGGTTTCAGTGGCTGCATCAGAAGCTGACAGGACTGCGTTGAGGTTACCAAGGCCAAAGGTGCTGGCTTGGTTAGCTCCTGTTATTGGAAGATATGCCATCGGGTCAACTTTGCCGATATAGCCATTTCCGGTATCTGGTTTGTCAGGCTTCATACCAAAATGCAAATGCGGTCCGGTTGATTCGCCGGTATTACCTGAATAACCAATGAGCGTGCCTTTTTTTATCGTAAAATCTTTATTTGCAGTAGCCACCGTTTTACTTAAATGCCCATAATAAGTTCTGCCCCATGAATGCTGCATAACAATAGTTGTTCCATAATCTCCATCGCCGGCAAGGAGAACTGCCCCGTCATCTACTGCATAAAGTGGTGTGCCAATTGGCAGTGCGAAATCAATGCCATCGTGTCCGCCTAATCCATAGTGTGAATAAAAGTTTCTGAGATTTGGCTCGGTAAGTTCGCTTCCAAAACCTTGCGTAATTGTATATGTGCCGTCAAACGGCATGACAAGATTTCCCGTTGTCGCTCCAAGCACATGTGCCGGGTCACGTTTTTTATCAAAATAAAGGGTATTCATTTTATCGTAAGAATTAGCTTCATCTGAAGGTGTAATCGTAAAACTGTCTGGAACGGTTTCTGTAACAACACCGTTAAAATCACGGTTTGCGGTAATTTCAAGATTTACAGGATAATGCAGCGGCGGATAAATACGAGTTGAACCGATACGTTTGACGTCAAAGTCTAACTGGTTTTTTACAAGTATCGAATCTTCAATACTGTATGTGCCTGAGTTGGTTACTGCCATTAAAAAGAGTTTATAGACTCCGGCATCACCAAGTGTATATGAAGTTTCGTAATCAGGTTTGACAGTAAATTCTTTTTTACTGCAAACGTCGTTGGTGATGATTGTTTTCTCTTTCGATGTAAGTCTGTCAACTTGCCCGTCTGGTTTTGTAATCGATAATGTCACGTCTGCATCACAAACCATATCGCCGTGTTCGTTGAGTACTGCCATTGAGATATTTGCTTTTTGGGCAGGTGTGTAAATAGATCTGTCTGTGTTGATTGCCAATACACCCCAGGTGAATATTTGCTTTGTCGTTTTTTGCTCTTGGTCAGTCACTTCTATTGTGTATCTTCCAGGTTTGAATTGATTGTCAGCTATTACGACAATTTCAGAAGTCAAACCGCTATCTACTTGTCGCACTTCTGCTGCAACTTCCTGACCGTCGAAATCAACGACTTTTGTTTCGAAAGCTTCGTGATCAGGATTATTCACTGTCAGGACAATATCTTCATTTGCTTTAAAATCCAACTGTTCAGGTTCTTGTACGGTGAGAGGTAATCGAGTTCTTGCTGATGTTTGGGATTGGGAAAAACTTTCCAAGCTTAACAGTCCATCTATATCATTTTCAATTGATTTAATTTTCCTCGCGTTGGACGCTGATCTTCCAAGTTCAGTTTGTTGAACGTTTTCGTTCATTGTGCTTGGGGCTGATTCTTGTGCTGCGACTGCAAAAGGTACGGCGTTGTTTATGGACAGATACAACACAGCAAGTGAGCCTGAAATGATTCTTTTAGCTAGGGTATGCATGAGAAATATTCCTTTTTTTCTGCGACATTATCATTAGTTTCTTCCTAAGTAATTAAGTGTAATATCTCCAATTTGTATATGGTTTGCGTGTCTGGAATACATCCTTAGGTAAATTACAGCCGTTTCTCCTGCATTGTCCCAGGCGATATTAGATGCGCCGTCAGTCAAATCACTATCATCAATGACAAAGTCAGTCCAGGTTTTTGAACTGGTGCTTTTATCTCTTTGGAAAACAATAGGTGTGACAGATTCTGATTGGGATATGCCTGCCGTGGCATTGAGCATTTTAATATCAAGTTTATTACTACCATTAGCTCCCAATTCTGTATTGTAACCGAGTGTGATAGCATTTGATGTTTGCCATCCTCCAAAGTCATGCGGTAATGTGACTCTGACTGCAATGATATAATCCTGCAATGTTCCTTGTGTTGAGTCGGTCGACCATTCATAGTAGTTTTGATTTGAGTGTGTTGCAGAATAAAATGCTGCAGAAGATGATGCATCAGAGGTCATGTATCCTGTGTTGGTACCACTCGCTGAAGTAGATGCTGTCAAGATAGCACCACTATATTCAGGTGAGATTACTAACTTCTTGCTTGGACGAGCATTGCCTGAGTAGACGACGTTTGGATTATTGACATCAAAGGTAATACCGTCCGTTGTATTGCCGATAACAACAGCGCCGCTATTTCTAATTGTAAAGTGCGTCTTGCCTGATTTTGAAGCTGTGAAGAGATCACCCGTGCTGTTATTGTTGACAACCATAGCTGCAAAACCAGTCTTTGCAGCGATAGAGGCTACAGGACCTCTATTGTTTGCAGTCAATCTGAGGGCGGCTGATGCTGTACTCGTACCTCCAATGAGTACATCCATGGTTTGATTACTTGTTGTTAAAACACCCAGAGCTGAATTTGCAGTCCAGCTGTCGGCACCAGGTTCACAAGTTGCACTGCCTGTAACGATACCATTATCTGTTGTGACACATGAAGCTGTTACATCAACACCTGCAACACCATTTACAGATATTCCAGCATCCAGATACATAGTTCCATTAACCTCGACATCTCCCTCAACGAAAAGGTCATTATCTGAAGCGAGGCCTCGGTTGGTAGCTCCTGAATCTGATATGGCATTATATGCGACACCCGTTAAACCTCCGATATTGAGTGTATCAGCATTAGCAAGAATGAATTGTCCGCCCGCGACGTCAAGTGTAAGATCTGTTGTTGAATTCGTAAATTGGGCAAACGCTGCGCCTGCATCTCTGAGGAATATATCTGCACCGTCAGCATCTAAAATGATATCGGTCGTACTATCCAGTGTTAAATCACCAGTTGCGTTGATTGAAAGCGCTGCTGTGCTCATCGTCGTGAGGGATGAGGCAGTGATAGTTGTACCGCCAATTTGCACGTTGCTATCTGCATAGAGAATTCCGTTAAGTTCAACATCACCTTCAACAAATAAATCATCATCACCATTTGCGCTACCTGGAGTTGCAGTGTCACCAACTCTGACATAGCCAGTTGCAGGGGCGAGTGTCAAATTGGTTGATCCTTGTGTTGCGATAAGACCGGTACCCGTAAAGGTGAGCGAATCGGTATCAAGAACGGTTCCTTCAACAGTTAATGTGCCGCCGGCTCCAGAGATATTTACAGCACCTGTTGAGGAGTTGACGGTAAAGTTAGTGAATGAGATGCCGGTTGATCCGCCAGTGATTGACGTTGTTCCGTTGAGGTTTAATGTTGGTGCGTTGACTGTCAGGGTTCCTGAACCACCGTTTGGTGAAATAGCTATGTTACCAGTTGATGCACCACCGAGGGTAAGGGTATTTTTTCTGAAGGACTGGATAGTCCCATCGCCACCCATAGAGATACCATTTCCGTTAGCGATAGCAGACACAGAAGCATAAGGGGTTGCTGAACCATTTATACCTACAACTGCGAATTTAGCAGCGCTTGAAGAGACACCACCAACGAGGAGATCAACGGTACTATTCTTAGCAGAGATGGCACCGTTGTTTTGGTTCCAATAGTTAGTTGCCAAACTAGAACAGTTATTCGACATGTCACAGACCTGGTTCGCGCCTTGGTAGAGAGCTGATGCTTCAATGGCACCCTGCACATAGAGATCATCATCAGAATTAATTTGGCCAGAGGTAGGAGAGCCACCAGAATCAGACATGACATTGTAGGCGACGTTGCCAGCGTGGCCACCGATGATAAGGGTGTCAGCATCAGCAAAAGCAATATTGTTGCCATTTGCATCAAGAATAATATCACCACTGAGAGTCGAGAGTGTTTGTGAATCAAGTCTGAGGATGCCATCAATATCAAGCTGGGTACCAACGATAGCACCGGCTGTTGTGATACTTGCTGTGCCGCCAACGGTGAGAGAAGCACCGGTGACATCAAGGCCGCTGGTTGCATCAACATTGCCGGAGAAGGTAACTTGGCCTGCGCCTGTTTGATTAAAGGTACCAGCAAGAGTGGTATTGTCTGAGAGGGTAAT
>JBPOIT010000037.1:0-37315 GCA_052034235.1 Candidatus Levyibacteriota bacterium
TCATTGTCTGCTTTAAGTCTTGCTGTTACTTCAACTTTGGTTGCATAACTTGGGTGGTGATGCTTGAGCCAAAAGATTATAGCTGTGAGATTCTTGTCTCGAATTGCTGACATTAGTTGAGACTCGGCTACGTCATTAACAAGTAATGAGCCTTCGAGAAGTGCCTCATCAGCTCTTGTTGCAAAGTCTTTGTCCTCTTGTTTCCAACGGTAAAAAGTTGCTCGTCCTATTCCAACCTTCTCACAAGAAACCTGAACAATGGGTGTTTTCTTAAGCTGTTGAATTACCAGCTCTTTATTCTTATCTATTTTCATATCTTGACTCCTTTTTGTCCTGTCAGTTTTTCCCAGCGTTTCTTAATAACCTCAGCATATACAGGGGACTTTTCCATGATGTGACAGCGACGCTTCATTATTGTTGCGGCTATTAATGTCGAACCGCTTCCACCGAATGGCTCGATAATTATATCTCCACGTTTTGTTAATACTTTAATGTAGGGAATAAGTATTTCGGTAGGCTTCGTGCCAAAAATAACTCCTTGTCCGGAATGCTTTTCATCTGATGCTACATATTCAATAAAGTCTGATGGCTGTATCTTTTTCCCCTTCTTATATCCTTCCCATTGTGGCTTTCCTGAAATCGCATAAAGAGCTGTCTCGTATTCTTCTTGAAGCCCATCTTTTTCTGGTTCATTATTGAACTCTACATTTGCATCAGGCGATGCTCCAACCATAGCAATATCATGTTTTGAAAAGAATTTATATTTTGCAGCAAATCCTTGATTTCTGTTTGGCAAATGCCAAACAATCATATTTTTTACCTTCCAATACTTTTCCATCTCACCCCATATAATTCTTAGGTTTTTCCAATTCTCATAAACAATTATTGAAAAGTTTTCGTCTTGAACCTTTGAAATATTTGCCATCCATTTCTCTGTAAAGTCAGGAGGAAGTATATCTGTTTCAAGATATCTCCTGTCTCTTTTTGCTCCGAAGCCTTCTGTTGCCTTGCCGTGTTTCTTCTTGCCATTAAGGTAGTCTAATATGTACGGTGGGTCCGTGAAGCACATTGATGCTTTCTCCCCACTCATTAACTTAAGAATATCTTCCTCTACTGTGGAGTCTCCACACATAAGCTTGCTGTCTCCAAGTTGCCAGATGTCTCCTTTTTGGATCTCAATTTGTTTTATATCTAATTTTTCAAGCTCTTTTTGAAGATCAAACTGTTCTGGAGTATCCTCAATGTCAAAAATTTCATCGAGTTGTTCACTTGAAAAGCCAATGTCCGCTAACACTATTTCTCCAAATTCTGCAAGAAGATTCCAATCCCAGTCTCCGACATTTTTGTTAAGTCTCAAATTTAGTTCTTTCTCCTTTTCTAAATCTGGAATATCTATATACACAACAGGGATTTCTTTGAATCCCAAATCCTTTGCAACTTTTAGCCTAAAATGTCCACCTATTACTATGTTCTTTCTCTCAGAAGCACCATTTACAACAATTGGGTCAACTAGTCCGAAGCGTTTCATGCTCTCTGTTAGTTGAGCAATAGCATCCTCGCTCCACTTTCTAGGATTGTAGGTCGCAGGAAGAAGTTCTCCTATTGGAACATAAACTACATTCAGGTTTTGTTTTGTTGTTTCGGTAAACATAATAGTAGTATATGGACCGAAGGGGTTGTTGTATAAACATCAATTAAGCTTAATTGATGTTGAGGCGTTTTTTGTGGCGTTTTATAGCTATATTGAGCTCGTTGTAATCAAGAGTATCTCCAAACTCCAATTGTATTATGTCGCCGATTTCTTTTTCAGTTCTCCCTTCAAGCTGCAAATTGTATGCTCGGTTATCCCTTTCAAAATTTTTAATTGGTTGATATTTGTCGTATTGCTTGCCTCTTTGTAGTTTTCTTGCCCATGACCAAACATTTTTTAAGTCATTGAGGGTTGTATCGTCGTCAATTTCAAGATAAATTCGTCTTATTCCATTCTCCCATTCAAATTTTATAGGGATTCCAAAAGAAATATTCATATTAGCTGGGTCATTAAACATGAGGTATCTGCGAATTCCGTTATACCACTTTGGGGATAGTCTATATTTTCTAACCACGCTCCATATATCATTATTAAACGCATTCAGTGGAGCATCAGCGTTAATTTTCTTCCTCAGCTCATCTGCTTCTCTATGTTTCCCGGCCTTTCTAAGTGCAATAAGCTCTTTTCGTTCTATTGGCCAATTTTTCGAATAGTATTCGTCCGTATCTATGTCTAATTGTATATTCCATTTCTGATTTTCATCTTCGTTTTTTATACCATCAGCTGGTAGTTTCCATTTCTCTCTTAATTCTAAAATGTCTTTCTGAAAACTAGGCCTGGCAATTAAAACCTTAATTTTTTGCTTTAGCCTTGAGACTGACTTTTCGGTGTAATTGTTTCTCATTGTATTGATTAATTGAGCTTAAAAATGTAGAATAATGTTAGCAAATGGTAAGTTAAATTACAAATGAATAAACAAGACGAATTACCAGAGCTTTTGACGCTTAAGCAGGCCTGCGAAATTCTCCAGGTCCACCCAAACACTCTGAGGCAGTGGGATGAGAAAGGGATTCTTAAAGCCGTACGATTTGGAGCCAGAAAAGATAGGAAATACAGAAAATTGGATATAGAAAAGCTAATCAGTAGTAAGCATAATAAATAATATGGCACTAAATCCTAATGAAATTAGAGACATAATCAAACTCCTTGAAGCAGGAAAACCACTTCCCGACGAATATCGTTTTAAACTATTTGAGGACAAGCGAGAAGTTGAGCTTGTTTGGAATGGGAAAACGAATGAGATATCTGATTTAGTCCTTCCATTTCAAACAATTGAACAAGTGGATGAACCAAGAGCTGAAAATACGAGTGAAACAAAAGCTCAGCTTGCACTTTTCGACTTCGATCAACGTGGTCGTCAGATAAAAGGATGGACAAATAAGTTAATTTGGGGAGACAACAAATTAATTCTTTCGAGCCTTAAGAATGGTCCTCTTCGTGAAGAAATTGAAGCTAATGGAGGTATTAAACTCATTTACATAGATCCACCATTTAGTGCAGGAATAGATTATTCTATTGATGTACAAATTGGAGAAAACTCAGATGAAACAAAACTGACCAAAGAACCATCAATACTGGAGGAGTTTGCATATAGAAACACTTGGGGAAATGGTGGCAACACTTTCCTCCAAATGCTTTTTGAAAGAATATCTTTGATGAAAGATTTATTAGCAGAAGACGGTATTATTTTCGTACGAATAGATTATCATTGGGGACATTACTTAAAAACTATGCTAGATCAAATATTTGGTAAAGATAGTTTTCAAGCAGATATAATAGTAAATCGGATAAAAAAGAACGTAACGAACCAAGGTAGATTATCCCTACCAACTTCTACTGATTCACTTTTTGTTTATTTCAAATCGGATAAGTCTGCGTTTGCTGATATTACTACTGAACTCGATTCGACGAGAGAAGGGTACTGGAGAAGAACAGATGATAGTTCTGGTGAGAGAAGACCTAGGGAAAGACACGTTTTTGGAAAAGTATTTTCTCCACCATCAGGTAAGCACTTTAAATTTAGTCAATCCACTATGGAACAGATGATCAGCGAGGGCCGGTTAAGATATAACGATAGAATTGATAGATTAGAATACTTTGTTCCACCAACAAACACTAAGGTACTAGATACAAACTGGACTGACATTCCAGGGTACTCGTTTATTACTGGTTATCCCACAGAAAACGCTGAGCCATTACTAGACAGGGTAATTAAAATAAGCACAAAGCCAGGTGATCTAGTAGCTGATTTTTTTAATGGATCAGGAACAACTGCTTCTGTTTCTGAAAAACTTGGGAGAAAATGGATCGCCTCTGATATTGGTAAATTTTCAATTCACGTCACTCGAAAAAGGATGATAGGTGTACAGAGAGACCTTAAGCAACGCGGATGTGACTATCGTGCATTTGAGCTATTGAATTTGGGAAAATACGAACGTCAATTATATGTTGGCGTTAATCCAAATCTAGAAAACGAGCAAAAACAAAAACAACTTTCCCAAAAAGGTAGTGACTTTATTGCGCTTATTCTAAGTGCATATAAGGCTGAGCCTGTAACAGGATTTGAACATTTTCTTGGAAAGAAAAATAATAGACTAGTTGCAATCGGACCCATCAACCTCCCAGTCGGAAGAGATTTTATACATGAATTACTTTCGGAGGCGTTAGAAAAGAAACTAACAAAACTTGATGTGCTTGCGTTTGAATTTGAAATGGGATTATTCCCCAACATTCAAGAAGAAGCGAAAGATAAAGGAATTGATCTTGGATTAAAGTATATTCCACGTGATGTATTTGACAAAAGAGCAATTGATAAGAATCAGGTTGTTTTCCATGATGTTGCTTATATTGAAGTTAAGCCACATATTAAAGGTAAGACTATTGCAATAGAGTTATCTGATTTCTCCGTTTTTTACAATCAAGATACAATTGCTAATGTAGAATCGGAGCTTAAAAATGGAGGTTCTAAGATTCTAGTAGAGAACGGTAAGATTCTTAAAATAACCAAGGACAAGAATGGTATTACTGAGAGGTCTATTCTTACAAAGAAATGGACAGATTGGATAGATTACTGGTCTGTTGATTTCGACTTTGAAAACAAAAAGGAAATTATTAGATACACCAATGAAGAAGCTGTGCAGGTTGAGTCTTGGACTGGAGATTATATATTTGAAAACGAATGGCAGTCGTTTAGAACCAAGAAGGACCGCTCTATTGAGTTAAAAAGCGTTTTTCACGAATGCCCTAAGGGTAATAGGAAAATTGCCATTAAAGTTGTAGATATATTTGGAAATGACACAATGAAAGTTATAGAGGTAAATATTTAAATATGGCATTGCATCCTAAATTTCCCAAATCACCTTATGAGGTACTTGAGCCAGAATATCGATGGTTTCCTGCGGATGAAGCCCTGAGAACTCAAGGCTATGAAAAGCTTTTACCTCCACTGGTTGCGGAGCTTCGGAAAGAAGTTAAAAAATGGAGAGACAGTGATTATGAGGGTGCTACTGATACGAGTAAGGCTTTACTTGAGTGGTGGTTCAATAAAGAGCACATAATTACTCAAGACGGATTACAGACCCAGTTCCGTTATTATTATGCCCAAAGAGAGGCGGTTGAAACTATAATCTTTTTGAACGACGTTGTTAAAGTTAACGATAAATACGACCTTATGCGTTTTGATGCAAGCGGCGTCGTATCGGCAAGTATGTTTCCAGAGTCATGGAGAAGATATGTTGTTAAAATGGCCACTGGTAGCGGTAAAACAAAAGTCTTAAGCTTGCTCATCGCATGGAGCTATTTCCATAAGCTTTACGAGAAAGATTCAGATTTAGCGCGCAATTTTCTTTTGATAGCGCCAAATATAATCGTTCTTGATAGGCTTAGAACAGATTTTGACGGACTGAGAATCTTTAGCGCAGATCCTATACTTCCCGAAAATGGATATCAAGACAAAAATTGGAAGAATGATTTTAACCTAGCACTTCATATACAAGATGATGTTCGCGTAACTCAAAAGACTGGAAATATATTTTTAACCAATATTCACCGAATTTATGAATCATCAGATACAGTTCCTACATTTAGTGATGAGGATACCACTGACTATTTCCTTGGCAGTAAGCCAGTAGGGTCTTCCAGTGACTCCAAGGTTGATCTCTCAGCTATAGTAAGAGACGTTGACGAACTTATTGTTTTGAATGATGAAGCTCATCATGTTCACGATGAAAAAATGGCGTGGTTTAAATCCATTGAAGACATTCATAATAAGCTAAAAATGAAAGGATCAGAACTTGCACTTCAGATTGATGTTACAGCAACTCCAAAACACAATAACGGAGCCATTTTCGTGCAAACAGTTTCCGACTACCCACTCGTAGAAGCCATTTACCAGGACGTCGTAAAACACCCGGTTTCACCGGATTCTGCTAGTCGTGCAAAGCTGCAAGAGCGGCAGAGTTCTAAATTTACTGAAAGATACGCAGACTATCTGCATCTTGGATATCTAGAATGGCAAAAGGTTTACGAAGAACATAAAAAACTTAAGAAAGCCGTATTGTTTGTTATGACTGACGATACAAAAAATTGCGATGAAGTGTCAGAATATCTCCAAACTAGATACCCTGAACTTAAGGGTGCTGTTCTAACTATTCACACAAAAGACAATGGAGAAATTTCAGAATCAGCATCCGGAAAAAGCAAGGATGTATTGGATAAACTAAGAAAAGATTCAAATGAAATTGATTCATGGGACAGTCCATATAAAGTAATTGTTTCAGTTCTAATGCTTAAAGAAGGTTGGGATGTAAGAAATGTAACTACTATCGTGGGTCTTAGGGCATACTCCTCGAAAGCAAATATTCTTCCAGAGCAAACATTGGGTCGTGGTTTAAGAAGAATGTATCGGGGTGAAGACATTGAAGAATTTGTGAGTGTGGTCGGTACAGATGCTTTTATGGATTTTGTTGAATCAATTAAGAGTGAGGGGGTGGAACTTGAAAGAAAGCCGATGGGTGGAGATTCAGCTCCAAAAGCTCCGATTGTCGTAGAAATTGATAGAGAAAATATGAAAAAAGACATAGATTCTCTAGATATCGAGATACCTCTAATGTCACCACGTATTTATAGGGAGTATAAAAATTTAGCTGATCTTAATCCAGATCATTTTGAGAATCAAAAATTAACATTGAAGGAATATTCAGAGGAAGAAAAGCGAGAAATAGTTTTTAAGCATATTGTAAAAAGTGCAGACGAGGAAGAGGAAATACACCATAAGACAGTGCTGGATTCGGATACGGTTATAGATTACCAAAGTGTAATTGGATATTTTACAAGGCTTATCATGCGTGAACTCAGACTGGTTTCAGGTTATGACATATTGTATGAGAAAGTAAAAATCTTTATTCAAAATGATCTATTCAACAAACAAATCGATCTTGAAAATCTAAATGTACTCAGAAATCTTTCTGAGGTTGAAGCAACTAGGACGGTTTTAGAAATGTTCAAAAAAGCAATCAACAGCTTAACAGTTCTTGATAAAGGTGATGCCGAAATCCGAGAATATATAAAAATAAGTAAGGCTCGTCCATTTGTTGCAAAAGATCAAGGATATATTGTTCCTCAAAAAAGTGTTTTTAACAAAGTAATCGGAGATAGTCATTTTGAACTAGAAGTGGCATCTTTACTCGAACGATGCTCAGATATTATTTCGTATGCCAAAAATTACTTTTCGGTGCATTTTAAAATAGATTATAGAAATGCAGACGGCGCCATATCAGATTATTATCCCGACTTTGTTGTAAAAATTTCAGATAGAGAAGTTTGTATAGTTGAGACTAAGGGAAGAGAAGATCTTGATGATATTCTAAAAATAGAGCGACTTAAGCAATGGTGCGATGATGTAAATAAACGACAAGATAAAATTAAGTACTCAATGCTATATGTAAAACAAGAGGACTATGAAAAGTTTAACCCTCAATCCTTCGGCGACTTAGTAGCAGGTAGTAAAAATGATTAAATTATCGAGATTAAAAATCACTCTGCTCTTACTTTTTATAGCAATTGCAGGATTAGCCTTATTTAAATATCTCCCTAATAAAGACGTTGAGAAATGTAAAAATCCCACAAAAATGGAAGATTACACCAATGGAAAGGAAAGGCTTGTTATATGTAAGGATACAATTGAGTATGGGAACAAAACAGTTACTACCAGAAAAGATACACCGGACTTATTCGGATATCGGTTCAATGATAAAGAGACATGGGATGTAACACAAGAAGTTGTTGTTTACAAATTGGATAATAAAGAGTTCATAGCCATATTTTCAGTTGTAAATCCGCAATCATGGTACAAACGCTCCGGTTATATTTTTCAAAAAGATGGAAATAATTTCAAACCCATTTTCCACAAAACCTTCGATGATTTGAGTGGACGTTGGGCCGGAATCAGGTTTGATGAAAACGGATCTTTATTTGATTCAAATGCAATTGCGGTAAATCAGGACTTTGGATATTTGGGACCACTTGGCCAACGTATCTACTGGAGAGATTACTATGTTTGGGATTCAGCCAAAAACACTTTCACATTATCAAATGACAAAATGTCATTTAGACTGGATGAGATAAGAAAAACTTATAATGAACTTGATCAGGAGGCATGTGGCAATGAATCTCCCTCAATGGTAGGAAGGAAAATTTCAGACCTTTATGTTACGAGAAAAAACTCTGAACATTTCTGCAATGACTCATCTCCTGTCCCTTATATTTCTAATGCGCAAGCTGAAATGTTTTTGAAGGCAAAAAAGGCACTTGATGAAATTGGACAAGGAAAGAATTACTCATTCAGTGAGATTAAAAATATAGCACTATAATAGTGCTGTCAAGTCAATTTCAGTGGTTTTGATACCCGTCAAGAAAATCACTTGACACTAAATCCAGTTGTGTTGTATAGTGTAATGATGCACTGGATACAAGAAAAAATCCTCGAATTGTCGAAAACCCAAGATGTAATCTCCATTGGTATACGCCCCCTCGGACGCCTACTTGGAGTTGACAGTCCTCAAATTGTAAAGCATCACCTTAGCCAGCTTCAGAATAAGGGACTCCTCAAACCAAAATCCCGTGAGGATATACAACAGTTTTTGCAGCATAGTGCAACTTTACAGCCTTCATTTGTACAAATTCCGGTTGTCGGTACTGCTAATTGCGGGCCCGCCACTATGGTCGCTGAGGAGAATTTAGAAAAATACTTAATGGTATCCCGTTCCCTTCTCAAGAAGCAAGGTAATATTTTTGCACTTGTTGCAGAAGGAAATTCCATGAATAGAGCTCGTGTCAATGGTACAACTCCTATTGAAGATAAGGATTATGTTCTTGTAGATTCAGACCAGAGAACACCTAACTCAGGAGACTACGTTCTGTCTATTATTGAAGGCGCAGCAAATATCAAAAAATTTACCTACACAAGCGATGGGCACATAGCTCTTCTATCTGAGTCCACAGAAAAATTTGCACCGATTTATATCAGTGAAGATGATCAATTCATGATAAATGGAAAAGTTGTTCAGGTAATTAAAGCAGCGAATGGTGGTGATTAATTTATGGCAGTAAAAAATCAAGGTAAGGCATGGACATCCGCTCAAAATACACAATTGAAAACCCTTGCAAAAGGCAATACACCAACAAGAGTTATAGCCTTAAAAATGGGCAGAACTCCGGGCGCAGTTCAGGCAAAAGCTCAAAATCTCAATGTATCATTAAAGCCGGTAAACCAATCGCCCTACAATAGGAAAGGGAAATAACATGATTCGGAGGTGAAGATGTATGAAAAAATGTCCAAAATGTGAATCAGAAATGTTTGAAAGTATGGAGCCTAAGGTGACCACCCTTGCTAACCAAAGCAGTAAGTTACCTGCTCAAGAGAAATACTTAAGATGTAGTAATTGTGGATACATGGAAAAAGCATAAAATGCAAAAAATAATTTATACAGGCAAGTTCTTCTGTGAACTCTGCAAAAAGGAGATAGCAACTCCTGTATATGGAGATAGTGCTCCTGAGCCACAAGAAGAGTCCGAGTGGGTTGATATGTGTCGACATTTTCATTGGATAGATATTCATAGAGTCTGCGCTATCTGTGGGAAAATTATACAATCGGGCGACTTAGAACTAGCCTTCAATGATGGAAAAATCAAAATTCATAGTGAATACACTGATGAATATAAGAAAATTGAGCCAGGAGTCAAAACTGGAAATCTTTTAATTGTTCACGAGGGATGCGTAAAATGATGAAAAAATAATATGAATCAAGATCAGCTTACAGAAAAAATTAGTTTATTCAAAAAAAATCGAAATGAAGACCCAGTTGTCTTACAAGATGATAATCACATTGTCCTCAAGCTTTATAGCGTGCATCGAAAAGAAAACCTGTTTCATGATGGTGAGAGAAACATAAGAGATGAGGTCAAGCAAAGAGATGACTATTTTACAACAGTAATTTTGGATAAAGATTCTTTGAACATAGTAGATAAATACATCTCATTTGAAAACTTTACCATAAAGAAAGAACTAAGGGATTTCGCTGAGCTCCAAACTATTCAAATGAAACATCTAAGTTTAATATCCAATATACCATCAGAATACAATGTTAATGATGTTGTAGTAATTGATACTCAGAAATTTGATAACTATCTTGATCATTTAGGAAAAGTAAGAATGATTAAAACTAAAACCGCAAAGATAGTAAGAGATAAATTTAATCTTAAAAAAGGTGATCAGGTTGATACCTCTGCAATATTTGCAAATGTAGGATATGTTGTAAAAGGGTTTGAAGGCAAATACATAGCTTTAAGCAAGGGTGATAGAACGTTTATAAAAAACTTCATGGATGAACAGATTAAGGACGGAGCATATCAGTTAACCATCAAAGAAACTTTGCCTCTATATAAGGAGAGTGTCAGAGAAATTATTAAAGTTGGAACCGAACTTTTGGAGCTAACTGAGAATAAAACAAAACTTAAGTCGTTTTCAAAAAGAGTGTTTGGTGAAGAAAGAAAAAGTCTCGAATCATGTTGGCAACTATATTTCGACCGATATTTAAGGATTCTTTTAATGGACTATAAAGAATTCTATTCACAGATTGTATTTAAAAAAATGGTTGGATACGAAAAGGAAGCAAGGCCTGACTTTTTGGCTGTAGATATATATAACAATATAGACATAATAGAAATTAAAACACATCGAACTATTTTGTTTAAAAAAGAACGAAATAGAGATTCTTACTACCCTTCTCACAACCTAACTAAATCTATTTTCCAACTTAATAAATACATGGACCTCAGATCAGGAAATATTAATACTGCAAATATAGAAAATGGATACACCAAGTCTTTGATCGAGAACGATAAAATTTATCGACCTAGGGGCATTTTAATCATATCTTCCCGAGATCATATTACATCTGAGAAAGCAGATGATGAGCTTTCAGCAAGACTGGAGAAAGAGATAAAGAAACTAAAAACTACTTACAATAATATTGATGTTGTTCTTTTCGATGAACTGATTCAAAATCTCAGAAATTACGTAAGCTACCTAGAGGTTTCTTTAGGAATAAAAAGTGAACATTAATAGTCGAAAAATATTCAATTTGAAAGTTGACCTATCCAAAATTCATGAATGTAATCACTGATTCTAGAATCGCCATAGATAACATAAAGAATGCTGAATATAATATTATTGGAATTGATGGTATCGATGGTGTAGGAAAAACTACTCTGGCAAAAGAGTTAGAAAAACTTTCATATAAAAGAATTAGTCTTGATGACTATCTTAAGAAAAAATCTGGAGAATATTTTAAATTTCTCGATATTGAAAAATTAAAGAGTGATGTAGCAAATAAAAATAATCTTGTTATTGAAGGTGTTCTATTAAATAAAGTTTTAAATTTTATTGGCATAAAATCGAATTACTTTGTTTACATTACTGATAATGTATGGCTTGATGATTGGTTGGAAGAATATGGTGGTAATTATCTTTCTATGAATCTTGAAGATATAATTAAATCAGTAGAAATTTCAGTAAATAGAATAAATAAAGCTACCAACTCCACAGCTAAGGATTATAAAATGGATGGTCTTCGAAGAGAAATATATGACTATTCTTTCGAACAGAAACCATGGTTAATTGCAGATATTATTATTAAGAACGACTAATGTAATGCGGTATCTTAATGATGAACAATATTACATTGACCTCTATGATCTCTTAACCATAAGGGAATGTCTTCGGATTATTGAATTTGGGAGAGAAGTTTTTAAGGAATCTCAGGATAACGAAGAGTTTAAAAAAGCTTCAGAAGAGGAAAAACAAAAGGCTTTCAATTACATTATTAATACCAAGCTTTTTACAGAAAAAGGCGAGCGGTACCGCCGGAAGTCTCAGCGGATTGAGGAGATGGTAAAGAATGACAGAAAGAAGCAGGACTTTTACGATAATGCTACGGAACCATCAAATATAACCTGCAACACCTGTGGCAAGAGACTATTCTCTGAGACAAAAATTCTTGAAGATTATATGGATACCCCAATGAGAGTATTGTTCTTTTTCCCCTGTAAAACCTGTAAGACAAAAAGAGGAGTTTATATTACCGGCGAAGAGTATGAGTCAAAGCCACAACGCTGCCCCAAGTGTAACTCGGAAATAAAAGAATCTCATGTCATTAAAGGAAAAGATGACAACAAAATTATTACATGGAAAAGAAAATGTACCAAGTGTAAATTTTATGAGGAAGAAGTGGATGATTTTGCCAAAAAAAGAGTTGTGTGGAAGAAAAAGGAGGAGGATGATAAGTCACTTCTTACAAAATATAGAGATGAGTTTTGTCTAACTGAAAAGGAAGGCGAAGAATATATAGAAACAATAGAAAAAATGAAATATGCAAATGAAGTATTTGAAGAAGAAGTTAGGAAATATGACGATCAAGCATATCAGCAGGCAGTAAATGTTAACAAATTAGGTATTGTTGAACTAGAGAAAATGTTGTCTGAACTATTTGAAAAAGAAAAATACATAAAGCTTTCTTTTGACAAACCTGAGATCGGGCAATTCGTTATGGTTCCATTTACTGTTCAGGATGCAGACCTCTCAAGAAAGGGATACGAGAGTACTAACAACCTCGAGAAGCTATTAAAGCCTGTCATTGAAGAAACAAACTGGAGGCTTGTAAGTAATAGTTTCTCCTACCGTCTGGGGTATGTTTCCGGTCAATTGAAGGGTTACGAGCAAGAAGAAGATATCCTAAAGCTTTTTCAGCCAAAAGAAACACCAAAGAAAAGCGTTGAAGATGATTATGAAAGACGGATGAAATACGGAAGTGACAACATGGTACAACTTGCCCGGTTAGTCGGACAACATAAGGGAGTTGAGAATATGAGAAAGAAAAGACTTGAAAAAGAACCCAAGGGATTTTTTCTTCAAGTTGATGAGGGACCACTAAATTGCATGGTTTGCAAGGAACTTACGCCCGGAAATAAGATCTGGTGGGATTTAAATGGAATAAAGTGTGTTGATTGCCACAGAAATATAGAAGAAGGAATAATTCCACCTGAAATCTGCAAGGATGATAAATTATGGATTCGGGAATGGCAATTTCAGGGAGACTTCAGTATTCACGGTTCTACAAGAAGAAAACTTGAGAAAGAAGGAGTTCTCAAAAGTAGAATTCTTAAAAGACAGGATGGTACCGAATATTGCAAAGTCTATTTAGTTACAGAAAACCAAGAATTTCTAAAGAAGTATCCTAAAAAACCCTCAATTGATATAAAATTTGTAAATAGCAATGCTAAATAAAATCAATTTATTAATAGATGACATAATCGGAGATATCAAGTCCTGCTGGTACTTTGCTACCCACATTGTAGATAATCCTCCTGTAGACAAACGCGTTGCTTTAATTGCTATAGCAGTTATTTTAATTACTCCATTTTTTGTAATTTCAAATGAGAACGGAATTATTTTATATTTTGTCTGCGTACTTTTTGCTTCGGTTACCACTTTTATAATTCTTACTTGGTCTAATACTTTCTGGTTTTTGATGAAGAAATCATGGATGTATAAAATCCACATTAAGCAACGAAAAAGCATTAATTACTATTTAAAAGATATTAATAACCTAAAAGTAGATGATTCAGAAGCTGAAAACCCTGAAGGGACACTATATGTTATATCTCACTACAATTCAGAAGGGTATAAATACCATGCCATTCGAAATGCAGTAGAAGTTATTTTACTTTTACTAATTTTATTATTCACAATGCCATTGTTTTTTCTCTTTAACCTTGCCTTAATCAGCTTACAGTTCTTTTATGTCATGATTTTTGACAATCAGTCATCAAGCCAAGTCTTTAATGATCTAAAAACGTTAGTTTTTTGTATACAAAAACTGTATAAAACAAAACCTGCAGACTGCAAAAAGTTAATCTTTGAAAATGAAATGGAATCAGTACGAGAGCTTGGAGCAATTTATAGAGCGGTAGAAAAAAATAATCTCTAAATAAGAAATATAGCTAACTTACTAACTTGTATAAAACTTTCCAAATTGCATACATGGCGTAAGCATCCAAACCGCAATACTCCCTTAAACTAGATGCAATTTTTGATCTCTCATTTTCTGATAGCACCTCAACATGCAGTCGATTCCACATTTCTGAAGCACTCCCTCCGTTTTGAATATCAAGTTCCTTATATGATAAGTTTGGTTCAATAATAGGTAGCACATTTTTGATCGATGATTTACCAAGAAAACCTTTATCAACATAGTGTTGGTGAGCGAAAATGTCCATAAGGTCATATATTCTGTTATTTACAGACTCCAAAAAATCTCTCATCTCTGGGAGTCTTTCAGCTAATTCTTTGTTCCTTGTTGCTTCAAATGGTTCGTACCAAACGATTATACTTCCCTCATCTCCAATATGTTCACGCAGAGCATTTGCAAAATGTGTGTCAGGGTTTTCTGAATCTGTATAGATAAATTCAAGTAGTCTTGGTTCTGCGTCTGGTGAGTCAAGAACATAGAGCGCGAACTGGAAAGGAATATGAGTATATGGTGAGTGTCCATCATGACGAGGTATAGCCGCAGCATAAGTTTCATAGTCGATAAAGTAGATGGGAAAATGTAGGCTATTTAGCTCTTTGGCAATTGCTTCTTTATCAATCGCTTTTATACCCGTTTTTTGGACTCTTATTTGATTTTGTTGAATAGCAGAGTATTTACTATCATCTGAGATATCTTCAATTGCATAAATACCACTATCAATAAGATCCAATAATTTCTTTGACGAGACACGTGAAAGATCATGAACGCTATATTTAGGAATATCGTTATTTATATATGTAAAAGTTGTACAGTGTCCGCTGCGGCCTTTGTAGATACAACCACAGTATCCTACAGGTAGCTCCGCTTGTGAGAGATAGTCTCGGGCAAATTCCATTTCAAGAGACACTTCCTCAGAATATTCCTCAATCTTTTCTGTTACATCAACAATTGTAAAAAGGCTCTCTATATTTATGGATTTAAACCGCTTGTACTCCTTATTTAGATGAATTATATAAACTTTATTAATCTTCAACCCACATTTCTTAAGTAAGATAGCCTGGAATGTTGCATCATGATAGTGAGTTTTCTTATCAATATCACTCTTGGACTTTATTTCAAATATGTTATACGCATCTGTTTCAGGATCATATTCTAGTACGTCGGTAGCCGCTAGAAATCCTCCGTGTTGAAAAACTGCCTGAAAAATGACAGGTTGCTTCTCATTGATGTATGACATTGTTGTAGCCTGTGCTATTGCATCACGACCACTAACTAACACGCCATCGGGGAATAAACCACGTGCTATATTTTCTACTTCACCACCGCTTCGCATTATTAGTAGGTCAAAGTCAGACGGAGGAAACTGTTTATAAATCTCCGGCTTATGTACTTTTACCCACGCATTCTTTTTGCACTCACGGTACTCAAGATAATCTGTTTTTGATAAAACCATATAAAGTGTTGAGTTAATCTCAACAATAAATAATATAGGCTGTATTTTATCACAAAACTGCTGTGTTTACTTCAAATCTATGCAAAACAGATTTTACTTAGTAGAATAGTTTATATGGATTCAAATAATGCTGTGTCTGCAAGTGCCTCTGCAAGGCTTCTGTATGATGCACTAAAGGCGAGAAATATTGATGCAATATTGGAGTATAACGATGGACATAAAACTGTTGATATAGCTGTGTTAGATGCAAAGCTGTTTATAGAGGTTGATGGTCTTCAACATTTTACAAATCCGGAGCAAATCATGAGAGATTTCAAGAGAAGTCATTATTCAGATGGGGATGACTTCCGAACCTTCTATGTAACCAATCAGATCATAGAAAGATATCTTGATCAGGTAGCAGATGCTCTTGCCAAAGTAGTTGTAGAACTTAAGGGATAAGGAACAAGATCTAGCAAACTACTATATCAAAGTATATCAATACGAGATGAGACAATTCCCTTTATACTGTCTCATTTGTCTTATTTAGCCTCGATGTGAGACAATCGTTATAAGGACTAAATGGTTCTAGAGCGGTATCGCCAGCATTGATTGACGATACTCTGGCAAGAGGAGTATGTCATAGGGTTGTTTGAAGCTAAATTGTAGCTTTTTATCTTGTAAAATGAGGTTCTCACCGACTGATAAAAGTAACTTCCTTTTTTCTTCTACTGTTCCCTCTAATAAAATTTCTTGAGCATGAAAGGCATTATTTAGGTATTCTTCTGTGAGTTCCAACCAACTACGAGAAGATAGTTTTACATCGTTGATGCGTGACTCTATGCCAGCAATATCTTTGAGAATCTTACCTTTCTGAACCATAAACTCCTCACGACTTAGCTCTCCATCAGCCCGCATATCAACTAAGCTATTCAGCTTTTCTTGCTGAGTATGATTCTCGCCCTCAAAATGTTTGAGCTGATTTAGGTTATATCCCGCTTCCTCCTTATGTTTTTCTTTTAGCAACTGTATTCCCAGTGTCCATGCCTCTTCATCAAGTGTAATTTTCGAGACTGCATCCAGCATCATTTTTTCAAGTTCGGGTATTGGTAGAGGAGGTTGAGAACAGTTACCCTTGCGGTGAGTGCAATGTGCGTATGAATAAGTAACCTTTCTATCAGTGCGTCTGTAATACTTAGTTTTGTTTGAAACAGTAACCGCACAACCACAAACTCCACAATAAGCTAGACCATTCCACTTGCTTTCCCACGATGTTACCTTGGGTTTTGAGCGATTACTGAGTGCCCTTTGAACCTTATCCCAAAGAGTTTTCGATACCAATGGTTCATAGTTGCCTTTATAAAGCTCATTGTTCCAATAGAAATAACCATAGTAGGTTGGCGATTTTAGGATAATATGAATGTGACTTTTACTAATATCTTTACCAGTTTTCGTTTTGAGACCTTTATTGCCTGCATACTTTGCCAAAGAACCGATTGAGTAAATACCAGTTGAAGCTAATTCAAAGACCTCTCTGATAATCGGTGATTCAAATGAATGGGGGATAATATCTCTTTGACCCCTGTCACCTTTGCCTTCATATCCAACTACTGCAGGTCTTGGATACTCACCCCGTTCACATTTATGATTTAGTCCACGCTTCACATTTTGGCTCAAGTTACGAGAATACTGATTTGCCATACCGAAATGAATTTGTAATATCAAATGGTCTGAGTCAGGAGTAAAAATTTCTCCAGTTACACAGCGAATTTCTTTGAGGACTCCATCCTGAAGGAGTTGTAGCAAATGCCCACCCTCTCTTGGGTTTCTGCAAAGCCTATCTGGTTTCCAAGTAAGAATAGCATCAACTTGGTGAGATTCAATCAAAGCAATCATTTTGTCAAACTCTGGTCGGTTGTTGGGTTTGAAGGCTGAATGACATTCCTCAAGTTTATGGGTAACATTTAATGAATCGCGGAGCTCCACTTTGTCTGACTCACTGTTTTGGTCAGGGATTGATAAAGCCTGTCGTTCCTTAGCCTCGGATGACTTTCTTGAATATCGTAAGTAGCGTAAGTTATTCATATATGTGACTGTGAGTCATACTAATTATGACAATTTTTGGGCAAAGTTACAAGAGAATAACTAACAACAAAACACCATTGTTACTATATATTGTTACAGTCAATAGTAACTTGTTACCATTATTGTCACGGTTTCAATCCAAGTAAGTGATAATGAGTTAGTCATTAGATAGTGACAATCTTGATAGTTACAATTAGGTTTCAATCCTTGTTATTATTCGTTCTCTCCGAATACTTCATCTGCAACTCTATCCATGTCTGACATTTCTGATTCTTCTGCACTCAGTCCTCCTGTAACTTGAGCATATTCTTCAAGGAAAAGATTTACTATTTCTTTATAAAAATCCTTGTTATCAATAAAAAAGGAGCATTTGAGTAACTGCTTTCCAGTAGCTCGATTTTTGCCAGAAGGATACGCTGGAGGGACAACTGTCAAAACTTTCTTGTCACCAAACTCTTTTGTTCTTATTGTCCAACCCTTGCTCTTGATAAGAGGTTCCGCTTGACCTGATTCAATGAATTGTAGCTCTCCAATCGCATGTAAATTAGGATTTATTTGAGTATTTGGATTTAATTTGAGCTTTGCCACAATCCTATCAAATTTTATTTCTTTATAAATTTCCATATAAGTTTTATTAGACTGCAAATACTAAATCTTTGAGTGTTCTCAAAGCATCTGAGTAATCTTTTGCATTTATCACAACTGACTTTGAAAAGAATTGTTGTTGCAATCTTTCGCAGAGTTGATGATTCTCAAATACAAACCAACAAAGTTTTCCATTTCGATTTACTCCAACAAATGCCACACCCTTTGCATAAAGAAGTCCTGCCAGTTGTAAATCCTTGGTCAAGAAATGGTCAGACATGGGCATTTCCTCCCTGAGATGACGCATTAGTCGTCTTGCCATCATTTCGTTTGTTCTGTGACATTTTGGTGTTGTATCCTACCGCCATTTCATCATTCAAAAGTTGTCGGGGAAGTGTTTTCTGTCCCTTTAGTTCTGGTGATTGTTGGATTGCTCTTTGCAAGGGTCGTTTTCTTACTTGAATTCCAAGTTCTTGCATAGATGAAACAATCAGACGAATCAGAGAATAGTCGCCAAACATGCAGATGCTTGGTGATTTACGAAGTTCACGAAACATCGCTGAAATACTCGCATTAGGATATTTAGTAAAGTGTTTTTGAACTTTCATTTTTGCTGAATCAAGATTTTGTATTACCAACTCCATAAGTTCTCCTTTTGAATTTGGAAAAGACTTCGAGAAGTTGGGTAAGATTTTCGGCAATAGAAATTATTTCCGAGTCAGTGAGAGGTCTTTTATAGCGGGGTTCAAAAACTTTACGGACCTCTGTTTTGAGTTGAGGAGTTATCCATTTGTTTTCCATCTAACAGCTATGATGACAAAAATGGCTTCAAACCTCACTGAATCTACTTGGGGGAAATTACGTCAGGATTCTAGGAGTTCTTTATATCTCGAAACTGCTTGTTCAACAACGTTTTGATTATATTCACAATCATCATCACTTTTACCTTCATTCCACTTGTCGAGGATTCGCCCGTATATTCCTCGCCCTTCGCTTTTCTGTTCAACATACATCCAATACCATTCACGGGCGTTACGGAATGAAGTCTTGGGATTTTGTGTAAGTGGTTGATGTAATACTTCAAAGGGATTGTCCATCTTCGCAGTGCCTTTGATTGCACGCTTCATGCTGGCATATTCTTCTTCAACCTCGTTTCTTTCTGCTTCTGGTGGAGTTATGAGCACATACTCATAATCCCCATTCTGTAAGGTTTCATCACCTAAAAGGATGTATTCAGATAATACTTTGTGGGGAATAGGGACTCTTACTACTCGGATAAACTTGGTAACTTTATTTGTAACCACAGCTTCCTCAATTACGGACAGAAAAACAGGTGATACTTGATTATTATTCAGAAAATCAAAAATATCTTTATGGAAATTGATTTTTACTCCTTCATCTTTCCAAGATTCTAGGTCAGGATAGATTTTATTCTTAGTCCATTTTTTCCTCAATTCAATAATGCCTTTTTGAATTTCAGGCTTATCAATAATTACGGCTACTTGTGCAAAAAGAGAAGTATTATCAATCTCAATATCAATCTTCATCTAGGCTGATTATAGCGTATAGTTACTTATTATCGTTACTATACACAAGGACTTTTACAATGTTGGAGGCTGAGGGTTTTTGTATATGCCCACCGTAAGATTATTTATACTTATTCTCAATGTAATTTAATTATATTAGGATAGTTGTGCCTAATGCATCACCATCAACCAAAATATAATGAAGGTATGCAAAAGGTATTAGAAAGGTAGTAATTCAGAAGAATCAACTTTGAGAGCTTTCGATAACTTGGAAAGGATATAAACTGAAGGATTCCTTTCACCCCTCTCAATATAAGAGATATAAGTTCTATCTACTCCTATCTCAAAAGCTAAATTCTCTTGGGTAATGTTTTTCTTGCCTCTTACTTCGGCAAGTTTCTTCCCAAATTTTTTCAATACCTCCAGCCTTTCTTTTTGATTTGCTGGGAAATCTTTATTGATACGCCCCATACCTTGAAGATTATAAGAAATGTGACTGATAGTCTTGCGACTCACAGTCACAATATGCTAGAATAGGTTGATGAAAGGACACGTTCATATATTCCTAATTCTTTGGGGACTTCTAAGCACTCTTGCTGCCCTTTACTATTTCAGCTCTATTCAAAAACTGGAGAAGACAAACAGCATACTCTGGCAATCAAACGCAGCTCACAAGCAGTTGATAAACAATGAAAGGGAATCTTACGAAGCTATCAATGACTGTTTTGTGGTAAAGCGTGGGTTATGCAATCCAGACGAGTTCAAAGGAAAATTGCAAGTCCTTGGTGATGAAGCAGATGAATTGTATAGCCAAATATCTTTACTTGAAAATCGACTGAAATGAAAAACTCATACATAAGATACGCCGTCATATTTGCCTCAGTATTTTTTATAGGAGCATTGTTTGTTGTGGCAGGCGATGAAAACGCTCCGCCAATATGGGAAAGAAGTATTGGAGATTACTTATTCCATGTTCTGGGAGTCGTGTTGTTTGCAATGGTGGTTTTTGCATTGCCAATACTTATCCAAGCAAAGCGTGTAGGAGACAAGCACAAAAAATATCATGAGAAATATAGCATTCCATACGCAAATGAAAAGGGAGAATGTTATTGTGGACAATAAGTTATGAGAAAAGTAAAGCCGATTCAAATACAATATCACTATGTTGGAGATGATAGTCCTGAAGCGAAGAAAGAATCAGAAAAAATACTTGAACAAGTCTATGACAAGATATTTACAAAAATAATTCAGGAAGAAAAAGTAAGAAGACAAAAAGAAAAAGCTACTGAGGTTGAGACGTCTCAATAAGAGGTTTCCCCCAACTCTGCAACATAGAATTAGTTTCACGAATTACATCTGGGCTTTGTGAATCTCCAATCTTCTTCACTCGTTGATATCCTGGTATGTTTGAGATGTTTGTGAATAACCATTTTTTTTGTAACGAAGGAAGAAGAGCAATTTTTTGTGTATCGTCACCCGATTCTATTTTTTGTAATGTCGTCTCATAAAATAATTTTGCCATTTTCTCAGGAGGACTAAATGTGAGGAAGGAGTCTTCTGCTAATTGAGCTATTATCTCATTTACTTTGTCAGCATGATTTTTACCAATTTTCTCCCACATGGTTTCGACACCTCTCACTATTTTATTACCACCAAAGCGGATGAGAGATAATAGTTGGTTTGAATCCGTAACTGTATCCAGAGCAAGAGTTATTTGGAGTTCTAACTCCTCAAGCAACCAGGGTTTATGACTGTCGTTGACTTTTTGATACGCCCATTGCCAAGCAGCTTCATCTTGAATTTTTATTTTTGCAAAAACTATTTTCTTCAACGATTCTCGTGCAGATGATATATTTGACATGAGCACCTGATACAATTTCTCTCGTTGTTCTTCTGTTCCCCATATCAAAACATCTTCAGTGAAAACGTCAATTGTAGTCGAGAACTCTTCATCTACAATTTTTTTATCCAGCTGCGGAAGCATCGTCTCCATGTTTGTTAGTATCAATTCTTTATTTGAAGCGTAATAGTCTCGAAGCCATTTACAAATCACTCGCGAGGAGAAATGTCCTAAGGGAGCTGATGAAAAATCAATTTTAGCAAGGTCGCCTGTATCAACAAGTGGGAAAAAATCAGTATATGCTTTTACGTCATTCGTATTTTGCGTATCCAACCATAGCCAAAATTCCTGAGATATTTGGATTCTATTTGTGACTTGTGCACCAGAAAAGATTTTTGAGTAGTCCACCGACTTCATCTCTGTAATAAAATAGTTTTGGGAGAAATGGTCAGGTATTTTTGTAAGTGCTACTGCAATTGTCCCAATGTGCCCTGCGTTTATATTTGGGTCAACTGGAGGTTCGGTAACGCGACTAAGTAATTCTGTTGTTGCCGTAGCTGCTTCATTTGCTTTCTCTTCACCACTATTTTCTAAGCTGTTGGATACCTGGTCAGGGTCACCAGTTTCAAGTATTGCAGTGAAATCTTCTTTTGTCAGACCCCTTGCATCCCCTAAATTTGCATCCGCAGCGAGATATAGAAATGGTTCAAATGCATAGACATCAAGAATACGATTTTTGAAAAAGCGAGGCTCTTCATACAGGAACTTCCGAATAAAAATAAGCTGTCCTGGTGTGAAAGCACCATACTCTTTGAGTTTTTTTTCAATGCCCTCAGAGTTTTTCTTTTCAACCAAGTATTCAAGATTTCTTAGTTCGCCTGTATCTTTTGTTATCGCATCAAACAAAGGCATACACAATTCTTGAATCATAAGTATTCTTACAACAAGCAATGGATTTTCTAGCATCTGCTTGTAATACTTTTTAATCTCTTTTTTAGCATCATCATGTTGACCTTTTACAATATCGAACGTGAATAAAACTGTATCGAAAAATCGGATAACATGTCTGAAATTCTTATCGAAATATCTTTTCAAATACTGAGAGAATTCCTTTCTATCACTCTCCCTTTTGAAAATTTCTTTTAGTTCGTTGTCATGCTTCGTAAATAACTCTTGCAGAAAACCATCGAATTCAGAGTCAAGAGGTAGGGGTAACCGCCAATAGAGATTGAAGATTTTCTTGAGATACCGTCTGCCTTCTTCTAACTGAGTTTCTGGAGTTGAGCTGGGTAAGGTCAAAGAGCCAATATAACGCTCTAAGACGGTATGGTCTCCCGTAACAACAAATGTTATTTGTGGTTTGTCAAAAAATATCCTCATATTATCAAGAACATTTCTTGCTACCTCTGGGGTGACACGGTCAAGGTCGTCAACAAAAACTACAATTTTTTTACCATTCAGTGTCTTGAGAAATTTTTCGAGGAGTTCATCGAATTTGTCGATTGTTGATACCGATTTGTTGCTTTGTTGGGTTGTCAGTAAACTGCTTAGTAGTGGGACTAAAAAAGGTAAGACAATCAAGGCAGATAATAGCGTGTAATACTTTTTCAGCTCGGCTGTAGAGCCTGGAGAAATACCTTCTATTTGAGGGAGAACTACAAAGTAAAACAATACAATATCTGCAAGAAAAAGGCATAAAACAGTCATCCAGCCTCGATGCACCTGGCTCTTGCTTGTGTCATGATAAAGCTCTCTGAAGTCATCTCTGTTGTTCAAGAAATCCCCAATTCGATTCCAAAGAGATTTGCTTGAAAATTGGGAGACATCCTTGAGAAAATTACGAAGGAATGAGATGCGGTCATCTCCATACTTCCATGGACTAACCCAAATAGGCTTTTCAAATCCTGCTTTCTCTAACTTTACTTCTAACCCTTCTAAGAATTTTGTCTTGCCTTCTCCCCATTTTCCTGATAAACCGAAAATAAATGATGCTTTATCTTCTTGTGCATGCTCTTTGATGATTTTTTTCTTTACCTGAAGAATAAAATGCTCTCTACTTTTCATTTGTCATCTATCATTTTTTGCCTCAACAATAGCCTCGTAATTATACTCTTACACTTCAGAGTATGCAAAACACTTCAGAACCCCAAAAATATATCGCAGACTTGTCCTATCTCTTGTTGTTTTCGAGATGAAAAAAAGTGGGGATAGGGTCATACCTTTTGAGAAGGAAAATTGATATAATAACCGTGACTACCTCACAACATTATGATTACGTGCGCATTTGAAGACGGTAATAAAGCCAGCCTAAGACATACAATCGTTGATTGCCTTGTATTGAGAGGTGATGAGATACTTTTGGTTAAAAGAGTTGGTAAGCTACTGGAAGGTGGCAAATGGGGTTTAGTGGGTGGCTTTATAAACAGGGATGAGACTATATCTGAAGGGGCTCAAAGAGAGATTCACGAAGAAACAGGATTCCAAGTCAAAGATTTGACACTTCTACGAATAATTGATAATCCTAATAGACCTCACGAAGACCGCCAGAATATAGCACATGTCTACTTTTGCCAGGCAGATAAAAAAGATGGGGATGCTGATTGGGAATCTGATGAGCAAAAATGGTTCAAGCTCGACAGTATACCTCCCAAAGAAGAAATTGCCTTTGACCATTATGATGATATCGAGATGTATTTGAAATACGTGAAGGAACAGTTTTCTATACCTGTCCTAAAATAGCATTATGGATAAAACACAAAAGATATTATGGAAAGATTCGGTATGGTTTTCTGATATAGACGATACTTTGATTGACACTGCAAAAACTACACCTGAAGCATCTGAAGGAATAAAAAAAGTTTTTGAAGCAAGGTTCGGATTAGAGCAAGCCAAAATTATTCAGACTAACTTTAATGAAATCTTCAACTTAATGCTGGCTGGGTTGAGAAATAAAACGGACGAAGATTGGTTAAAAGTTGAAGGAGGTAAAAAGATATTTGACGCCTTGTGGGAGCAAATTGAAGGGTATCAAGTTGAAATCAAAAACCAGTATGGAGCAGCTAAGAAATTTAGTCGGGAAGTGTTTATAAAAATCGCTTCAGATAAAGCAGGTCTAGAGGTCTCGGCAGAACTGATTTCAGAAGCAGCGGATGCTTATTGGCTTACTTTGAGCGAGAAAACAAAGGTTTTTCCTGGTGTATTAGACTTGATAGAAAAAATTAAAGAACATCAAAGACCCCTGTATCTTGCCACAAGCAGCGATGCAAGATTACGATTAAAACCAAATGGACAATTTGAGTATATTCCAAAAGAATCTGAAGATTTCAAAAGAGAGAGGGTGCAACTGTTACGAGACAAAGGAATCGCTTTCAATCTAGTATCAATTGGCGACCCTGAAGATAAACCTCATTTGGATTTCTTCCAAAAAGCAGTAAAAATTGCAGAAGCAGACTTGGGACACAAAATAGATTTCAGTAATGCGATTATGATGGGTGATTCCTTCCCTGCAGATTTGCAAACACCAAAAGAGCAACTGGGTTTCGGTTTGGTCGTAGTCTTCCACGAAGGAATGGACGCTACTGAAGTGGTTGACAAGAACCATATAAAGACTGGCAACTTACATGAGGTTGCCTCCTATATTTCCGAAACCTCATAAGCCCTTTTTCAAAATTATATCGCAGACTTGTTCGAGGTCTTGCTGTATTCGGGATGCTGAAAAAAGGGGTGCGTGGGGTCATACCTTTCAGGTAACAAACTTTGATATAATCATGATAGCTGTCTCCTAAATAAATATGGATGATAAAAACTACCTAAAACTAGCTGTTGAGCAAGCCAAGAAATCAATTGACGAAGGAGGCTTCCCAGCAGGTGCAGTTGTGGTCAAAGATGGCAAGATAGTAGCGGAAGGTGTAAGCCTTGGTTTTAGCTTGCATGACCCCACCTCTCATGCTGAAACCGCTGCGATAAGAGCTGCTTGTCAAAATCTCCAATCCTCTGATTTACAAGGTGCAACACTTTATGAATCCTTGGAGTGCTGCAATATGTGTTTTTCCGTTAGCTATTGGTCTGGTATTTCAAGGATTGTATATGCCTGCAAAAAGACACCAGAGATGGTGAAGAAACACTATTATGAAGGAAATACCAGTAATGACATTCTCAACAAAAACAATAGTAGAAAAATAGAGATAGAGTTTATTTCTGATTTTGAACAAGATTCTCTCGAACTCGTAAAAAAGTGGGAGGAACTACAAAAATGAACTACGCTTTTTCACCCCATCAGCAAAAACAAGTTGAAATAATAAACAAACTGGAAGAGCAAATAAAAAGTAGCTCAGTCGGATTTAGCACGGTTTCTCCAGTATCTGATTACGAGAATGATACTCGTATCTGCCTAACAAGTGTTCACCTTCCTGATAAGCAGTTCGTTGACCAAGTTCAAAGCACCTTGATTGAACCGTTGAAAGATATAGCTCCTGACTTTTTTTATTATCCCCCTGACTCATTACACATGACAATCAAAAATATCCGAGTTATAAATGACCCACCACATTTCACGGAAGATGATAAAGAAAAAGCAAAAGAGATATTTTCTTCTACTATTCCGCAACACAAGAAATTCAAGGTATATTTCTATCGGTTATTATTATTTCCCAATAATCTAGCCTTAATTGGCACTACAGACCCAGAGTTAGATAATATCTTTCTTGAATTGGATAGAAAACTAAAAGAAGCAGGGATAGCAGACGATAAAAAGTATATGAACTCTCAATACTTCTTTAGCAATATGACACTTACAAGATTCAATAATAAACCTAGTGATAAGTTTCTTCAAAAGGTAGAGGCGTTATCACAGTCCTTATCTTTTGAGCCCTACACTGTTGATTCAGTAACTCTTCTGACTTGCACAGCAGTATTCATGAAGCGCAATGTAATTCATACTTGGAATTTAGGCAATTGAGTTTGCAAGTCTAATTGGTTGCAATGACAGCGAGAGATTGTTTATGTTCTCTTTGAAATAGGTCGTAACATAGTCAATCAGTGCCAGCACCGTTTTTTGCCTTACTTTAGCCTCGGAAATCTCTTAAAAATGGCATGACCATCCCTGGATTCGAACCGGTAGCCTCAACTCTGCTATAATTAACTAGTGAACTATAAATATTTTAAAATGCTTAAAAAATTGCCTAATATTCTATTTGTATTACTTTTACCTATTCTAATTATTGCTTTACCTTTTTTATTAATCGCAGCACTTTATGAAGGCTTTATTATTAAGCCGAAAAGGCTAAAACTATTAATTCCTGAACTCAAAAAGAATTGGATTCCAAATCAAAAATATATTTATTTAGAATATAGTACCTATGTTCCTCAATATAGAGCGAATGGAAATTCTACATTAATCGAGTTTATTGAAAAAAACATTATTCCTAAATATAATAATTATTTAGTTATATCTAATTTCCCTGACAAAAAAAATGACATAGCTGAGTTTAATAAAGTGTCGTCAATAATTTCCGAAGAATATATTAGCGATTATGATGGCTATTTTGAAGCAGCACTTGTAACAATTGACCATGATTTAAACTTTAAAACTTATACTCATAGCTTTTCATTAAAATATGATCCTAATGAGGTTGAAAATACAAAATTGCTTTTCATTGAGAAAATAGAAGAATGTTTAAAAGATTGGCAAGGCAGCTAACTAATCGTCTAGCCTCGAATCTGCTATAATTCATTTCATGTTTGATTTTATTTTTTATAAACTGGGCTTTTATCTGTTATTCCTGATGGCGATGGGAATGATACTTAAACCAAATATCTTTGATAAATATTTTTTGAAACAATTAAAAGCTCAGAAAAAGTTTTTTAAGGGAACAAATTTAGAAAAATATACTGCGTATAACTATTCATATAACAAAGAGAATAGAGCGGAGTCAGAAAGAGGCTACAGAATCATGGGAGCAATCTTTATACTTTTCGATATTGTCTGGTTCGCAAACACTGTAAATTAGCCTCAACTTTCTTATATTAACCTTATGAATAAAAATAATTTACATATTACAGAGCTTGAAAAAGACGTGATTAATTCCTTTCTTGAGAATAACAAAATTGGGAGGGAATTTTTTGGAAATGAATATGAATACTTAAATATATCTAAGAGAGAAATGACAGGTGTAGGATTTTATACTGATCTTCAAACGAATAAAACATTTAAAGAAGAAAATCTAAAATCCCTTCGTTGGTCAAAAATTGGAGCAAGGCTTAATAATAAAGTTGATATCGGCTTTGTCGTTTATGTTGATGATTATAAACTACATTGTATTGAAGGATTTACTTATGGAACTAACGCTTTGCCGCAAGAAATTACTTCATATACAATAGTTGATTTAGACCATAAAAAGAGCTGAACATATAGGTTTAACTGAAGTCAGGTATCTAAAATGATGCAGCCAACAAAATTATAATGTGGCGGAATAAAAAGAAGGATCTTTTATATAAAAAGTTCCCACATAGTCCAGTAGTGCCAGCACCGTTTTCTGCCTAAATTTAGCCTCAAAAAATCGCTTTTTCTTACATAACCTACCCTGGATTCGAACCACTAGCCTCAACTTTGCTATAATTCTTTTAATGAAATTTGTTAAAAGAAATGAGACTGTAGGTCTCATAATCATTTCAATTTTGATAAGTTATTATGTGCTTTTTGAAGTTGGGAGAATGTTTGCAATTAGAGCTTACCAGACACCCGATGAACTCCCGATAATTAAACGAGATATAATTATTCTTTTCGTCTTCTCGACTTTTACAATTTCAAACTACTCTTTGCTAAAAGATTTATTTAAAGATTCTTTGAAATACGTCTTTAGACAAATTCCATTGGGGATAGTGGCTCTTTTTCTTGGTTTAATAGCTTCCCCAGTGGACTATATAAGAACTGGCGATTATTTACGCGACGTTCATGGGATAAATTGGTATTACATGGATTGGGGAAACTGGAGTGTTGCTACAAGTCTTTATTTTGCTTCACTCTACTTAACTCTTGTTGTGGTTCCCATAAAGAAGAAAATTACTGTACGTTTATCGAAACGTAAGAAGATTTAGCATAAAAAGTTCCTACATAGTCCAGGAGTGCCAGCTACGTTTTTTTGCCTTATTTTAGCCTCAAAAATCTCTCAAAAATGGCTTGACCATCCCTGGATTCGAACCGGTAGCCTCAACTCTGCTATAATTCTCTAAATGAAAACACAAATAAAAAGTAAAATTAATAGAAAAATTATTCTATTTCCTATAATTGGCATAATAGTAATTGTAGTAGTTTTTAAATTATTGATGGCATTTTATTATTCTGGATATTTCGGTTTTAAAATTACTGACACACCCAATAATACAAAAATTTTCACTAACAAAGTTTATTCTTTGGAATATCCACAGTCCTATAAACCAAGCATAGGAGGAGATGATGGAAATAACCGCCTATGGTTGGATAATGAGGAAGTGTGGGGCGATGAATACGATGGATATCCTTTAATCAAAGGCATGTTTATGATTGCTGAGTACAAAGAGAATGTGGATTTAACTGAAAGTGCTAATTATGAAACTGAACATTGGGATAATAAGCGAACAAAGACAAAAAAGATTAAAAATGTGGATGGTTTAGAAGTTACTTCGGGTTACGAACATCCATTAAAAGTTCCATCTCATATACAAGTGTTTATAAAAAATAAGAATGATGTGTTTAGCATTTCGTTTATAGTAGGAGATAAAATAACACGGGATGAATACAATCAGTACTTAAATGAATTTAATACAATACTAGCTAGTATAATATTCTTAAAATAGAGAATAGCCTCAACTCTGCTATAATACCGATATGAATTTAATAGATATATTTCTTTATTGTATCCTTCCGCTCCTTTTGATAACCCTTTTTTCTCTTCCTGATCAAAAGAAGTTTGGAAGGCTCTATAAAGAAAAAATAGATTCCGATGAGGCTTTCAGCCCACAAGAGATTAATAAAAAATATAAAGGAAAAAAAGACCTGTTTTATCAAGATTCATCAAAAATGTTTATGGTAAGGATGGAAATTTTTTGGAGAGACTATCAGGATAAAGAAATGAATAGGTTAGCAAAAAGAATAAGACTATATTTTATATTGATGCTTTTGGTTATGTTTTTTAACGCGCTATATTTTTGGTCCCTTGTCTGAATTCTAAATAGTGCAACACATCATTCTCTTAAACTCTGAAATAACCCCCACACTCCGTATGTAACATAGAGAAAATTTGGCCTAACCTTTTAATATTAATAATTTGATCTAAAGTTGTGCGTAAAAACTTCCTACATAGTCCAGAAGTGCCAGCACCGTTTTTTGCCTAAATTTAGCCTCAAAAACTCGCTTTTTCTTACATAACCTACCCTGGATTCGAACTGGTAGGCTCGTCTCTGCTATAATCCCAAGTATATGAATAATCACTCATTACCAAAAATAAAGATAATTAATACAAAAAAAGAAAAAGATTATATTCGAACAACTCTTGAAATTGTAAATAAGAAAGATTACTTTCACGAACCTATTGCACCGGCTTGGATTGGTGCCGATGGTTATACTTTTGAACTACACAAACTCGTTTCCTTTGAAAAAAATATATTAGTCTTTAAAACATATACTTATGATTCAAAGCTTCCAACAGTTGGTCAGAAGTATGATTTTTGTACTACTTTCACTAAGGATCAGGTCGAACTAATCAAAAATACTTCTATTAACTGGGTTAAGAAAAAATTTGATAATGAAATGTGTAACTGTGACTTTTCATTATGGGGAGATTTAAAAGAAGAAGGTGCATATGGTTATACTGATGGTGAAGATTGGATCACAATTGAAGATTATGAAAAATATATTAAAAATGATATTTTAAGGATTAGAGAAACTTGAGTACAAGTTCATAGTCGTTACGCAACAATTTAGCCTCAACTCTGATATAATGCTTTTTGCAAATATGGATGCTAATTTGATTTCTTTAGTATTATTTGCGCTACTTTTTTTGAGCTTTGTGCCTTTAGTAATTGTCGAGGTAGTGCTATTAATAATTGCTGCATATCAAGACCACAAAAAGAAGCGTTTTCATTTACTGAGATACTACTTTATTCAACTTTTTATTGTTGCTTCAATATTTGTTGTCCTCTATAAAATTACTTTCTTTATTAATAAACCGCCTACAACTGAAGAACTGATTAATAATTATCAAAAAAATAAAACTGAATTTAACAATTTAGCAGAACAAATTCAAATAGATCAAAAAAAAGGATTGGAGAGAGTTGATGACACTTGGACAAGGCCAACAGATGTGCAAAGTATTGGCTTAACCGATCAGGATATTGTGATCTATCGAGATGAATTTAAAAAACTTAGTATACCAAGAGGATTTTATTCTTTTCCAGACAGAATAATATTCTTAGCCCATACTTCAGGTATATCAGTCTCCGGATCTTCTGAAGGTTATCTCTATTCAATAGAAGAACCACAAAATTATTTCAAGGAAAATTGTGGCTATTCTCTTAAACCATTTAAAGATCTTCGAGAGTATAAAGGCTGCAATGGTTATACAAGATCATATACTATTTACCAACAAATCGATAAAAATTGGTACGTTTATGAAGAAGTAGAAGATTAAATATTTTTAGCCTCAAACTCTGTTATAATCCAGTTATGAAAGTGACATTTTATACAAAACTCTCAACTGACGAATGTATACTAAGAATTAAAGAAAATCCAAAAAATGTTGAATATTCGAATCGTTTCGTTTCTCTATTCAATTACGATTTAGAATTATTTTATAAACTAAATAGTCATCAAGTTCGATTAGAAAAAGCCATTATTTCAAGGAATGTATTTAAGCCGACTTTTTATGGCACGTTTGTAAAATCTTCTAAAGGCACATTATTAAAAGGTGTATTCAAAAAAAATCCATTAGGCAAAGTCTTTTTCATTTTATCATTCGGTTTTATATTCTTAACTGGAATAGGTGGCCAACTTGCTTTTATTTTTTTACCAAATGCCGAAGGCAGTCCAATTGGACTATTCTTAGTAACTGTGCTCTTTACATGCATTGGAATACTCTTTTATAAACTTATGATTGTCGAAGCGAACGAGTATGAGAAACAAACAATACAATTTATTGAAAAAACTATAGTAGCGAAAGTACAAAACGATTCTACAGGTATTAAAGCCAAATAGCCTCAATTTTGCTATAATCTCCTTATGAGAGGTAATGATTGTATTATCGATTATCCAGAAATGCGTAAGCAGCTTATAGAGCGCTTACAAGAAATAGGATTTAATATGGAAGATTGGCATATTAATACCTTTAATGCCGAGGGTGAAAATCATATTTATACAATTAAAGATAAATCTTACCAATCATGTGACTATATATACCTCATTAATAAACAAAATAGAAAAGATGTTTTCTATTTATGGATTGACATCGCGTGGACAGAAGGAATGAAAGAGCCGGTCCTTTTTATACATGTACTATTAACAGAGTTAACAGCATCCCTAATAGAGAACCTTGATGACAGTATAGAGGAACATTTTTTTCCGATATATCTCGTAGGCGAAGAAGTGCAAGCAGCCAAAATACAAATGGTAAGAAAATATTCTATACGTCCTCTCCCTAATTATAAAGAGATGATCAAAAAGCTTGTCACAGATGATCAATACAAAGGAATAATGAAGCAAAAACATTTTCAAAATAGAAATAAATATTACAAGGAAGAAGCATAAAAAGTTCCTACAAAATCCAGGAGTGCCAGCACCGCATTTTAGCCTCATAAAATAATTGGGGTGCTCTCACTTTGGAACTTTTAGCCTCAATTCTGCTATAATTCAAAACATTATGAACGATAAAAAAAAACATTACAAAAGAAGAAATATTCGGACTGATAAAGGTGAAGAAGATGAGATCTATATTGGGGAAATTGGTAATTTAAAAGAATTAACCGAAAATGAAGAATATCTTACTAAGCTTAAAGAAACAAATAAACGACAATTCTTTAAACAGTATTGTCAGCTTCTTATGGAAGTCAGTAAACGAGGAAAAATTACACGTCAAACCGCTGCATATATGATTGCCGGGTGGATGTTCGATTCTGAATTAAAAGCGATACCAGAAATTGAGGAGATAGTTTTTCTTGCTGGGAATCTTGAAGTTCCTTATCATATTGCAACTGAAGTAGGAGATAAACAGGCTTACGATATGGAATGGAATAAATTGTTGGATAAGGTTAACAATTTAAAATTTTATTCATAATCCCATATTGACTATAATTTCTATATGTCTAAAATATTCAAAAAACTAAAAGGAAACAAAAAAACAATTTTTGTTTTGCTATGCATATTATCATTAGGTGCATTTGTGCAAAGTACTGATGATACAGAGGTTAGTAAATTTGTTCCGTTTTGGTATTTTGGAATTATTGGGCTATGTTTTGTTATATGGTTTCGACAAATAGGCGGATTTACTAGATCAGTAAACAAAAAATTACCTATTTTGAAACCTATGTATGAAAAAGAAACATTTGTATTAGGTATTTTATTATTAATAATATCGATTGGTGGAATTTTGACTATATTATTTAATTAAATCTTTGTGCATAAAAAGTTCCAATATTGTCCAGGGGTGCCAACTCAGAAAAATAGCCTCAAATCTGCTATAATCCACTCATGGATTCCGATAAATTAAGTAAACTAAAAATAATATATATTGATTCTGCTAGCAGACACGGTGAAGCAAATAAAGAAGGAAAATATAGATCAGGAAATAAATTTGCAGATACGTTGTTTGTTCTTAATAGAAATTTAAGATCTTCTGAAGAAGGCAGACTGCTGCTTAAAGATTTAATGTATCATAATAACATTTCAGTGAGGTCATGGGCAGCTTACAGTTCACTGCCTTTTTTTACAGCGGAAGCAATAGATGTACTAAAAAAAATTATAAAAGATGATAATTACGAATCATTTAACTGTGAGATAACTTTGAACGAATGGAAAAAAGGAAATCTGAAAAGGTTAAAAGAAGAAGCTTCTGAAAGTGATAAGAAAAAATTAGAGAAAATCCTTTCAGGAAAAGTTATTACTAATTATAATGACGGGGAAATATATGAACAAATCACTTCTAAAATTACTAATGGGAATATAGAAGATCAGGTAGTGAAGATGTCAATGGGAAGACAAATGATATTCCTAACTATTTCTTTAGAAGATGAAGTTAATAATGGTGGTTTCAATCAATTTTTCTGGAATTATACAGTCTCTTTGTCACAAATTGCTCTTAAAGGATATGAATTAATTGGTGCAATTAATTTAGCGAAAATTGTTAATGAAGCTATCAATATTTATAGTGAGGAACTTCCTAAAAATTATAAATCCAAAAAGAAAAACTCTACTAATTCTTTTGATGAATCATATTCTGAGACTCAATGTGGAAAATTAGATGAGAAATTCCTCGAGTTAGTAAAAACAGAAAATCCGACAAAACTTAGAATTGTTTATATAAAATCTCACAAAGATGAATTTGTAGAAGCATAAAAAGTTCCCGCATAGTCCAGGAGTGCCAGCAAATAGGGAGTTCACTCTTACGTTAGAATTCTTTGCCTTCAGGTTTAAACAAAATTCAAGAATATTACCCTTTGGTCTTTTAAAAATGGTACATACAAGTAAATTAATGCAGTTATAATGATTTTGTGGTTCTAGACTACACTGTTTTCTATTTGCGTATCTACTGTATTATTCCTTTTGTTTTAGTTGATCCATTGTTTTTTTCACAAATTGTCCAAACTTGCGATCTTTTTGTTTTTTTTCAAGCTCAGTCAGTATATAGAATTCATTTTCTTTTTTTAATTTCAGGTAATTTTGATGCTGTTCTTCATCTAATGTTCCGTTCATTACTGCTTCTAAGACTGCGCAACCTGGCTCGTGTATATGTGTACAGTTAGAGTATTTGCATTGATTTGAAAGAAATGTGATTTCTTCAAAAATATTTTTGATACCGCTGTCTGAGCCAATCATTCCTACTTCTCGTGTTCCGGGATTATCAATCACGATCCCGCCATTTTCTAGAATATACATTTGTCTTGTCGTCGTCGTATGTTTTCCTTTACCAGTAGCATCACTAATTTCTTTCGTGCTTATCATATCTCTGTTTAATAACTTATTTATCAATGAAGATTTGCCTACGCCAGATGATCCGATAAAACAATATGTTTTGCCCTTTTTAATAAATTCCAATAATTTATTAAGTCCTTCCTTGGTAACACTGCTAGTAGAAAGATTATCAATACTGGGGAATCTTTTATTTACTTCCTCAATTTTTCGCTTTAGATTATCATCAGAAACAAGATCAATTTTATTCAATATAATGACGGGCGTTATTCCTCCTTCGTTTGCCAGAACAAAATATCTTTCAAGGCGGTTTAGGTTGTAATCCTTATCAAGGGACTCAACAATAAATGCAATGTCGATGTTCGTAGCAATAATTTGTGTATCTCTTTTGTCACTATATTTCTTTTGAAGTATTGTTTTCCTTGGCAAAATATTATGAATAACTGCTTTTTCGTTATCAATCTTCGTTATTGCTACCCAATCTCCAACAGCAGGATAATCTAATCTTTTGGTTGCATTGAATAGGTGCTTTCCTGTGATTCTAGCTAAATATTCACCAGCAGCATCTTTGACTTTATATACTTCTTTAAATTCAGAAATCACTCTAGCAACTGATAATTCTGATGATTGTAGAACTTTCCATTCCGTATCAAAAAAATCATCATATCCCAAATCTTCAAGTTTTATTCTTATGACTTCACTCATCCTTTTATTCTATCAAATT
This sequence comes from Candidatus Levyibacteriota bacterium, assembly GCA_052034235.1. Lineage (GTDB taxonomy): Bacteria > Patescibacteriota > Microgenomatia > Levybacterales > UBA12049 > JBPOIT01. Next base: position 35,524 of record JBPOIT010000037.1, read on the forward strand.
GTATTAATTACATGCAGATTGATAAGATACTAGTTATAGAATTTAAACTGGTCCTGACCAAACGCTCAGCACTGGTTTTAGCCTAAATTCTGTCTCAAAAAATTGCCTTTCTTACATAACACACCCTGGGTTCAAATCATTAACCTCCAGCTGATATAATCAGTTGATGACTTACGAAAATAATAAAGTATCAGAAATTATTGTTAAACAAGGGTCAACATTAACTGATGAAGAACATGAGCAAGTAAATAAGGCTTTGGTGAGAGAGTTCACTGTTTCATTACCTCCCGTTGAACAACTTATAGATAGGTTATTTTTTATTCTTAAAGAAATTGATTCGATAGTTGCTTTTGGTGCGTTATTAGAAGTAAAACCAGTTTATTTTAATGACGAGGAATTTTCTTTGCTGGGAATTGTGAATGTTGTTTCAAATATAAAAGGTAAAGGCTATGGAAAACGAGTCATTATTTCAATGAAAGATTATTTAAGTACTAATCATATAACGGGGATAGGATTTACCAAACCTCAAAATCAAGGTTTTTATGAGAAGTGCGGATTTACTTTTACTATTAATTCAACGCAGCGATTTGTTGTAAAAATGAAGATAAAAAAATCACCAATCAGGACGGTCAGTTTATTTTCTATCATGACGGTAGAGACGAGTTTATGCAAAAGGTTTTAGCTCAGCCTAATAAAGAAGTACTACTCCCCGAACCAAATCTTTGGTAAAAATTCCTACATAATCCGGGAGTGCCAGCTAGCCCGACGTACATGACCAACGGTCCGAGCGGGAGGTGAATCGTCAAGGGCGTCAAGCTCCTTAAATTAAATTTTTGTTGTGCTTGACGTTCATTTTACCCTTGACGAGAGGAGCCGAAGAGGCTCCTTTTCTATGGGTTAGATTGCGCTTTGAGAAAGAGAGCTGACACGACATAGAGTCTTATAGTTTGTATTTTCTCGGGTAAAATTGCTATAATCCCACATATGGTAAAACAGGAGGTACAATCACATGCTGGCAAAGCACCTGAACAAGATGTCTTTTCTGGAAGAATTGGGCTTGAGAGAATAAAACTGTTAAGAACGCTTTTCTCAGCAAAACATACGTCTTCTCTTATGAAAGTGCTGGATAGTAATCATCTTCCTGTTCGTAAAATGACAGAATACGTAGCAAATCCTGAAATGCAACGAGTCGTAATGGGTATGCTTGGTGAAAGAGAAAAATTTGCATTTCAACTAGGAGTACTCTTTGCTACCGTACCTTTTTCAACATTTTCTCAAGAGGTACAAGAATCACTTTCCCCACAAAGAACGTCATCTGATGTGAATATCGTTCCATTTTCACCACCAGTCATGCTTTGTAATACCTCTGAATTATATTTGCGCCAATCTCTTGAGTAAAAAACAACAATTACGATAGATGGAAGTGATGCTCCATCTCTTCTCACAAAAGTGCGAGGTAAAACGTCAGGTCTTTGTATCAAAGATACCTTAGGCAGTAATGATAGAGTATTTGTTGCAGGATGTTGGTACACTCCCGGAAATGCTGACACAGCAGATGCTATGAAAGAGACGTTTCTCAGTGGCACGAGCAAAACTCCCTTTTCACCAAGTACCTGGACGCTGATGCGTGGAATTAGACCACTTACCTATGAAACATTTGCGTCAACGCTCAGTGCGGCAAGAAACACTGCTGACAGTGCATTTAATGAGGCATTTCCCGGATTGGTAACAGTTGAGGGGCAACACTACTCGCGTCAAACATACTTTGATTCCCTAAACAGAAAATTATAGT